>NZ_JBITFD010000001.1:630460-662575 GCF_044455765.1 Micromonospora sp. NPDC051141
CTCACCGGGCCGCCCCCGACTCGTCGGCGGCCGTGACGGCACGCCACGCCGGCCCGTACCCCTGCCTGCCGAAACCCTCGTGGTGCACCTGACCCGGCCGGTAACCGGCCCCCGTCAACGCCGCCACCGACTGACCCACCATCTCGTCGGACCCGCACACGTACACGTGCCGCGACCGCCAGTCCCCGTCGGCCAACACCCGGTCCACCACCCGCGCCGGCTCACCCGGCCGCACCGGATCCGAGCCCGCCACGTACGACACCCGCAACCACGGACACGACGCGGCCACCTTGTCGATCGCCTCGCTGTCGTAGAACTCCAACCTCGACCGCGCCCCCACATACAGGTCCACCCGCCGGCCCGACCCCTCCGCCGCGACCTGCTCCACCAGCGCCTTCACCGGCGCCCAACCGGTCCCACCGGCCAACAGCAACAGATCCGACGACCCGGCCAGCCGCAACGCCAACCCGTCCCCCACCGGCGCCGCCAAATGGATCTGATCCCCCGCCGCGCACCCGTACACCAGCCGCGACGACACCGCGCCACCCGGCGCCGCCCGCACGTGCAACTCCACCGTGCCGTCCGCGCGCGGCGCGTTCGCCGGCGAGTAGTACCGCCACGACCGCACCGCCGGATGCGACACCCCGATCGACTGCCCCGGCACGAACGGCAACAGATACTGCGGGCGGACCGTCAACACCGCCACGTCGAACGTGCGCTGCTCATGGGTCAACACCTCCGCCACCCACCACGGCGGCGAATGCGCCTCCGCCGCCTGCGCGGCCTCCGTCATCACCCGCGACACCAACCCGTACGCCGCCGACCAGTCGGCCGCCAACTCCTCGGACCACCCGTCACCGCAGAAATGCCGCAGCGTCTCCACCAGCGCCTCACCGACCGCCGGGTAATGCTCGGCACGCACCGCGAACTTACGGTGATCCGCGCCCAACTGCCCCAGGAAACCGACCAGCCGATCCACCTGGTCCACGTGCGACACGATGTGCCCCAACGCCGACACCAACCGGTCCCGCTGCCCCGCCATGTTCGTCGGGAACATCTGCCGGATCTCCGGATGCGCCAGGAACAACGTCGAATAGAAGTAGAGCGGCACCTGGTCACCGTGCCCGGCAACCACCGACCAGCTCTGCCTGAGCCGATCCACGTCCACGCTCAGGCGTTCCCCGCCGACACGATCTGATCCCGCACCTGACCCAACACCACCTGCACGTCGGCGACCACCTCCGCCGGCACACCCAACTCCACCAACGTCGCGCTCAGATGCTCACCGACCCGCGCGTAGTGCGCCCCCGGAATGCCCAACGGCTGATGCGCCTCCGCCAACCCCCGACCCGCGTACTCGTTCGGCCCACCCAGCACCACCGCCAACATCAACGCCAGATGCCGCCGCTGCGCCACCATGTCCACGTCGGCGAAGTAGCCGGCCAACTCCCGATCCGCCAACACCCGGTCGTAGAACAGCTCCACCGCCGCCTTCACCGCCGCCGCACCACCGATGCGGTCGTAGTGGGAGATCGGGGTGGCCTCATTCGTCACCGTCATGCTCGGTCCTTCCACCAAGGGGCCCCGCGGCGACGCCGCGGCAGGGACAACGCCAGTCGACGCGACAACACGCACCGTGACATCGACGCGTCGACGACAGTGACGGACCATAGCGCGCCCACCGCCACCGTTCACGCCTGCCCCAACCCCATCCCGACAACCCTCAACCACGGACAGTAAAAACGGCACCCCCGCGACCCCACCCGAGCAACCCACCGTCTCTTTCGGACACCACACCGCTACCCCTCGCGACCTGCACACACCCCACCCACCACCGAAGCCGCCCCACCCAACCCCACACACTCACCCACCGTCACCAAACAAAAGATCGCGCCGGGCGAAAAGCCACGACGCGATCCCAAAACCGAAACGCCGACGATCACCCGGCACGACGCCGCGCACGACGCGCCGCCAACTCGTCCCCCACCGAATCCGCCTCCGGCTCCGGCTCCACCGGAACCTCCCGACCCGACCCACCCGCCGGCTCCGCCGGCAGATGCGACAACGAACCCTGGATCTCCTTGAACGCCCCACCGATCGCGATGCCGAACACGCCCTGGCCCCCCTGCAACAGGTCGACCACCTCCTCCGGCGACCGGCACTCGTACACCGTCGTCCCATCGGAGATCAACGTGATGCCGGCCAGATCATCCACCCCACGCGACCGCAACGCCTCGATCGCCCGACGGATGTTCTGCAACGACACCCCCGCGTCCAACAACCGCTTCACGACCTTCAACACCACCAGATCGCGGAACGAATACAACCGGGACGTCCCCGAACCCGACGCGTCCCGAACACTCGGCACCACCAGCGACGTCCGCGCCCAGTAGTCCAACTGCCGGTAACTGATGCCCACCGCCGAACACGCGGTCACACCCCGATAACCCACCTCGCCGTCACCGAACGACTCGGGCCCTACACCCGCCTGCTGCTCCGAACTCGGACCAGGATCCCGCGGCTCGTGCATCCGGACCAACCTCCCCGCCCGTGCGGCGCCACGTCGACTTCCCCGTACGCGCACCCCTCGACACGGCAACCCTAACGCCGGACCGCCGACAACACCGGCAGGAGAACCCCGACACGCCGCGCCACCAACCCACGACAGCACACACGGCGGCCAGCCGCCACCACAGTGACAACCGCCGCCGCGCACCCCGGCCACCCGGCCGGCCACCAGTCAGCCCGCGAAATCCTCCGGCCGCACCTGCTCCAGGAACTCCCGGAACTTCTCCACCTCGTCCTCCTGCTCGTCCGGAATCACAATCCCCGCCTCACTCAGGACCTGCTCCGCACAACGAATCGGCGCACCCACCCGCAACGCCAACGCGATGGAGTCACTCGGCCGCGCCGACACCCGCACCCCGTCACCCAGCAGCAGATCCGCGTAGAAGACGTTCTCCTTCAACTCCGTGATCTCCACCGCCCGCAACGGCGCCTGCAACGCCGCCAACACATCCCGCAGAAGATCATGCGTCAACGGCCGCGCCGGCTTGACCCCCTGCTGCTCATAGGCAATGGCCGTCGCCTCGACCGCACCGATCCAGATCGGCAGATAGCGGTCCCCCTCGACCTCCCGCAGCAGGACGATCGGCTGGTTGCTCGGCAACTCCACCCGAACTCCGACCACGCTCAGCTCGCGCACCGCCGCCTCCGTGTCGTCGTCACCTGCGCACCGCGCCCTTCCCTGCACGGTACACGGACCAGGACACGAGAGTCCCACGCGCTACGTGCACCACGCCTCGACAGACGGGCTTACCCCGGCAAGCCTACGACACGCCCATCCCGGCCGATCTTTCCGCGCCCACCCACGACGAAAGGGGCCGGGCACCCACCGGCGCCCGACCCCCACCGACAACCTCACCGACCCAACGTCGACCGCAGCCCCACCCGCACCAACGCCGCGTGCAACTGCTGCGACAACGCCATCAACTCCCGCGCCGTCTCCGCCGCCCGCGCCCGCGCCGCCGGATCACTCTGCCGCGCCAACGGCGCCACCAACTGCGCGAACAGACCGACCTCCCGATCCGCCGCCGACCGGTACGCCCGCAGATGCCGCGGCTGGAACCCGTACGCCGCCAACCCCGCCACCGCACTCGCGATGATCAACGCATCCCCGTCGTACCAACCCGGCGGATCCGACACCAGCACACCGAGCCGCTCCAACTCGACCAACGTCGACTCGTCGACCCCGCTACGGGCAATCAACTCCGCCCGGCCCAGCCGCACCTCCGGCGACTCCACCGGCTCCGGCGCCTCCCGACCCGGCACCACACCACCCGGACCGACCGCCACCAGATTCGGCCGCGCCCGCCCCGACGGCGACACATCCGAGCCGTCCCACTGCGCCAACTGATCCCGGATCACCCGCAACGGCAGATACTGATCCCGCTGCGCGGACAGCACGAACCGCAACCGCGCCACGTCGTCCCAGCCGTACTTCCGGTAACCCGCCGGCGTCCGCTGCGGCTCCACCAGGCCCTCGGCCTCCAGGAACCGCAACTTCGAGATCGTCACGTCCGGAAACTCCGCCCGCAACTGCGCCAGCACCTCGCCGATACTCATCAGCGCAGGCGCCCGCCCCGCCCCGGACGGCGTCGAAGCCGCAGGCTCGTTCACCCCCGGCCGGCCTCCTCCTCCGGGCGCGGACCAGCGATGAACACGACCCGGAACTTGCCGATCTGCACCTCGTCACCGTTGCTCAACGTCGCCGCCTCGACCCGCTCACGGTTCACATACGTGCCGTTCAGGCTGCCCACATCCCGCACCGTGAACGTGCCGCCGTCCCGATGGAACTCCGCGTGCCGCCGCGACACCGTCACATCATCGAGGAAGATGTCACTGTCCGGGTGCCGACCACTCGTCGTCACATCGTGATCCAACAGGAACCGGGCACCCGCATTCGGGCCCCGCCGAACCACCAGCAACGCCATTCCCGGCGGCAACGAACCGGACATGCGGCTCGGCACCACATCGGTGTCCGGCCCCTCCAGCACTTCGTCGAGCGAACCGAGATTGAGCGTCGAAGTGACGTCGAGCGGGGGGAACTCGTCGTCGGGCCGCGTCATGGGACCACCTCACGGATCTGTTCGGTCGGCGTCGGGGAATGGCGGGTCTGGCCGCCGGGCGAACCCACACCCGGCGGCTGGCTCCCCATGCCCGGGAAGGCGCATTCCGCAACGCTCAAACAATTGATTCTCGGTCGACTGGGCGAGCCTAGCCAGCGCCGAAATGCAGGGCAACCGGACGCGCGGAACCAACCCCGCCCGCCCGGCACGACACGAACTCAGCTCTCGGTGAGCTCGCGGTACGCATCAGCGGTCAACAGACCCTCGACCGCCGCCGGATCATCCGGAGTGATCTCCACCAACCAACCCGCACCGTACGGATCCGTGTTGATCACCTCCGGCGTGTCGGTCAACGCCTCGTTGCGCGCCGACACCGTGCCACTCAACGGCGCGTAGATCTCCGACACGCTCTTCGTCGACTCGATCTCCCCCAGCGACTCACCGGCCGCCACCACCGCACCGGAGTCCGGCAGCTGAACGAACACGATGTCACCCAGGGCATCCTGCGCGAAGTGCGTGATACCGACGCGGACGACACCACCGTCACCACCGACCACCCACTCGTGCTCGGCGGTATACCGCAGATCCTCAGGAATCACCAGCTGCGTCCTTCGTCATCGGTGCACCGGACGAACCGGCGCGGGCCGCGACCGGTCAGGAGACCGGCCGGGCGTGGTCCAGCTTGATCGGCGCGTGCAGCTGCGAAACCTCCACAACCTCACGATCCTCGGACGTCACGTTACCGGCGGCGTCCCGCACCGATGAGACCACCCCGCCCGGAATGTTCAACGCCGTACGCATCGTCGCCGGGTCACCGATCACCAGGATCGTGTACGGGCCACTCAACCGCCGCCCGTCCACCACCAGACCCCCACCCGACGCGTCCACGAAATACGTCGACGCGATGATCCGCACCGCGGTGCCGTCCGCACCCTGGATCTGCATCGCCTCCGCGCCCGCACCCCGCAACTCCTGCACCGCGTCCAGGATCCGCGTCGACGACATCGCCTTCTCCGGCCCCGAGAACCGCACCTCAAGACCCGGCCCCACCGCCGGCAGCGTCCCCGCCAGAATGCCCAGCTCGTCCGCCCGCCGCGTCGCCTCCTCCAACGCCGCCTGCCGACCCAGCTCACCGGAGCGCAACTGACGCTGGCTCTCCTCCAACGCCTCGATGTCCTGCCGCAGCCGCCGCTCCCGCGAATCCAGATCCGACGAGATCCGCACCAGGTCCTCCTCCCGCGTCGCCGCGAGCGTCGGATCCGTCGACGTCGTCTTCAACTGCACCACCAGCGTGAAGCCCAACAACGCCAGCAACACCGCGATCATCGCGCCCGCCGACGTCAACCGCCGCGACCCCGGCGCACGATCCGGCGCCGCCCCGGCCCCCGGCTCCTCCGCCGGCGCCGGCACGTCCTCCCGCTCCGCGGGCGACACCGGCTCCACGGGCTCCACCGGCGCCAACGGGCTCAACTCGTCCGGATCGGGCGCGTCCGGACGCGGATCCGGCTCACCCGCCGGACCCGACGGCCGCCCCGGCCCCGCCGGCGACGGCCAGCCCGTACCCGTCTCCCTGTGCTCCTCGCTCATCCCCACCAACCTACGCCCGGAACAGGTGCCGGCGGATCGCCGCCACGTTCCCGAAGATGCGCACCCCGAGCACGACCACCACACCGGTGGACAACTGACCGCCCACCCCCAACTGGTCACCCAGGTACACGATCAGACCCGCCACCAGCACGTTCGAGATGAACGACACCACGAACTGCTTGTCGTCGAAGATCCGGTCCAGCTTCGCCCGCACCCCACCGAACACCGCGTCCAACGCGGCCACCACCGCGATCGGCAGATACGGCTGCAACGCCGCCGGCACCGTGGGATCCAGATACACCCCCAGCACCACCCCGGCGAGCAACGCCAGCACCGCGATCATCGGCCACCTCCGGAGGGACTGGGAGAAACACCCGAGCCGGACGGCCCGGGACTGGACGAGCCCGCGACACCCGAACCCGACGGCACCGGACTCGGACTCGCCGGCGGCTCGGCGTAGCGTAGCCGTGGCTCAGGAGCCGCCGGCAGGGTGAGGTCGTCGACCTCCTTCACCCCGAACGACAACCCCGTCGTCTTCGCCACCTCACGCATCAACGCCGCCGCCCGACCGTCGTCGAACCGGTCCCGCATCGACCCCGGCCCGATCGCCTGCACCTCGTACGGGCTCGTCACCGGCCGGTAGTCCACCAGGATCGCCTCCCCGGCCTGCCGGATCGTCGACGTCGCCGTCAGCCGCTGCCCGTTGATCGACACCGCCTCCGCGCCCGCCGCCCACAGACCGTTCGCGACCTTCTGCAGATCCGAGTACAACACCTGCGACGGACCCGCCTCGGCACCCGTCACCGCGTCCTTGTCCCGCGGCGCGTCCACCAACCGCACCACCACACCGTCGCCGCGCACCCGCCCCAGGCCCGTCCCCGCCTCAAGACTGCGCAACCGGGACGCCTGCGAACCGCTCAACGCCGCGTCCCGCTGCCGACCGACCTCCACGCGCAACTGCTCCGCCCGCTGGGTCAACCGGTCGGTCTCCGCCTCCCGTTGCTTGATCTCCGCGATCAACCCGGCCCGCGCCGTCGCCCGGCTCGGCTCGTCCGCCATCGTCTCCCGGTACGCCACCGCGAACAGGAACCCGATCACCGCCAGGACCACCAGGCTCACCGGCCGGGCCAGCACCTGCCGCAGCCGCGACACCGGACCGACCGCACGCCGCGCCGCGGCGTCCCCGTACCCCGGATCCAACGGATTGCGGAACAACTCGGTCAGGAAGTCCGGCGCGTACACCCGCCCCGACGGGTCGCGTTCCCCGTCCCGCGGCGGCGCCGCCGTCACGCCGACACCCCCACGCGCCGGGCCCGCATCGCCCGGACCAGGCGGCGCGCCTGCACCACGTACATCGCCCCGGCGGCCCAGTAGAGGACCAGCCCCCACCAGGCCAGCCCCCAGCCGATCGCCCCGGCGACGGTGGCCGCGCCCGGCGCGGCGTCGGCCAGCAGCAGGATCGGGAACGCCGCCAACAGCAGGAACGTCGCGGTCTTGCCCACGTAGTGCACCGGCGGCGGCCCGTAGCCGTGCCGGCGCAGCACCCCCAGTGAGCCGAGCAGCAGCAGCTCCCGGGCCAACAGCGCCGCGGTGAACTGCCAGGGGACCACCTCGCGGGCGGTGAACGCGAGCAGCGTGGCGAGAATGTAGAGCCGGTCGGCGAGCGGGTCCAGCAGCTCACCCAACCGGCTCACCTGCCGCAGGCGCCGCGCGATCCAGCCGTCCACCCAGTCGCTGGTGCCACCCACCGCCAGCACCACGATGGCGACCACGTCGGCGTGGACCACGAGGAAGAGATAGAGGAACAGCGGCACGCCCAGCAGCCGGACGAAGCTGATCAGGTTCGGCAACGTGAGGACGCGGTCCGCCGCCACCGTCGCCGTGTCCCCCGGGTGCTCCGCTGGAGCCGGCCGACGCGACACCCCTCACCCTCCCTCCGCAGCACGGTCCGGCGGCCGTCGATCGGCCGCCGGAGGAACGTGCGCGTTGCCGGCCGGTCAGACGCCGGCAGCCTCTGCGATCCCGGGCTGGGACCTCCCCGATGCGGCCCTCGGTCACAGTGACCCGGGCCGGCCAGTTGCGCTGCCACTATATCGGGCTTCCCGCGCTCTCCCGGCTGCCCTGCTGCGTGGCTGCTCAGCGTGGCGGCGGTGGGCAGCGTCACATCGCGTAAGGCATCCTAGGACACTAGTGGAGCGGCTGCGGCTCGCGCCCCCGCGCTCACGCCGAGCGGGCGGTGGAGTCGGACCCGGTCTGCGGCGCGGTCATGGTGGCCGCCTGACCGAACGCCAGCAACGCCAGCAACAAGTCGTGCTGCACCCGGTGCGGCATCCGGTCGAGCACCGCCTGCACCGCCCGGTGCCGCCGCTCCTGCAACTCGCTCAGCAGCGACTCCGCCGCATTCGTGGGCAGCAGCCGCACCTCGCGCCGGTCCCTCGGGTCGGCCACCCGGCGCAGCAACCCGACCGCCTCCAGCCGGTCGCAGAGCCGGCTCGCCGACGACGGCACCACGTCCAGCAGCTCGGCCAGCCGGTTCACGTTGGTGTCCGGGTGCGCCATGATCAGCGACAGCACCCGCAACTGGGTGGGCGAGACGCTGAGGTTGTGCCGCGAGGTGGCCGAGTCGAGCACACCGATGAGCGCCTCGGCAGCCGCCTCGACGGCCGCGGCAAGATTCGGAGGTCGCTCCACTCGCTGTCCCCTGCGATCGTCCCGCTCGTGTTCGCCCCGCCGCCCCGGTCACCGCCGCGAGGCGTCGTCCGGCCGGCTGGAACCGCGCCAGTCCAGGCAGACGACGACCGCGTCGTCGCGGAGATCCGCGTCGGCATGGTACGCGTGCAGTTCGCGCATCACCGTACCAACTGCCTCGGTGGCCGGCTGCAGCCGAGTGGACCGCATCGCCCGCGCCATCGCCCGCGCGCCGTAGGGCTCCTGCTCGTCCGGCTCCGCCGCGTACACCCCGTCGCTGACGACGAAGAGCCGGTCGCCCGGCTCCAGGCCGAACTCCTGCACGTCGTACCGGGTCTCGGCGAACATGCCCAGCGGCAGCTGCTGGTCCAGGGTGACCCGGGTGACCCGGCCGCCGCGCAGCCGCAGCACGTGCGGGGAACCCGCGTCCACCGCCCGGACCACGCCCCGCCGGCCGTCCAGCTCCAGCAGCAGCGTGGCCACGTGCCGACTCCCCCGGTGCTGGTAGAAGATCGTGTCCGAGGCCAGCTCCGCCTGCTCCACCAGGCTGCCGCCGGAGCGGCGCGCGTTGCGCATCGCGTTGACGGTCACGGCGGTGAGCAGCGACGCGGACAACCCGTTGCCGGCGCCGTTGAGCACCGTGACGGTGAGCCGGTCCCCGTCGACGGACCAGTCGAAGTGGTCACCCCCCACCGTGTACGCCGGCTCGAGCTGCCCGGCCAGCAGCACGTCGCCGTGCCGGACGCTGCGCCCGGGCAGCAGGTCCCACTGCATCTCGGCGGCCATGCTGAGCCGCTCCCGGCGACGCGCCCGGCGGTAGCGGTCGGTCTCCCGGTCGGCGGCGCGGATCGCCACCGCCAGGTCGCCGGCGGCGTCCCGGGCCGCCGCCACCGTCGCCGCGTCCGGAACGGCCGGCAGCTCGACCATCAGCACCCCGAGCCGTTCGCCCCACACCGACAGCGGCAGGTAGGCCCGGCACCGGCCGTCGTCGGCGGTGTCCAGCACCGGCTCCTGGCTGCTGAAGCAGCGCTGGGCCACCCCGTGGGAGCGGAGCGGGCCGCCGTCGGGGCGCTCCGGGTCCAGCACCGGCCACAGGCCGCTGGACCGGTAGTCGGCGACGAACACCTCCGCACGCGCGGCGCCGAGCGTGTGGCGCAACACCGCGTCCGCGGTCTCCACCAGCTGGTCGGGGGGCGCCGTGCGCAGGGCACGCGACACCGATCCGGACGCCTCCGGCATGCTTCATCCTCCGATGACGACTATTGCTACAGGGCAAACATCATACGGAGGAGGACCGACACCGGACGCGCCACCTCGACCGGCGGCTCAGTCGGCCGGTCGACACGCCAGCACGCCGTGGAACGCGTCCGGCACCGGCTCCGGTTCGCCCACCGGCCGCCACCGCGCGACCGGCACCACGCCCTCGGCCGTCGGACGCCACCGGCCGAGCAGCGGCGGGAACCGCTCGGGCTCGCGCATCCGGAACGCCGGCCCCATCATGGCCAGCGCCTCCGGGTACGCGGCGAGTTCCGGGCCGTCGAAGTCGATCGCCAGCCAACTGCCCGGCGCCGCCGCCCGGTACAGCTCGTCGAGCGTCCGGGCGAGCGTGTCGTCGTCGAGGAACGCGGCCAGGCCCAGGAAGACCACCCCGACCGGTCGGCTGCCCCAGCCCGGCACGAAGCGACGTAGCTGGGCCGGATCGAGCGTGCCGATGTCGGTGGCGTCACCGTAGCCGTAGCCGGCCCGGTCGCTGCCGGCCAGTAGGCGCTGGCCGAGCCGGACGGTCTCCGGGTCGGCGTCGGTGTAGAGCACGCTCGCCCCGGGCGCCACCTCGTGCACGTTTCCGCAGGTCGGCACGCCCGCGCCGAAGACGAGGAACTCGTCCACCCCGGCGGCGGCAACGGCCCGCACGGTGCGGCCGAGAAAGGCCCGCAACGAGCGGAAGATTGCCGCGCACGGCCCGTACGCCGCCTCGAACGCGGTCGCCGCGGCCACGTCCACCGGGCGGTGGTCCCGGCCGCCGAGCCAGTGGTCGATCATGCGGGCGGTGCTGGGCGGGTCCGGCTCGACCATCGACGGGGCTCCCTCCCGTGCGCGCTGGCGTCAGCGTACCGAGCGGTCGACTCACCCGGTATCGCCCCGGCGGGGCCACGCCGGCCGCGATACTGGCGGCGCGGGCCGGCGGGGCGGCCGGCGGCAAGGAGGAGGTACCGGTGAACTCGGCGAACGGCGCGGCGGTGGTGGTCGGCGTGGACGGCTCCGAGCCGGCGACGCGGGCCGTGCGGCTGGCCGCCCGGGAGGCCGCTCGCCGCAACCGTCCGCTGCGCGTGGTGCACGGCTTCATCTGGCCGCTGCTGCGGGTGCCGGTGTCGGCGCCCGCGCAGGCGCCACCCGGCGCCGGCCTGCGCCACCAGGCCGAACAACTGGTCGGCGACGCGGTCGCGACGGCCGAGGCGGAGTGCCCCGGGCTGCGGATCACCGGCGAGATCATCGACGGGGAGGCGGCCGCCGTGCTGCTCGGCGAGTCCCCCACCGCCGCCCTGATGGTGCTCGGCGACCGGGGCCTCGGCGGTTTCGCCGCGCTGGTGCTCGGCTCCGTCGCGGTGCAGGTCGCCTCGTACGCCGACTGCCCGGTGCTGGTCGTCCGCGGGACGGGCCGCGACGCCGGCCCGGTGGTGGTCGGCGTGGACGGCTCCCCGCAGTCGCGCGCCGCCGTCGAGTTCGCCGCCGGCACCGCCTCCTCGCGCGGGGCCCGGCTGCACGCGGTGCACGCCTACACCCACCCGGCCTCGACCGGGCCCGGCGACATGCAGCCCCTGGTGCACGACGAGGACCACCTCCGCGGCGAGGAGGACCGGGTGCTGGCCGAGTCGCTGGCCGGCATCGCGGAACGCTGGCCGGACGTGCCGGTGACCCGCGAGGTGACGCACGCCCGGCCGGTCGCGGCGCTGGTCGCGGCCGGCCGCGACGCCCAGCTGGTCGTGGTGGGCCGGCGGGGCCGCGGCGAGCTGACCGGGCTGCTGCTCGGCTCGGTGAGCCAGGCCCTGCTGCACCGCGCCGACTGCCCGGTGGCGGTGGTCCGCGCTCCCGAGTGAGCGCCGGGCCGGGCGGCGGACGCGGCGGCGTCCGGCCCCACGGTTGGCGCCGGCCGGGGCGGGTAGACGGGGCCGACAGCGACAGCGACCGGAGGAGGCAGCGATGCCAGGACCACGGCCGGGCAGCAACGCGTACGACAAGCAGCGGGCGCGGTTGCGCGACCGCGTCGAGCAGTCCGGGCGGGCTGCCGACCAGGAGGCGAACCAGGTGGCCAACCGGATCCTGCAGGACGACCGGGGTCAGCGCGGCGTCGTCCGGGGCGAACGGACCTACGGGCCCAAGGGCGAACGCGAACCGGGCGACCCGAAGTGAGAGCGGCGTCCCTGGTCGACGGCGCCATCGCGGGCGCCGTCGGCAGCGCCGTGCTGAACGTGGTCAGCTACCTCGACATGACGCTGCGGGCCCGTCCGGCCAGCAGCACGCCGGAGACCACCGCCGGCCGACTCGCCGACGTGGCGCACGTCGACCTCGGGCCCGCCGAGGAGGCGGCGAACCGCCGCGCCGGCCTCGGGCCGGTGCTCGGGTACGCCACCGGCATCGCCGCCGGCGCCGTGTTCGGCCTGCTCGCCGCGCGCCGCCGGGTGCCGCTGCCGGTGGCCGTGACGCTGCTCGGCGGCGGCGTGATGGCCACCTCGGACAGCTCGATGACGCTGCTCGGCGTGACCGACCCGCGCACCTGGCGGCGCGTCGACTGGGCGTCCGACCTGGTGCCGCACCTGGCGTACGGGCTGGCGGCCGCAGCCACCTGGCGGCGGCTGCGGCCGTCGTCGCCGCGCGGTTAGCGGTCGCTGGCGTCCTCGGCCACCGGCTCGCCGGCCGGGCCGTACGGCGACGCCTGTCCCTTCGGCACCCGCCGGCCGGCGTCGGCGTTGGACGTGCCCCCGCCCCGCGAGCGGTCACCGCCCGTGACGGCGGACTTCCGACTGTCCTGGCTGGTCGCACCGAGATCGTTCCGGCGCAGCTCCTCCTGCTGGGGCTTGACCACTGGTCTCTCCCTTCCCGGTGGGAGCGCGCGGCCGTCGACCACGCACGTCGTCCGGGTACCCGCCGCCGGCCGGCGCATTCCGATGCCGCCGACGGGTCTGGGCCGGCCCCGGGCGGGTAACCCGGTCGAATGCCGGACGATCGGAACGTGGCGCGGGCCCTGCTGGACCGGCAGTCCCGCACGTACGCGGAAGAGGCCGGGATCACGCTCGCGGACCGGCCCGGTCCGCTCTACCAGTTGCTGGTGCTCACCACGCTGCTGAGCACCCGGATCCGGGCGAGCGTGGCGGTCGCCGCGGCCCGGGAGCTGTTCTCCGCCGGCTGGCGGACCCCGCAGGCGATGGAGGCGGCGAGCTGGCAGGACCGGGTCGACGCGTTGGGCCGGGGCCACTACCGGCGCTACGACGAGCGGACCGCCACCATGCTCGGCACCGGGGCCCGGCTGTGCCTGGACCGGTGGCACGGCGACCTGCGGCGGCTGCACCGGGAGGCCGGCGCGGACCGCACGGTGCTGCGCCGGTTCCTCACCGAGTTCCCCGGCATCGGCCCGACCGGGGCGGACATCTTCCTGCGGGAGGCGCAGGCGGTCTGGCCCGACGTGCGCCCGTACGCGGACCGCCGCACCCTGGCCGGGGCGCGGCGGCTGGGTCTGCCGGCGAATCCGGGCAGCCTGGTCGGGTTGGTCGGGGAGGCCGACTTCGGGCGGCTGGCGTCGGCGCTGGTGCGGGTGGCGCTCGGCGAGGAGTCGGCCGGTGAGGTGAGCCGCTCCGCCGCGGCGGCCCGCTGAGCCGGCGGGCTACTTGGCCGGGCCGGGCCGGGTCAGGTGCCAGGCCAGCAGCGAGGCGAGCAGGGCGAGCAGCACCACGCCGCCGGAGATGCCCCCGCCCTCCCCGCCGCTCGCGCGGTGCCCGGTGGCGCCGAAGTAGATCACGGCCAGCCCGGCCAGGACGGTGACGAACGTCCGCATGCCTCGGTCCTTCACGCCCCGGACGGTACGGCCACCGACCGGCGCGGAGGGCCGGTTCGCCCCGGTTGTCCCCCGTCCGGGTCAGTCCGTCTCCAGGTCGTCGAGGGAGACGGCGTGGGTCATCAGCCAGCGGGCCAACGCGGCCATCCCGAACAGCCACAGCGGCGCCGACTCGGTGGTGCCGTTCGTGGCGAAGATGGCGAACCGCAGGTCCGGGGCCCGGTACGCCTCGATCCGCCACCTGTGGTTCTTGTCCCGCCAGACCGCGGAAGGGTCCATGGCGTCACGGTAGGTGACCGGGCCGGGCCGTCGTCGCCGGTTGGCTCACCCGCCCGGTCAGCCGGGTGGGCGGACCACCTCGCGGGCGTCGTCGGGCAGCCGGCGGGTGAGGCCGCGACGGTCCAGCAGCTCCAGCAGCGGCACCGCCACCCGACGGGTGGTGCCCAGCGCCTGCCGGGCGGCGCTGAGCGTGAACGGCTGCGGCAGCCCGGCGAGGATCCGCGCCGCGTCGTCCGGCGCGCCGGGCAGCAGCACCACGTTCTCGGCCAGCCGCACCAGCGCCCCGGCCCGTACCGCCGCGCCGATCTCCTTCGGGCCCAGGCCGAGGCCGGCGAGGTGGTGCGCCTCGGGCGCCTGGAACGGCCGGTCGCCGTACTCGGCGCGCACCGTCGCCACCGCGCGGGCGACCGGGTCGGGCAGCGTCCCGGCCGGGGCGGCGGTGACCAGGCCGGCGTGCAGCCGCAGCGGCGGGCGCAGCAGCGCGGTCACCAGTGCCCGGTCGGGCAGGCCGAGGCGGTGGCGCAGCGCGTCGAGCGGCACGCCGGCGGCGAGCGGGTGCGCGGCGGCGTACCGGGCGACCTCGTCGGTGAGCCGGCGGCCCAGGTCGCGCCAGTGGTCGGGGTCGGCCAGCCAGTCACCGGCCACCGGCGGGGCGGCCGGCGGCACGCCCATCCGGGTGAGCTGCCCGGCCCGGACCAGCCGCCGCCGGCGCAGCTCACCGACCGGGTCGGGCCGCCCGTCCAGCCCGGCCAGCACGGCGGCGCGGGCCGCCGCCGCGCCCCGGCGACGCAGCGGCGGCGGGTCCACGTCCAGCACCGTCACGCCGCCGGCCACGTGGTGCCGGCCCGGGTCGCGCAGCAGCGCCCGGTCGCCGATCAGCAGCGGCAGCGGGCGGGCCAGGCGCAGCCGGACCGTGTCCGGGCCCAGCGGCCGGACCCGGGCGGGCACCGCGGCGGAACCGACGTGCAGCGTGAGGGTGGCCGGCAGGTCGGCGGCCGGGTCACCGGCCAGCCGCACGTCGAGCAGGTCGGTGCGACCGAACCGGCCGGGGCGCAGCAGCGCGTCGCCGCGCCCCACCCGGTCCCGGGGCAGGCCGCGCAGGTTCACCGCCACCCGCGCCACCGCGTCGACCTCCGACCGTGCGACGCCCAGCGAATGCAGGCCGCGTACCCGCACCGGCTCGCCGGTGGCGGCGAGTTCGAGTTCGTCGCCGACGCGCAGCCGACCGCCGCCGAGCGTGCCGGTGACCACCGTGCCGCTGCCCCGGACCGTGAAGGACCGGTCCACCCAGAGCCGCACCGGGGCGTCGTGGGCCGGGTCGGGCAGCCGGGCGACCAGCCGGTCCAGCGCGGCGCGCAGCTCGGGCAGCCCCGCGCCGGTGACCGCCGAGACGGCCACCGCCTCCACCTCGCCGAGCGAGGTCGCGGCGATCTCCGCGCGGGCCCGCGCCGTCGCCGGCCCCGGATCGGCGAGGTCCGCGCGGGTCACCGCCAGCAGCCCGTACGACACGCCCAGCGCGTCCAGCGCGGCCAGGTGCTCGGCGGACTGCGGCATCCAGCCCTCGTCGGCGCCGACCACGACCAGCGCGGCCGGCACGGGGCCGACGCCGGCCAGCATGTTCGGCACGAACCGTTCGTGCCCGGGCACGTCGACGAACGCCAGCGTGCCGCCGGAGGGCAGCGTGGTCCAGGCGAAGCCGAGGTCGATGGTCATGCCCCGGCGGCGTTCCTCCGCCCAGCGGTCCGGTTCCATCCCGGTCAGCGCCCGCACCAGCGTGGACTTGCCGTGGTCGACGTGCCCGGCGGTGGCCACCACCCACATGTGCTCAGCCCGCCACGCGCAGGATCGCGGCGTGCACGCGGTCGTCGTCGCCGACCGGCACGGCACGCAGGTCCAGCAGGAGCCGGCCCTGCAGCACCCGGCCGAGGACCGCCGGGTCGCCGGTGCGCAGCGGCACGGCGTAGCGCTCGGGCAGGCTCAGCGCCCAGGAGTCCAGCTCCACGCCGGGCGCGCCGCCCCCGCCGACGACCGCGGCGACCGGCACCACCTCGGCCTTGCACCCGTCGGCGCCGAGCCGGTCACGCAGCCGTTCGGTGCGGGCCCGCAGCCGGCCCGCGTCGGCGTGCAGCGCCTCCCCGGTGGGGGTGGCCGGCGCGTGCAGCGTGGCGGCGAGCGCGGCGAGGGTGAGCTTGTCCACCCGCAACGCCCGGGCGAGGGGGTGCCGGCGCAGCCGTTCCACCAGGTCCGTCGCGCCGAGCAGCAGGCCGGCCTGCGGCCCGCCGAGCAGCTTGTCGCCGCTGGCGGTGACCAGGTGGGCGCCGGCGCGCAGCGTGGTCGCGGCGTCCGGCTCGTCGGGCAGCAGCGGGTCCGGCCGGAGCAGGCCGGAGCCGATGTCGGCGACCACCGGCACCCCGAGGGTGGCCAGTTCCCCCACCGGCACCGCCGAGGTGAAGCCGGTGACCACGAAGTTCGACGGGTGGACCTTGAGCACGAAGCCGGTGCGCGGGCCGATCGCGGCGGCGTAGTCGGCCCGGCTGGTGCGGTTGGTGGTGCCCACCTCGTGCAGCCGGGCCCCGGTGCTGGCCAGCAGGTCGGGCAGGCGGAACCCGTCGCCGATCTCGACCAGCTCACCGCGACTGACCACGATCTCCCGGCCGGCGGCGAGCGCGGTGGCGGCCAGCACCAGCGCGGCGGCGCCGTTGTTGACCACGTGCACGGCGGCGGCGTCGGGCACGGCGGCGGCGAGCGCGTCCAGCGCCTCCCGGCCGCGCCGGGCCCGCCGGCCGGTGGCCAGGTCGAGTTCCACGTCGGTGTGCCCGGCGGCGGCGACCAGCGCGTCCACGGCGGCCGGGGCGAGCGGGGCGCGACCCAGGTTGGTGTGCAGCACCACGCCGGTGGCGTTCAGCACCGGCCGGGGCGTACGCCCGGGCAGGTCGGCCAGCGCGGCGTCGCGTACCTGATCGGGGGTGATCTCGCCGCGGCGGGCGCGGTGCTGGGCGGCGACGATCGCGGCCTTGACCCGGTCGCGGCCGACCGTGCCGGCGGCGGCCGTCAGCGCCGGGTCGGCGAGCAACGCGTCGGTGCGCGGCACCCGCCGACGCGGGTCCACCTCACGCATCGCACGCTCCCCCGGGGACGGTGTGGCGGAGACGGACGGGAATCGAACCCGCCTGGCCCGGGTCCCGGACCACACCGGTTTTGAAGACCGGGAGGGGCACCAGCCGCCTGAACGCCTCCACGCAGCAGTCAACCACAGCGGCCCGCCGGCCGCCCGGCGAGGCGTCAGGCCCGCCGGTCGGCGCGCTCGCGCTGCGGCACCACCGTGTACTTCGGGTCCCGCGCCGAGGCGACGCCGCCGTGGAAGATGCCGAAGCGGGTGCAGACGGCGGCGGCGAGCAACGCGCCGCCGGAGGCGGCGGAGAGCAGCCGGCTGCGGCGGCCGACAAGCGCGCCGGCCACCCCGGCGGCGGTGAGCGCGCGGCCGGCGCGCAGCAGCCTCCCGGGCGTGCCGTCGGCGTAGGGCTCGCTGAGCAGGCCGAGCCGGTTCTCCACCCGGTGCGCGCCCCACAGCTCCAGCGCCGCGCCGGCGACCGCCATCCGCCGCGCCGGGCCGGCCTGCCCGGGCGGCGCGGCCAGCAGCCCGACACCCGCGCCGCTGGCCAGCGCGCTGCCCGCGAAGATGACAGGCAGTTCCGGGTACGCCTCGTGCCACGACGGCACCGCCGTGTCGGCCAGCAGCACCCCGGTGTACGTGGCCAGCGCCGGCGCGGTGACGGCGGCGACGAGCCCGGCCGCGTGCCCGGTCGGGGGCAGCAGCCGACGAACCAGCCCGAGCAGCCCGCGCTCCGGCAGCCGGGGCGCGGCCTCGGCGATCGCGGCCAGCCCGGCGGCCGGGCCGAACGCGCTGAGGATCCAGGTGCCCACCGACATCGGCGAGGTCACCTTCGCCACCCGCAGCATGTGGTGGAAGCGGCTGGGCCGGCCCAGGTCGTTGATGAGGAAGTACGCGCTGGCGCTCACCGCCGCCAGCGACGTGACCCGGCCGGCGCGACGCAGCGCCGGCCGGCCGGTGAGCTGCCCACCGGCGGCCAGCATCGACGAGCCGGCGGCGAGCCCACCGGTGAACAGGTACGCGGCGATGTCCCACCGCCACACCGGCGGCTTGAGCACCGGCCGGCCGTAGTAGGAGGTGAACTCCGCCGGGGGCACGGTGAGCTGCTCGCCGCCCCGGCCGCCGCCCTTGCCGCCGCGTCGGCGACGGGCGGTCGGCGCGGCGTCGCGGGGCGGGTGCGGGGTCAGCCCCGCGTCACGGGCGCCGGCGTCGGTGCGGCCGACGCCGGCTCCGGCGCCGGTGGCCCGGCTGACACTCTCGGCGCTGCCCACCAGGCGGGCGGTGGTCGAGCCGGTCGGCGGCGCGGCGGCGGGCCCACCGTCGCCGGCGCGTTCCGCGACGGCGGCCCGGTCGGCGGCCAGGCGGTCGCGGAAGCGGCGGAACAGGGCACCCACCGGGCGGTCCGGGCTCACGACGATCCTCCGACGAACGCGGCGACGGTGGCCGCCGCCATGGCCAACGCGGCCAGGCCGGCACGCTTCCACATCTTCGGCAGGTCCCGGGTGGTGACCACCGGGTCCGGCGGCAGCCCGTACACCTCGGGCTCGTCGAGCAGCAGGAAGAACGCGCCGTCGCCGCCCACCCCGTCGGTCGGGTCGTGGCCGTAGAGCCGGGCCTCCGGCACACCGCGCTCGTGCAGCGTGGCGACCCGCTGGGCGGCCCGGTCCCGCAGCTCGTCGAGCGGGCCGTACTGGATGGACTCGGTGGGGCACGCCTGCGCGCAGGCCGGCGTCATGCCGGCGCCCAGCCGGTCGTAGCAGAGCGTGCACTTCCACGCCCGGCCGTCGTCCCTACGCTGGTCGATCACGCCGTACGGGCAGGCGGAGATGCAGTACCCGCAGCCGTTGCAGATGTCCTCCTGCACCACGACGGTGCCGAACTCGGTGCGGAACAGCGAGCCTGTCGGGCAGACGTCCAGGCAGGCCGCGTGCGTGCAGTGTTTGCACACGTCGGACATCATCAGCCAGCGGAAGTCGGTGCGGCTCTCCGCGCCGGTGCCCCGCCCCGGCGGCTGCGCCCCGGGCATGCCGAGGAACTCCGGGCCGGCCGCCATCCGCGCCGCCGGCTCGCCACGCCCCGCCGGCAGGCCCGGGCTCGTGCCGGTGTCGGTGGCCGTGCCGGCGCCCACCGCCGCCGACGTCGGGCTGCTGGTCGTCGGGCCGGTCGGGTCGCCCGTGAACGGCGGCGTCCGGTGCCCGGCCGGGCGGGGCTGCTCGATGAACGCCACGTGCCGCCACGAGTTCGCGGTCAACGCGCCGGTGTTGTCGTACGACATGCCGAGCAGGTCGAAGCCCGCGTCCGGGACGCCGTTCCATTCCTTGCAGGCGACCTCGCACGCCTTGCAGCCGATGCAGACGCTGGTGTCGGTGAAGAAGCCCATCCGGGGCGGCGCCTGCGTCCACCCGGCGTCCGGGGCCGGGTCGAGCGGTCCGTACAGGCTGTTGGCGTCAGGCATTCCGGTTCCCGTCCTGGTGCGCGGCGGCCGACCGCTCGTCGGTGCTGCCGGCGGCGTCGTCCCCGCCGGCCGCGTCGGTGGTGACCATCGGCACCTTCCGGTCCGGCGTCATGCCGGCCCGGCGCTGGTAGTCGCCGACCAGGTCGAGCAACGCCGGCCCGGTGGGCCGCCGGCCCGGCCGGATGTCGCACGTGCCGATCTTGCTCTCCTGGATGAGCACGTTCGGGTCCAGCGTGATGCCGAACAGGTCGTTCGCCGAGTCGCCGGTGACCAGGCCCTCGCTGCCGAAGTGGTAGGGCAGCCACACCTGGTGGATGATCCGCCCGTCCACCCGCAGCGGGGTGAGCCGGTCGGTGACCAGCACCCGCGCCTCGATGGCGGCCCGCCCGCTGATCAGGTGGGCCCAGCCGAGATGCGCCAGCCCGACCTCGGCGGCCAGTTCCGGGGACACCTCCACGAACATCTCCGGTTGCAGTTCGGCCAGGCGCGGCACCGTCCGGCTCATCCCGCCAGCCGTGTGGTGCTCGGTGAGCCGGCTGACCGTGAACACGTACGGGAAGACCTCGCTGTGCGGCTCCGGCGGGCTCGGGTTGATCCGGCTCACCGGGTGCTCGTAGATCTTGCGGGTCGGGTTGGCCTGCTG
The DNA here is from genome assembly GCF_044455765.1 of Micromonospora sp. NPDC051141. Lineage (NCBI taxonomy): Bacteria > Bacillati > Actinomycetota > Actinomycetes > Micromonosporales > Micromonosporaceae > Micromonospora > Micromonospora sp. NPDC051141. Next base: position 650,900 of record NZ_JBITFD010000001.1, read on the forward strand.
CCCGTAGAGCGGGTTGCGCATCGGCGACTCGGCCGGCTCGTAGTGCGTCGGCAGCGGGCCGTCGAGCACGCCGCTCGGCGCGTACAGCCAGGCCTTGCCGTCGCCCTGCATGACGAACGCGTCGTCACCGGCGAGCGCCTCCGGGCCGGAGGCGTCGTCCGGCGGCCGGTACGACGGCGGCTTGGTCTTCTCGAAGTCCGGCACGTCGTAGCCGGTCCACTCGCCGGCGTCCGGATCCCACCAGACGTACTTCTTGCGCTCGCTCCACGGCCGGCCCTCCGGGTCGGCGGACGCGCGGTTGTAGAGCGTGCGCCGGTTCGCCGGCCAGGCCCAGCCCCACTCGGCGGCCACCCAGTCCTGCTCGTGCCGGGACCTGCGGCGGGCCGCCTGGTTCACCCCGTCGGCGTAGACGCCGGTGTAGATCCAGCAGCCGATCGCGGTGGAGCCGTCGTCCTTCGCCTCGGCGAACGCGTTCAGCGGACGCCCGGTCGCCACGTCGTAGCCGTTGATCTCCTTGAGCACCGCCTCGGCGCTCGGCTCGGCGTGCGCGCCGTGCGTCGGGTAGTCCCAGGTCAGATCCAGCAGGGCCCGGTCCCGGGGCGTGGTGGAGCCGGCCAGCTTCTCCCGCAGCTTCCGGCCGAGGTGGTAGAAGAACCACAGCTCGGAGCGGGCGTCGCCGGGCGGGTTGACGGCCTTCTCCCGCCACTGCAGCAGCCGCTGGGTCTGGGTGAAGGTGCCCTCCTTCTCCACGTGCGAGGCCGCCGGCAGGAAGAACACCTCGGTGCGGCACTCCTCCGGCACGATCTCCCCGGTGGCGATCTCCGGGCTGTTCTTCCAGAACGTGGCGCTCTCGATCAGGAACAGGTCGCGGACCACCAGCCAGTCGAGGTTGGCCATGCCGAGGCGCTGGGCCCGGCCGTGCGCGGAGCCGACCGCCGGGTTCTGGCCGAGCAGGAAGTATCCCTTCACCTTGCCGTCGATCATGTTCAGGACCTGCTGGTAGGTCCCGTGGTCGCCGGTCATCCGGGGCAGGTAGCCGTAGCCGAAGTCGTTCTCCGGGGTCGCCGCGTCACCCCAGTACGCCTTGAGCAGGCTGGCCGCGAACGCGCCCGAGTTGCCCCAGAAACCCTTCTGGCCGGGGTGCCGGATGCTGTCCACCCACTTGTCGAACGTCGGGTGGTCGGCGTGGTGCGGCATCGGCAGGTAGCCGGGCAGCAGGTTGAACAACGTCGGGATGTCGGTGGAGCCCTGGATGCTGGCGTGCCCGCGCAGCGCCAGGATGCCGCCGCCCGGCCGACCCATGTTGCCCAGCAGCGTCTGGATGATCGAGCCGGTGCGGATGTACTGCACGCCGACGCTGTGCTGCGTCCAGCCGACCGAGTAGACCAGGGCGCCGGTGCGCTCCCGGCCGGAGTTCTCCGTCCAGGCGCGGGCCAGCTCCAGGAACTTCTCCTCCGGGATGCCGCAGACCCGGGCCACCATCTCCGGCGTGTAGCGGGCGAAGTGCCGCTTGAGGATCTGGTAGACGCAGCGCGGGTGCCGCAACGTCTCGTCCCGTTGGGTCTGCGCCGGCACCGGCTCGCCGTGCGACTCGTGCTCCAGCCCGGAGGCCGAGTCACGTTCCTTGCCGGTGCCCCGGATCTTCGTGTTGCCCTCGTGCCCCTCGTACTGCCAGCTGGCGTGGTCGTAGGAGCCGGTCTCCGGGTTGTAGCCGGAGAAGAGCCCGTCCAGGTCCTCGGTGTCGGCGAACTGCTCGCTGACGATCGTCGCCGCGTTGGTGTACGCCAGCACGTACTCCCGGAAGTCCAGCTCGTTGTCCAGGATGTACCGCACCACGCCGCCGAGCAGCGCGATGTCGGTGCCCGCCCGGATCGGCAGGTACGTGTCGGCGAGCGCGCTGGTGCGGGTGAACCGCGGGTCCACGTGGAAGACCTTCGCGCCGCGCTTCTTCGCCTCCATCACCCACTGGAAGCCCACCGGGTGGGCCTCGGCCATGTTCGAGCCCTGGATGACGATGACGTCAGCGTTGGCGAGATCCTGCTGGAAGTCCGTCGCGCCGCCGCGACCGAAGCTGGTCCCCAGACCGGGGACGGTGGCGGAGTGTCAAATCCGCGCCTGGTTCTCGATCTGGAGCGCCCCCATCGCCGTGAACAGCTTCTTGATGAGGTAGTTCTCCTCGTTGTCCAGCGTCGCGCCGCCCAGGCTGGAGATGCCGAGCGTCCGGTTCAGCGGGCGCCCCTCGTCGTCGACGTCCTCCCAGGTCTCCGCGCGGGCGGCGAGGATCCGGTCGGCGATCATGTCGAGCGCGACGTCGAGGTCCAGGTCCTCCCAGTCCGTCGCGTACGGCCGGCGGTAGCGGACCTTGGTCTGGCGCAGCGGGCTGGTCACCAGGCTCTTGCTGGCGGAACCCTTCGGGCAGAGCCGGCCCCGGGAGATCGGGCTGTCCGGGTCGCCCTCGATCTGGGTGACCCGGCCCTCGGAGTGGAAGACGCGCTGCCCGCAGCCGACCGCGCAGTAGGGGCAGACCGAGCGGGCCACGCCGTCGGCGGTCTCGGTGCGGGCGGTCAGCCCGGCGGAACGCGCCGACTGGGCGGCGGCGCCGCGTCCCAGCGGGTCGGTGCCGGTGAGTTGCCGGTAGACCGGCCACCCCTGGAGGAACGTCTTCAGACCCACCCGGGCACCCCCTCCACGCGCGAAGATCGGCTGACCCTTTGCACACTAGGCCAGCCGTCCGGCGCCCGCGAGTCGAGCGGAAAACAGCGCCGCCCCGACCGGGTGGGCCGGGGCGGCGCTGGGCGTCGGTGTGCAGGTCGCCTCTCGGCGAGTGGCGCGACACGGCTCCAGCCGAACGGTATTCCGCGAAGGCAATTTAGGTGAGGCCCGGGGACACTGGTCACACCGACGCTCTGCACAACGGTACCGGGAGGCTCGTTCTTCCGCCGGTCGTCGTGACGCCGGTCACCGACCTTGGCACTCGACACGCCGGTCAGGGGTTACCCTCATGGCATGTCGGCCACCGCCAGCGCGTACCTCGCCCGGCCCGGGCGTCCCGCCGTGGTCCCGCGCACGCTCGACGAGCTGGCCGGTCCCACCGGGGGCATCGTCGAGCTGCCGGTGCGCCTGATGTGGAACAGCGAACGCGCCTTCGACCTCGGCGACCCCGACGAGCTGCTCTGGATGTACGAGAACGTGCTGCGCGAGACCACCCGGGTGACGGACCTGCGGGAGCTGATCCACGCTCCGACGCTGCGCCGGGTGTGGCCGCTGCTCAACCTGCCCCGCGGCGTACGCCTGGCCTGGGAGGGCCGGCACCGGAGCCTGCGTACCGCGTGACGCATCCGCACGACTTCTACCGGGAGGTGGCCCGGGTGGCGCTCGCCGCCGCCGGCCCGCACCGGTTCGTGCTCGGCGGCGGGGTGGCCTGGGCCGCGCACGGCCTGGTCACCCGCCCGACCGAGGACGTGGACCTGTTCGCCGACGTGGAGGGCGCCGCCGCCGCGGCGGCGGCCGACGTGCGCGCCGCGCTGGAGCGGGCCGGCTACCGGGTCGACGAGGCCGACCCGGACGGCCTGGGCGAGGTCTTCGACGGCTTCGACCGGGACCTGCGGGACTTCGTGGTGAGCCGCGGCGACCGGCAGATCCGGCTCAGCCTGGCCCGGCTGGACCGGCACCGCAGCCCGGTGGTGATGGACTTCGGCCCGGTGATGGACGTGCGGGACCTGCTGGCCAACAAGACCGCCGCGCTTGTCAACCGTCGCGAGGTACGCGACTACATCGACGTCGCCGCCGCGCTGGACCGCTACCCGGTGGCCGAGCTGCTGGAGCTGGCCCACCAGGTGGACCCGGCGCTGGAGGACGTGGACGTCCGGGCGGCCGGCCGCTACCTCGACGGGCTGGCCGACCGCCGGTTCCGCCGCTACGGCCTGGACGCGGCCCGGATCGCCGAGGTGCGCCGCCGGATGTCCGTCTGGCCCCGCTGACCCGGCGGGACCGGACGGCACCGGCGGGTCACTTCGTCGGCTTGCCGCCGGTGACGCCGAGGATCTCCCCGGTGACGTAGCTGGACTCCTGGGAGGCGAAGAAGACGTACGCCGGGGCCAGCTCGGCCGGCTGGCCGGGGCGGCCCATCGGCACGTCGGTGCCGAACTGCTCCACCTTCTCCGGCGGCATGGTGGCCGGGATCAGCGGCGTCCAGATCGGGCCGGGCGCGACCGCGTTGACCCGGATCCCGCGCTCGGCCAGGTTCAACGCGAGCGCCTTGGTGAAGTTGGCGATGGCCGCCTTGGTGGTGGCGTAGTCGAGAAGCTGCGGCGACGGGTCGAACGCCTGGATCGACGAGGTGTTGATGATCGCCGAGCCCTCCTTCAGGTGCGGCACGGCGAACTTGCTGAGCCAGAACATCGCGTACACGTTGGTCTTGAAAACCCGGTCGAACTGCTCGGTGGTGATGTCGTCGATGCCGTTGTCCTGCGCCATCTGGTAGGCCGCGTTGTTGACCAGGATGTCGATGCCGCCCAGGTCGGTGACCGCCCGGTCGATCAGCTCCCGGCAGTTCGACTCCTCGCGCAGGTCGGTGCGGACCGCCACGCCCCGGCGGCCGGCCCGCTCGATCAGCCCGACCGTCTCGCGGGCGTCCGCCTCCTCCTCCTCGCCCAGGTAGGAGACGAGCACGTCGGCGCCCTCCCGGGCGAACGCGATGGCCACGGCGCGGCCGATGCCGGAGTCACCGCCGGTGATCACGGCCCGTTTGCCGGCGAGCCGGTCGGCGCCCCGGTACGACTCCTCCCCGTGATCCGGTTTCGGGCCCATCTCCTGCGTCGAGCCGGGGGTGGACTGCTGCTGCGCGGCCTGCCCCTGCTGCTGGCCGTACTGCTCGGTGGGGTCCTGCTGGGTGTACTGGTCCTCGGTCATGTCAGCGCCCCTACCCCAGCGGGTCCCCGGAAAACAGCGGTGGGTGACGGGATCGGAAACACTTGGGGGTGTGGTGGCGTGCGTGACAGCCGGTGGTTATGGTGCGCAACGGCGCCCACGAGGCGCCTACCCCCATGGAAAGGCACCTCATGACCTCCTCCTCCGGCGCCTCGCGCCGCCAGGTGCTGGCCGTCGCCGCCGCCGCGGCGACCGCTCCGCTGCTCGCCGGCGCGCCCGCCGAGGCGAAGCCGAAGCAGCCGAAGACCTGGGACCTCACCGTCCTCGGCACCTCGGACACCCACGGCAACGTCTACAACTGGGACTACTACAAGGACGCCGAGTTCGACGACAGCAAGCACAACGACGTCGGCGTCGCGAAGCTGGCCACCCTGGTCAACCAGATCCGGGCGGAGCGCACGGGCAGGGCGACGCTGGTCCTGGACGCCGGCGACACCATCCAGGGCACGCCGCTGGCCACCTACTACGCCAAGCAGAAGCCGATCACCGAAACCGGTGAGACGCACCCGATGGCAGGCGCGATGAACGTGCTGCGGTACGACGCCGTGACGCTGGGCAACCACGAGTTCAACTACGGCCTGCCGCTGCTGGCCACCTGGATCAAGCAGCTCGGTTTCCCGGCGCTCGCCGCCAACGCGATCAACGCCAAGACCGGCAAGCCGGCCTTCCTGCCGTACGTGATCAAGGAGGTCCGGCTCGGCGGGCACGGCGCGCCGGCGCTGCGCGTCGGCATCCTCGGCCTGACCAACCCGGGCGTGGCCATCTGGGACAAGGCCAACGTCGAGGGCCGGCTGGTCTTCGCCGACATGGTCGCCACCGCCGCCAAGTGGGTGCCGGTGATGCGCCGGCGCGGCGCCGACATGGTCATCATCTCCGCCCACGGCGGCGACAGCGGCACCTCCAGCTACGGCCCGGAGCTGCCGAACGAGAACCCGACCGCGCTGATCGCCGAGCAGGTGCCCGGCATCGACGCGATCCTGTTCGGTCACGCCCACAACGAGGTGCCGGAGAAGTTCGTCACCAACCTGAAGACCGGCAGGGCGGTGCTCACCTCCGAGCCGTCCAAGTGGGGCCAGCGGCTGACCCGGATGGACTTCACGCTGACCCGGGAGAAGGGCTGCTGGAAGGTCGTCGACTCGTCGGCCACCACGCTGAACACCAACACCGTGGTCGAGGACCCGGCAGTGCTGGCGGCCGTACGCGACCAGCACGCCAAGACCGTCGACTACGTCAACGAGGTGGTCGCGCAGTCCAACGAGGAGCTGTCCGCCGCCGAGTCCCGCTACCGGGACACCCCGATCCTGGACTTCATCAACCACGTCCAGACCGAGGTGGTCACCGCGGCACTGGCCGGCGGCGCGTACGCGGGTCTGCCGGTGCTGTCGATCGCCGCGCCGTTCAGCCGCACCGCCGTGTTCCCGCGGGGCGAGGTGCGGATCCGCGACGTGGCCGGCCTCTACGTCTACGACAACACGCTCGAGGCGGTCGTGCTGACCGGCGCCGAGGTGAAGGCGTACCTGGAGTACTCGGCGAAGTACTTCGTCACCGTGCCGGTGGGCGCCGCGGTCGACCCGGCGACGATCAGCGACCCGGCCGTGCCGGACTACAACTACGACGTGTTCTCCGGCGTCGACTACGACATCGACATCTCGAAGCCGGTCGGCCAGCGGATCACCCGCCTGGTGCTGGCCGGCACCGACACGCCGGTCGCGGCGGACGCGCAGTTCGTGGTGGCGGTGAACAACTACCGGCGCAGCGGCGGCGGGAACTTCCCCGGCATCGTGAAGACGCAGGTCTACAACGCGCAGCAGGAGATCCGCCAGCTCCTCATCGACTGGGCGCAGGCCAAGGGCACCATCGACCCGGCCGTCTTCTTCGTGCCGAACTGGAAGCTGGTCCGCGAGGGCGTGCCGGTCTTCTGACCCGTCGACGGCAGGGAGGCACCCGCACGGGTGCCTCCCTGTTCGCTTCGCCTCTAGCCGGCATCTACCCCGCCGGCTCAGAGCTGCCTTCCGTACGGCTCCTGGCCGAGCAGTACGACACCTCCCACATGACGGTTCGTCGCGCTGTCGACTCGATGATCCAGTCGGATGAGCTGATCGGCAGGGTCGGTCGAGGCATCTTCGTGGCCTGAGTGTCAGCCCCCGGCGCGTAGGTGCCACTCCGACTCGCCGCCGACCGGGTCGGGCCGGCCCGGAGGAACGTCCGTCTCGATCGCTTCCATTCGCTCCTCCGGACGCATCGGAGCGGGCAGCTCGCCGAAGCGGACATGCCGCAGGAACGCGTACTCGTCGTCGGTGAACGACGCGACCGGTTCGCTCATGCCCGCATTGTGCGCCACGCGCGCGCAGACAGCCACCGTGCTCCACTCGTGGACCCGACCGGCGCCGGTATCAACCGCGACAGCACGGGTATGCCGCCTCGGCTGCGTCGGCGACGAGGTGGAGGGGCGACATGCGCGCGGTACGGATGACCGCTCCGGGAGTGCTGGAGCTGGCCGAGGTGCCCACCCCGGAGCCCGGCCCCGGTGAGGTGCTGCTGCGCGTCGGCGCGGTCGGCGCCTGCCACTCCGACCTGCACATCCTCGACGCCGAGGCGGGGATGTTCCCCACCCCGATGACCCTGGGCCACGAGATCGCCGGCACGGTGGAGGCCGCCGGTCCCGGTGTGGACGGCTGGTCGCCCGGGGACCGGGCCGCGGTCTACGGCATCATCGGCTGCGGCCGGTGCCGGGCCTGCCTGCGCGGCGAGGAGAACCGCTGCCGGGTCACCCCGGTCGGCGGCATCGGGCTCAGCCGCGACGGCGGGCTGGCCGAGCACGTCGTGGTGCCGGCGTCCCGGCTGCTGCACGTAGGCGAGATGGACCTGACCCAGGCCGCGCCGCTGACCGACGCCGGGCTGACCCCGTACCACGCGGTGGAGCTGGCCCGGCCCCGGCTGCGCCCCGGCACCACCTGCGTGGTGATCGGCATCGGCGGGCTGGGACACATGGCGCTCCAGATCCTGGTCGCCACCACCGCGGTGCGGATCGTCGCGGTGGACACCAACGTCGCCGCACTGGACCTCGCCGACCGGCTCGGCGCCCACCACGTGGTGCGGGCCGGCGCGGACGCGGTGGAGAAGATCCGCGAACTGGTCGGGCCGCCGCCGGACGGCGCGGACGTGGTGCTCGACTTCGTCGGCGCGCAGCCCACCCTGGACACCGCCCGGCAGGTCGTCGCCACCGGCGGTCAACTGCTGCTGGTCGGCCTGGCCGGGGGCACGTTGCCGGTGCGGCCGGTCGCCGACGCGCCGCCCCCGGTGCCGCTGGAGACCGGTGTGGTGGTGCCGTTCTGGGGCACCCGCGCCGAACTCCAGGAGGTCATCGCGCTGGCCCGGGACGGCCGGCTGCACGCCGACGTGCGGACGTTCCCGCTGGACGAGGCGCCCGAGGCGTACGAGGCGCTGCGCCGGGGCGACATCCACGGGCGGGCGGTCATCGTCCCCTGACCGGGGGCAGGCGGTCGATCAGCGCCAGCCCGGCCCGTACCGGCCGCCGGTCGAGCGCCTCGGCGAAGCCGATCCGCCCCTGACAGAACCGGACGAACATCCGCCAGCCGAGCGGGGTGGCCAGCATCGCGTGGAACACGTCCGGTCGTCGCTCGAACGCGTCCAGCAGCCGGTGCCCGGCCCGCATCTCCGGCGTCAGCAGCCGGGCCACCTCCCGGGGGTACGCGTCCAGGTCACCGCCGGCGACCGCCGCGCCGGCCAGCCGGCCGGATCGCAACGCGTAGCTGATGCCCTCCCGGCTCCACGGCTCCAGCAGGCCGGCCGCGTCGCCGACGACGAGCACCCGGCCGTGGCGCAGCGGGGAGTCGTCGGCGCGGCAGCGGGTCAGGTGCCCGGAGTCGTGCTCGGGCGCGATCCCGGACAGCCCCAGCCGGGCCACGAAGTCGCGCAGGTAGGCGCGGGTGCGCTCGCCGTCGCCGCGGGCGGAGATGACGCCCACGGTGAGCCGGTCGCCCTTCGGGAAGACCCAGGCGTACGAGCCGGGGACCCGGCCCCAGTCGAGCAGCACCCGGCCCCGCCAGCGGTCCCGCTCGACGGCGGGCACCGGCAGCTCCAGCTCCAGCCCGAGATCGACCTGGCGGAAACGCACCCCGACGTGTCGGGCGGTCACCCCGGAGGAGCCGTCCGCGCCGACCACCGCCCGGGCGCGCACCACCTCGCCGTCGGCCAGCCGCAGGCGTACCTCGTCGGGATCCTGCTCCACGGCGCGGACCGCGACGCCCTCGCGGACCTCGGCGCCGGCGGACACCGCGGCGGCACGCAGCCGGTCGTCGAACTCCTCGCGGCGGATCATCGTGATCACCGGCGCGCCGTGGCGGCGGGTGAACCCGCGTCGCCCGTCCCGGGTGAACGTGACCCGGTCGACCCGGTCCTGCGCGGGCACCTCGATCACGTCGCCGGCCTCGGCCAGCGAGGTGCCGATCAGGCCGCCGCCGCACGTCTTGTACCGGGGGTGGGTGGCCCGCTCGACCACCAGCGTCCGCACGCCGGCCCGGGCCGCGGCACGCGCGGCGGAGAGGCCGGCGGGCCCGCCACCGACCACGACGAGATCCCAGATGATCACTGGTGCAGCCTAGGGCACCGGCGGGCCGGGTGGCCCGACACGACCCTCGATCGGGTGGGCATCATCGCCGGTCGGCCGGGTAAGCGCCGGTCGCCGACCGTCCGGGGGCCGGACGGTCCACGCCGAGGAGGGAAGCGATGCCTCAGGTCCAGTTGTCCGCGGTCGAGGAACGGGTGTACCAGGCGGTGTCCGCGCTGGAGGTGCGGGGACACGTCCCCTACCCGGACCTGATCGCCGAGGAGACCCAGATGACCGAGGAGGAGCTGCGCGAGCCGCTGCACACGCTCACCGAGCGGGGACTGCTGCACCGCGAGGACTCGCCGATGACGGGCCTGGACTTCGGGCCCCGCTGGTGCGCGCGCCAAATGGCCTGACCGCCTCGTTTGCCCCACCGAGGTCCGGGTAGCGATCGGGGATGCGTGATCGACGGTCTGTGGGGGGCACGATGAGTGAGGACCGGCCGTCGACGTCGGCGACGGAGACCGGGTACGACGAGCGGCGTCGCTGGCGGGCACTGAGCGTCGGCCTGGTCGCGGCGTTCATGACGCTGCTGGACGTCAGCATCGTCAACGTCGCCGTCCCGTCGATCGACCGGGCGCTGCACGCCACCCCGAGCGACCTTCAGTGGGTGCTGTCCGGGTACGCGTTGACGTTCGGCCTGGTGCTGGTGCCGGCCGGACGGTTCGGCGACGCCCGCGGCCGGCGGACCGCGTTCGTGGTCGGGGTGGGACTGTTCACGCTGACCAGCGCGCTCGCCGGGCTGGCCACGTCGGCGACCTGGCTGATCGTCGCCCGGCTCGTCCAGGGCGCCGCCGCCGGCATCGTCAACCCACAGGTAAGCGGCATGATCCAGCAGCTCTTCCGGGGCGCCGACCGGGGGCGCGCGTTCGGGCTGCTCGGCGCCACCATCGGCATCTCCACCGCGGTCGGGCCGCTGCTGGGCGGGCTGCTCATCCATCTCGGCGGCACCGAGCACGGTTGGCGGTGGGTGTTCTTCGTCAACATCCCGGTCGGCATCGTCGCGATGGTGCTCGGCTGGCGGCTGATACCCGCCCGGCCCGCCGGGCAGCCCGACCGGCACCGGCTCGACCCGGTCGGCGTGCTGCTGCTCGGCGCCGGGGTCACCGTGATCCTGCTGCCGCTGGTGCAGCGGGAACAGTGGCAGGGTTCGACGAAGTGGCTGCTCATCCCGCTCGGCCTGCTGTTGCTGGCCGGCTTCGCGTTCTGGGAGCGCCGGTACGCCCGGCACACCACACCCCTGTTCGACCTGCGGCTGTTCGGGCTGCGCTCGTACACGCTGGGCTCGCTGATCGGGCTGATCTACTTCGCCGGCTTCACCGCGATCTTCTTCATCTTCACGCTCTACCTCCAGATCGGGTTGGGCTACAGCGCGCTTGTCGCCGGGCTGGCGATCACCCCGTTCGCGCTCGGTTCGGCGGTCGCCTCCGCGCTGGGCGGGCGGGTGGTGACCCGGTACGGCCGGCCGCTGGTCGCGATCGGGCTGCTCGCCGTGGTGGTCGGACTGGTCGCCACCGACCTGGTGCTGACCGGCGGACCGCACCAGCACGTGCCGCTGCGTACCGCGCTGCCGCTGCTCGTCGCCGGATTGGGCAGCGGCCTGGTGATCGCGCCCAACCAGACGCTCACGCTGTCGGAGGTGCCGGTGCCGATGGCCGGCAGCGGCGCCGGCATGCTCCAGACCGGACAGCGGATCGGCTCGGCCGCCGGCATCGCGGCGGTGGGCGCGCTGTTCTTCTCCACGCTGGCCGACAACCGGGGCGACTGGTCGGTGGCGTTCCGGCACTCGCTGCTGCTCGCCGCCGGCATCATCGTGCTGGCGTTGGTCGCCGCCGTGGTCGACATCGTCGCCGGCCGCCGAGGGAGAGGCCGGCCCCCCGTTGACGCCTCCGGTAGAGGAAGGCGCCCCGCTTGACACCGCGCACGCGAAGGCCGGCACCCTCGGCGGGCTGCCGGCCTTCGTGGCGTTCTTACTTGTTCCAGTGCTGGTTGACGAGGTCGGTGGCCTGCTTCTCCCACTGGGCGTACGCGTCCGGGTAGGCCGACACCTGCACCGTCTGCGCGGCCTTGGTCAGCGGCATGTCCTGCCAGCCGTCGACCTGCTTCAACCCCTTCAG
>NZ_JBITFD010000002.1:0-240078 GCF_044455765.1 Micromonospora sp. NPDC051141
GGCGCGCTCGCCGAGCCGCTCGAACCGGGTCAGGGCCGCGTCGAGGCAGCGCAGCGCGTCGTCCAGCCGGTCCAGGTCGAGGTACCGCTCGCCGCTCGGGGGCGGTGCGGCGGGGCCGGGTCCCGGCGGCCCCGCCGCTTCCCCGCGCGCCGCCGTCGCACCCGGCGGCGCACCCGGTCCGGCACTCAGGGGTGGGTGCCGACCTGGTTGGCCTCGGTCTCCCAGATGCCGTACTGCCGCTCGGCCGGGGGGAGCCCGTAGAAGCAGACGCTGTCGACCTGCCCGGCCGTCTCGTTCGCCACCGACGAGCCGAAGCTGACGTAGCGGTAGCCGCGGTCGGACTTCGCGCCGTCGATCCCGGCCTCGGTGACCTTCATGCTGAGGCCCGGGTTCCAGCCCCGCACGTAGTCGATCATCTTGTACGGGTTGTGCTCGCCGCCGCCGTCCGCGCCGCGCGTCAGGTAGCTGGAGCTGTAGCAGTGCACGGTGGCGACGTCCGGCCGGTACGGGCCGGTGAGCATCGCGCCCAGCCCGTCGCCGGTGTCCCGGACGAACGCGTCGAACCACTGCCCGGAGTTGCCGAACGTGAACCCGGAGCCGTCGCCGTTCCACCGGCCGGCCGGCATGTTGATCGCCCAGAGCAGGTTGCCCCGGTCCTGGGCCGGCTTGTTGTCGCGGATGGTGGCCAGCCGGTTCCACCGGGCCAGCCACGGGTTGTTCGGCTGGTGCCAGTCGGGTTCGTTGCCGATCTCCCAGACGAAGAGCGTGTTCGGGTGCGCGTCGACGTACGGCAGCAGTTGGTCGAGTTGCCGGCGGGCCAGGGCCGGGTCCGGGTCCTCCGAGGACTGGATGATCATCTCGGTGAGTCCGGTGCCGCGCAGCTCGTCGAGCTGCCCGTCGCTGAACTGCCGCCGGTTCGGGTCGCCCCAGAACATCGAGATGCGGGCGGTCTGCGGACGCATCCGGCGCAGCAGGTCCACCTTGCGGGCGAAGTCGATGTTGTTGGTGGCGCTGCCGGGCGAGACCACCGCGCCCCACTTCATGTAGTACGCGGCGGACGCCGGCGCGGGAACACCGAGCACGCCGCCCGCGCCCAGCACGGCGGCGGACGCGCCGACACCGCCGAGGAAACGGCGTCGGGACAGGCCGGGTCCGCCGGTCGGCGGCGGGACGGTGGTGTGATCGGTCATCGGGAGCCTCCCCTGGTCCGATGGGTTCCGCCCCCACCGTGCCGCCCGCCGGCCGTCCCGTCCTCTCAGCTCGCTCTCACCTCGCTCGCGGCACGCGCCCGCGCCTCGCCGAGCAGTCGCAGCGCCCGCTCACGTTCCTGCTCCTCGCCGTGCACGCGGCACAGCGCCAGGCAGCCGCGCAACGCGGACCGGGCCGCCGGGAGCCGGCCCAGGGCGAGATGGGCGGCGCCGAGACGACGCAGCGCGATCAGCTCGCCGATGCCGTCGCCGACCTCCCGGCTGCCGGCGACCGCCTCGGTCAGCTCCGCCACCGCCCGCTCGTACTCGCCGGTGCGCAGGTGCAGGTCGCCGAGGTGACCCCGGCTGATGGCGGCGCCCCGCCGGTAGCCCAGCTCCTCGCAGAGCGCCAACGCGCGGCGCAGCAACCGGCCGGCGTCCGCCTCCGCGCCGTCGCGCCCCCGCACCAGGGCCAGGCTGGTCGAGGTGTACGCCTCGCCGAACCGGTCGTCGAGCTGCCGGAACAGCGCCAGCGCCGCCCGGAAGGCGGTCTCCGCCGCGTCGGTGCGCCCGGCCACCCGGTGCGCCGCGCCGAGCCCGAACAGCACCTGCGCCTGCCCGGTGGGGTCGCCCAGCTCGACGGTGAGCGCCTCGGCCCGGCCCAGCGCGGTCATCGCGGCGGCGTCGTCGCGGCGCAGCCGGTGCGCGGTGCCGGCGGCCCGCAGCGTCAGCGCCTGCCCGGCGCGCTCGCCGAGCCGCTCGAACCGGGTCAGGGCCGCGTCGAGGCAGCGCAGCGCGTCGTCCAGCCGGTCCAGGTCGAGGTACCGCTCGCCGCGGGCCCGCAGCAGCCACGCCTGCCCGGTCTCGTTGCCGGCCGCCTCGCACGCGGCCAGCGCCGGCCCGATGGTGGCGTCCCAGTCGTCGAGGTGCTCGCGCAGCTCGAAGAAGCGGCCGAGCGTGTTCGCCAGGTTCCAGGCCGCCTCGTCGAGCCCGGCCGACGCGGCCCGCCGGACCGCGCCGGTGAGCGGGCCACGGGCCGCCTCGAACCACGACACCGGATCGGCGAGCACCACGTCCAGCTCGGCCGCCGTCCACCGGGACCAGCGCGGCGCCGCGCCGGCCGGGCCGCGTCGGAAACCACCGGGGGTACGCCGGTAGGCCTCGTCGGCCAGCGTCAGCCAGCCGCCGACCAGCCGGGCCAGCGCCGCCCGTCCGACGCCGGCCGGTTCCTCGGCCGCGCCGCGTTCCCCGGCGTACGCCCGGACCAGGTCGTGCAGCCGGTAACCGGCCGGGTCGACGTCCACCAGCCGGGCCTCGACCAGCCGTTCGGTGAGTTCCTCGGCGGCGGCCAGCGGCAGGTCGAGCAGCGCCGCGGCGGCCCAGGACGGCACCCGGGGCAGGTCCACCGCACCGAGCAGCCGCAGCAGGCGGCGTTCCGCGCCGGTCAGCTCCTGGTAGCTGGTCGCCAGGCTGGAGCGGACCGCCAGGTCGCCGGTGCGCAGCACGTCCAGTCGGGCGCGCTCGTCGGCGAGCTGGTCGGCGAGCCGCCGTACCGGCCAGTGCGGGCGGGCGGCGAGCCGGGCGGCGGCGATGCGGATGGCCAGCGGCAGGTGGCCGCAGCGTTCGGCCACCCGGCGGCAGTCGGCGTGTTCGGCGGTGACGCGGGCCGGCCCGAGCGCGTGGCGGAGCAGGTCGACGGCCTGCTCGGCGGTGAAGACGCCGAGGTCGACGTGGGCCGCCCCGGGCAGGGTGGTGAGCCGCCGCCGCGCGGTGACCAGCACCGCGCATCCCGGCTCGGCGGGCAGCAACGGGCGGACCTGGTTCTCACCGGCCGCGTTGTCCAGCACGACCAGCAGCCGCCGGCCGGCGGTGCGGGCCCGGAACAGGGCGGCCCGTTCGTCCGTCCCGGCGGGCACAGCGCGCGGGTCCTCGCCGAGGGCCTGGAGGAACCGGCCGAGCACCGCGCCCGGGTCGAGCGGCTCGCCGCCGCCGCGCAGGTCGACGAAGAGCTGCCCGTCGGGAAAGGCCGCCCGGACCAGGTGCCCGACGTGGACGGCGAGGGTGGTCTTGCCGCCGCCGGCCACGCCGGAGACGGCGACGACCCGCGGCGCGGTCGCCGTGGCGGCGGTGAGCCGGGCCACCAGGTCGGCGGCGACGGCGTCCCGGCCGACGAAGTCGGGGGCGTCCATCGGCAGTTGCGCGGCGGCCGGCGCGGGCACCCCGGCAGGGGCGTCGTCGAGCAGCGGATCACCGGCCAGGATGCGCCCGTGCAGGGCCTGGAGCGCCGGGCCGGGCTCCAGGCCCAGCTCGGCGACGCCGGCGGCCCGGCCCTCCCGGTAGACCTCAAGCGCCTCGGCCCGCCGGCCGACCCGGTGCAGCGCCCGCATCAGCCGCTCGCGCAGTTCCTCCCGCAGCGGCTCGTCCCGCACCATCCGGTGCAGCCGGGGAATCAGCTCGGCGTGCCGGCCGAGGCCGAACTCGACGTCGATCCGGTCCCGTTCGGCGGCGAGGCGCTGCTCCGTCAGCTCGGCGACGGCGGCGTGGAACCCGGCGACACCCGGGTCGCCGGGCAGCCGCACGTCGGCCAGCACCGGCCCGCGCCAGGCGGCGAGCGCGTCGCCGTAGCGGCGGGACGCCTCGGCCAGCCGCCCGGCGGCGGCCAGCTCGGCGGCCTCGGCGGTGGTGGCGGCGAAGACGGTGGCGTCGAGCGCGTCGGGGGCGACGACGAGCCGGTACCCGCCGGGGCGGGTGGCGATGGCGTCGCCGAGCACACCGCGCAGCCGCCAGATCAGCGTCTGCACCTGACCGACGGCCGTGTCCGGCGGTGCGTCGCCCCAGAGCGCGGCGAGCAGCAGGTCCAGCGAGACGACCCGGCCGGCGTGCACCAGCAGGACGGCCAGCACCGCCCGCTGCTTGGGGCTGCGCAGCGGGACCGGCTGCCCGGCCCGGATCACCTCGAGCGGGCCCAGGATCCGATAACTGACCATGCGGGCGACACCGTACCACCGGATCGACCGCGGTCGCTCCGGTGGCGGTGGTGGGGTCAGGCCCGCGCGACCGGCAGGTCGAGCACCTCGTCGACCGCGCGGCGGGGGGTGGCGCGGCCCGGTTGGCCGTACCCGACCCGCATCACCATCTGCGGCGTGCCGAACCGGCCCAGGGACAGCCGCAGCGCCTCCCGCGCGGCCGGCACCTCGATCGGCTGGGAGAGCATCGACACGGCGAGCCCGGCGTCGGTGGCGGTGAGCAGCACCCGTTGCAGGGCCTGCCCGGCGGCGACCTGGTCGGTGCCGGTGTTGCCGGGGGTGCCGAGTACGGCGACCAGCGGCTCCGGTTCGAAGTCCCGGCCGGGCGCCCGGTTGCGTCCGCCGAAGCCACGCTGCGGCAGCAGGTCCTGCGGTTCGGTCTGCGGGCCGCCGGCGGCGGCCGGCACGCCGTCCGGGGCCGGCTCGGAGCGGATCCACGCCGCCCGCTCCGCCACGTACGCGGGGTCGCGTTCCAGCACCCGGTGGGCGCTGCGGGCGACCTCGGCGAACGCGTTGACCGCGCTGGTGCCGATGACCAGCTCCAGCCAGCACTGCTCGGCGCGGGCCGCCTCGCCGAGTCGCCAGCGGGCCTCGGCCGGCACCGGGTCCGGCCAGAACGGCGCCCGGTTGCTGAACCGGCGGCCGATCGCCCCGTACAGGCTCTGCTCGGTCGGGGTGGGCCGGCGCGGCACGTCCGGCGTCAGCCGGGCCACCACGTCCGGTTCGGCGGGGTACGGGCGGAGCCGGACCGTCGCCGGGGTGCCCGCCACGGCCAGCGCCAGCCGCAGGTTGAACAGCGCCGCCCCGCACGCGATCCGCGCGCCCCAGCCGGTCGGGTCGGTGGCCGGCAGGCCGCGCAGCGGGTCGACGGCGACCTCGATGCCGCCGTCGTGCAGTCGGAACCGCCACGGCTGGGTGTTGTGCAGCGACGGCGCGCGTACCGCGTCGGTGACCGCGGCCCGCAGCTGCCCGACGGTGTATTCGGTCGTCATGGTCGTGCTCCCTCCGTACGGCGTCGGGCTTCCGGTTCCTACGGTGCGTCACCGGAAGCGGCCCTGAGCAGGGCCGGAGGTCCCCACCTGGGCGGGTCCGACCGGCCCGGGGCGACGCGTCGACGACGGGACCTTCGGCCCGTGCGGGGAGACCGGGCAGCGGGTAGAAAGGACTGATGATCCGGGTGTTCCTGCTCGACGACCACGAGGTCGTCCGTCGTGGCCTGGCCGATCTGCTGACCAGCAGCGGCGACATCGAGGTCGTCGGCGAGTCCGGCCTGGCCCAGGAGGCGGCGCGGCGGATTCCCGCGCTCCGCCCCGACGTGGCGATCCTCGACGCCCGGCTGCCCGACGGCAACGGCATCGACGTGTGCCGGGACGTGCGCGCCGTGGACTCGTCCATCAAGGGCTTGATCCTCACCTCGTACGAGGACGACGAGGCGCTGTTCGCGGCGATCATGGCCGGTGCGGCCGGCTACGTGCTGAAGCAGATCCGCGGCACCGACCTGGTGGACGCGGTCCGCCGGGTGGCGGCCGGGCAGTCCCTGCTCGACCCGGCGATCACCACCCGGGTGCTGGAGCGCATCCGCAGCGGCGTGGAGCAGCCGCGGGAGCTGAAGTCGCTCACCGAGCAGGAACGGCGGATCCTGGAGTACGTCGCCGAGGGGCTCACCAACCGCGAGATCGCCGGCAAGATGTTCCTGGCCGAGAAGACGGTGAAGAACTACGTCTCCAGCGTCCTGGCGAAGCTGGGGCTGGAGCGGCGCACCCAGGCGGCGGTGCTGGCCACCCGGCTGCTCGGCAAGACCCACTGACCCCCGGCCGGGTCAGTCGAGCGGGACGCCCCAGCGCAGCTCGGTGCCGTGCGGCTCGACCCGGCGCAGCGTGAACTCCCCGCCGAGCCGTTCGGCCCGCTCCCGCAGGTTGACCAGGCCGCTGCGGGCCGCCGTCGGGTCGCAGCCGATCCCGTCGTCGGTGACCGTGATCTCGACCCGGCCGGCGTCCACCGCGACCCGCACCGACACCCGGTCGGCCCGCGCGTGGCGGACCGCGTTGGACAGCGCCTCGCGCAGCACGGCCACCAGCTCGGGACGCAGCTCGTCCGGGACGGCGCTGTCGATCGGGCCGACCAGGTCCAGGTCGGGTCGGTGCCCGAGCGTCTCGGCGGCCACCTCGATGGCCTCGCGGATCTCGGTGCGCAGCGCCGCGCTCATCGGGGTGCGCAGCTCGAAGATGGTCCGGCGGATGTCGCGGATGGTGGCGTCCAGGTCGTCGACCGCCTGGTTGATGCGCTTCGCCACCTCGGGTCGGGCGTTCATCGCCCCGCTCTGGAGTTGCAGGCCGGTGGCGAAGAGCCGCTGGATCACCACGTCGTGCAGGTCGCGGGCGATCCGTTCGCGGTCCTCCAGGACCACCAGCAGTTCCCGTTCCTCCTGGCCGCGTGCCCGCTCCATGGCCAGCGCGGCCTGCCCGGCGAAGCTGGCCAGCAACGCGAGGTCGTCGTCGCCGGCCGGGCCGTGGTCGGGCCGGTGCGCGATCACCAGCACGCCGTGCAGCGTGTCGGCGGCGGCGAGCGGGGACACCACCGCCGGGCCGGCGACCACCGGCTGGGGCCAGGGCGCCGCCGCGGCCAGGTCGTCGACCTGCTCGTGCCGGCGCTCGGTGGCCGAGCCGGCGAAGCTGGTCTCGCCGGCCGGCAGCACCGCGCCGACCAGTTCCCGGGCGATCGGGTCCGCGCCGTCGACCACCTCGACGGTGAACTGCGCCTCGTCCTCGTCGTAGAGCAGCACCAGCGCCAGCTCCGCCTCGGCGACCTCGCGGGCGCGACGCGCCACGAGCGACAGCGCGTCGGTGCGGCGCACCTCGCCCAGCAGCACCGAGGTGATCTCCGCGGCGGCGGCGAGCCAGCGTTCCCGCCGGTGCGCCAGCGCGTAGAGGCGGGCGTTCTCGATCGCCACGCCGGCCGCGGCGGCGAGCGCGGACACGATCTCCTCGTCGTCCTCGGTGAACTCGGCGGCGCCCTGCTTCTCGGCCAGGTAGAGGTTGCCCCACACCTGGTCACGGATGCGCACCGGCACGCCCAGGAAGCTGTGCATCGGCGGGTGGTGCGGCGGGAAGCCGTACGACCGGGGGTGGCGGGTGATGTCCGGCATGCGCAGCGGCTTCGGCTCGTCGATGAGCAGGCCGAGCACGCCCCGCCCGTGCGGCAGCTCGCCGATGCGCGCGTGCAGCTCGGCGTCGATGCCGTGGACGATGAAGTCGTGCAGCATGCGGTCCGGCCCGATCACCCCGAGCGCGCCGTAGCGGGCGCCGGCCAGCTCGCACGCCGCCTGCACGATCCGTTGCAGCGTGCTGCGCAGGTCGAGGTCGGAGCCGATGCCGACCACCGCGTCGAGCAGCGCTCGCAGCCGTTCCCGGCTGGTGACCACCTCCCCGACCCGGTCGAGCATCTCCTGGAGCAGCTCGTCGAGGCGGACCCGGGACAGCGGGGACAACCCGAGCGACGGCGTGACGGGCTCGTGCCGGGGGTTCGGTGCGGCGGCCACCGGCCGATGCTATCGCCCGGTGGCCGCCGCCGACGAGGCCGTCAGGACGACTGGTCGCGCACCGCCGAGGTGTCGACGGTCTGCGCGGCGTCCAGCCGCGGGGTGTGCGGCGGCCCGGCGTGCTCCGGGTCGGCCAGACCGAGCCGCATGCTCAGGTAGGGGTGGCCCAGGCCGGCCAGCGTCTGCCGGAGCACCTCGCGGGTGCCGTCGACCTCGACCACGCCGGAGAGCGGCACCAGCGACACCCCGTGCCGGGTGGCTTCGAGCCAGGCGGCGGAGAGCGCCTCACCGGCGCGCAGCCAGCTCAGCGGCTCGTCCTCGGCGCCCCAGAGGATGGCGTAGACGGCGGCCTTGTCGTGGCCGGGGCCGATCGGCAGCGAGCCGGGGGTACCGAAGTCACGGCCCGGCACGGTGGTCTGCGCCGCCTGGTCGGGCAGCACCTCCGGCGGCAGGCCGGTGCCGGTGCCGGCCCGGTTGGTCCAGTACGCCAGCTCCTCGCGCAGCTCCGGGCTGTCCGCCTCGACGGCGGCGGCCTGCTGGGCGGCGCCGGCCAGCTCGATCTTCTGCATGTCGTCGAGGATCTGCAGGTTGACGCCCTCCAGGGTGGCGGCCCGGTCGATGTCGCCCAGCACGGCGGCGGGGATCGGCTCGTCGCTGACCGGACGCCGGTCGGTGTGCCGCACCCGCATGCACTGCACCAGGCGCATCGCGTCCGGGTCGGCGCCGGTGTGCCGCATCCCGGTGAGCCGGGCCATCAGGTCGGGCTGGTGCGGGTCGGGCAGGCGTTCCACCACCGGGATCCAGCCCTCGGCGGCCAGCGCCACCCGGGCGTGGTGCAGCGCCGCCCCGCAGCTCACCACCAGCAGCCGGCCCTCCGGGTCCATGGCGCTGAGGTGCCGCTCCCGGACCACCCGCAGCTCCAGCGCGTCCGGCCGGACCGTCCAGTGCCAGGGCTGGGTGTTGTGCACCGACGGGGCGTGGCCGGCCATCCCGGCGGCCTCCGCGAGCGCGGTGGTCAGCGGGCGATCGGTAGCCGGCGTCTCGTGGCTCATCGTCACGACCTTTCCTGTCTCTCCCCATCGTGCCCCACCTCCGGGACGCCCGGGTGGGGTTGCCGCTCCATCCTCGGGCATGTCCGGACGTGCCGCACGGGGTCCTTCGGCCCCTCGGATTACCCGCGTTCGCCCTACCTGCCCCGCTTCGGCACTGAGACGATCCGCACGTGGGGACCGAACCGCGCGGATGCGTACCCGAGCGGCCGGCCCGTGCCCGACGGGCCGCGACCGCCGAGTGGGCCCCGTTGGCGCTGCTCACGCTCGCCGTGCTGGGCGGCGCGGCGGCGTGGTTCGCGGGCGCGCGGGGCGCGGCCGACCTGGTCTGGGCCGCGGTCACCGTGGTGGCGCTCGCGCCGGCCGCCTGGACCATGCTGCGCCAACTGTGGCGCCGGCAGTTCGGGGTGGACGTCATCGCGGTGCTGGCGCTGCTCGGCGCGTTGCTGGTGCGGGAGTACCTGGCCGGCGCCGTGATCGCGGTGATGGTGGCCACCGGGCGGGCGCTGGAGGAGTACGCCCGGCGCCGGGCCACCCGCGACCTGCGGGCGCTGCTGGAACGCGCCCCCCGGCAGGCGCGGCGGCGCACCGCGGACGGCGGGATCGAGGTGGTGCCGCTGGACCGGGTCGTCGCCGGTGACCGGCTGGTGGTCGGCCCCGGTGACGTGGTGCCGGTGGACGGCACGGTCGAGGAGGCGGCCACGCTCGACGAGTCGGTGGTGACCGGCGAGTCCCGGCTGGTCGGCCGCGCCGTCGGGGAGCAGGTGGCCAGCGGCGTCGTCAACGCCGGCGCCGGCTTCGGGCTGCGGGCCGACCGCAACGCGGCGGAGAGCACGTACGCCGGCATCGTCCGGCTGGCCGGGGAAGCCACCGCGCGCAAGGCCCCGATGGTGCGGCTGGCCGACCGGTACGCGGCCGGGTTCGTGCCGTTCACGCTGCTGCTCGCCGCCCTGGCGTGGCTGCTGTCCGGCGAGTTCGTGCGGGCGGTGGCGGTGCTGGTGGTGGCCACCCCGTGCCCGCTGCTGCTGGCGACCCCGATCGCGGTGGTCTCCGGGCTGTCCCGGGTGGCCCGCCGGGGCGTGCTGGTGCGCGACGGCGGTTCGCTGGAGCAACTCGGCCGCGCCCGTACCCTGCTGCTGGACAAGACCGGCACGCTCACCGCCGGCCGGCCCCGGGCCGCGGAGACGGTGGTCGCGCCGGGCGGCGACCGGGACGAGGTGCTGCGGCTGGCGGCGTCCGTCGAGCAGCTCTCGCCGCACGTGCTGGCCGCCGCGCTGGTCCGGCAGGCCCGCGAGCGGGGGCTGCCGCTGGCCGGGCCGACCGACGTGACCGAGGAGCCGGGGCGCGGCGTGACCGGCCGGGTCGACGACCGGACGGTGCGGGTCGGCCAGCTCGACGGCGAGCCGCCGGCGTGGGCGGACCGGGTCCGGGACCGGGCCGAGCGGTCCGGCCGGTCCACGGTCTGGGTCAGCGACGAGCACGGGCCGCTGGGCGCGATCCTGCTGGAGGACCCGGTCCGCCCGGACGCCCGGCGGACCGTCCGGCGGCTGCGCGAGGCGGGGCTGACCCGGCTGGTGATGGTGACCGGCGACCGTCCGCGTACGGCCCGGCAGGTCGCCCAGGTGGTCGGCGTGGACGACGTGATCGCGCGCTGCGCGCCGGCCGAGAAGGCCGACCGGGTACGCGCGGAGTCGGCGCGGGCGGTGACCGTGATGGTCGGCGACGGCGTCAACGACGCCCCGGCGTTGGCCGAGGCGCACGTCGGGGTGGCGATGGGCGCCACCGGGGCGACCGCCTCCGCCGACGTGGCCGACGCGGTGCTCACCGTGGACCGGCTGGACCGGCTCGCCGACGCCGTCGAGATCGCCCGGTACGCCCGCCGCATCGCGGTGCAGAGCGCCATCGTCGGCATGGGCCTGGCGGTGTTGGCGATGCTGGTGGCCGCCGCCGGCCGGCTGCCCCCGGTCGCCGGCGCGTTCCTCCAGGAGGGCATCGACGTGCTGGTGATCCTCAACGCGCTGCGGGCGCTCGGCGGCGGGCTGCGGCAGCGGGAGGTGCCCCCGCACACCCGGGAGCTGCTCGACCGGTACGAGCGCGAGCACGGCGGCGTCCGGGACGTGCTGGCCCGGTTGCGGGACACCGCCGACCTGGTGGCGACCCGCCCGGACGACCCGGGGTGCGTGCCGGCGGTGCGCGACGTGCACCGGCGCCTGGTCGACGAGGTGTTGCCGCACGAGGCGGCCGAGGAACGGCAGCTCTATCCGGCGCTGGCCGGCCCGCTCGGCAGCGACGAGGCGACCTCGACGATGAGCCGGGCGCACGTGGAGATCGTCCGGCTGGTGGAGCGGATCGGCGGGCACCTGGCGGCGCTTGACGGCGGGCTGCCCGCCGAGGAGGTGCCCGACCTGCTCGCCGCGCTGTACGGCCTGGACGCGGTGCTGCACCTGCACCTGGCCCAGGAGGAGGAGGACTACTTCTCCCTCAACCCCGCCGACGGCCCTCCGGGGCGTTAGGAGGGCCCCTTCTTATGCAGAATGCGTTAGGAAGGGGCCCCTCCTTCTACTCCCGGACCACCGCGACGGGGCAGTGCGCGTGCTGGATGAGCTGCTGGCTGACCGAGCCGAGCAGCATGCCGCGCAGCCCGCCCCGGCCCCGGCTGCCGACCACCACGAGCTGTGCCGCCCGGCTCGCCTCCACCAGCAGCGACGCCGCGCTGCCGGGCACCGCCGAGATCTCCACCGGCACGTCCGGGAAGCTCTCCCGCCACGGCGCCAGCTCCGCCTCGGCGGCGGTCCGCTCGCCGGCGGCGACGTCCTCCGGGTCGAAGTCCGGCGGCACCCACCGGTCACCCGGCGGCTCCCAGACCCGCAGCACCCGCAGCGGCACGTCCCGCTGGGCGGCCCGCTCCACGGCGAAGCCGAGCGCCCGCAGCGCCGAGGGGGAGCCGTCCGAGCCGACCACCACCGGCCCGGACGTGGCGGCCTGGCCGTCGCGGACCGCCACCACCGGGCAGTGGGCGTGCGCGCTGACCGAGACCGCGGTGGAGCCGGCGAGCAGGCCGCCGAAGCCGCCGTGCCCCCGGCTGCCGAGCACCAGCATCCCGGCCTCGGTGGAGCGTTCCTGCAACACCAGCGCGGGCGGGCCGTCGAACACCTCGCCGTGCACGGTGATGCCGGGCCGCTCGGCGGCGGCGTCCGCCGCCGCCTTGCGGACCAGTTCCTCGACCTGCCGGCGGGCGTTCTCGTCCGGCCAGATGCCCGGGGCCACGCCGGGGCCGACCCAGCCGGCCACGGTCAACCACTCGAAGACGTACGCCAGCCGCACCGGCCGGCCCGACCGGCCCGCCTCGTCCAGCGCCCAGTTCAGGGCCACCGACGCGTCGGTCGAGCCGTCGTAGCCGACCACGATCTCGTCGTTGCTCATTCGCCACCTCGCACGGCCGGGTCGGTCTCGCGGATCCAGCGCCACTCGGCGACCCGGGGGTCGTCCTCGCCGTACTCGCGGGTGTGGTCGCGGCAGGCCTGGCGCGCGTCCACCATCTCCTGGCGCAGGTGCGCGGCGCGCGAGCGCAGCCCCGGCACCCGGTCGATGGTGTCGATGACCAGGTGGAAGCGGTCCAGGTCGTTGAGCATCACCATGTCGAACGGCGTGGTGGTGGTGCCCTCCTCCTTGTAGCCGCGCACGTGCAGGTTCTCGTGGTTGGCCCGGCGGTAGGTGAGCCGGTGGATCAGCCACGGATAGCCGTGGTAGGCGAAGATGACCGGCCGGTCGCGGGTGAAGATGGTGTCGAACTCGTTGTCCGGCAGGCCGTGCGGGTGTTCCGAGGGCGGTTGCAGGCGCATCAGGTCGACCACGTTGACCACCCGCACCTTCAGGTCGGGCAGGTGCCGGCGCAGCAGGTCGGCGGCGGCGAGCGTCTCCAGCGTCGGCACGTCGCCGGCGCAGGCCAGCACCACGTCCGGCTCGGCGCCGTCGTCGGTGCTGGCCCAGTCCCAGATGCCCAGGCCGCGGCGGCAGTGCTGGATCGCCTCGTCCATGGTCAGCCAGTTCGGGGCCGGCTGCTTCCCGGCCACCACCACGTTGATGTAGTGCCGGCTGCGCAGGCAGTGGTCCATGGTGGAGAGCAGCGTGTTGGCGTCCGGCGGCAGGTAGACGCGGACCACCTCGGCCTTCTTGTTGACCACGTGGTCGATGAAGCCGGGGTCCTGGTGCGAGAAGCCGTTGTGGTCCTGCCGCCAGACGTGGCTGGAGAGCAGGTAGTTCAGCGAGGCGATCGGTTCCCGCCAGGGGATGTGCCGGGTCACCTTGAGCCACTTGGCGTGCTGGTTGACCATCGAGTCGACGATGTGGATGAACGCCTCGTAGCTGGTGAAGATGCCGTGCCGGCCGGTCAGCAGGTAGCCCTCCAGCCAGCCCTCGCAGAGGTGCTCGGAGAGCACCTCCATCACCCGGCCGTCGGGGGAGAGGTGGTCGTCGCCGGGCTCGCGGCGGCCGACGAACGCCCGGTCGGTGACCTCGAACGCCGCGCCGAGCCGGTTCGAGGCGACCTCGTCCGGGCCGAACAGGCGGAACGTCTGCGGGTTGCGGGCGATCACGTCGCGCACCCAGGGGCCGAGCGTGCCGGTCGCCCCGGCCACCGTGCCGCCGGGCTCCTCGACGTCGACGCCGTAGTCACGGAAGTCCGGCAGCTCCAGGTTGCGCAGCAGCTTGCCGCCGTTGGCCACCGGGTTCGCGCTCATCCGCCGGTCGCCGGTGGGCGGCAGCGCGGCCAGCTCGGCGACCGGGCCGCCGGTGGCGTCGAACAGCTCCTCCGGCCGGTAGCTGCGCAGCCAGCGCTCCAGCTCGGCCAGGTGCGCCGGGTTGTCGCGCACCTCGGCGATCGGCACCTGGTGGGCGCGGAACGTGCCCTCGACCTGCTTGCCGTCCACGTCCGCCGGGCCGGTCCAGCCCTTCGGCGTCCGCAGGATGATCATCGGCCAGCGGGGACGCTCGACGTCGCCGCCGGAGCGGGCCCGGCGCTGGATCCCGGCGATCTCGTCGACCGCCCGGTCCAGCGTCGCGGCGAGCAGGTGGTGCACCGTCGCCGGGTCGTCGCCCTCGACCAGGTACGGCTGGTAGCCGTAGCCGCGCATCAGGTCGCGCAGGTCGTCGGCGGGAATCCGGTCCAGCACCGTCGGGTTGGCGATCTTGTAGCCGTTGAGGTGCAGGATCGGCAGCACCGCCCCGTCCCGTGCCGGGTTCAGGAACACGTTGGACAGCCAGCTCCCGGCCAGCGGGCCGGTCTCCGCCTCGCCGTCGCCGATCACACAGGCGACCAGCAGGTCCGGGTTGTCGAACGCGGCCCCGTACGCGTGGCTCAGCGCGTACCCCAGCTCGCCGCCCTCGTGGATCGAACCGGGCACCTCCGGCGCCACGTGGCTGGGGATGCCGCCGGGGAACGAGAACTGGCGGAACAGCCGCTGCATGCCGGCCTCGTCGCGCGGGATGTGGTGGTACAGCTCGCTGTAGGTGCCCTCCAGCCAGGTGTTGGCGACCAGCGCGGGGCCGCCGTGGCCGGGGCCGGTGACGAAGATGGCGGAGAGGTCCCGGTCGACGATGACGCGGTTGAGGTGCGTGTAGAGCAGGTTGAGGCCGGGGCTGGTGCCCCAGTGGCCGAGCAGGCGGGGCTTGACGTGCTCGGGCTTGAGCGGCTCGCGGAGCAGCGGGTTGTCGAGCAGGTAGATCTGCCCCACGGTCAGGTAGTTCGCGGCCCGCCAGTAGGCGTCCAGCCGGCGCAACTCGTCGTCGGTCAGGGGGCTGTGCAGGTCCAGCGCGGTGTCCATGCTGCGTTAGCCTCTCGCGGCTCGGGGTCGGCTGCCACTCGGGGCGGAACCCTCCGTCCCCGGCCCGTCCACCCTCGCGCCCGGGCGGGGGTGTCGGTCAGGGCCGTAGGTCCCGGGTCGGGCGGGCGTCATGCCCCCTCCCGGGCGCCCGGGTCGAGCCCCCGGACGACGATCAGCGGGGCCGGCGAGTGGTAGAGCAGGGCCTGGCTGACCTCGCCCAGGCTGGACCGCACCGGCCCGTCGCCGCGCGCGCCGACCACCGCGAGCTGCGCCGACCGGGAGCGGTCGAGCAGGACGTCGGCGGGCTCGCCGCGGACGGTCTGGCAGTCGGCGGCCACCCGGGGGTGCCGGACGGCCTGCCGGTTGACCGCCGCTTCCAGCAGGCTGTCGTCGGTGTCGCGGCGCTCCGGTTCGACCACCCGGACGGCGAGCAGCCGGGCGCCCCGGCGTTCGGCGCAGTCGAAGGCGTACCCGAGCGTGTGGCGGGCGCCCGGCGAGCCGTCGTAGCCGACCAGCAGCGGCCCGGGCGGGGCCGGCTCGGACCGGCCGACCAGGACCGGGCAGCCGGCGCGGGCGGCCAGCTCGACGGCGGGCGCGTCGGCCGGTACGCAGGCCGGGCAGGTGGAGATGCCGCCGTCGCCGAGCGCGACCAGGAAGGCGGTGCCGGCGGCCCGCAGCAGCGCCTCGACCGGCGAGCCCTCGACGATCTCGCCGCTGACCGGCACCCCCGGCGCGGTGTCGGCGGCGAGCTGGCCGGCTTGCTCCAGCAGGCGTTCGGCGTCGACGCGGGTGCCGCCGGCCGGAGCGGGGCCGCCGGTCGCGGCCCAGTTGAACGCGTGCAGCAGGTGCAGCGGCCGGTCGTGCGCGGCGGCCTCGCCGGCGGCCGTACGGACCACCGTCAGGGCCTCCGCCGACCGGCCGACGCCGACCACCACCGCGCCGTGGCTGGGTGCGGCCATTCCGGCTCACCTCCCGACCGGGTTCTTCACCCACGGTAGTCGGGAGGCCGGGTCGGCCGGAGCGGGTCAGCGGAACTGGAGGCGGTTGACCGTGTCGAAGAACCGGGCGCCGAACAGCCGGCGGGTGTGCACCATCGCCCAGGCGGCGGCGGTGACCAGGTAGCGGGTGCGGGGGCGACGGGCCAGCACGGCCCGCTCGATCACCCGGGCCACCGCCTCCGGCGGAGCGGCGAGCACCGGGTTCCGGTAGGACTTCGCCATCGACGCGTCGACCGCGGCCACCATCCGGCGGTACGGCCCGGTCGGCTCGGTGCCGGCGCCGAGCGAGGACGCGGCGACCGCGCCGAAGCCGGTGCGGATCAGGCCCGGCTCGACGACCGCCACGTCCACCCCGAACGGCCGCACCTCCTGGCGCAGCGCGTCGGAGATCGCCTCCACCGCGTACTTGCTGGCGTGGTAGTAGCCGCCGCCCGGGAAGACCAGCCGGCCACCCATCGAGCTGACGTTGACGATCCGGCCCCGGCCGGCCCGGCGCATGCCGGGCAGCACGAGCTGGGTGAGCCGGGCGAGCCCGAAGACGTTGGTCTCGAACTGGGCCCGCACCCGGTCCATCGGGGCCTCCTCGATCGGGCCGTACTCGCCGTAACCGGCGTTGTTGACCAGCACGTCGACCTGGCCGTGTGCGGCTTCCACCGCGGCGACGGCGGCGCGCATGGACGCCTCGTCGGTTACGTCGAGGGCGAGCAGCCGGGCGCCGGTGTCGGCCAGGTCGGCGATCGCGTCGACCTTGCGGGCGGTGGCGTACACGGTGAGGTCGGGGCGGCGGGCGAGCCGGGCGACGGTGGCCCGGCCGATGCCGGAGGAGGTGCCGGTGATCAGGACGGTGGTCATGCGTGGTCTCCCGGAGAGGTCAGGCCGGCGACGAGCAGCGCGACGCCGTCGCGCAGCCGCTGCCGGGGCAGGTCGGGGTCGGTGAGGTCGGCCTCCAGGCCGCGGGTGAGCGCGACGAGCACGTCGGCCACCGCGCGGGCCCGGGGCCCGGCGGCGTCCGCCAGCGCGCCGGCCACCAGGTCGGTCATCTCGGCGGTGTACGCCTCGACGAGGTCGCCGGTGAGCTTGCCGCTGGCGTCGAGCAGCTCGGTGGCGTGCGGGCTGTCCCGGTGCAGCGTGAGCGTGAGTTCCAGCTTGGCGGCGAGCACGTCGTGCAGCCGGTCGGCCAGCTCGCCGCCTCCGGTGGCGGCGGCCTGCCGGGCCCGGTCGAGCGTGTCGGCGAAGAGCCGTTCGGCCAGTCGCCGGTAGGCGTCGTTCTTGTTGCGCACGTACTGGTAGACCGCCGGCCGGGACATGCCGGCGGCGGCGGCGATGTCGTCCATGGTGGTGCGCCGCATCCCGTGCCGGGTGAAGCACGCGTACGCGGCGGCCAGGATCGTCTCCAACCGGTCGTTCGACATGCTGACAAGTCTTGCACAAAACGTCAGGACGTCAAGCGTGTCGCCGGTCACGCCGGAGCGGGATGGTCAGCGGGGGGCGGGCAGGGCGGGGTGTACGCGCACCACGACGGCGGTGGCGTTGTCCGCGCCGCCGGCCGCCAGGCTGGCGTCCAGCAGTGCCCGGACCGTCCGCGCCGGCTCCTGGCGGGCGGCCAGCAGGTCCCGCAGCCGGTGGTAGCCGAGCTGGTCGCTGACCCCGTCGGTGCAGAGCAGCCAGGTGTCCCCGCGACGCAGCCGGGCGGCGAGCAGGTCCGGTTCCGGCTGGTCCGGGTGGCCGACGTAGCGCAGCAGTTGGTAGCGGGCCCGGGCCGCCTCCGGGGAGTCGGCCGGCCACCAGCCGTGCAGCAGCCCCAGCCAGGCCATGGTGTGGTCCACCGTGACCAGTTCCAGCAGCCCGTCGCGCAGCCGGTACGCCCGCGAGTCGCCGAGGTGCACGAGCCAGCCCCGGTCGCCGTCCGGCTCGACCACCAGCGCGGTGAGCGTGCAGCCGGTCAGCCCGGCGTGGGTGGCGCCGGCCCGGCGGACCCGGCGCTGGGTCTCGGCGGCGGCGGCGTGCAGCCCGGCGGCGTCGACGACCGGCCACCCGGCGCGGACCCGCCCGACGAAGGTCTGCGTCGCGGTCGCGCCGGCCGCCCGGCTGCCCTCGCCCTCGCCCATGCCGTCGCAGACCACGGCCAGCGGCAGGTCCTCGTCGACGTGCAGCACGTCGTAGTTCACCGGATAGCGGTGCCCGACCACACTGCCGCCGGCGACCTCCAGCGTGAGCCGCCCGGCGGTCAGTCGGCGGGTGGCCCCGACCGGCCGGTCCGGTGGGCGGCGGTGGAACACCAGCGGACCGTAACACCGGCACGGGCGGCGAACGGGCAGGTCGGGGCGTGTCTCGTGTCAACCGGGGTTGACGACGCGGCGATGTCAACCTACATTGACAGCATGAGTCAGGCAACGGAACTCGCGGCGGCCGCCGGCAGCACCGACCCGAAGGTCGGCCTGCGGGCCGTGCTCGCCCTGCGCCGGCTGCTCGAACGGCTCGAGGTGGTCCAGGTGGACAACGCCCGGCGACAGGGCTGGTCCTGGCAGGAGATCGCCGACGCGCTCGAGGTCAGCCGACAGGCGGTCCACAAGAAGCACGCCGGACGGCCGGCGGTGCGCGAAAGCTGGGAGGCGTGATGTTCGAACGATTCACCGACCGGGCCCGGGCCGTGGTGCACCACGCGCTCGTCGAGGCACAGACCGAGGGCCGGCGGCCGGTCGGCACCGAGCACCTGCTGCTCGGTGTGCTCGCCGACCGCGACAACCTGGCGGTCCGGCTGCTGGCGGCCGACGGCGTCGACGCCGACGCCCTGCGCGCGGCGGTGGCCCGCCACACCGCGCAGGGCGTCGACGGGCTCGGCGCGGCGGACGCGGCGGCGCTGCGCGAGATCGGCATCGACCTGGCCGCCATCGTGGCCCGGATCGAGGAGTCGTTCGGCCCGGACGCGCTCCGCGAGGCGACACCGCGCCCGCGCCGGTGGTGGCGTCGCCGGCACGACAGCGGCCGGTTCTCGCCCCGGGCCAAGAAGGTGCTGGAGCTGTCGCTGCGCGAGGCGCTCCGGCTGCGCCACCGGCACATCGGCACCGAGCACATCCTGCTCGGCCTGCTCCGGGAGGGCGACGGCCTGGCCGCGCAGGTGCTCACGGAGGCCGGCGTCGACGTCGACGACCTGCGGCGACGGGTCGACGCGGCGCTGCGCGAGGCGGCCTGACCCCCCGCCGGAATCCAAACCTGATTGCGGTCCTCGCAACGACCCCGCCCGCCGGGTCGCCGCCGCGCCCGGTGTCCTGCACACTGACGCCGTGGACGGTGCAGACGACAAGCTTCCGGTGACCGCCGAGAACCGGACCCCGCGCTCCGCCGTGGTGGTGAACCCGGTGAAGGTGGCCGACCTCGACGAGTTCCGCCGGATCGTGGACGGCGCGCTCGACGCGGCCGGATGGCCGGCCCCGACCTGGTACGAGACCACGGTCGAGGACCCGGGCCGAGGCCAGGCGGAGGAGGCGGTGAAGGCCGGCGCCGAGGTGGTCTTCGCCTGCGGCGGCGACGGCACCGTGATGGCCTGCGTGACCGCGCTGGCCGGCACCGACGTGGCGCTGGCGGTGCTGCCCCAGGGCACCGGCAACCTGCTCGCCGCCAACCTCGGCCTCTCCAACGACCTGGCCGCCGGGCTGGAGGTCGCCGTCGAGCGTGGAATGCGCCGGCTCGACGTCGGCGTGGTCGACGACCAGTGTTTCGCGGTGATGGCCGGGATGGGCTTCGACGCCCAGATGCTCGACTCCACCTCCGAGACCACCAAGAAGCGGATCGGCTGGCCGGCCTACCTGGTCGGCGCCGCCCGCCACCTGCGGGACCGGCCGATGCGGGTCTCGGTCCGCATCGACGGCCGGCCGCCGCTGCGCCGCCGCGCCCGCTCGGTCCTGGTGGCCAACGTCGGCCGCCTCCAGGGCGGGGTGCGCCTGCTCACCGACGCGGAGCCGGACGACGGCTGGCTCGACGTGGCGGTGCTGACCCCGCGCACGCTCGGCCACTGGGTCGCCATGGGCTGGGCGCTGGTCCGCCGCACCGGCAGCGTGCCCCGGATGGAGGTGTTCCGGGCCCGCACCGTCGAGATCGCCAGTAACCGGGCCCAGCCCCGGCAGCTCGACGGCGACCTGATCGAGCCGGGCCGCTCGCTCACCGCCACCATCCGGCCCGAGTCGCTCTGGCTCTGCGTGCCACGCCCGGCGGACCACCCCGACCTGGCGGAGGACGCCCGGGCCGCCGCTGAGCGCGGCGAGCGCCTGATCGACGAGGCGCGCCGTGAGTAGCACCAAGCTCGTCCCCGAGACCCGGTTGATGGCCGAGAACGAGCTGTCCGCCGACGACGCCTGGCGCACCCTGCGGCGGCACGGCGGCTGGTGCCTGCTGCGCGACGCGTTCATCCGGTTCCGCTACGGCGACGGCTTCAGCCACTCCCGGGCCCTGGCGTTGCAGCTCTGCCTCGCCGTGGTGCCGTTCCTGATCGCGCTCACCGGCCTGATCACCGACCTCGGCGCGGACGAGGGCGGCAAGGTCGTCGCCGACACGGTCCTGGCGATCACCCCGGGCCAGAGCGAGACCGTGGTGCAGGAACTGCTCTCCGACGCCGACCGCACCGAGGACGCCGGCGAGCTGGCGCTGACCCTCGGTCTGATCACCGGGCTGGTGGCGCTGACCACCACGATGGCGCAGATCGAGCGCGGCGCCAACCGGATCTACGGCGTGGAGCGGGACCGCCCGGCGTTTCCGAAGTACGTCCGCGCCGCCGTCCTCGCGGTGGTCGCCGGCGTGCCCGCGCTGACCGGGTTCCTGATCCTGGTCGGCGGCGGCGCGCTGGGCGACTCGGTGCGCCGGCACTACGAGTGGGGCGACGTCGCCACCGTCGTCTGGGACGTGGTCCGCTGGCCGCTGAGCCTCGGCCTGACCGTGCTCGCCGTGGCGGTGTTGTTCCGGCACGCGCCCCGGCGTAAGCAACCCGGCCTGTCCTGGCTCTTCTTCGGCGCCGGCATCGCCATCGCGCTGTGGTGGCTGGCCAGCCTGCTGCTCGCCGCGTACGTCAAGTACAGCGGCGGTTTCGGCCAGACCTACGGCGCGTTGACCGGCATGATGGCGCTGCTGCTCTGGGCCAACCTCACCGGCATGGCGCTCTTCGGCGGGCTGGCCTTCGCCGCCCAGTTGGAGGCCATGCGGATCGGGGTGGAGGAGCCGGCCCAGCCGGATCTGTGGGAGCCGGAGGCGCAACGCGAGGAGCTGTTCGACACCGGGGAGATGACCGCGCTCTGACGCCGCGCCGACGCGGCGTGTGAGAGCCACGCCGATCGGGTACAGCGCGCCTCGCAGAAGAAAAGGGAGGTGCGGTGTGACCGCGGTCAAGGAAGCCGGGCGCCGGCCGCTCGGCCACTTCGCCGAGCGGAGCCTGGTCGGGCTGCTCGCGGTGGCCGGCGCGGGCGTCGCCTTCGGCGTGCTGCTCATGCTCGTCCGGTTCCGCTGGAGCCCGCTCCAGGACGCCGACCACGCGGCGGCCGAGTGGTTCAACAACCTCGTGGCCCCGCACCACCCGCTGGTCACCGTGCTCCAGGCGATCACCGATCTGGGCGGTCGACCGGTGCTGATCTGGCTGATCACCATCGCCGTGGTGGGCCTGCTGATCCGCCGCCAGTCCCGGCTGGCGGTCTACCTGATCGTCACCGGCGTGGGCGGGCTGATCCTCGACCCGTCGCTCAAGGCGCTGGTGGGGCGGCTGCGCCCGGTGGTGGACGTGCCGATCGCCAGCGCCCCCGGCAACAGCTTCCCCAGCGGCCACGCGCTCGGTTCGTTCGTCGCGTACGGCGCGCTGCTGCTGGTGTTCCTGCCCGCCATGGCGCCGCGCTGGCGCAAGCCGGCCATCGCCATCGCCGCCGTGCTGGTCTTCCTGGTCGGGCTGACCCGGATCGCGCTGGGCGTGCACTACGTGTCGGACGTGCTCGGCGGCTGGCTGCTCGGCGCGGCCTGGCTGGGCGTCACCGCGTACGCGTTCCGACTGTGGCGACGCGAGCGCGGCCGGCCGGTGCCGCCGCTGAGCGACGGCCTGGAGCCGGAGGCGGGCGAGGAGATCAAGCCCGCCCCGGCCGAGGAGAAGGTGCTGGAGCACCCCCGCTCCGCGGTGGCCGAGCTGCTGGTCGGCTGGGTGATCGTCTTCGGCGCGCTGTACGCCTTCGGCATGTACGTCAGCTACCACGCCAAGGGCACGTTCTTCGACACGCTCGACACCGAGGTCCCGCGCTGGTTCGCCGCCCGGCACACCGACGCGCTCACGAACCTGAGCTGGTGGTGGAGCAAGTTCGGCGACACGCACGCCATCCTGCTGGTCTCGCTGGTGTTCTGCCCGATCGTGCTGGCCCTGTGGCGCCGCTGGCGACCGGTGCTGTTCGTGGTGCTGGCCATGTTCGGCGAGCTGAGCCTGTTCCTGTCCAGCGCCCGGGTGGTGGAGCGGCCCCGCCCGCCGGTGGAGAACCTGGACGGCCAGATGCCCACCTCGTCGTTCCCGTCCGGGCACATCGCGGCGACCATCTGCCTCTGGGTCGCCATGGCGATCATCGTGTTCCCGCGTACCGACCGCTGGTGGCGGTGGCTGTTCGTGGCGATGGCCGTGATCATGCCGGTCGGCGTGGCGACCTCCCGGATGTACCGGGGCATGCACCACCCGACCGACTTCATGGGCGCGATCCTGCTCGGCACGCTCTGGCTGTCGCTGCTCTGGTGGGTGATCCGGCCCAACGCCGACGTCGCCCAGGGCAACCAGCCGGCGATCGAGTCCGAGCAGGTGGACGAGCTGGACGACGAGCTGGCCAAGGCCGGCCGGCCGGACTGACGACCATGCTGCGGGTGATGACCTGGAACATCCGCACCGGCGGTCGGGACCGTGACGGCACCGACCGCCGGGACCGGATCGTCTCGGTCGTCACCGCGCAGCGCCCGGACGTGCTGGCCCTCCAGGAGCTGCGCGGGCTGGACCGCACGGTGGGCGGGTTGGCGGAGCGGACGGGCCTGGTGCCGTACCTGGCCCCGTCCTGCTTCGGCCAGCCGGTGGCGGTGCTGGTCCGTCCGCCGCTGCGGGTGCTGGCCGCCGGGCGGGTCCGCCGGCCGTTCCACCACGCCGCCGCCCTGGTGCGGGTGGCCACCGGGGCGGGGCCGCTGACCGTGTTCAGCACCCACCTGAACCCCTGGTCGGGCGGGCGGCGGCGGCTGGAGGCGGGCTGGCTGGCGGCGGCCGTGCGGCGGGCCGGGGGAGAGCTGGCAGTGCTCGCCGGGGACCTGAACACGCTGGAGCCGGCCGTCGACCACACCGCCCGGCTGGCCGGGCTCGCCGCCGCGTACCGGCGTCGGCACCTGCGCAGCGACGGCCGTACCGTGGACACCCGCGCGGTGGCCCGGCTGCTCGACGGCGGCCTGGTGGATCTCTGGCCGCGCTCCGGCGGTGACGGGCCGGGCGGGCTGACGGTGCCGACCGGCCACGGCGGCGCGGAGTTCGCCGGGATGCGGCTGGACTACCTGCTCGCCACGCCGGCCCTGGCCGACCGGGTCCGCGCGGTCCGCGTGATCCGCGACGCGGAGGCCGACACCGCCTCCGACCACTACCCCGTCCTGGCCGAGCTGGACCTCACCCGGTCCTAGAGGATCAGGTTGAGCAGCACGGTCAGCACCACCGAGGCCACGATCGAGAAGAGGATCATCAGGAGGCAGCCGAACCCGCCGCCGGCGGGCCGGATCTCGGTGTTTCCGATGCGCATGACGTCAGCTCCTCGTCGTTCGGGGTGAGCAGGCCGCGGATCGCCCGGGCGACCGGGCCGGGTGCGGTGGTGACCACGTTGTGCGCCGCGCCGGGCACGGTGACCGCGCGACCGTCGGGCAGCAGCCGGGCGGCCTCGGCCCGCCAGCCGGCCGGCACGACCGGATCCCGGGCGCCGGCCAGCACCAGCGCGGGCGCGGTGACCCGGACCAGGTCGGACTCGACGGCGTTGCGCACCGAGTGGGACAGCGTGGCGAACACCCGCCACGGCCGCGCGTCGCGCACGTCGCGGAGCAGGACCGGCGCCTGCCACGGCGCCTCCCGCAGCGTGTCCACCAGCCACCGACCGAGTTGGCCGCGCCGGGAGCGGGCGGCCGGGTCGCTGGTCGGGCCGGCCAGCACCAGGGCCCGGACCAGGTCGGGGTGGCGGGCGGCGAGCGCGGCGGCCACCTCCGCGCCGAACGAGTGGCCGAGCAGGCAGACCGGCCCCAGCCGGTACGCGGCCAGCCAGTCGATCAGGAACGCGGCGTGCCCGGCGACGTCGAACGCGGTGCCGGGGCGCTCGGTCAGCCCGGAGCCGGGCAGGTCCGGCACGTACACCGGGTGGTGGGGCGACAGCGCGACGGCCAGCGGGGTGAGGTAGCGGTGCGACACGGCCAGGCCGTGCACCAGCACCACCGGTGTCGCGTCCGGGCCCGGTGCGGCCGACCGGCGGGTGTGCGTGCGCAGCCCGCCGACCGGCCGGAAGTCGCTGGTCAGGCCGGCCGCCGGCCGGGGCGCGGCGAGCGCCCGGCGCAGGTCGGCCGGCCCGAAACCGGTCACAGCTCGCGCAGCCGGGGCAGCAGTTCCTCCTGGGCCCAGTCGAGGAACATCGGCTGACGGTCGCCGCCGACCTGGACCAGCGCCACGTGGGTGAAGCCGGCGTCGACGAACTTCTTGAACGCCTCGACGTGCCGTTCGAGGTCCGGGCCGCAGGAGATGCCCTCGGCCACGTCCTCCTCGCGGACGAACTGGGTGGCCGCGTCGAACGCGTCCGGGTTGGGCAGGTCCGCGTTGACCTTCCAGCCCATGCCGAACCAGCGGAACTGGTCGTGCACGATCTTGCGGCACTCGTCCTCGTCGGGGCCGTAGCAGATGGCCACCTGGCCGTAACGGGGGCGACCCGCGCCGCCGGCCTCCTCGTACATGTCGACGAGGTGGGACAGCGGGTCGGTGGCGATCATGGCGTCCGCGTACTCGGCGGCGAGCGTGGCGGACTGCCGGCCGGACGCCGCCACCGCCATCGGCACCGGCCGTTCGGGCCGGTCCCAGACGTACGCGTCGGGCACGTCGAAGTGGTTGCCGGAGAACGTCAGCGTCTCGCCGTTGAGCAGCGGCCGGATGATCTGCAACGCCTCCTCGAACATCTCGTGCCGCTGCTGCACGTGCGGCCAGCCGCCGACCACGTGCTCGTTGAGGTTCTCCCCGGCGCCGAGGCCGAGCGTGAACCGCCCGTCCGACAGCACCCCGATGGTGCTGGCCTTCTGTGCCACCACCGCCGGGTGGTAGCGGCGGATCGGGCAGGTGACGAACGACAGCAGCTCCGGCCGGGTGGTGGCGTGGGCGACCGCGCCGAGCACCGACCAGGCGTACGGCGAGTGGCCCTGCGACTCCAGCCACGGGTAGTAGTGGTCGGACATGACCAGGTGGTCGAAGCCGGCGGCCTCGGCGCGCACGGCGTGGTCGACCAGTTCCTTCGGACCGGCCTGCTCGCACATCAGGGTGTAGCCGACGTTCACCATGGCGCCTCTCCTCCCGGGTGGATCGTCCCGGGATACCCCGTCGGGAGCGTGTCAACCTTGACGGGCGGTTTGCGGCTGCCTACAGTCCGCTTAACCGGTTCAGACCGGAGAGGCGCACCATCCTGTGGTGGGGATGACCGCCCCGGTGGCGGCCCGTGACGACGCGGGCCGCCACCGGACTTAACCGGTTGCCTTCCGAGGCCCATCGGCCTACGCTGATGCCGGCGTCCGGGACAGTCGTCACCATCACC
Source organism: Micromonospora sp. NPDC051141 (assembly GCF_044455765.1). NCBI lineage: Bacteria > Bacillati > Actinomycetota > Actinomycetes > Micromonosporales > Micromonosporaceae > Micromonospora > Micromonospora sp. NPDC051141. Next base: position 25,424 of record NZ_JBITFD010000002.1, read on the forward strand.
GCACCCCCCACTCGGGCACGGGGGAGATCTCCCTCCAGAGGACAGCCATGAAGAAAATGCTCTCCGCCGCGGGCGTCGCCCTGCTGACGGCGCTCACCGCCGTCTTCGCCTTCGGGCAGCCGGCGCAGGCCGCGACCGGGTTCTCCGTCTCGAACGGCCGGCTCTACGACGCCAACGGCACCGAGTTCGTGATGCGTGGCGTCAACCACGCGCACACCTGGTACCCGCAGCAGACCAGCTCGTTCGCCAACATCAAGGCGCTCGGCGCCAACACCGTCCGGGTGGTGCTGGCCAGCGGTGACCGCTGGACCAAGAACAGCGCCGCCGACGTGGCCAACGTGATCTCACTGTGCAAGGCCAACCGGCTCATCTGCGTGCTGGAGGTGCACGACACCACCGGCTACGGCGAGGACGGCGCCGCCACCACGCTGGCCAAGGCGACCGACTACTGGCTGAGCATCGCCGACGTGCTCAAGGGCCAGGAGAAGTACGTCATCGTCAACATCGGCAACGAGCCGTTCGGCAACCAGGGCTACAGCGCCTGGACCACCGACACCTCGAACGCGATCAAGCGGCTGCGCGCCGGCGGCCTCACCCACACCATCATGGTCGACGCGCCGAACTGGGGCCAGGACTGGTCGTTCACCATGCGCGACAACGCCGGCACCGTCTTCAACGCCGACCCGCAGCGCAACACCGTCTTCTCCATCCACATGTACGGCGTGTTCGACACCGCCGCCGAGATCAGCGACTACCTGGGCCGGTTCCGTACCGCCGGGCTGCCCATCGTGGTCGGTGAGTTCGGCTTCAACCACTCCGACGGCAACCCCGACGAGGACGCCATCATGTCCTACGCCCAGACCAACCGGATCGGCTACCTCGGCTGGTCGTGGAGCGGCAACGGCGGCGGCGTGGAATACCTGGACATGACCACCGGCTTCAACCCGGCCCAGCTCACCACCTGGGGCCAGCGCATCTTCAACGGCGCCAACGGCATCGCCGCCACCTCGCGTGAGGCCTCGGTCTACGCCGGCAGCTCGCCGAGCCCGACCACCAGCCCGACCACCAGCCCCAGCCCGACCACCAGCCCGACCCCGACCCCGCCGCCGACCACCACGCCCCCGCCGGCCGGTGGCTGCACCGCCACCCTCACCGTCGTCAACTCGTGGCAGGGCGGCTTCCAGGGCGACGTCAAGGTGACCGCCGGTTCCGCCGCGATCAGCGGCTGGACGGCGACGTGGACGTTCGCCAACGGCCAGACCGTCAGCCAGGCGTGGAACGCCACGGTCAGCGGCAGCGGCTCGGCGTGGACCGCCCGCAATGTCGACTACAACGGCCGGCTCGGCGCCGGCGCCAGCACCACGTTCGGCTTCATCGGCAACGGCAGCGCCGCCACCCCGGCGGTGACCTGCTCCGCGAGCTGACCGACCGCGCAACGGGTGGCCGGGTCCGCACGGACCCGGCCACCTTTCTTCGCGTACGCGGTCAGCCTCGCCGCTCAGTCGTTACCCGCTCTCCGGTCTGGTCGGATCGGCCTACCAACTTGATGGCGCAGACGAGTCACCCTCGGCGACCCGTTCACGCCCTCAACCTGGTAGGGCCCATGCACGCTGATCGGCGCTCACCTACTTTCCTGCATCTCGATGCGGCCCGTTCCGGTCCGGTTCGGAAGGTGACGCACTCGCCGCTGAGTACGGCCCGGCGCACCGTCGCACGCGCCGTGGACACCCTCGAGGCGCGCGCATTGCCGTGGGCGTACCGGGGTCGGGAACGTACGTCACCGAGTGGTAGGCACCCGATGACGATGTTCAGGAACGGCGCCGATCCAGCTCCGTGATCACGGGGTGAGGGGTGAGTGGGGCTGGTCAGCCTGCCGTACGATCTGGCGCGCGTCGGACCGACTGGTGAGGCGCGATCGTCGGGAGGGGACGCGATGAGCACGCCGGGGACCAGGGGACGACCGTCGGGGCTGGTGATCGGCTCGCTCGTGGCGATCTCGTTCGGGACCGTCTTCGTCTTGGTGAACAGCGGCGGCCTGCCCGCGCCCTGGCCGCTCGTGCTGCGGATCGCCGGCCTGCTGGTGGCCGCGCTGCTCCTGGTCGGTCTGTTCCGGGTGGCCCGGCAGGCGCCGCCCGGTGCGCAGGGACCGGAGGCGGCGGGGTTCATGGACCGCCGCTACTGGGTCGTGGTGGCGCTGGAGGCGGTCGCGCTCTTCGGCGGCCTCGCCGTGATCAACAACGTGTTCGACCGGCCCGCCGTGTCGGTGGCCTGGGTCGCGGTGGTGGTGGGCGTGCACTTCTTCGGCCTGGCGGCGGTGTGGCGGATGCCGCGCTACCACTGGCTCGGCGCGGTGATGACCGCACTCGGCGTGGCCGGCTTCCTCACCCACGCGCTGGGCGGTGACGCGGGAGCCGTCGGCCTGGTCTCCGGCGTGGGCTGCGGCGCGGCCCTCTTCGCCACCGTCGCCCTCGCCCTCCGCGACACCACCTCGCGCGCGAGTTGACCAAGGAGTTCGCGTCGCGAACCGGGCGGATGCCGACGCAAACTCCTTGATCAACGAAGGTGGCGCAGGCGGGCGGCGCGGGTCAGTAGGTACTCCTGTTCGGGGCGGCTGGTGGTTCTCGCGGCGGCGGCGCGGTAGTGGGTTGCGGCGGCGTCGTGGTCGCCGGCCATCTCGTGCAGGTGGGCGCGGGCCGCGTCGAGCCGGTGTGAGCCGGCCAGCCGGGGGTCGGTGGCCACGGCTGCGAGCGTGTCCAGGCCGGCGGTCGGGCCGTGCACCATGGCGGTCGCCACCGCGCGGTTCAACGCCACCACCGGGCTGCCGGTGAGCCGCTCCAAGACGTCGTACAACGCGAGGATCTGCGGCCAGTCGGTGGCCGCCGCGGTCGGCGCCTCGTCGTGCAGCGCGGCGACGGCGGCCTGGATCTGGTACGGCCCCACCGGGCCCCGGGTCATCGCGTCGGTGACCAGCGCGGTGCCCTCGGCGATGGCGGCGGCGTCCCAGCGGGACCGGTCCTGCTCGGCCAGCGGGATCAGCTCCCCGGACGGGCCGCTCCGGGCGGCGGCGCGGGCGTCGGTGAGCAGCATCAACGCGAGCAGCCCGGCCACCTCGCTGTCGCCGGGCAGCAGCCGGTGCATCTCCCGGGCCAGCCGGATCGCCTCCTCGCAGAGGTCGACCCGCCGCAGGTCGTCGCCGAGGCTCGCGGTGTGCCCCTCGGTGAAGATCAGGTAGAGGACGTGCAGCACGGCGGCGAGGCGGGCCTGCCGATCGGCCGGCTCGGGCAGCCGGAACGGCAACCCGGAGTCGCGGATGCGCTGCTTGGCCCGACTGATCCGCTGCGCCATGGTGGCCTCGGGCACCAGGAACGCGCGGGCGATCTCGGCGGTGCTCAGCCCGCCGACCGCCCGTAGCGTCAGCGCGATCGCCGACGGGGTGGTCAGCGACGGGTGGCAGCAGAGGAAGAGCAGCACCAGCGCGTCGTCCCGGTCGCCGGTCACCGGCTCGTCGGCGGCCGGCGCGGTCCGCCTGTCGTCGCCGGAGCGCCGGGCCGCGCGGTCCTCCCGGTCCCGCCGGGCCGTCTCGGCCCGCACCAACTCGATCATCCGCCGGTACGCGACCTGCGTGAGCCAGCCACGCGGATGGTCCGGCAGCCCGTCGACCGGCCACTGCCGGCTGGCCGCGAGCAGCGCCTCCTGCACCGCGTCCTCGGCGGTGGCGAAGTCACCGAAGCGGCGGGCGAGCACGCCGAGGACCTGCGGCACCAGTTCGCGCAGCAGGTCCTCGACGGTGTGGTCGGCCAGGGTCACATCTCCTGCGGCGGGCCGGACATCACCGGGTGCACCTCGATCGGCATGTTGAGCGGCCGGCCGCCGGGGCCGGGCGCGGTGGAGATGAACGCGGCGATCTCGACCGCCCGCTGCGGCGTCTCGCAGTCGACGATCCAGAAGCCGGCCAGGAACTCCTTGGTCTCCGCGAACGGCCCCTCGGTGACCACCGGCGCGCCGTCGGCGCCGGCCCGCACGATTCGGGCCTGCGGCGGGCCGCCCAGCCCTTCGCCCTGCACGAACTCGCCGTCGGCCATGAGCTTCGCGTTGACCTCGCCCATGAAGTCGAGGTGCGCCCGGAACTCCTCCGGCGTCCAGGTGTCCACCGGCGGGATGTCGGTCCCGGCGGCGCTGAACTGCATCAGCAGCATGTACTTCACGATTCGCTCCTCACGCCGAGCACCGATTGTCGGTGCTTCCACCCGGCGGTAGAAGCTGCCACCCCGGTTCTCGACATCCGCCGGCGAAGTTTCTCAGGAGCTTTCGGTGACCTCCAGCAGCAGCGCCTGCTCCGGGTGCAGCGCGGGCAGGTGCAGGCCGACCGTGCCGAGCACCGACCCGGGCAGCGTCACCCCGGCGCCGGACGCCAGCCAACCCGGCGGGGCCAGCTCCAACAGCGCCGGCTCCGGCACCCCGGCCGGCAGGCGCACCAGATAGCGCCGCGTCGGGTCCAGCCCCGGCAGCCGCACCGCGCCGGGCACCTGGGCGACGGAGGTGGCGACGCGGCTGACCGCGTACACCGCCCGGGAGCGGTCGTGGGCGACCACGCCGTGGGCCTGCACGGCCGGGTCCGGGTGGTCGACCCGGACCACCCGCCCGCCGTGCAGCAGCGGGCGCAGCCGCTTGTGCAGCGCCACCCAGGCGGCCAGTTCGGCCCGCGTGGGGGCGTCGATCGCGGCGATGTCCCACTCGATGCCGTGGTGGCCGAAGAGCGCGGTGACCGCCCGGAAGCCCAGGTCGTGCACGCGGTGCGTGGTGTGCGAGCGGTCCGGCCCGATGTGCGTGCCGATCAGCTCCGGCGGCAGCAGCAGCCCGGTCCAGCGTTGGATGGAGAGCCGTTCCAACGCGTCGTTGCAGTCGCTGGCCCAGACCCGGTCGGTGTGGCGCAGGATCTCCAGGTCGACCCGGGCGCCGCCGGACGAGCAGCTCTCGATCTCCAGGCCGGGGTGCCGGGCGCGCAGCTCGTCCAGCAGGCGGTAGACCGCCACGGTCTGCCCGTGCACGCCGGGCCGGCCGCCGTGCCCGGCCTCGGTGAGGTCACGGTTGTGGTCCCACTTGAGGTACGCGATGCCGTCGTGCCCGTTGAGCACCGCGTCGAGCCGGTCGCGCAGGTACGCGTACGCGTCCGGGTGGGCCAGGTCGAGCACCTGCTGGTGCCGCCACGCCGGCGGCAGCCGGCCCGGTGTCTGGAGCACCCAGTCGGGATGGGCGCGGAACAGGTCGGAGTCGGGGTTGACCATCTCCGGTTCGACCCAGAGCCCGAACTGCATGCCGTGCCCGCGTACGTGGTCGATGAGGGGTTGCAACCCGTCCGGCCAGACCTGCTCGTCGACCCACCAGTCGCCGAGCCCGGCCAGGTCGTGCCGCCGGCCGCGGAACCAGCCGTCGTCGAGCACGAAGCGCTCCACGCCCACCTCGGCGGCCCGGTCGGCGAGCGCCCGCAGCCGGTTCAGGTCGTGGTCGAAGTAGACCGCCTCCCACACGTTCAGCGTCACCGGGCGCGGCGTGCGCGGATGACCCGGCCGGGCCCGCAGGTGGGTGTGCAGCGCGTGGCTGAGCCCGTCCAGCCCGTCCGCCGACCGGACCGCGTACAGCAGCGGCGTGGCGTACTCCTCGCCGGGGGCGAGCACGATCTCGCCGGGCGCGAGCAGTTCACCGCCGCCGAGCGTGGCCTCGCCGGTCGGTCGGCGCTCGGCCACCGTGACGTGGTCGCCGCTCCACGCGGTGTGCACCGCCCACACCTCGCCGTGCCCAAAGTCGAAGCCGGGGACGCCGGCGACCAGCAGCAACGTGGCGTCGTGCCCGGTGCGGCCGTGCCGCCCCTCGCGGACCCAGGCGCCCATCGGCCACGGGTGCCGCTGCGGCGCGCGTTCCCGGCACCAGCGCCCGGTCAGGTCGAGCAGCTCGGTGGCGACCGCCGGCACCGGCAGCACGGGGGTCAGCTCGCGTAGCTCGTAGCGGCCGTCGCCGTCGTTGCGCAGCCGGTGCCGCAGCGTCAGCACGCCCGCCGCATCCAGCGTGATCTCGATCGTCAGGCTCAACCCCGCGCCCGGATCCGCCGCCCGCACCACCACCCGCCCACCGGAAGGCACGGGCCCCCTGTTAACGCCTGGCGCAGGTGAGGGGGCCCCTCCTAACCGTTCCTGCCCGGCGGCGGGAGGCGACGGTGGGACGGGCTCGTCGTGGACGTCGAGCCCGGTCTGCCGGAACGCCGTCGACCAGTCCCGGCCGTCGCGGTGGCCGGCCAGGCCGGGCCGGCCACCCCAACCGGCGCTCGCCTCGGGCAGCAACGACAGCACGGTCGGCGCGTCGAAGCTGCTCGGCACCACCGGCGGCACGGTGACGTCGACGAGGGCGGGCAGTTCCTCGGCGGACAGTGGCCCGAGGTCGGCGCCCCAGTGCACGACCCGGGGCAGCCCCGGGCCGCGCGCGTCGAGCACCAGGCTGGTTCCCGCCCGGCGCAGGTGGACGATCGTCATCCCTTGGAGGCTCCCAGCGTCAGGCCCCGGACGAACTGCTTCTGGAGCAGGAAGAAGATCACCAGGGTGGGGATCGCGACCAGCACCGAGCCGGCCGAGACGAGGTTGTTGTCGGTGAAGAACTGGCCGCGCAGGTTGTTCAGTGAGCTGGTCACCGGGAACTTGTCGCCGGTACGCATCAGCACCGTCGCCCAGAAGAACTCGTTGTAGATCCAGGTCACCTCCAGCGTGGCCAACGCGGCCAGGGCCGGTCGGCACAGCGGCAGGGTGACCTGCCAGTACTGCCGCCACACGCTTGCCCCGTCGACCATCGCGGCCTCGTACAGCTCGTGCGGCAGCGCCTTCATGTAGTTGCTCAGCACGAAGACGCAGAAGCCGCACTGGAACGCCACGTTGACCAGGATCAGCCCCCAGTAGCTGTCGTAGAGCAGCTCCGAGTCGCTCATCCAGGCCGGCAGCGGGATCTGCGTGAACATCCGGAACAGCGGGATCAGCAGGGACTGCTGCGGCAGCAGGTTCGCGGCGGTGAACAGGCCCAGCAGCGCGATGTTGAGCTTCCAACTGAACCGGGCGATCACGAACGCCACGCAGGAGGCGAGGAAGAGCGTGAGCAGCACCGCCGGCACGGTGATGTAGAGCGAGTTGAGGAAGTGCTTGCCGAACTCGGCGGTCCGCCACGCGGTGACGTAGTTGTCGATCGTCCAGCCGCCGAACGAGACGTAGCCGTGCACGGCGGTGTACTGGTACGAGCGGAACGAGGTGAGCACCGCCCAGAACAGCGGGAACAGCCAGCCGACGGCGATCGTACCCAGGAAGAGGTGCAGCACCACCCGGGCCGGCCGCAGCGGCCGGCGGCGGCCGGGGGAGACGGCGGCGGTCATCGCTTGTCCTCCCGCATGACGGTCCAGAGGTAGACGGTGATGAAGATCAGGGAGACGGCCAGCATGATGGTGGCCAGCGCCGAGCCGAAGCCGATCCGGCTCGCCTCGCCGACCACGTTCTGGGTGACCAGCGCCGAGATCAGCTCCAGCCCGTTGCGGCCCTTGTTGATGACCCAGACCAGGTCGAACGCGCGCAGCGACTCGATCACGGTGACCACCAGCACGATGATGTTGATCGGGCGCATCACCGGAAAGACGACCCGGAAGAACGTGCTGGTCTCCGAGGAACCGTCCACGGCGGCGGCCTCCCGCAACGACGGGTCGACGCCCTTGAGGCCGGCCAGGTAGAGCAGCATGATGTAGCCGACGTGCCGCCAGCCGGCGGCGACCAGCACCGCCCAGATGTTCACGTTCGGGTCGCCGTACCAGTCGGTGTCGCCGCCGAACACGCCGTTGAGCAGGCCCTGGTCCCGGCTGTAGATGAGCTGCCAGATGAAGCCGACGAGCGCCAGTGAGAGCACCACCGGCAGGTAGAGCGCGGTCTGGTAGAACCGGCTGCCGCGTAGCTCCTTGTCGAGCAGCACGGCGAGGAACATCCCGATCGGGGTGGCCACCACGAAGAGCGCGGCCAGCCAGAGCAGGTTGTTCTGCACCGCGGGGACGAACGGCGGGTAGTTGTTCACCACGTCGTCGTAGTTCTTCAGCCCGACCCAGTCGATCTCGCCGAGCGGGCCGATGCCGTCCCAGTCCGTGCCGGAGAGCAGCACGGTCGCCGCGGCCGGCAGCCAGACCAGGGCGAGGACGAGCAGCAGGGGCACCAGCACCATCAGCGTGATCACCACGCGGTCGGTGCCGGACAGGAGCCGTAGCCGGCGACCGCGACCACCTGTGGTGGTGGTCGCGGCCGGCGGCGGCACGGCGCGATCCGCTTGGATCAGGGGCAGGTCGGACATGGTGTCCTTCCCCCTTCCGCCGTCAGCTTGTGAAGATCGACTTCTTCTGGTTCTCGACGCTGGTGAGCATCCCGCTGATGTCCTTCGGGTTCTTGATGAACTGCTGGAGGGCCGGGATCATCACGGTGGAGGCGAAGTCCGGCCGGGTGTCCCGGTCCAGGAACTGCGCGATCTCGGTGGCGGAGCCGACCAGTTCGGCGGCCTTCTTCTGGAGCGCGGTGTAGCCGGCGGTGTCCGCGCCGCTGTTCGCGACCAGCGTGCTCGGGTCGTTCTTGACCGTGATGTTTGCGGCGTCCTTCGAGCCCAGGTACGTCAGCAGCTTGGTGGCGGCGTCCTTGGACTTCGGCTTGCGGGCCATCATGTACCCGTCGATCGGCGCGTCCAGGGCCTTCGCGCCGATCGTGGAGTCGACCTCCGGGAACGTGAAGAAGTCCAGGTCCTCCAGGTCGGCGCCGCTGAACTGCTGGCCGACGAAGAGGCCGAGCAGGTACATGCCGCTCTTCTTCTGCTGCAACGACTGGGCGGCCTCCTGCCAGGTGCGGCCCAGCGCGTCCGGCTGGTGCAGGGGGAGCAGCCCGGCCCAGGTGTCGAAGACCTTCTTCACCTTGTCGGAGGTCCATGCCTCCTTGCCGGCCATCAGGTCGACGTGGAACTGGTAGCCGTTGATCCGCAGGTTGAGGATGTCGAACGTGCCCATCGCCGGCCAGCCGTCCTTGTCGGCGAAGGCGATCGGGGTCAGGCCGTCCTTCTTCATCTGCGCGCCGAGCGTGTTCAGGTCGTCGAGCGTCTTGGGCACCTGGTAGCCGCGCTGCTGCCAGACCGACTTGCGGTAGAAGACCGCCCACGGGTAGTACGACGCCGGCACGAAGTACTGCTTGCCGTCGTCGCCGGTGGACGCCTTCTTGAACGCGTCGGAGTAGCCGTCGAGCTTGCCCCACACGTCGCTGAGGTCACCGGCCAGGCCCTTGGCCGCGAAGAACCGCATCCGGTAGCCGGCGAACCAGGTGAACACGTCGTCCGGCTTGCCCTGTAGGTAGTTGTTGATGTTCTCCTGGAACGTGTTGTGGTCGACCGTGTTGACGTTGACGGTCACCCCGGACGATGTCTTGAAGCCGTCCACCACCTTGGCGACGACGTCCTTGGGTTTCGGGTCCGACTGGTTCGAGCCGAGCGTGACGCTCTTCGCGTCGCCGCCGGAGTCGGAGTCGGAGTCGCCGCAGCCGGCGAGCGCGCCGGTGCCGAGCAACGCGCCCGCGCCGGCCGCGCCGGCCAGCAGCGAGCGCCGGCGCAGGCCGGCGACGGACGGGGGAACGAGCCGGGCGAGGTACTCGGCCTGTGAGCGGGGACGGGACATGGTGCCTCCTGCGGGGACGAGGTGGCTACGAGATCCACCGAGAATCCACACGTCCGAACAGAAATAGCCGGTGGCGGTTGAAGCTACCCGTTGGATCAGCGCTGTCAAGAGGGTGAAAGGGCGGCGATAACCGTGCTGTGGCAGCGAAAAGGCGTGGTAAACGTTGTAACTACTGTCGATGTTGGAAAGTGTTGACTTGGCTGTCGTTCACGGGCACCCTCAGCTCTCATGCGGAACTGGCACGGCGAGGGCATCTGGTACGGCGCCGACTACAACCCGGAGCAGTGGCCGGAGGACGTGTGGCCCGAGGACGTCGCGCTGATGCGCCGCGCCGGGGTCAACCTGGTCTCGGTCGGCATCTTCTCCTGGGCCCTGCTGGAGCCGGCCCCCGGCCGGTACGAGTTCGGCTGGCTCGATCGCGCGCTCGACCTGCTGCACGACGGCGGCATTCGCGTCGACCTGGCCACCGCCACCGCCAGCCCGCCGCCGTGGCTGGCGCACCGGCACCCGGAGACGCTGCCCCGCCGCGCCGACGGCGCCGTGTTGTGGCCCGGCGGCCGGCAGGCGTACTGCCCCAGCTCGCCGATCTTCCGGGACCGCTCGCTCGCCCTGGTCGAGGCGGTCGCGACGCGGTACGCCACCCACCCGGCGGTCGTGCTCTGGCACGTCTCCAACGAGCTGGGCTGCCACAACGTGCACTGCTACTGCGACGTCAGCGCCGCGGCGTACCGGCGCTGGCTGCGCGAACGCTACGGCGACCTGGACGCGCTCAACGCCGCCTGGGGCACCGCGTTCTGGAGCCAGCGCTACCACGACTGGGCCGAGGTGAACCCGCCGCGCGCCGCGCCGACGTTCGCCAACCCGACCCAGCAGCTCGACTTCCTGCGCTTCTCCTCCGACGAGCAGCGCGCCCAGCTCCGCGCCGAACGCGAGCTGCTCGGCCGGCTCGTCACCCAGCCGGTCACCACCAACTTCATGATCGGCACCGGCATCAAGTACCTGGACTACCATTCCTGGGCGGCCGACGTGGACGTGGTCGCCAACGACCACTACCTCACCGCCGCCGACCCGCAGCCACAGGTGAACCTCGCGCTCGCCGCCGACCAGACGCGCGGCGTGGCCGGCGGCGCGCCCTGGCTGCTCATGGAGCACTCCACCAGCGCGGTCAACTGGCAGCCCCGCAACGTGGCCAAGACGCCCGGCCAACTGCGCCGCAACAGCCTGGCGCACGTGGCGCGCGGGGCCGACGGGGTGCTCTTCTTCCAGTGGCGGGCGTCCCGGGCCGGCGCGGAGAAGTTCCACTCCGCGCTGGTGCCGCACGCCGGCCCGGAGACCAAGGTGTTCCGCGAGGTCAGCCGGCTCGGCGCCGACCTGCGCGCGTTGGCCGAGGTACGCGGCAGCCGGGTCGACGCCGACGTCGCCGTGCTGTTCGACTACGAGGCGTGGTGGGGCGCGGAACTCGACTCCCACCCCAGCGTCGACGTCACCTACCCCGACCGGTTGGCCGCGCTGCACGCCGCGCTCTGGCGGGCCGGCGTCACCGCCGACGTGGTGCACCCGTCGACGGACCTGTCCGGCTACCGGCTGGTCCTGGTGCCCACGCTCTACCTGACCCGCGACGCGGACACCGCCGCGCTGCGCCGTTTCGTCGACGCCGGCGGCACCGCGCTTGTCACCTACTTCAGCGGCATCGTCGACGAGCACGACCACATCCGGCTGGGCGGCTACCCGGGCGCGTTCCGGGACCTGCTCGGCGTACGCGTGGAGGAGTTCTTCCCGCTGCGTGCCGGCGAGACGGTCCGCCTCGACGACGGCGCCGACGCCGACGTGTGGACCGAGTGGCTGCACGCCGAGGGCGCCGAGGTGCTCGCCGCGTACGCCGACGGGCCGCTGCCCGGCGTGCCGGCGCTGACCCGCAACGCGGTCGGCGCGGGCGCCGCCTGGTACGTCGGCACCCGGCTCGACGACGCGGCGACCGACCGGCTGGTGGCCCGACTGCTCACCGAGGCCGGCGTGCGCCCGCCGGTGCCCGCGCCGGTCGGCGTGGAGGTGGTCCGGCGTCGCTCGGCGGAGCGGAGCTGGCTGTTCGTGGTCAACCACACCGACGACGCGGCCCGGCTGCCGGTCACCGGCGTCGAACTGCTGACCGGCGAACGGTGCGACGGCGACCTGGTGGTGCCGGCGGGGGAGGTGGCGGTGGTCCGCGAGGAGCCGGTCTGATGCTCGCCCAGCAACGGCAGAGCGCCATCCTGGAGCTGATCCGCCAGCGCGGCGGCGTCCGGGTCAGCCACCTGGTCGACCGGTTCGGCGTGTCGGACATGACCATCCGGCGTGACCTGGAGGTGCTGGCCGAGCGCGGGCTGATCGACAAGGTGCACGGCGGCGCGACGCTGGCCGGCCCCGGCTCCACCGAGGAACCCGGCTTCGCCGCCAAGTCGGTGCGGCAGCGGGCCGAGAAGCAGGCCATCGTCGAGCGGGCCGCCGGGCTGGTCGAGCCGGGCATGGCGGTGGCGCTCTCCGCCGGCACCACCACCGCCGCGTTGGCCGCCCGGCTCGCCGGGGTACGCGGGCTGACCGTGGTCACCAACTCGATCCCGGTCGCCGACGCGCTCTACCAGAACCCCCGCGCCGACCAGAGCGTGGTGCTCACCGGCGGCATCCGCACCCCGTCCGACGCGTTGACCGGCCCGGTCGCCGAGGCGGCCATCGCCGCGCTCAACGTGGACCTGCTCTTCCTCGGCGTGCACGGAATGAGCCGCCGCACCGGCTTCACCACCCCCAACCTGCTGGAAGCGGCCGTGAACCGGCGGCTGATCGGCGCCGCCCGCCGGCTGGTCGTGCTCGCCGACCACACCAAGTGGGAGACGATCGGCATCGCCACCATCGCGCCGCTGGACGAGGCCGACGTGCTGATCACCGACGAGGGCCTGCCCGCGGCGGCCCGCCGGGAACTCGGCGAGCAGGTGGGCGAGCTGATCGTCGTGCCGGGGGCCTGACCTTTCAGGCATTTCCCAGCCATTGCGGTTAGGGTGCCCTGCACAGCCCGCGGACTCCACGGTGGAGCCCGCGGATGGCGGAGGCGGAGTGGCGATGGTCTTCAAGAAGATGTTGAGCGCGTTCGGCGTGGGCGGCCCCAGCGTCGACACCGTGCTGACCAACCCGAACACCCGGCCCGGGCTGGCCCTGGACGGGCACGTCAACCTGGTCGGCGGCGACGCGCCGGCGCGCATCGAGCGGATCACCGTCGGCCTGGTCACCCGGGTCGAGATCGAGGGCGGCGACACCGAGTACGCCGGCGTCATGGAGTTCCACCGGATGCCGGTCAGCGACGCGTTCGAGCTGGCGCCGAAGCAGCAGCTCGCCATCCCGTTCCAGATGCCGGTGCCGTGGGAGACCCCGGTCACCGACGTCTTCGGGCAGCGGCTGCACGGCATGACCATGGGGCTGCGTACCGAGCTGGCGGTGGCGCGGGCGGTCGACAAGTCCGACCTGGACCAGGTCTCGGTGCACCCGCTGCCGGTCCACGAGCGGATCCTCGACGTGTTCCAGGCGCTGGGTTTCCGGTTCAAGCACGCGGACCTGGAGCGCGGCCACATCTACGGCGTGCCACAGACGCTGCCGTTCTACCAGGAGATCGAGTTCTACGCCGCGCCGCAGTACGCGCAGACCGTCACCGAGGTCGAGCTGACGTTCGTGACCAGCCAGCAGGGCGTCGAGGTGATCCTGGAGTGCGACAAGCGCGGCGGCTTCCTCAGCGCCGGGCACGACGTCTACGGGCGGTACTCCGTCCCGCACAGCGACGCCTCGCGTACCGACTGGCCGCAGGTGGTCGACGGGTGGCTGCGGGAGACCACGTCCCGGTACGGCGGCCTGCGCGCCCAGGGCTTCGGCGCCCCGCAGGGCCACTACGGCGCCCCCGGTCACTACGGTCCGCAGGGCCACCACGGTCGTCGTGGCGGCGGCATGGGCGGCATGGTGGCGGGCGCGGCGCTGGGCGTCGCCGGCGGTCTGGTGGCCGGCGAGATGCTTGAGGACGCCTTCGAGGGCGACGACGGCGGGGACTTCGGCGACGAGTGACGGCACGCGACGACGCCCCCGGGACGGATCCCGGGGGCGTCGTCGTCTCAGGAGCGCCTCCGGTCAGTGCCGGGGCTTGCGCTCGTCGCCGCTGCGGAAGTTGCTTCCGGCCTTGGCCAGACCGCGGCTGCCGAGGTAACCGATGGTCAGCAGCGTGATGAAGAACCAGGCCTGGTTGGCGCGGAAGATGTCCACCCCGACCGAATTCTTGCCGACGAGGTACGACGCCACCAGCACGCCCGCGACGGACGCGAGGTAGATCCAGAACTCGGTCGTCGCGAACGACGGCTTGGTCTCGGTGCCCGGCGCGGCCATCGCCCGGTCCCGGTGCCCGTCGTGCATCATCGGCATCTGCTGCGTCGACGTGTCCTGCATGCGCGTCCGGTTCTGCACGTCCGACATCGGCCGGTTCATCGGCCTGGTGGATGCAGCCTGCGTGCTCATCTGTCCTCCTCAAGGATGCGATGAGTCGTTACCTGCACACCCTCGCCCCGCTACCGCGGGTCGGCCACGGCACGGTTCGCGCTCGGTGGCGGGGGCACCCCCCGACTACCCGACCCCGGAGACAAGCTAACCGTCGGATGACCGGCCGCTCCGGCCCGTCGTGGGTACCCCCGGGGAACCGGACCTCCGGGTACGGAACGGACGCCACCGGTTTCAGCCCTCCGCGCCCGGGCACGCACCACGGACACCCACACGACAAGCTGCGAGGTGGTTGACGTGCGTGAGGACGACATCCGGCAGGACGCCGCCCGGCAGGCCGAACAGCGGGTCGCCGGCGGCGTGTACGGCGAGGGCGCGCTGGACGAGGTCACCGTGCCGCCGACCGACGAACAGCGGGTGATCCAGGAGTCGGACCCGGACGACCCGGCGCACGTGGCGATCGACCCGGACGTGCTGCGCGACGGCGGGCCGACCCGCGGCCAGGGCGCGGTCACCACGACCGGCGGCACGGCCGGCCCGGCCAGCGTGCGCCGGGTGGCCCGGCAACCGGAGCGGCACCCGGGCAAGGTGGCGCCCACCACCACCGGGGACGCCACCACCGGCGGGCTGAGCACCCCGGCCGGCGGTTCCACCAGTGACGCCTCGGCCCCCGGCGCCCAGGTCGCCAACGTCACCGACGAGGGCGCCAACCCGGGCTGACAGTTGTTGAGAAGGGGCCCCTCCTCTACCGGAAGCGTTGAGAAGGGGCCCCTCCTTACGTCCGGAGGATGCCGAGGCGCTGGGTGGCGCGGGTGAGCGCGACGTAGAGGTCGCTGTGGCCCCGGGGCGACTCGGCGACGATCCGGTCCGGGTCCACCACCAGCACCGAGTCGAACTCCAGGCCCTTCGCCTGTTCGGTGGTCAGCACCACCACCCGGTTCGCCAGCTCCGGCTGCTCGCCGACCGCCGCCTCGGGCAGCGCCGCGACGACCGCGCCGCCCAACTCGGCCACCCGCCCGGTCGGCACCAGCACGCCGAGCCGCCCGTCGCCCAGGGACGCGGCCTCCCGCGCGGTCACCTCGACCAGTTCGGCGACGAGCCGGTCCGCCGGGACGGTCCGGTCCCACGGCGGTACGCCGGTGGCGCGTACCGAGCGGGGTGGGCGCAGCGCCGGGTCGATCTCGGCGAGCACCTCGGCGGCGACCGCCATGATCTCGGCCGGGGTGCGGTAGCTGACGGTCAACTCCGCCAGCCGCCACCGGTCCGCCACGTACGGCGTGAGCGCCTCGCCCCAGGACGGCGTGCCGGCCAGCGCGCCGGTCTGCGCCACGTCCCCGACGATGGTCATCGACCGGCTCGGGCAGCGGCGCATCAGCAGCCGCCAGGCCATCGGCGACAACTCCTGCGCCTCGTCCACGATGACGTGCCCGAACGCCCAGGTGCGGTCCGCGGCGGCCCGCTGGGCCGTGGTGAGCCGGTCGGACTCCTCCTGCCGCTCGGAGAGCCGGGCGGCGTCGATCAGGTCGGTCACGCCGAGGATCTCACCGCCGTCGGCCTCGTCCTCCACGTCGATCGAGCGGGAGCCCCGCCAGATCTCCAGCACGCCCTCGGCGTACTCGCGTTCCATCGCGCGGATCCGGTCCCGGCGCGCGGCGGCGGCGCGTTCGTCCTCGCCGAGCAGCTCGGCGGCCTCGTCGAGCAGCGGCACGTCGGCCGGCGTCCAGCCGCCGGGCTCCCGGTGCAGCGCGGCCCGCTCGGCGTCGGTGAGCATCGGCGCGGCGGTGGCGATCCGCTCCGGCGACGTGAACAGGTCGGCGAGCAGCCGCTGCGGGGTGAGCACCGGCCACAGCTCGTCGAGCGCGGCCACGATCTCCGGCTCCTCGCGCAGCTCGCGGCGGATCTCCGCGCGGTCCGCCTCGGAGAGCAGGTTCTCCCCGCCGAGCGGGTCGGCGCCGATCCGCTCGGCCACCTGGTCGGCGAGCGCGTGCACGATCTCCACGTCGAACAGCGCGCGGGCCAGGTTGTGCGGCCGGCCGGTGCGCCGGACCCGGTCACGGGCCTGGCGGACCGTCTCCGGGTCGAGCGTGAGCACCTCCCGCTGCGGCAGCTCGACGGTGATCGGCTCGGCCGGCACCCACTGCCGGTCCCGGACCGCGCCGGCGAGCACCTCGGCCAGCACCGCGCGGCCCTTCAGCGCCGCGGTGGTGGCCGGCTCGGTGCGCCGGGCGTGCACGCCCGGGAACAGGTCGGCCTGGGTGCGCAGCAGCACGCCGGTCTCGGCCAGCGCCGGCAGCACCTGCGAGATGTAGCGCAGGAACGTGGCGTTCGGGCCGACCAGCAGCACGCCCCGGGTGGATAGCTGCTGGCGGTGGGTGTAGAGCAGGTACGCGGCCCGGTGCAACGCCACCGCGGTCTTGCCGGTGCCGGGCCCGCCCTGCACCACCATCACGCCGGGCAGGTCGGCACGGATGATGCGGTCCTGCTCGACCTGGATCGTCTCGACGATGTCGCGCATCCGGCCGGTGCGTCCGGCGTTGAGCGCGGCGAGCAGCGACGCCTCGCCGGTGACCTCCTCGTGCGCGGTGGGGGAGGCGGCGGTGATGTCCAGCACCTCGTCGTTGAGGCCGGTGACCTTCCGGTCGCGGGTGCGCAGGTGCCGACGCCGGCGTACGCCCTGCGGGTTGGCGGCGGTGGCCAGGTAGAACGGGCGGGCGGCCGGGGCACGCCAGTCCATCAGCAGCGGGTCGTACTCGCCCGAGGTGTCGAAGATGCCGATCCGGCCGATGTAGCGGGCGGCGCCGTCGTCGCCGTCGAGGCGGCCGAAGCAGAGGCCGGACTCGACGGCGGAGTACTGCTCGACCTGGTCGGCGTACATCGCCACGGTGGAGTCGCGCTGCGAGCGGGCCTGCTGGGTGCCGCCGGTGTGGCGCAACTCCTCGTCGAGCCGGCGGGCGGCCTGCTCGCGCAGCCCGTCCAGCCGGTCGTAGAGCATCGAGACGTACTCCTGCTCGCGACCGATCTCGTCGTCGTCCTGGTGCAGCTCACCCGACACGTCGGAGTGCGTTGACAAGCGGGCTCCTCATTGACTAAAATTGCCGCAGGAATGGCATTCATAAGCCATTCCTTTTTTGTGCCTGAACTGAGAAAGATAGCGCGTCGCCCGCCATTCGACCAAGCCCGGACACGGCTCGGGGCCCGGCCGGCGCACGCCGACCGGGCCCCGAGCCCGACGTTCGATCAGCCCTTCGCGGCCTGGTAGAGCCGCTCCGGCGTGACCAGGCCGGCCACCACCCGGCCGTCGTCGGTGAGCAGCACGCTGAACAGCTTGCCGCTCAGCAGCCGCCCGCTGCCCCAGTCGCCGCTGACCTTCGGCAGGTCACCGAGCACCTTCGCCAGCATGTCGGCGTCCGGCGCGCCCGCGCCGGCCTTCGTGCCGCCGGCCTTCGCCGCGCCGTCGAGCCCGGCCGCGTCGCCGAGCGTGGCGACCACCACCGTGGTCCAGCCGGTGCCGACGGTACGCACGTCCGGCCGCTGCCCGTCGTCCTTGCCGAGCGCCTTGCCGTCCTTGCCGTCCTTACCGAGCGCCTTGCCGGCCGGACCGGGACGCGCGTCGGCCGACTCCTCGGTGACCTTGACACCGGGCGGCGGGTTGAACCGGAACTGGTCGGCGTCCGGGGTGCGGAAGTCGACCTGGGTGAACGCCACCTCGAACGCCGGCTCGTCCTGACCGTCGGCCAGCACCTCGAAGCGCAGCGGCACGTGCTCCTTCGCGTCCAGCGCGATGCGCACCTGGTGCACCAGCGACGCCTTGTCGCGCGGCGTGAGCACCAGCTCGTACGCGTCCCGCCCGGCCACGGTGGCGGACCGGCCGACGGTCACCGCGGTGGTCGGGTCGATCGCGGCCAGCGCCTGCTGGGCGGCGTCGGCCGGGGTGGCCGGCGCGGACGGCAGGTCCTTGCCGTCGGCCGGCAGCTTCCGGTGGACGGCGGTGTTCTCCCGGCTGCTCCAGGTCCAGACGTCGCGGCCGTTGCGCAGCACGTCCTGCTCGCCGAGCGTGTCGACCAGGGCGAGCCGCTGCCGGTCCTCGCCGCCGTACCAGACGCGCAGCGTGTGCGTGCCGGAGACCAGACCGGCGAGCTGGTTGCCGCTGGCCTGGCCGGCGAGCGCGGCGATCGGCGGCAGACCCAGGTCGGCGCGCTGCACGACGGTGCCGGAGAGCCCGTCCAGGCGGGACGTCCGCAGGTCGTCGAGCAGTTGGGCGGCGCTGCGCGGGGGCAGGGCCGGGTCGGCGGCGGCGAACGTGCCGACCGCGGCGCCGCCGCCGATCACGGCGACCCCCGCGGTCACCGGGACCAGCCAGCGCAGCACGGCGCGGTTCTTCATCACAGACATCAGTGTGCACCTCCTTGCGCTCCATGCTGCGGGATCGTCGCTGTGAGGACGCTGAGCCGATCCCCTACGGGTGACCCGGTGGTGGCACCCTGGACCGGTGCGGTTGCTGGTGGTGGAGGACGAGACGCGGCTCGCCGCGGCGTTGCGCCGGGGCCTGTCGGCGGAGGGCTTTGTGGTGGACGTGGCGGCCACCGGCCCGGCCGGGCTGGACGCGGCCCGGCACGGCGACTACGACGCGATGATCCTCGACGTGATGCTGCCCGGCCTCTCCGGCTACGAGGTGGTGCGCCGGTTGCGCGCCGAGCAGCGCTGGCTGCCGGTGCTGATGCTGTCCGCCAAGGACGGCGAGTACGACCAGGCCGACGGCCTGGACTGCGGCGCCGACGACTACCTGACCAAGCCCTTCTCGTACGTGGTGCTGCTGGCCCGGCTGCGGGCGCTGCTGCGCCGGGGCGCGCCCCGCCGGCCGGCCGTGCTCACGGTCGGTGACCTGCGGCTGGACCCGGCCCGGCGGCGGGTCACCCGGGCCGACGCCGAGGTGGCGCTGACCAGCCGCGAGTACGCGCTGCTCGACTACCTGATGCGCCGCCCCGGCGAGGTGGTGTCCAAGACCGAGCTGCTGGACCACGTCTGGGACGCCTCGGTGGACACCGCCCCGAACGCGGTGGAGGTCTACGTCGGCTACCTGCGCCGCAAGATCGGCCGGGAGCGGTTGGAGACGGTCCGGGGCGCCGGCTACCGGCTGGCCACGTGATCCGCCCCCGGCGCCGGCTCGGCCTGCGGGCCCGGCTGCTCGCGCTGGGCGTGCTCGGCCTGGCGCTCGGGTTCGCGCTCGGCGGCGCGCTGCTGCTCGGCGCGCTCGGCTGGACGCTGCAACGCTCGGCCGACGCGGAGGCGTTGCGGACCGCGGACGCGGTCGCGTTGCTCACCGCCGAGGACGCGCTGCCGGACCCGCTGCCGGTGGCCGGCGGCCAGTTGCGCGTGCAGGTGGTGGACGCGCAGAGCCGGATCCGGGCCGCCTCGATCGACGCGGACCGGCTGGTGCCGATGCTCGGCCCCGACGAGTTGCGGCCCGGGCAGCGGCAGCGGCTGGTGGTGGACGGGCAGCGGGTCGGCCTGTCCGGGCCGGTCCGGGTGGTGACGGTGCCGGCCGGGACCCCGGCCGAGCCGCGTACGGTGCTGGTGGCCAAGTCGCTGTCCGACGTGCGGCACAGCCTGCACGTGGTGCGCAACCTGCTGCTGGTCGGCTTCCCGCTTCTGGTGGCGGCCCTGGCAGTGGTGGCCTGGCGGGTGGTGGGCGCGACGCTGCGTCCGGTGGAGGAGTTGCGCAGCGGCGCCGCCGAGATCACCGGGCGGGCCGGGGCGGAGCGGCTGCCGGTGCCGGCCGGGCAGGACGAGATCCACCGGCTCGCGGTCACGCTCAACGACATGCTGGACCGGCTGGCCGCGTCCCGGGACCGGCAGCGGGCGTTCGTGGCCGACGCCGCGCACGAGCTGCGCAGCCCGCTGACGAACATGCGTACCGAGCTGGAGGTGGCCCGGCGGCTCGGGGACGGCACCGACTGGCCGGCGGTCGCCGACGACCTGCTCGCCGACACCGAGCGGCTGAGCCGTCTCGTCGACGACCTGCTCCTGCTGGCCCGCCTCGACGAGGACGACGCGCGCCCGGCACGGCCGGCCGCGGTGGGTCCGGTGGAATTGGGTGAGCTGCTGCGCGCCGTGGCGGCCCGCTACCCGTCGCCGCCGGTGCGGCTGGCGGTGCCGGCCGGGGCGTGGTGGACCGAGGGGGACCCGGGGGAGCTGCGCCGGGTGCTGGTCAACCTGGTGGAGAACGCGATCCGGCACGCGTCCGCCGAGGTGCGGCTGGCGGTCGCCGGGCCGGAGGGCGCGTACCACCTGGTCACGGTGACCGACGACGGGCCGGGCATCCCGGTGGCGGACCGGGAGCGGGTGTTCGCCCGGTTCACCCGGCTGGACGACGCGCGGGCCCGCGACGCCGGCGGCGCGGGCCTCGGCCTGGCCATCGTGCGGGAGCTGGTGCGCCGGGCCGGCGGCACGGTGGAGCTGGCGGACGCGACGCCGGGCGCCGCCGCACCGGGGCTGCGCGCCACGGTACGGCTGCCCGCGCTGACCGAGCCGGACCCGGAGTGACAGGTCAGCGGCGTCGCTTGGTGCAGACCGGGGCGGCGCGGGCCACCGTGTCGGTGGACCAGACCAGCGCCACGGTGAAGCAGTAGTCGGTGGTGCGGTCGAGCCCGTAGGCGATGTAGTCGCCGGAGCCGGCGGGCAGCGTCGCGAAGGTGTGCTGCGGCTGACCGGCACGGCCCCCGGCGACCACCACCGGTCCTTCCGCGCCGGCCGGGTACGTCCAGCTCAGCACGATGCTGTCGCGCCGGTCGGTGAGCGCGAACCGGCCCGGTGGGGTGCCCGGGGAGGCGGCCGGCCGGGCGCTGGCGGTGGGCCGCGCGGAGGTCGGCGGCGGCCCGCTCGACGGTGGCCCGCCCGACGGGGCGGCCGGGGTGTCGCGGTCACCGTCCACCCGGGATACGCCGGCGATCACCGCGATGGTGCCCAGCAGCAGCGCCACCACCACGCCGAGCACCGCCAGCGGCAGCCAGGGCCGTTCGCGCCGGGGCGTGGCGGGTGGCCGGGGCACGTGCACCGGCAGGTAGCGCGACGACGGCCCGTGGGCCGGCGGCACCCGGTGCACGCCGGGCGGCGCGTCGGCGGCGAGCCCGACCACGGTCGGCGGCACCGCGTCCTCGGCCGGCGGCCAGGGCTGCTCGGCCGGCTCGCCGGCCCGCCAGGGCTGCTCCGCCGGCTTGCCGACCCGCCAGGGCTGCTCGGCCGGCTCGCCGGCCTCCCAGGGCTGGTCGGCCGGCTGCCGGCGCGGGTCGGCCGGCTCGTCCGGTCGCCAGGGCTGCTCGTGCTCCGGCGGCCACGGGTAGTCGTCGAACGACTCGGCGTCGGCCTCCGGCGCGGTGCGGGGCGTGGGCACGTGCCCGGCGTCGGTGGCCCGGCCCGGCGGGTGGTAGAGCGGCGTGCGCACCGGCTCGTCGAGCGCGGGCGGGCTGTAGGGCGGCAGGTCGGGCGGACCCTCGACGGGCGGGGCGACCCGGGCGGCGGGCACCACCGGCGTCGTGGGCGCCTGTGGTTCGGGCTCGGCGCAGACGTGGTCCGGGTCGGCGGCGGCCCGGGCCAGGCCGGCCACCTGGACGGCGAGCGGGTCGTCCACGGCGAGGTGCTGGCGGCACAGGTCCTCGGCGAGCGCCAAGTGCTCGTGCGCCTCGGCGTACCGGCCGCAGTCGCGTTCCATCGCGCCGAGCTTGGCCAGCATCTTGATGCCGCTGGGGTGGTCGTCGCCGTAGACCTCGCGGTGCAGCTCCCAGGCGTCGGCGAGGCGGTCGCGGGCCACCTCGCACTGACCGCGGGCATACTCCACGGTGGCCAGGTCGGCGTGCGCGGCCAGCACCCGCTGCGACTCGGGCCCGTCGCGGGCGGTCAGCTCGATGATGACGTCGGAGTAGAGCCGCGCGGCGCGGGCGTCGCTGCCGACCCGGTGCAGCACCGCGGCCAGCGTCGCGGCGGCGGTGACGGTGCGCTCGTCGGAGCGGCCGAACAGGCGGGTGGCCGCCGCGTACGCGAACGCGGCCCAGCCACGCGCGGAGTGCGGTTCGCCGAGCGCGACGAGCAGCCGCGCCTGGAGGCCGGCCGCCTCGGCCAACTCGGGGGAGGCGTTGCCGGGGCGCGGGTCGGCGTCGCTGAGCGCGTCGGCGAGCAGTCGTTGCGCGCCGGTGAGGTCGCCTTCGGACACCAGATGGTGCGCCTGGAGGGTCAGGTCAGCGAAGCCGGAGGACACGCCCCATCGTGCTCATCCGGCGACGGTAAGTACAACCCCCGGAGTGGATCAGTTTGGTGCCGATTGGGTCAAGTGATCGGCGAGCGTCTCGCTGATCCGGCGGAGCTGGTCGACCTGGGCCGGGCTGAGCGCGTCGAACAGGTGCCGGCGTACCCCTTCGACGTGGCCGGGCGCGGCGGCGTTCAGGGTGGCGAAGCCGTCGTCGGTGAGCACGGCGAGCTGGCCGCGCCGGTCGGTGGGGCAGTCCTCCCGGCGGATCCAGCCGGCGGCCTCCAGCCGGGCGGCGGCGTGCGAGAGCCGGCTGCGCGAGGAGCCGGTGGCGTCGGCCAGCTCGCTCATCCGCAGCCGCCGGCCGGGGGCCTCGGAGAGTCGGACCAGGATCTCGTAGTACGCGTGCGGCATGCCGGCGTCGCGTTGCAGTTCGCGGTCGAGCGTGTCCATCAGCGCGCGGGAGGCGGCGAGGAAGGCGCGCCAGGTCCGCTGTTCGTCGGGGTCCAGCCACCGGGTCATGACGCCCATCATACCGCCAATGGTTGAACGCTCAATTAAAACGCGGTACCGTCGAGGGCATGGGAATCCACCGGCTCAACCACGCCGTCCTCTACGTCAGTGACCTGGAGCGCAGCGTCGCCTTCTACCGCGACGTGCTGGGCTTCCGCCGGGTCCCGATGACGCCGGACGGCTTCCGCGGCGCCGCCTTCCTCCAGGCGCCCGACTCCACCAACGACCACGACCTCGGGCTGTTCGAGGTCGGCGCGGCGGCCGGGCCGTCCCCGGCTGGCCGGGGCGCCGTCGGCCTCTACCACCTCGCCTGGGAGCTGGACACGCTCGACGAGTTGGCCGCCACCGCCGAGCGGCTGGCCGCCGCCGGCGCGCTGGGCGGCGCGTCCGACCACGGCACCACCAAGAGTCTCTACGGGCGCGACCCCGACGGGCTGGAGTTCGAGATCGTCTGGATCGTCCCGGCGAACCTGCTGGACGACGCGGCGCTCGCCGCCCGTAAGCGGATCGGTCGGCTCGACCTCGACCGCGAGCGGCAGCGCTACGGCGGCCAGACCCGGGGCGGCGTGGGCATCTCCGTCCCGGCCTGACCGGGGTTCCCGGCCGGGCACGTGGTCGGGTGCGGTAGAAACGGCACCATGTCGACCGACGCCGTCCTGCGCGAGCTGCTCGTCCGTCAGCTCGACCACTGGCTCCCCGCCGCGCTGCACCGGGCGCGGCGGGCCACGCTCGCCCTGGCGTACGCCGGGGGAGAGGCCGGTGGCGCGGAGGCGGCGCTGCGCGTGGTGGCCGAGTTCGCCGACCGGCTGCGCGGGCGGCGACTGACCGTGCTGGTGCTCGCCGACGGCGACGCGGAGCTGCCGGCGCGGCTCGGCGCGGTCGAGGCCACCCTGCCGGCCGACGTCGCCGTGCACCTGGTGCCCGGCCGGCCGGACCGGCTGCCGGTGGCGCTCAAGGCGGCCGGCGCGGCCGGCGCGCCGCTGCTCGCCGTGGTCGACGGCGGCACGCACGACCCGGCCCTGTTGACCGCCGTGGCGTCCGGCCGCCCGGCCGAGCTGCTGCTGGTCACCGCGCCCGGCCGGTCGCTGCGGCCGGCGCTCACCGCTGCCGGTTTCCCGTTGGTCACCGAGGTCGAGCTGGTGCCCGAGGACGGGCCGGCCCGCCTGCTCGGCTACGCCACCGGCTCCGACCGCGGCCTGGAGACGGTGAAGGACGCGCTCTGGGCCGTCGACGAGTACGCCGGCGTGCGCTACCGCGACCCGGCCGACCCGGCGGGGCGGCTGCTGGACATCACGCTCGACCCCGAGCCCGGCTCGCTGCGCCGCGAGCTGCTCGCCGAGCTGGCCCGTTCCGGCCCGCGTACGGTGACCGAGCTGCGCCGGTTCGCGGCCACCGCCACGGTCTACCGGGCCGCCGACGCCAACCGCGCGCTCACCTCGCTGCTCACCGCCGGCGCGGTGACCCGCGACCCGGAGCCCGGCCGGCTCGGCGGCGACGTGGTGATCAGCGCCGGGCCGACCGCTGGGTCATCTGCCTGACCACCACCGACGCGCCGGTGGCCACCACGCCGATGCTGAACACCATCTGGGCGCAGACCGCCACCCGCGCGATCTGCCCCTGCGCGTGCACGTCGCCGTAGCCGATCGTGGTGAGCGTGGCCAACGCGAAGTAGAGCGCGTCGATGCGGGTGTGCAGCCCGACGAACTCACCGGGGCGGGTGTTCGCCACCACGTAGTCGGCGAGCGCGAAGACCAGCAGCCCGGCGATCAGCGCGACGGCGAGCCGGGTGAGCGCGCGGTCCTCCGCGTCGCCGGTCGGCTGGTCGCGGGTGAGCTGGCGACGGACCTGGCCGGTGACCAGGAACGCGACCGTCGCCACCAGCAGCACCGTGGCGACCGAGCGCAGCGCCAGCCGCAACCCGTTCGGGTCCGCCTCGACCGGCACCAGGAAGTAGCCGACCAGCAGCAGCGCGCAGGCCGCCACCGCCCGCCGCCGTATCCGCCGCAGGGTCAGGTGCACCATGTCGCGATTGTCCGCCTCGGACCGGGTCGCGGCGGCGGAACACCGGACCGGACGACGAAATCCGGTGCCGACGGAGCGTCGGCACCGGATCTCCCCGGAGTTGCTCGCCCCGGGTCAGGCCTTGTCCTGCTTCCAGGAGAGCGGCCCCGGAAGGTCCACGCGGTGGGCGCGGGTGTTCGAGTTCCAGGACCAACGGCCGATCTTGATGCTCCACGAGGAGAACCCGTTCTGGGTGAAGTGGAGGATCAGCGGCCCGTACTTCTTGCGCTTGCGGAACTGAACGCCCATCGGAGGTGCCTCCTTCGATCTCCCTGCCTCTGCGAGGAGGAACATGCCCGGATCGACGAAACGCGAAACCCGGTCCGGTCCGGTCTGGACGGTGGGCGTCGCGCCCGGCACAATCTCTATCCAACGGGTAGGTGTTAAGGAGTCGTAAATGCTGGTGGAGACGGGTCGTAACAAAGCCAGCGATGAAAGTCTCACTGACTGGAAGGGCGTTGACCGGCGGGGACAACGGTCGGCAGCATGAGGGCATGTCGCAGCGGGACGAGCTTCTCCTCACCGCTCGCGTGCACGTCGACCTGGTCCGGCACGCGAGCGCGCTCTGTTGAGCCGAACGCTCGTCGTTCCCCCTCCTCCGCCCGTCCGTTCCCGTCGCCGGCGCATCGTGGCCCGGCGCGGCACGGCGTGCGCTCCGCCCCCACGTGGGCCCCCTCCACCGCATCGTGGACAGATCAGGAGACACCGCCATGCCCTCGACCCGATCACCCCGGCGTGCCCTCGCCGCCGCCGTCGCCCTGCTCGCCCTCACCGCCGCCACCGGCTGCGGCGCCGACGCCGGCGCCGCCGGCACCCAGACCACGGAACTGCGCTACCAGGGTTCGGTCGGTCAGGTGACGCTCCCCGAACTCGCCGCCGACCTCGGCTACCTCGGCGACGTCACACTCAACTGGATCGGCAACGTCACCGGCGGCCCGGCCGACATCCAGGCCACCGCCACCGGCCAGAGCGACGTCGGCGGCGCGTTCAACGGCGCGATCGTCAAGCTCCAGACCGCCCACGCGCCGATCACGGCCGTGGTCAGCTACTACGGCTCCGACGCGCAGACCTTCCAGGGCTACTACGTGCGCGACGACAGCCCGATCCGCGGCCCGCGCGACCTGATCGGCAAGCGGGTCGGCATGAACACGCTCGGCGCGCACGCCGAGGCCGTGCTGCGCACCTGGCTGGCCCGGGGCGGGCTGACCGCCGACGAGATCGGCCGCGTCGAACTGGTCGCGCTGCCCCCGGTCAACACCGAACAGTCGCTGCGCGCCAAGCAGATCGACGTGGCGGTGCTCGGCGGCGTGATCCGCGACAAGGCGGTCGCGGCCGGCGGCATCCGCACCGTGTTCACCGACTACGAACTGCTCGGGGCGTTCAGCGCCGGCAGCTACGTCTTCCGCGACGACTTCATCGCCCGCAACCCGGACACGGTCCGCGCGTTCGTCACCGGTGTGGGCAAGGCCATCGAGTGGGCGCGCACCCAGCCCCGGGAGACCGTGGTGGCCCGACTCAGGCAGATCATCGGCAAGCGGGGCCGCAACGAGGACGCCACCCTCGTCGACTACTGGAAGTCCAGCGGCGTCGCCGAGCCCGGCGGCGTCATCACCGACCGGGAGTTCGCCACCTGGATCGACTGGCTGGCCGACGCCGGCGAGCTGAAGGGCCCGCGTCCCCAGCCCGCCGACCTCTACACCAACCGGTTCAACGCGTTCGCCAACCCCGGCGGTGGCGCATGAGCACCGACAAGATCCGCTTCGACCGGGTACGCAAGGTCTTCCCGGGCCGGCGTGGCGGCGGCGCGGTCACCGCGCTCGACGAGGTGACCCTCGGCGTACGCCCCGGCGAGTTCCTGGTCGTCGTCGGCCCCAGCGGCTGCGGCAAGTCCACCCTGCTCGACCTGCTCGGCGGGCTGGCCACCCCCACCTCCGGTCAGGTGCTCGTCGACGGCCGCCCGGTCACCGGGCCCGGCCTGGACCGGGGCATCGTCTTCCAGCAGTACGCGCTGCTGCCCTGGCGCACCGCCGCCGGCAACGTCGCGTTCGGACTGGAGGCCAAGGGCCTGCCCCGCGCGGAACGCGCCGAGCTGGTCGCGTACCACCTCGACCTGGTCGGTCTCACCGGCTTCGCCGACCGCTACCCGCACGAACTGTCCGGCGGCATGAAGCAACGCGTCGCGATCGCCCGCAGCCTCGCGTACGACCCGGACGTGCTGCTCATGGACGAGCCGTTCGCCGCGCTCGACGCGCAGACCCGTGACCTGCTCCAGGACGAGCTGGTCCGGATCTGGCAGGCCACCGGCAAGACCATCGTGTTCATCACGCACGGCATCGACGAGGCCGTGCACCTGGGCGGGCGGGTCGCCGTGATGACGTCGCGCCCCGGCCGGATCAAGCAGGTCATCGACATCGAACTGGGGGACCGGGAGGCGGCCGAGGACGTCCGCTCCACCGACGCGTTCCGGCACCACCGGCACCAGATCTGGACGCTGCTGCGCGACGAGGTACGCGCCGCGCAGTCCGCCGTCCGCGAGGAGGCCCGCGTTGGTTGACATCGCCGAACGACCCGCCGCGACGGCGGCCCGGCCCGCCGTGCCCCCGGCGGTCGTCGCCCCCGCCCGGACCGGCCGGCTGCTCGCGCTCGGCGGCCGGGCCCTGCACCGCAGCGTCGCGCTGCTGGCGCTGGCCGCGATCTGGGAGCTGGTGCCCCGCACCGGCCTGGTCGACCGGGTCTTCCTGCCCCCGCTCTCCGAGGTGCTCGTCGCCTGGTGGGAGCTGCTGCGCAGCGGGCAGCTCGCCGACCACGTCGGCGCCAGCCTCACCCGCTCGCTGACCGGGCTGGCGCTCGCGGTGGCCACCGCCATCCCGCTCGGCCTGCTGATCGGCTGGTACCGCCCCCTCGCCGACCTGCTCAGCCCGCTGCTGGAGGTGTTCCGCAACACCGCCGCGCTGGCGCTGCTGCCGGTCTTCGTGCTCATCCTCGGCCTCGGCGAGACCTCCAAGATCGCCCTGGTGGTCTACGCCTGCTCCTGGCCGATCCTGCTGAACACCATCGCCGGCGTGAAGGGCGTCGACCCGCTGCTGGTGCGCTCGGCCCGCTCGATGGGCCTGGACCACCTGCGGCTGTTCCAGAAGGTGATCCTGCCGGCGTCCGTGCCGACCATCTTCACCGGCGTCCGGCTGGCCGGGGCGTACTCGATCCTGGTGCTGGTCGCCGCCGAGATGGTCGGCGCCAAGGCCGGCCTCGGCTACCTCGTCAACTACGCGCAGTACAACTTCGCGATCCCCGACATGTACGCCGGGATCATCACCATCTCCGCCATCGGGCTGGTGGTCAACCAGCTCCTCGTCGCCGGGGAACGTCGCTTCTCCACCTGGCGCGTCGACGTCACCACCGCCTGAGAGGAACCGCCATGACCCGCACCCTGCACCTGAACGCCTTCCTGATGGGCGTCGGCCACCACGAGGCCGCCTGGCGGCACCCACGCACCGACCCCGGCCGCCTCGCCGACGTACGCCACTTCCAGGAACTGGCCCGCATCGCCGAGCGGGGCACCCTCGACTCGGTGTTCCTCGCCGACGGGCTGGCCGTCGGGCCGGCCGTCCGGCACAACATCCAGGCCGTCTTCGAGCCGCTCACGCTGCTCGCCGCGCTGGCCACCGTCACCGAGCGCATCGGCCTGATCGCGACCGCCTCGACCACCTACACCGAACCGTTCCACCTGGCCCGCGCGTTCGCCTCGCTCGACCACCTCAGCGGCGGCCGGGCCGGCTGGAACATCGTCACCTCCGCCCAGGCCCGCGAGGCCCGCAACTTCAACCTCGACGACCACCCCGCGCACGCCGACCGGTACCGCCGCGCCGCCGAACACGTCGACGTGGCGATCAAGCTCTGGGACAGCTGGGAGGACGACGCGCTGGTGCTCGACACCGCCGGCGGCGTCTTCGCCGACACGGACCGGGTGCACGAGATCGCGCACACCGGCGAGCGGTTCCGGGTGGCCGGGCCGCTCAACACGCCCCGCCCGCCGCAGGGCCGCCCGCTGCTGGTGCAGGCCGGCTCGTCCGCCGACGGCATCGCGTTCGCCGCCCGCTACGCCGAGGCCGTCTTCACCGCCCAGCAGACCCTCGCCGACGGCCAGGCGTTCTACGCCGCGCTCAAACAGGCCACCGCCGACGCCGGCCGCGACCCGGAACTGATCAAGGTGCTGCCCGGTATCGCACCTGTCATCGGGGGTACCGAGAAGGAGGCCCGTGCCCTCGCCGACGAACTGGAGGCGCTGATCGTGCCCGAGCACGCGCTCGCCCAGCTCTCCGGCATGACCGGGCTGGACCTCACCGGCCGACCTCTCGACGGGCCGCTGCCGGACCTGCCCGACGCCACCACCGTGCAGGCCCACCAGAGCCGCTACCAGCTCGTCGTCGACCTGGCCCGCCGGGAACGGCTCACCCTCCGGCAGCTCATCGGCCGGCTCGGCGGCGGGCGCGGGCACCGCGTCGTGGTCGGCACCCCGGAGCAGATCGCCGACCAGATCGAGCTCTGGTTCACCCGGGGCGCCGCCGACGGCTTCAACGTCATGCCACCACTACTACCCCACGGACTGGAGGCCTTCGTGGACCACGTCGTACCCCTGCTGCGCCGGCGCGGGCTGTTCCGGTCCGAGTACGCCGGGCGCACCCTGCGCGACCACTACGGCCTGCCCCGGCCGGCCAGCGTCCACGCCGCCCGAGAGCTGGTGGCGTCGTGACCACCGTGGACCGGCCCGGCACCGGCACCGTCGAGCTGCGCCCGGTCGACGTCGACTCGTTCCGCGGCCTGCTGCGCCGGCAGGCGTCCACGGTCACCGTGGTCACCACGCCCGGCCTGCGCGGCGACCGGCTCCTGCCGACGCTGCCGCCGTCCGGGTTCACCGCCACCTCGTTCACGTCGGTGTCGCTGGACCCGCCGCTGGTCTCGGTCTGCCTCGGCCGCGCGTCGTCGAGCTGGCCGACCGTCGCGCACGCCGAGCACGTGGCGGTGCACCTGCTCGCCTCCGGCCAGCAGGAGATCGCGCAGATCTTCGCCACCAGCGGCATCGACCGGTTCACCGCCCACCCCGGCTGGACCACCGGCCCGTTCGGGGTGCCGCTGATCGGCGACGCGCTGGCGGTGCTGCTGTGCCGGGTGGTCCGGCGGATCGAGGCCGGCGACCACACCATCGTGCTCGGGGAGCCGCTCGCGCTCGGCGCCGGCGAGGACGGCGACCCGCTGCTGCACCACCGGGGCCGCTACACCACCACCATCGAGGACTGGTCCGAGTCGTGGTGAACGCACCCCCCGACGAGCTGCTCGCGCTCGACCGGGCCGCCCAGGACCTGCTGTTCCGGGCGGCCCGCACGGCCAACGCGTTCACCGACGAGCCGGTCGACGAGGCGCAGGTCCGGGCCGTGCACGACCTGGTCCGCAACGGCCCCACCGCGATGAACGCGCAACCGCTGCGGGTGCTGCTGCTGCGCTCGCCGGCGGCCCGGGCGCGGCTGCTGCCGTACGTCAGCGCCGGCAACCGGGACAAGACGGCCGGCGCGCCGCTGACCGCGGTGCTCGCCGCCGACGTGGACTGGCACGACCGGCTGCCCGAACTGTTCCCGCACCGCCCCGGCGCGCGGGACTTGTTCACCGGCGACCCGGCCGGCCGGGAGGCACAGGCCCGCTTCAACGCCGCGCTCCAGATCGGCTACCTGGTGGTCGGGGTACGCGCCGCCGGGCTGGCCGCCGGCCCGATGGCCGGGTTCGACGCGACAGGCGTGGAACGCGAGTTCTTCCCCGACGGGCGGCACCGGGTGCTGCTGCTGATGAACATCGGCCGCCCGGCCCCGGACGCCTGGCGGGAACGGCTGCCCCGGCTGCCGTACGAGGAGGTCGTCAGCACGCTGTGAATCAGCGCGGCTCCCACGCGTCCGGCTGGGTGGTCAGCTTGCGCACGTGCGCCGGCAGCCGGCCGCTGACCAGCTCGTCCAGGCTCACCTCGTCGACCACCCGCCGCACCGAGGCGCGCACCGCGACCCAGAGCCGGGGCAGGTTCTCCGCCGCGCCCTCGTACTTCGTCTCCTCGGGACGCAGCCCGCGTACCCCGGCGAGCGGACCGTCGACGGCGCGCAACACCTGCCCGATGGTGACGTCGCGCGGCGGTCGGGACAGCGTGTAACCGCCCTCGGCGCCGCGCTGGGCCCGGACGATCCCGGACCGGCGCAGGTCGGCCAGGACCGCTTCGAGGAACTTGCGGGGCATGTCCTGCTCCGCCGCGATGGCCTGGGTGGACAGCAGGGTGGGGTACGCGGTGGCCAGGCTCAGGGCTGCCCGGACCGCGTAGTCGCCGCGCGCGGAGATCTGCACCCTGCCATCATGCCCGGCCGGCCGGTGCGGGGGAGTCGGCGGGCGGGCGCGGGCGCACCAGACGGACGGGCAGCGGCTGCTCCCGGGCGGCCCGGAACGCCCCCGGGCTCACCCCGACCTCCCGGGTGAAGAAGCGGCCGAAGTTGGTCGGCTCGGGAAAACCGAGCAGCCGGCCGATCCGGGCGATCGGGTCGTCGGTGGCGGCCAGCAGCCGGCAGGCCTGCAACGCCACCCGCTCGTCGATGACCTGCTTGGCGCTGCGACCGGTCACCGCCAGGCAGGCCCGGGTCAGGGTACGCACGGAGCAGCCGAGCCGGGCGGCGTAGTCCTCCACCCGGCGGGTGTGCCGGTAGCCGCGTTCCACCTCGCGGCACAGCCGCCGGAACGTCACCGCCTCGGTGCCCGGCGGTGGCCCCTCCTCGCCACGCGGCAACAGGCTCAGCCGCAGCAGCAGCACGGCGAGCTGGTGACGCAGCAACGCCGCGGCGGCGGGCACCAGCGCGTGCCGGTCGGCGTCCACCGCGAGCTGACTCACCTCGCTGATCACCGCGTCGGCGTCCTCGCCGGTGAGCTGGCGGTGGGCGGGCACCGCGTCCGGATCGACGTCGAGGCCGCGCAGCGCGTCCGGCCCCCAGCTCACCACCGTGGCGTCGAGCTGCTGACCGAGGCAGCGCAGCGCCTGGCCGGGCCGGGCGCGCAGCAGCGTGCCCGGTCGGCAGGGCACGGCCCGGAAGTCCAGCTCGGCGGTGCCGTGGCCGTGCGTGACCAGGACCAGCAGGTCACGGTCGAGCAGGATCGGCCGGGGCCAGCCGGGTGCGGTGGTGAGGTCGTCGAGCGCGCCGGTGACGATCTCGTCGGTGTCGAGGCGGGTGTCCGAGAGGCCGATGCGGGTGGCCGGGGAGGGCTGACCGGTAGTGACCATCATCCCCGACGGTAACCGGCTCGGACGCACGTTGCATCTCGACAGTTTCGTCCCGCCCGGCTGCCTTGTCGGGGCGCACCACGGACGGTTAGGTTACCGATCGGTAAGGCTCGGGTCGGGTGACCGGCCCGCGGCCCGGCGGCGACGGCGATGGGATGGGCATGACGGATCTGTTCTCGGTCGACGGCAAGACGGTCCTGGTCACCGGCGGCTCGCGGGGGATCGGGCTGATGATCGCGCGCGGCTTCGTGCGGGCCGGCGCCCGGGTGATCATCTCCTCGCGTAAGGCCGACGTGTGCGAGGCGGTCGCCGCGGAACTCTCCACCGAGGGACACTGCGAGGCGATCCCGGCGGACCTCGGCAGCGACGCCGGCGCGCTGGCGCTGGCCGAAGCCGTCCGGCAACGCCACGACCGGCTGCACGTGCTGGTCAACAACGCGGGCGCCACCTGGGGCGCGCCCCTGGAGGAGTACCCGGAGAGCGCGTTCGACAAGCTCTGGGCCGTCAACGTCAAGGCCGTGTTCCGGCTCACCACCGCGCTGCTGCCGGCGCTGCGCGCCGCCGCCGATGCCGACGACCCGGCCCGCGTGATCAACATCGGCTCGATCGACGGACTCCGGGTGCCGTGGATGGAGGTGTACGCCTACTCCGCCACCAAGGCCGCTGTGCACATGCTCACCCGCGGCCTCGCCCACCAGCTCGCCGGCGAGGCGATCACGGTCAACGCGATCGCGCCCGGACCGTTCGAGAGCAAGATGATGGCGTTCGCGCTCGACGACCCGGAGTCGCGCGCCGCCATCGAACAGCAGGTGCCGCTGGGCCGCATCGGCCGCCCCGACGACATGGCCGGCACCGCGATCTACCTCGCGTCGCGCGCCGGCGCGTACCTGACCGGGGCGGTCATTCCGGTCGACGGCGGGATCACCACACGCGGCTGACCCGCGTACCCCTCGGGGTGAGACGGCCCGGGGCCGCGCGGACTCGGCAGATCCGCGCGGCCCCGGTGTGGTCGTGCTCAGCGACCGGCGAGCAGCCGGTTCACCGCGGTGTCGACGTCCAGGTGCTCGGCCTCCCGGCCGCGCGGGACGACGACGTAGGTCCGGCGCAGGAAGCGCACCAGCACGCTGCGCGGAACCTCGAACAGGGCGTTGCCGTCCGGGGACGACAGCGCCAGCGCGACGAAGTCGCCGCGCGGGGTGGCCCACGGCCAGACCCGCACATCACCGATGCCGGCCGGCTCGTCGAGCCCGGTGACCAGCAGTTCGCGGGCGAACGACCAGCTCACCGCCTCGCCGCCGGCGGACTCGGCATGGAACAGGACATGGACCGCATACGGGTCAGCAGGGTCGTAACGCAGACTGGCACGCACCGGCAAGGCGGTGGCGTCAGGCGCGACGAGCCTTAGCGACGTCTCGACCTCTACGGTCGTCGGTCGGATGACACTCATGGACGTTCTCCCCCCGGCACCGCTGCGGAACGCGCGTGTCCCGCTTTTCCCATACTCAGGTGCTGCTCCTGGCTACGCTCCGCCATACGCTGACTTCACCCAGTGGTGGGAAGGGGTTCGGAAAGCCTTCGGAGCCGGGAGACCCCGAGTAGGATTTCCGGTTCCGCCCACTCCGTCGTCCCGCCCGGCAACGGGTGGTTCAGTCGTCGACTTACTCCGGTAACGTCCAGTCCTCAGCAGGGGTGACGGTCCGGGGCGACACTGGGGGTGGAAATGGTCACGAGGGGAACCCCGGTGGCATCGCGGGCCCCGGGCGATCCGCCGGAGGATGCGGCCCGAACGGCCAGAAATCGGGGGTACGAAGTGCCGGTCGACGGGCGTTCCCCGGCCGCGCCCACCGCGCCGCGTCGGCGGGGCTGGCGAGGTCGCCTGCACACCACGCTCGACCTCATCCGCGCCAACCCCACCGGCCGCGTCGCGCTGAAAATCTTCATCGGCATCCTCGGCGCCGTCGTGGTCACCGTCGGCATCGCGCTCATCCCGCTGCCCGGCCCCGGCTGGCTGCTCGTCATCGCCGGGCTCGGCGTCTGGGCGGTGGAGTTCCACTGGGCCCGCCGGCTGCTCGCGTTCACCCGCCGGCACGTCAACGCCTGGACGCGCTGGGTGACCAGTCGATCGCTGCCGGTGCGCTTCGTGCTCGGGCTGGTCGGGCTGGTCTTCGTGTCGGTGGTGGTGTGGCTGTCGCTGAAGTACAGCCTCGGCATCGACGTGGTCGCGCGGGTGCTGCACTACCTCGCGACGCACTGAGGCCCGGTTTTTGGTCCGGGCCGTCGATCAGGTAGAGTCATGCGCGCTGAGGGCGATTAGCTCAGCGGGAGAGCGCTTCGTTCACACCGAAGAGGTCACTGGTTCGATCCCAGTATCGCCCACGCAGGTCAAAGGCCACTTCCCGGCTTCGGGAGGTGGCCTTTCTGCTTGCGTACAGCAGCTTTGTACAGCAGTTCTCGTCAGCGGCTCAGGGAGTCGCCGAGGCGCTCGGTTTTACCGTAGACGTACTTGCGGGTGCGCCGGCCGTCGGGCTTGGTGACCCAGACGTAGGCGGCGAAGCCGTTGCGATAGGGAAAATCGAGCCTTCGCCGTTGGCTCGGGTGCATCCGGGCATCAGGCGGCCTCCTGGCGTTCGACCTGCTCGCGGATGTAGTCATCGACCCATTCGGGGAGGATCGACGGTATTTGCCGTCCTTGATGGAGCACAGCTCGCCGGTGGCGATCTTCATCTTGACCTGGGAGATGCCGAAGCCGGCTCCGCTGGCGGCTCGCGGTTCGTGGGTAGTTGCGGAGGGCCATTCCGCCTGCCATCGACCGGGGCAAGCCGAAGCAGACCAGCACCCGACCCGCCAGCGTCCGTACGAGCCGTCACGGTTCGCCCGTTGTGCGGGCCGGGCGGTGGCCCGCTCCCCTGGTGGACGGGTGATGACAGACGGGATGGCGGTGTTGTCGGTGGCTGGTGTCTTGCTGTTGTCATTTGTGGGTGACGGTGTGCGTGGGTGTGGTACTGATCGGAGTCGTTGGGTGGCTGTCTGCTGGGAGGTGGCGTGGTGGATGTTGAGGTGACGGCGTTGGCGGCGGCGGTGGTGCCGCACGTGTCGGCGGCGGTGGCCGCGTACGGGGCGGGGGTGTTGTCCCGGGTGGAGGATGCGGCGACGGACGCGACGGTCGGTGTGGGGGGTCGAGTGCTGCGTCGGTTGTTGGGGCGGGGGGAGTCCCGGCCGGCGGTCGAGGCGGCGGTGGGGGATCTGGCCGAGGATCCGGGGGATGAGGACCGGGTGGCGGCGTTGCGGTGGCAGATCCGTAAGGCGCTTTCTGAGGACCCGGGTTTGGCTGCGGAGGTCGCGCAGTTGATGAGGGCCGCGGGGGTGACGGTGACGGCATCTGGGGAGCGGTCCGTCGCGGCGCAGACGATCAGTGGGGTGACGGTAACGGGCGATAACGCTCGGGTTACCCGGTGAGGGACGGGTTCGAAGAAACCACCGGCCCCGACCGTGCGCACTCCGCCGCCGCTGCTGGCGATAGGTCGATTGCTGCCCGTGAGATCAGCGGAGTGACCGCGACCGGCGACAACCCGAGGATCGATGCCCGGCAGATCGTGATGCAGCGGTCGTCAACCGGGTCGCCGGTGGTGCAGCGGTTGAGTAATTTGCCGAAGCCGCCGACTCGGTTGTTTCTCGGTCGGGATGAGGATCTGGCCCGCCTGGAGGAGGTGATGGCGGCGGGGCGTGGGGTGGTTTCGCAGGCGGTGCATGGGTTGGGTGGTGTGGGTAAGACGGAGTTGGCGTTGCAGTATGCGAACCGGCAGCGGGATCAGTTTGAGGTGCGGTGGTGGGTGACGGCGGATAGCCCGGCGGCGATCCAGGATGGGCTGGCGGAGTTGACCGCTTTGGTCAATCCTGAGTTGACGTTGACGGCTGGTCATCAGGACGCGGCTGGGTGGGCGGTGGCGTGGTTGCAAAACCGTTCGGGATGGCTGCTGGTGCTGGACAACGTGGAAGATCGCGGTGATGTAGAGCCGCTGTTAGGGCGGTTGGATACCGGTGAGGTGTTGATTACGACACGGCGTGATGTGGGTTGGGAAGCGGTGGTTGACGGGTGTCTGCGGTTGGGGATGTTGGATCGGGCGTCGGCGGTGCGGCTGCTGGTGGAGGCTGGGGGGCAGTCTGATCAGTTGACGGCGGCGGTACTGGCTGACGAGTTGGGGTATCTGCCGTTGGCGTTGCGGCAGGCGGCTGGGTTCCTGCGGCAGACACAGATGCCGATGTCGGAGTATCTGGATCGGCTGCGTGCCCAGCCGGCGGAGGTACTCAACCGGATCGCGGAGGGCGACCTGGCGGAGCGCGCGGTGGCGCAGGTGTGGTTGGAGACTCTCAATCGGCTGCGTGAGCAGCGGCCGGCAGCGGTTGATCTGCTGGGGATGTTGTCGTGTTACGCGCCGGAGGCGGTTCCGCGTGACGTTTTGGCCGGGTATCCCGGCGGGGGAAACGTGGTCGGTCAGGCGTTGGCGGTGCTGGCCTCGTACAACCTGGTCACCCTGACCGTCGAGACGGTCGAGACACACCGTTTGGTGCAGGCAGTGGTGCGTGCGCATGCACAGATCCCACGGCTTGCGAACACCCCCGAGCATCAGCAGCCTTCATCGTGGCCGCGCATCGTGGACCAGGCGGTGGCGATGCTCAACCAGGCACGTCCCCGCACCAGCCCGTCCAATGACGTTGACAGTTGGCCGCGCTGGCTGACCCTCAGCCCACACATCGAAGCGGTTACCGGTCATATACCAACCGATTCCGAGAATTTGGAAGCTGCATCGCTGATCGGACAGCTCGGCTTCTTTCATAACACCCAAGGCAATTACAACCGAGCCATCGTGTTGGAGCAGCGGGCGTTGGCGATTAGCGAGGCCGCGTTGCCGGAGGGCCACCCCGATGTGGCGTTGCGGCTGGACAACCTGGCGCAAACGCTGGTTGATCTGGGGCGGCCGGCGGAGGCGTTGCCGTTGCAGCAGCGGGCGTTGGCGATTAGCGAGGCCGCGTTGCCGGAGGGCCACCCGAGTGTGGCGTTGCGGCTGGACAACCTTGCGTACACGCTGGGCCGGTTGGGGCGGGCGGCGGAGGCGTTGCCGTTGCGGCAGCGGGCGTTGGCGATCAGCGAGGCCGCGTTGCCGGAGGGCCACCCCGATGTGGCGTTGCGGCTGGACAACCTTGCGTACACGCTGGGCCGGTTGGGGCGGGCGGCGGAGGCGTTGCCGTTGCGGCAGCGGGCGGCGGAGATGAGACAGACGAATGGATCCAAGGCAAGTGAGTAACCGGGTGACAACGGGGACAGACTCCGGCGCATATGCACGGACACATATGGACTGTCGGCGCATCTCAGTGGCGTAAGAGGCCCACGCCAGCGCGCGGTAATGGTTACCTGGTTT
Organism: Micromonospora sp. NPDC051141; assembly: GCF_044455765.1. Taxonomy (NCBI): domain Bacteria; kingdom Bacillati; phylum Actinomycetota; class Actinomycetes; order Micromonosporales; family Micromonosporaceae; genus Micromonospora; species Micromonospora sp. NPDC051141. The sequence goes on from NZ_JBITFD010000002.1 coordinate 63,163, forward strand.
CAAGGAGTCCGCCGGGGCACACACGGGGCACAAGACACTGTGAAACGTCGGCAATCAGCCATCAACGACGTGAGCCCGGGAGCGGGCGTGACCAGTGCGCCGACCAGGTTGCCGCAGGTCATGGGAGAGGCAGCCTAAGTTCCGCCTCAACGTCTGACACCGGAGTTGGGTGACCAACTGGGTGACGATGGGCACGAGCAGCGCTGGACGTCCATGGACTGCGGCGGCCCGTCCGGGCAGTCCGAGCGCTGCTGCTGGCCCAGCTCATCGATGGCTGGTGATTCCCTCGGAACGAATCCGACCCCGGTTGCTGTCACCGTGCTGTCGATCGCAACCGGGCCATCGAGCCTATGACGGGGACCAGCGACGGAGGACTACGGATCAGCGCCCGTCGTCAGAGACGTGCGCAGACGCGCCCGGACGGAGGGCCCAGAACTTACAAGCGAAGGGTCGGGTGGCCGGGTGGTGCGGGAAGCAGGTGCTACCTGTCGAGCATGGTGAGAGGGTGGGTGCGGATACTGGCGGGGTGGTGGAGAAGCAGTGGACGGAGATGACCCGGTGGACCATTCACGGCGAGCGGGTCGTGGACGACACCAGGCGGGCGCGGCTGAGCATCGCGGAGGTCGAGCTGCCCGACGGGCTTCGCTTCGAGCAGTACGTGATCCGGGCTCCCCGGTCGGCCATGGTTGCCGTGCTCGACAACCAAGAGCGCCTGCTGTTGATGCGGCGGCACCGTTTCGTGCTCGACCGGTGGGTGTGGGAGCTGCCCGGCGGTTACGTCGACGGCGAGGAGCAGCCGGCGGTGTGTGCGGTGCGGGAGGTTGAGGAGGAAACCGGCTGGCGCCCTCAAGGCGTCGAGCCGTTGCTGTCCTTCCAGCCGTGGGTCGGTACGGCCGACGCCGAGAATCTGCTGTTCCTGGCCCGGCAGGCCGAGCACATCGGCACGCCGGTGGACGTGAACGAGGCTGAGCAGGTCGCCTGGATCCCGCTCGATGAGGCTTACCGGCTTGTGGCTCGGGGCGAGATCGTCGGTGCCGGCACGGTGATCGCGGTGCTGGAGCTGGTCGCGCGTAAGGCCCGTGAGGAGCTGTGACGGTCAGCGTCTACGGCCGAAGGTGGCGTCAACGCGGCCGGTGAAGACCCGGACGGCGGGCAGTCGCCGGTGTGGGACGAGTTGGCTTTGCAGATCTCGGAGGTAGCGGACGGCTCTGGCGGAGCGTAGCTGGGTGGTCAGGCTCAGAGCCTCCGCGCCGGTGGTGCAGGCCCGCTCGGCTTCGCCCTGTTGAGCTTGAACGCTGGCGAGCAGGGCGAGGTTGAAGGCTCTGCCGCGTACGTAGCGGTTGTCCATGCGTAGGGATCGGGCGGCGAAGCGTTCGGCGTGGGTGTTGCGGCCGAGGGCGTGGAAGCAGTGGCCGAACTTGGCCGACAGGTATGCCTCGTCGAAGTAGCTGAGCCATTGCGGCTCGGCGCTGCGGTCAGCTCGGTCGAGGGCTTGCTCGGCCTTGTGCAGGGCGGCGGCGCAGGCTCGTTCGTCACGGGCTTTTGCCAGGGCGTGGGCTTCCATGACGTGGGCTTCGGCGGCCAGGACGGGGACCCCGGCTCGGCGGGCGGCCTGGCCGGCGGCGCGGGCGAGGTCGAGGCCGGCGGTGGTGTGGCCGAGGTAGGTGGCCTGGTGGCTCATCGCCGCAAGAATCTCCGCCCCGAGGCCGTCGTCTCCGGCGGCGTGGGCGAAGTCCAGGGCGAGGGTGAGGTATTGCTGGGCGATGCCGTGTTCGGCTGTGTCGTACGCCTGCCATCCGGCGAGTTGGGCCAGTTCGGCTGCGGCGCTGAGCAGCCGTTGACCGGTGGGGTGGCCGTATCGGCCGTCGGTGAGCAGTGGGGTCACCTCCTGGTGGAGGTAGCGGGCCACCGTGTCACGGGCGTGGCCACCGCCGTACTGGTTGTCCAGCCCGCGGTAGGTCGCGGTCATCGCGCGAATGGTGTCAATCTGCGGTTGCCCGACGGCGTTACGGCCAGGCTGGGTCACCGGGGCCGGATCGGGGGCGGTGAACCAGCGCAACGCTGGCAGGGTATATCCGGCGGAACTGAAGGCCACCTGTCGGAGCACGTCTCGACGGTTCACGTCACCTCGCCAAAGCTCTATGGCACTGCGTACGTCGTCTTGCCAGGTCCGAGCAGCCGGCGGTTCGATGGGCCGATCGGGAGTGCGGCGGGCCGATGCGGACGGCAGGGTGGCCTGTCGGGGTGCCAGCCCATCATGATTCGCGCCTGGTCGGGCATCTGGCATCCGTCGGCGATCCGCTCCAGGACGTCGATCGAGGTGACCTTGCGTCCGGCGATGATCCGGCTGACGTAGCCCTGTTCCAGCCCGACGGCGGCCCCGATCCGGCTCTGACTCGCCCCGGTGAGGCTGGTGATCCAGCGAAACAGCCCGCCGATGTCGCGGGCGGCCAAGGCGGTCAGCACCGCGCCGTGCGACCACACATCCTCAGGTATTCGAAGCGGATCGAGCAGCACGGCGGCTCCCAGCGTCGCGTTCCGACTACTCATGGTGTTTAGACACGAGCGTATGGCGGCCATTCGCGCTGGTCGAGTCGTCCCATGTGACGGTGACATGTCCGCTGGCCATGGGGCTGGCCCCTGGCCTTCCGTAGCTTCTTCGTCACCTAGGGTGGCGGGAGGCGAGAGATGCCGGGCAAGGGTGACGAGTCGGCGGTGAGCCGTGGCGAGCAGATTCAGGCGGCCGAGCGGGAGGCGGCGAAGCGGCGGCTTCTCGCCCTGGCGGAGGCGGATCGGATTCCGGTGGAGGAGACTACGCGGGCGGTGCCGGATCGGCGGTGGCGTCGTGGGCGGCGTTGAGGTGTTGCCGGTCGGTCGGCGGGTGGCGTACTGGCGGGTTCGGCGGAGGTTGTCGCAGCAGGTTTTCGCTGACCGGCTCGGTAAGTCGAAGAGTTGGGTGGACAAGGTCGAGCGCGGTGTGCGGCGGTTGGACAAGCTGTCGACGCTTCAGGAGATCGCCAGTGTGCTCCGTGTCGATACCGCAGCGCTTGTCGGCCGGGACGCCGCGCCGGTGCAGGCGAAGGGTCGCGCGGATGGTGTCGATCGGATCAGAGCGGCGTTGTCCTGCTACGAGATCCCGTTGGGCAAGCTGGCAGGCGGTTCGGTGGTGCCGGTGGATCGGATGCTGCGGGATGTGGGGTATGCGTGGACGACGTTCCAGTACGGCCGCTATCCGCAGGTGGTCGACTTGGCGCCGGACCTGCTCGCCAACGCGCAGCGCACCTATGTTCACGATCGGGGCTCGGGTCGTGGGCCGCTGGTCGAGGCGTACCGGGTCACCGCCGCTCTGTTGGTCAAGCTCGGCGACGCCGAGTTGGCGTGGCTGGCGGTGGATCGGGCGATGCTCGCCGCCACCGGCGACCGGGAGTTGGTGGCCGCCGCAGCCGTCCAGCTCGGTCAGGTGTTGCGCGCGCTCGGGAGGGCTGGGGAGGCGAGGTCGGTGATGCTCGCTGCCGCGTACCGGATCGCCCCGCCCGTGATCGAGCACGACCCGCCGGTGGAGTTGTCCCTGTGCGGGACGCTGCTCGTTCAGGCCGGTCTGGCGGCGGCGCAGAACGGCAACGAGGCTGTCGCCGGTGAGCTGCTCGACGAGGCCGCCGGTATGGGGGAGCAGGTCGGTGACGGGTGCGACCATCACCGCACCGGGTTCGGGCCCACCGCCGTCGACGTGGCCCGCGCCGCCGTGGCCGTCGAGGTGGGCGACGCTCATGCGGCGATCGCCTGGCACGAGAAGGCCACCACGCGTCCCGGCTGGCGGTGGCTGCCCGCCGAACACCGCGCCGCACACCTGCTCGACGTCGCCCGCGCCCACCTGCATGCCGGGGACGTGGGCAACGCGGCTCGCATGCTGACCGAGGCCGAGCGCACCGCACCGACCGAGATCACGCACCGGCCCGTCGCCCGCGACATCCTCGCCGAGATTGCCCGCGACCCCCGCGCCCCGACCACGATCGCGAAGCTCGCCGCCACGCTCGGGGTCGGCTGAGCAGCGCTACACGCGGATGAGAAATACAGCAGTGAAGTACAGCAACCGTGCCGGCCGGACCGGGCCGAGAAGCGCCTCAGCTGACGGTCTGACCTCGCATGGAGTCCGATCCGACCGGCTCGCCGACAGTTCACACCGAAGAGGTCACTGGTTCGATCCCAGTATCGCCCACGCAGGTCAAAGGCCACTTCCCGGCTTCGGGAGGTGGCCTTTATGCTTGCGTACAGCACCAGCGTCAGTAGATCGTCAGCAAGCGCTTGGCGAAGGCGCGTGGGAGATGCACGCGACTGACAAAGGTGCTCCTCGTTCATCCCTCAGCCATTTCGAAGGGCTGCGCGCAGAGCCGCTAGCAGAGAGTAATTGGTTCCCGCGAGCTATGCCACCGGTCCAGTGAGGAACTGTGGTGAGCAGGAGGATCGGTGATGTACCGGCGGTCTCCCAGCGCTGCTGCCGAATCTGCCTGTAGTTGGATCAAGCGCGCTCCGCGCGGCGCGGGCCGGGCGCGGTAACCGGCTCCTGACGGAGCCGCGCCCCGCCCGCCTTCGGCGGCGGGGCGGAAAGTCAGCCGGCCCGAACCCCACGCCCGCCCCGCGCGTCACACCTGGGTCAGTGAGGTGACCCGGTGACGAGTCCCGAAGGACGACCTGGGCCAGGCGAACATCTTCCACCCGGTTCGGCGATCCCGAAGCAGCACGAGATCCGGCAGGCCAACCACGGCGGACGAAGTTGCCGAACGGTTCCGCACGGTCGCTCAGGCCCCGGTGGGGAAGGGGTTGAGGTGGGTGTGGGGGTGGTGCGGTGAGGGAGAGGCGGAGTTAGAGCTGTGCCTCCGGCGGGGGCCAGACGACTCCAGGATGGAGTTGCCGAACGGTTCCGGTGGTGGGTGGTTGAGGTGGGATGCCATCCCGCCAGCCACCGACCCAGGCAAGCCGAGCAGACCAGGGCCAGGGTGACAAGGTGGAGCGCCCTACTGGACGAACGACCTTGTCACCCTGGCTTTGGTCCGCTCCACGGAGTGTGGGTCGGCGGCAGACGGGATGGCCAAGCGGGCAGGAAGCGCGCTCGCGTTGGTCGAGGTCATTGATCGGGTAGCATGCCGATCGTCCCTGTCGCCTGAGGGGCTATCCCTTCTGCCTATGCGACCTTGGACTATTTCGGGCTCGCTAAACACCCGTCCTTCAGCTGGGAAGAGGGCCAGCACTAGGGGTGCTTGCGGCTGGGACATGGCGCGACGGAGGGGGAGCAGTGGCGCGAAAAGCAAGTGGTGTCCGAGGCTGTATGGCGGCAGTGGTTGCGGTCGCTATTGTGCTTCTAACTGCCTTTATCGGCCTAGCGACCGAGGTGGGTGCAAATCTTCTGCCGAAGTCTTGGGATTGGTTGCAAAACCCGGCTATCGTATTCGGCGGAGGTGGAGCGGCCCTTTTGGTCTTGATTGGCGCAGTGATCATCGAGCGAAACCTCGCGCTAGGTGACGGTGGCGATCAGATCGAAGACGGGGCAAAAGGCGCCTCGGGTCGGCAGTCAAATAACTATGGAGATCGCATCACGGTCGATAGCAACTCCGGGACCATCGTTAATGCCCCTGGGGCCACAATCCACGCGATATGCGGTGCCGAAAAACCGAGTGCCGGCCCTGCCGAGAAGAGCCCCGATAATTTGGGCGAGGCCAGCCGGATTCGTTACAGCAACCTACCACCTCGGAACCAGTTCTTTACTGGACGACAAGATTTTTTAGATAGGCTGGAAGGGCGGACGGGCCTAGACCGTCGAGTGGTTATTCTAATACGCGGACTCGGCGGCATTGGCAAGACGCAAGTCGCGCTCGAATTCGCGCATCGGTTTAAAGACAAAAATCCTCGGGTCATAGTCTGGTGGGTTCGGGCAGAGTCTGTGGTGACTATCGTCGAGGACCTTTCTAGCTTGGCCCCGGTCGTCGGCGTTGCAGATATGATCGATCAAGAAGCAACTGCTCGAAAAGTCCTGGACATTCTGAGTCAGACGCCCGACGGGCTTCTCGTTTACGATAACGCCAACGCTCCGAGTGTCGTCGCACCGTGGACCCCGACTGGGGGTCCAAAGACTCTTTTGACAAGCCGAGATCGTGGCTGGAGCGGCATCGCAGAGCAAGTCGACCTGCCTCTCTTTGGGCGCTCAGAGTCGGTCGCATATCTTCAGCGACGAATCCGATGCGACGATGACACCAGCTTGGCGGTATTGGCCGAGGAACTCGGCGATTTGCCGCTAGCTCTGTCTCAGGCTGCCGGGTATGTCGATGTTAATGGCATGAGTATTAGTCGATACCTGGATCTTTATCGCGATAAGCGTTCTGCCGGTAGGCTCCTCGCGCAACGGCTTGGAGTTCCGGACTACCCCGAAACTGTTGCGACAACCTGGCTCCTGCACCTTGATCAGTTGAACCAGATGCCATCCGCCAGTGGCCTGTTGATGCTATGCAGCTTCCTCGGTCCCGAAGTAATCAATCTCGACTTGATATTGTCTGAGCCTCGCGTACTTCCAGCACCTTTGGGGGAAAGGATCTCTGATTCCTTCGAAAGGGAACAGGCGATAGGTATGCTGGCAAAGACCAGCCTTGTAGCTAGGGTGGGGGATGGCGAGATAGTAATTCACAGGCTTGTCAGCCTAGTGATAAGAGGCTACCTGCTTCCGGCTCAAAAGGTGGTATGGGCGAGTTCAGCAATCTTTACGCTCTATAACGCCTTCCCTGAAAGACCTGCCGACAAGCGAGAATGGGCTACCTGTTCAGCTCTTGCGCACCATGCTGTCGCGGCAATCTCGCGGATATCCGAACTCCCACCATCGCCTGAGCTGGCTGAGTCTCCTGCCTTATCTGCCGCTGTAGGCTTGCGGGTTCTTGTTGCCGACTACCTCTCGGTGCGAGGGGAGTACTCGATCGCACGAGAGCATTTATTGGAGGCGCTCTCTACCGCAGACAAGTTGCATGGTCGCAATACTCCCCGGCGCAGTTCCATCCTTGTGTCGCTTGGAGGGGTTTACCGTCAGATGGGTGACCTTGCGGCTGCGCGAGACTACTTCGAACAGGCGCTTGAAATAGAAAACCAGCAGCTTGAACCGAACCGATTGAGTCTCGCGACCATTATGGGGAACCTCGGAGCCGTGCTGGCTCAGCAGGGTGACCGTTCACGCGCGTATGATCTGCAGAGGAAAGCTCTAGAGGTTGGGGAAGAGGTATTTGGTCGAGATGCCTATGAGATCTCAACAGCTTTGAACAATCTCGGTGCCCTGCAAGTCGATCTCCAGGAATATGACTTGGCTGAAGTGAGCCTTCAGAGGGCTCTGCGCATCAAGAGGGCAAATCTGTCGCCAACTGATCCCGAGATACCGATGACTCTGGCGAACCTTGGAATGCTCTCGGTTGCTCGTAGGAGATTCGACAGGGGGCTGAGATTCTATCAAGACGCTTTGGCGCTGAAGGAGGAAGTCTTCGGCAACAAGCACCCAGAGCTTGCGGCAACGTTGATTAACATGGGGGGCGTGAGGCAAAGGTTAGGAGACCTGGAGAACGCGCGGAAAGACATTGAGCGGGCGATCGCCATCTACAGTGATGCAGGATTCCCTAATCACCCGTCAGTAGGCCTCGCTTACGCTATTCTTGGGCTTGTGCACCAGGACGAGGGCGATCTGGTCGCTGCACGCGACCGAACGAAGGACGGCGTGAAGGTGCTCGAATCTGTTTATGTTTCGGAGCCTGCGGCGGACCTAGCCAAGGCGCTTTGCCAGCTCGCCGAGATCGAAGAACTGCTGGGGAATCATGCAGAGGCATTAAGGCATGGCTACCGTGCCTTGAAGTTGCAGGAAATCGGGAGGAGTGGGGACGATGAAATCCTCGTGCCAACGCTCGTCGTGTTGTCCACCGCTCATGAGGCCCTGGCCGATCATGGGAGAGCGCGTGCGACGTTGCGGAGGGCGGCCGATATTTCTGCATCTCGCCTAGGCGCTGACCATGACGTTACTAACCAGCTGCGCCAGCTTCTCGGCAACCACGATGAGCCAGGCAGATGACCACACGGAGCCAGGGCTCTACCCGAGCAGGGGTTAGCGGATCTTGCGCCAGCTTCGGCAGTCGGGGCCGAGGCCGAGGTCGAGCCGATGGAAGGCGCGTCAGCAAGAAGTCAGCAGCCTCTCCGACATCATCCGCAAACGAGTGAGCTTGGTTGGTCAGGATGGTGCCCATCGTGGCAGCGGATGGCAACAGTCGAGCCTTGATGGCTGCCGAGATTGACGCTCACACTGAAGAGTTCACTTCGATCCCTGGTGGCTTCTGTCCTGGGCGGGACGAAGTGTGGTTCCTAGAACAGATATCTGTGCGAAGGAAGCGCATGCGTCACTAGCATCGACGTAGGCCTACGTTTGGTGGGTGAGGGCTCCTGAGACGGCCGCTGGCTCGGTAGCGTGAGCTGACGCGGCCGGTCGGCCAGCGCCGCATCCCCGCGCTACCAGGAGGTTCGCGATGGAATCCTTGCCGGAGTTGACGTTCGGGCAGCGGCTGAAGGTCTACCGGGAGCGGTCTGGAAAGACTCGGGCGGTGCTCGGCGGGCTGGTAGGTCGGAGCGCCGAGTGGGTCAAGGCGGTGGAGACGGATCGGATCCTGCCACCGCGGGTGCACATGCTGGACCGGATCGCGCGGGCGCTCAAGGTCGACGTGTCTGCGCTGGTCGGGGAGTTGAGCGACCGGTCGGCCATGGTGAACGGGCCGGAGCACCCGGCGTTGGCGTCAGTGCGGGATGCGGTGAACCGCTTCTCTCTCCCCGGCGACGTGCCGCCCGAGCCGCTGTCCAGCCTCAGGGCGCGTCTCGACGCGGCATGGCGGGCACGCCATCAGGCGTCGGACCATCGAACGGTGCTGGGCGCTCTGCTGCCGGGGCTGCTGCGGGACGTGCAACGCGCTGCCCTTGTGTACGAGGCCGCCGAGCGTCGGCAGGCGCAGGCCCTGGTGGCAGAGACGCTCGGGCTGGCCCAGATGTTCCTCGCGTACCAGCCCGCCGCCGAATTGCTCTGGCGGGTCGCGGACCGGGCGATGGTGGCGGCGCAGGAATCCGGGGACCCGGAGGCGGTGGCGGGCGCGGGATGGTTCCTGTGCCAGGTGCACCGGGACGCGGGGGACTGGGACACGGCCATGGCCGTGACGCTGGACATTCTGTCGGCCCTGGAACCCCGCCTCACCGATGCGAGCGCCAACCTGCTGGCGCTCTGGGGTGCGGTGAACTTCGAGGCCGCCTACACCGCCGCACGTGCTGGTGAGGAGGGCCGGGCCTGGCGATTTTGGGACCGCGCCGACCGGGTGGCGCATCGACTTCCGCCGGACTTCTACCAGCCGCAGACGTCGTTCTCGCGGGTCGTCATGGGTGCTCACGCCGTGACGGTGTCGGTGGAGTTGCAGAAGTCCGGTGAGGCGGTACGGCAGGCGCGTCGCCACGACGCGGCGGCGATTCCGTCGAGGCCGCGCCGGGCACGTCATCTCATCGAGATCGCGCGAGCCCACTACGGCAAGAATGACAAGGAAGCGGCAGTGGCGTTCCTCGGGCAGGCGTACCAGTCGGCGCCGGAGACGATCCGCTTCAACGGATACGCCCGACAGATCACTCTGGACCTGCTCGACGGCCCGAGTCCCACCCGTGACGAGGCTCGTGACCTCGCAATGAAGGTTGGTCTCGTCTCGTGATCTAAGGGTACGAACCATACCCATCCCACCAGGTAGTCATACGTAGCTTCTCCGTCACTTGATGTGGTGACGGGAGGCGAGAGATGCCGGGTAAAGGCGACGAGTCGGCGGTGAGCCGGGGCGAGCAGATTCAGGCGGCCGAGCGGGAGGCGGCGAAGCGGCGGCTTCTCGCTCAGGCGGAGGCGGATCGGATTCCGGTGGAGGAGACCACGCGGGCGGTGCCGGATCGGCGGTGGCGTCGTGGGCGGCGTTGAGGTGTTGCCGGTCGGTCGGCGGGTGGCGTACTGGCGGGGCCGGCGCAGGTTGTCGCAGCAGGTTTTCGCTGACCGGCTCGGCAAGTCGAAGAGTTGGGTGGACAAGGTCGAGCGGGGCGTGCGGCGGCTGGACAAGCTGTCGACGCTTCAGGAGATCGCCCGTGTCCTCCGTATCGACGCCGCCGCGCTTGTCGGCCAGGACGCCGCACCGGCGCAGACGAAGGGTCGCGCGGACGGTGTCGACCGGATCAGAGCGTCGTTGGCCCGTTACGAGATCCCGTTGGGCAAGCTGGCAGGCGGGCCGGTGGCGCCGGTGGATCGGATGCTGCGGGATGTGGGGTATGCGTGGACGACGTTCCAGTACGCCCGCTATCCGCAGGTGGTCGACCTGGCGCCGGACCTGCTCACGAACGCACAGCGTACCTACGTACACGATCGGGGCTCGGGTCGTGGGCCGCTGGTCGAGGCGTACCGGGTCACCGCCGCTCTGCTGGTCAAGCTCGGCGACGCCGAGTTGGCGTGGCTGGCCGTGGATCGGGCGATGCTCGCCGCCACCGGCGACCGGGAGCTGGTGGCCGCCGCAGCCGTCCAGCTCGGCCAGGTGTTGCGCGCGCTCGGCCGAGCGCGGGAGGCGAGGTCGGTGATGCTCGCTGCCGCGTACCGGATCGCTCCACCCGTGATCGAGCAAGGCGCACCGGTGGAGTTGTCGCTGTGCGGGACGCTGCTCGTTCAGGCCGGTCTGGCGGTGGCGCAGGACGGCAACGAGGCTGTCGCCGGTGAGCTGCTCGACGAGGCCGCCGGTATGGGGGAGCAGGTCGGTGACGGGTGCGACCATCACCGCACCGGGTTCGGGCCCACCGCCGTTGACCTGGCCCGCGCCGCCGTGGCCGTCGAGGTGGGCGACGCTCATGCGGCGATCGCCTGGCACGAGAAGGCCACGGCGCGGGCCGGCTGGCGGTGGCTGGCCGCCGAACACCGCGCGGCGCACCTACTCGACGTGGCCCGCGCCTACCTGCACGCCGGGGACGTGGGCAACGCGGCTCGCCTGCTGACCGAGGCCGAGCGCACCGCGCCGGCCGAGATCACGTGCCGGCCTGTCGCCCGGGACATCCTCGCGGAGGTCGCCCGCGGCCCGCGCGCCCCGACCACGATCGCGAAGCTCGCCGCCACGCTCGGGGTCGGCTGAGCAGCGCTAGACGAGGACGAGAAGTACACCAGTGCAGTACATCCGCTCATGCCGAGATCAGTGCACCCGATCATGTGGTGTGGGCTGTCGCTTGGCTGGCAGGCCGGGTCAAGAAAGCGATTGACGCCCTCGGCCAGACGGTCAAGAGGAGAGCAACTGCGGGGCCGCACTTCGCCACGCCATTCCGCTCTCGATCGAGTCGTGGCGCGCAGAGTGCCCCGGCTTCCTGCGAAGCCGGGGCACTCTTGCCTTACATCGATTGAATCAGCGGGGCATGTGGCGCAGGAATGCGTCGGTCACGCCGTTGGTGTCGCCAGGTACCAGGTTCGTGGCCGTCGAGGCGAAGGCGACGTATCGGCCGTCTCGGGTGACCACCCCGTTGTAGCTGCCGTCGTTGCCCTGTCCGCCGTCGGCCGCCAGGCTGGCCCTGACGGTCGTGCCGGTGCGCAGGTCTCGGAGGAACACGTCGGCTACGCCGTTGGTGTCGTCCGATACGAGGTTGGTGGCGTCGGAGCTGAAGACGACGTGCCGGCCGTCGGCGCTCATCATCGGGCCGTAACTGCTGCCGCCGGTGGCCTGCCCACCGTCGGCCGCCACGTTGACCCTGATGGTCGTGCCGGTGCGCAGGTCTCGGAGGAACACGTCGGCTACGTCGTTGGTGTCGCCGGGCACCAGCGCCGCTTCGGAGGTGAACGCTACGAACCGGCCGTCCGCGCTCATCGTCGGGGAGACGGTGAGCGCGTTTGCCTGTGCGCCGGTGGTGGACACGTTGACCCGCTGGAGGCTGCCGGTGCGCATATCACGGATGAAGACGTCGGCTATGCCGTTGGTGTCGCCGGGCACCAGCGCCGCCTCCGAGGTGAACGTCACGTACCGGCCGTTGGCGCTGATCGCCGGTGCCTCGGACGGTGCGTCGGCGTTCGTGCCGCTGACCCGGACGGTGGTACCGGCCTGCCGGTCACGCAGGAAGATGTCGGCCAAGCCGTTGGTGTCCCCCGGCACCACGTTGGTGGCTTCGGAGACGAACGCCACGAACCGACCGTCGGCGCTGATGGCCGGCGCGTAGCTGCGGGCATCGGCCTGGGTGTTGCCATTGGTCAGCGTGACCCGGCTGGTGGTGCCCGTGCGGCGGTCGTGGACGAAGCCGTCGGAGGCCCCGTTGGTGTCGCCGGGCACCAGATTGGCGGCGTCGGAGGTGAAGGAGACGTATCGGCCGTCCGGGCTCAGGGAGTGGCCGTAGCTGGAGCTGTCGCCCGCAGCTCCTGCGGTGGACTGGCTGACGCGGCTGGTGGTGCCGGTTCGGCGGTCGCGTACCAGCACGTCCCAGGTGTTGTTGGTGTCGTCCGGCGCCAGGTTCGGTGCGGCGGAGGTGAAGGCGACGTACCGGCCGTCCGCGCTCGCCGCGAAGGGCTCGCTGCGGTACTCGGCGGCCTGGCCGCCGTTGCTGTCCACGCTGATCCGGGCGGTAGCTGGCGGTGCGACGGCGGAGGCGGCAGGTGCGACGCCGACGGCGAGGCCGCCGATCACGGCTACGCCGGCAGCGGCGGTGCTGATCGGGCGGTGCAGGCGAAGCCATACGGGCCTGCGACGCGTGGCGGGTGTCTCGAAATGTGTCGTCATACCTGGTTGGTCTCGGGCTGCGTTGCGGTTGTTCGCTCGTGTCCGGTACCCGACACGGCTTGTCACACCGACCCGCGTACCACCATGCGCTACGACCGAGTCCGCAAGAACCTCGACCGGCATCCCACTACATCCTCGCCGCCTACATGGCCTCCGGGACGTAGGCAGCGCTCGCGGCTATGCCGAGATACGTGCATCTGACCATGCTTGGTCGCGAGTGGTTGATCTGCGAGGGCGGGCGCGTTGGGTAGGTCGAGGAAGCCGCTGGCGGGCTCAATCTTCATCGGCGGCTCCAGGCGTCCGGGTTTCGGTCGGCCGGCCCGCCTGATTGTGGGTTGGCGACCGCCGCGGCCGGATGTGCATTGGCCGCCCCGGAATGTGTCCCGGTCGGCGCACGGATTGACGGGCATCGTGGGATCAGCGGTTGACGGCGAGCTCTACCTTGGGTGCCATCGACTCTGCCGACACTTCCGCTGGAGGGCTGATGTCGTTGCCCGCTGGAAAGGGATCTCGGGCGTCGGGCCTGCGGGTGTTCGTGGCTGCGATTCTTGCCGTTGTTGGCGCGATCAGTTGCATCCTCGGCTTCGTCCGCAGCGTGCGGGATGTGGAGCGGTTCTCCGCCGAGGTTGGGGACTGCGTAGCCGGGGCGGCGGTAGAGGACACGCGCGTCGTCGCCTGTGACGATCCGACTGCGCGCAGGCGAGTGGTGTACCGCGAGACAAGGCCGAGCCCGGCGACAGAGGAGGTCCTCAATGAGACGTGCCCCGGCGCTCCGACAGCCGACGACGTCCTCTGGAAGACTTTCGAGGACGGCCAAGTGCTGATCCTGTGCCTCGAAACCTTGAAACCATAACCCGCCCAAGTGATCACCTCGCTCGCCTCTGGAGCCACCAGGGCGGCCAACACCTGCCCGGTCTGGCTGCCGACGCAGTCTGATCACCGACGTCGGTGATCGATCAATAGTGCAGGCGCGAGAATGGCCGCCGCTTTCGTGGAAGGCCGCCGAAGCCCGTTCGCCGAGGACTGATCGATCACGGCTTGCCGCTGACCGGCCGGTCCCGGTGCTGCCACCGCAGAGAGTCGCGATCACCACAGGGCGCCGTAGGCGATCCGCCTGGCCGGCGTCCGCACATGCCGCGGAACGCCCGCCGCGCGGCGTCACGATCGCTTGGGTCAGGTGCCGTCCGGTCGCGTCGGTTAGGGTCAGAGCGAACGCCGATTGCGCTACGGATTGGCGGTCTGCCGGATGAACGACAGGGCCCTCGGCAGGACGGAACAGAACTCGCCGCCACCCCACGAGTCCACGAGACCACCGGCTCGTTCCATCGCATCCCCAAGTGGCTCAGTCGAGCGGATGATGTCCTCCGCTGTAGCCACGATCAGCGGCATCGGCCACGGTGCCCGGGTCGTCGCCGCGGCCGGCCTCATCATGAGCTCGGTGTTCGCCGGCCTCATCCTGCTCGGCGGCCCGTCCTCAAGAGCATGGGCTTTCCTGGCGATCGGCGCGGCGGTCATTTCACTGCGGACCGCGGCGCGTGGTGGCTGGACCGGCTGCCGCACATCGCCATTGAGGGCGAGGGTCTGCGCCGACGCCTGGCCGCCGAGCCGGGGTGGAAGCCGTCCGGTTCTGATCCGGGCGGGCGACCCCGACCGGTCGCTGCCCGGGGCCGACTCCGTCAGCGCGGGTGGTAGACGACCGCGTGGCTGACACCCCAGACCGGGCGGATCGTCGCGGCGATGCGGCCGTGGTCATCGAGGTCGACGACCTCGCCGTCCGTGCTGACCCCGGCGAGGCTGAGGTCGTGCAGGACGCCGCGTCGCCACAGCGCCGGGCGGGCGCTCCCGTCGGTGGCCTGGGAGCTGCCCAGGATCTCGCCGCGGTTGTTGATCGCCCGCAGCTGGGTGAAGCTGCCGCCGAGGGTGCCGACGTCCAGCGCGCGGCCGTGCCGCCAGAGGATGCCGCGCTCGAACTGCTCGGCCGAGAACTGCCAGCCGATCACCCAGCCGTGGTCGTTGAGGGCGTACGTGTTGCTGCGGTCGAAGGGGCCGGTGCCGAGGTCGGTGATCCGGCCCCTGTGCCACAGGGCGGCGTGGAAGCCGCCCGGCACGGACACCCCGCCGGAGACCTGGCCGCGCTCGTTGACGTCGGACACCTCGCCGAGGGCCAAGGGCCGGGCACGGCCGTTCGTCCACAGGACGGGGCCTGCGTCGGTGCGGCCGAGAACCTGGCCGCGGTTGTTGATCGCCACGGGCAGGGTGGACGGTGCTCCCAGCGGCTGGAGGACACCACGGTGCCAGACGTACCCGCCGGAGCCGTCGTCGAGGGTGCCGACGACCTGGCCGCGGTCGTTGACGTCGGTCGGGTTGAAGGCGCCGAGATCGATCATCCGCCCGTGATGCCAGAGGAACCCGCGGTAGGTGCCGTCGGTGGCCTGGGCGCGGCCGACCACGTCGCCGCGGTCGTTCATGGCGCTGGCGTAGCTGCTGTCGCCGCCGAGGGTGCCGAGGTCCACCATGCGATAGCCAGCCAAAGCGCCGGGCGCGGCAGGCGCGGCGGCGGCGGGTGCGGCCGTCAGGGCGACCGCGAGGAGGACGGTGGCGAGGAGGGATGGCATGAGACGGCTCCTTCCGGAGCGTCGCCGGGCGAAACGTGCACTCAGCGTAGGAGGGTCCCACCGCTCCGTCAGGTTGACGTCACGAATCCGACATGTGTCAGGGCGTCGTTAGCATCCGTGGCGTTCCGCTCGTGCTGCGCTTCGGACGATGGGTGGAACGGTATGGGGAATCCGCGCAGCAGGCATTCTTGTTCGTCGGTCCAGCCAGTTCACCCTGACGGACACGCCGTCCGATACCAACGTCTGCACCCGTGTCGGCGCCGGACGGTCCGACCGTGTCCGACCCGTGCTCGGGCAGCTACCGTCGCCGAATTCCGGCCGGCGCGCGAGTGGACAATCTGGTGTGACTGTTGCGACCGATGGCAGGATGGGAGCGGCAGTCAGCGAATTCGGGTCGTCGTCGCACGGGTGGGGACAGATGAACCAAAGACTCATTGCCGCCCTTTCGGTGGGGCTGGGAATCGTCGCCAGTGTCCTGACCAATCTGGTCACCGCAGGTCCCACGCCGCCGCTCGTCGTGGGGCTCGTCGCGGTCACCTTGTTCTGGGCCGGGCTGACCGCGCTTCAGCGCCCCGGATCACCGCCGGCCGCGGCCCCGACGTCCGAGACGCACGGGGACAACAGCCCCATCGTCAACGCGGACAACAACAGCGGACACATCACCTTCCACGCGCCGCCGAGATCCGACCGGCCGTCCCGCGACAACGGCGATCCGACTTGATGAGGAGATGGCGGCCGTTTCCCCAGCGGCGCCGTACGTCGGAAACGCGCGGGGACAACAGCCCCATCATCAACGCGGACAACAACAGCGGCAATATCAACATCACGGTCATGACCGCCGCCGGGGCCCATCCGCTCCGGGATGCTCCCCAGGCGTACGGGGCATACGTCGATTCGCTGACCCGGGCCTACTACCCGAACAATCCTCTGGTCGCGGATTTCCTCCGGTTCATGGAAGAACGGGATCGTGGATACTTCGCGGTGGAGGCCGAGCCCGGCATGGGGAAGTCGGCCTTCGCGGCGTGGGTCGAGGCGCGACCGGAGACGGACGCCGCGCACTTCGTGCAGAACGGCGCCGGGGCGGGACTGACGGCGACGGTCGTGCGCAGCCTGAGCGCCCAACTCATCACCGCGTGGACGTTGGACGATCTCGCCCCCGGTGGTTGGCTCTCCGACTCCAGCGGAGAGCCCGGGTGGCTGGCCGACGTCATCGAGCAGGCGGCGCGACGGCGGAACGAGCAGGGGCCGACACGGCCCATCGTCGTGGTCGTCGACGCGCTGGACGCCGCCCACGAGTATCCCGCCACCGAGTTGCCGTTCGGGCTGCCGCAGTGGCTTCCGGAGCGCGTTTACGTCGTCGTGACCGCGCGGACCGGGCGATTGAGGAACCTTCCGTGGGACCAGACACGTCGTGTGACGCTGTTGCCGGAATCGCCGGGGAATGGTGCGGCTCTGGAGGGTTTCCTCCGTGACCGTGCGCGGAACGACCCCCGTGTCGCCCGGGCGCTCGACGGACACGGCGTCACCGAGGAATCCTTCGCCCTGCGGATCCTGGAGCGCAGTCGAGGGTCGTGGGTCTACGCCCACTACGTGATCGAGTCCATCGGTCAGGAGCCACGAAGCATTCGGGATCTTCCCGGGTTGCCGGAAGGCTTGGAGGCCTACTACCAGCACCGCGTCCTGTCGCTCTGCCTCGGCGGGGACGGGCAGTACGACGAGCGACGCGTCCGACTGCTCGCGGCGCTCGGCGTGGCCGGCGAGCCGGTGGACGCCCGCACCCTCTGCTCGCTCGCCGGGCTGGACGAGCCGTCCCTCGTGGACGCTCTCATGCGCGACGGGCTGCGGCCCTTCTGCACGGTCGTCGAACCCGGTGAGGAGGTGGACGAGCCGGTCCGCTTCGCGCCCCACCACCCGAGTCTCCGGGAGTACCTGTCGGGCGCGTCCGACGGGACCCTCCGGCAGGCGGCCCGGGCCGCTCACGCCCGTGTCTGCGACCGCTACCTGGCGGCGTGGGGTGGCCTGGAGTCGGGGCTCGGCACCCTGGCGGCCCGGCCGGAGCTGGCCGGCGCGGACGGCGGGTATCCCGTCCGGCATCTGGCGTCGCACCTGTTGGCGACCGGCCGGGAAGCGGACCTGCACCGTCTGCTCGCGCTGAGCCGTAGTCGGGAGAACCTTTGGTACGCGGTGCACGCGCAGGCCGGGGATGTCGGCAGCTATCTACGTGACGTCGAGTTGGCGGAGGCGGCGACCGGGCGGCTCACGCTCCGGTTGCGGTACCGCCTCATCCGGGCGAGCGTGACCTCGGCGGTGACGGCCATCCCGCCCGGGCTGGTGCGGGAGATGGTCACTCGGGGACACTGGACCGTCGAGCAGGGCTTCCAGCGTGTCGCGATCATGAGCAATCCGGACCATCAGGCGCTGGGGGTTCGACTTCTCGTACCGGACCTGCCGGAGCGCACGCATCTGGACGTGCTCAGCCTCGCCGCCTCGTACGGCAGCCAGGAACGCTCCGCCGTGCTGGAGGCGATCCTGCCGTTCCTCGCCGACGAACTGGTTCCGGCCGTGGTCGAACTGGCCCTCGACACCGACAACGGCCGACTGCTGCCCGGGCCACTGGCCACCGCGGCCGCCCGGCTGCCGCACGACGCGCTGACGGACCTGCTGCACCATCATCTGTTGCAGGACCGCTACGGCAACCGGAAGTTCGTCCGGGCTGTCGTCACCCTGTTTCTGCACCCGGACCGGGGGGCCGGCGCGCGCAAGGCGTTACGGATCCTCGGCTCGGGAAAGTACGAGCCGGGCCGGGACCAGCTGATCGCCCTGCTCCAGCACGTGCCCGTCACCGAGGCGGTCTTCGACGACGTGCTGACCCTGCTCGGGAACCGGCCTGACGGACCGGGGGACAGGCCCGCCACGCCTGGTCCCCGGCCCACCGGCGGCATCGAGCGACTGCGGTGGGTGCTGGAGAAGGGCGTGGACATGGAGGTGGCCGCCCGCATGCTCCATGTGGCCGCGCACCTCGACTGGGGCAGGTCGGAAGTGCCCGCCCTGCTGGAGTTGGCGCTGCGGTTCAGGTTGGACTTCCGCTCGCCGAGTCTGCTGTACGCGCTCTGCGGACAACTGTCCACCACCGAGGTGCGAGGTTGGCTGAGCGAGTTGTTCCCGCCCGACGGAGAGTCGGGTCGGCTGCTGGATGCCGCGGTCCGACACCTTCTGCTCGGCGCGATGCTCGACCGGCTGCCGCCGGAGGAGGCACGCGACTACGCCGAGCAGGAGATGGCGGCGATCCCGAAGATCGAACGGCTGCCGGTCCGGATCGACCACCCACTCGCCTTGGACGCCCGACCACACCTGGTCAGGTATCTCTCCCCGGAGACGCGTCGCCGGTACGTCGCGGAAGCCATTGAGGCATGGGACGACGACCCCAGGTACGCGCAGACGCTCGCGATCATCGCGCCGCAGCTGAGCGAGGAGGAGCTCGGGGCGGCACTGCGCGCGGTGAACACGGAGGACGCCGTCGAGTCAGGCGCCCGGGTGACGGCACTCAACGTGCTCGCTCCGCACCTTCCCGAGGACGTGCTGCGACAGGCCGTCGCCGACAGCACGTCGAGCCCGGTACGGCTGGACGACCTGTCCGCGGTAGCCGAGATCGGACGGGTTCTTCCCCCCGAGGCACGTAGCCGGACCGGGAGGCGCGTCCTGACCTTCGTCCGCGGGATCCCGGAGTCGCGGACCCTTGCCGACGCGGTGGCGAGGCTCGCACCCCTGCTGTCCTCGGAGATCGCCGTGGACGCGCTGGCGCTGCTGGAGTCCGGGTCACGCTCGGTGCCTCTCTGGGCGCGGAAACAGCCGGTGTGGCGGCCGTTGACCATGGCCTCGGCGGACCCCGGCCTGAGCACGACGATGATCAGCGCAGAGCGGGTGTACGGCCTCGGGGGCGTCGCGCGGGCCGTGGAGGCGCTCAGCGGGGCGCTGCCGGATCAGGCGCTGCCACGGGCCTGGGCCGCCGCGGTGGGCGATGACCCGGAGAGCGCCGCGCAGATGGCACTCTGGGCGCCCGGTCTGGTGTCGCGACTCCGTTCCACCGGCCAGGACGAGCTTCTCGACGGTGTCTTCACGTACGCCGCCGAGCACCTGCCACTGATCGACGAGGACGAGGTGCCGCCGCTGCTCCGCTTCGCGGAACTGGTGCCGGTGGAACAGGTACGCCGCGCGTGTGACCTCCTGCTCGCCCGCCGCGACGGTCCGCTGCGCGCGCAGGCCCTCGCGGGTCTGAGCCGTCACCTGCCCGATGCCGAGCGGAGTTCCCTGACCGGAGCGGTACTGACGATGCTGGCTACCGCCCGGTGGCAGGGTGGGACCACCAACCGGTCCCATTCGGCGGACGCCCGCACGCTCGGGTACCTGTACCGGGCGGGAGCCACCGAAGCGGCAACCACGGCGCTGCGTGCGTTACTGGCTGTCAGCGGTGAGTGGGACGCGGTCGTCCTGGAGGCGTTCGGTGCTCCGCTGCCGGCGTCCGTCGTCGAGGAGGCCCTGGCGATGACGCTCGCGGACTCGCCCGGGCGGCGCAACTATCAGGTGCTCGTCGTCCTGGCTCCCAGCCTCGACGGGGACCAGCTCCGGAGAGCGCTCCGGGCGATGATGGAAGACGAGCTGGATGATGGTTTCCGCCTCAGCGTGGTCATCGCATTCGCCAGGCGGCTGGCGCCGGACGCCGCAGCCGTCCTGGCACCCGAGATGTTCGCGCACGCCCTCCGGATGACGGAGGTGGAGCTCGCGAGTGAGCGGGGCATCCTCCCGTTCCTGGCCCGGATGCGTCGGGACGAGCCCGTTCGGTTCCGGACTCTGACCGAGCGGCTGATCAGCTGTCACACGCCGGACGCCTCGACCTCCTGGGCGCCGGACACCGGCTTCGCCTCCGCCGTACGCCTGCTGGAGCGTGACGAACTCGTCGAGTTGTACGCGCGGGTCACCCGGGCCCGCACCCCTGCCTCGCGTGCCGGTGCCCAGGCCACGATCCTGCGGCG
Source organism: Micromonospora sp. NPDC051141 (assembly GCF_044455765.1). NCBI lineage: Bacteria > Bacillati > Actinomycetota > Actinomycetes > Micromonosporales > Micromonosporaceae > Micromonospora > Micromonospora sp. NPDC051141. The sequence goes on from NZ_JBITFD010000002.1 coordinate 83,614, forward strand.
CCTCGGAGACGAATGGCCGGGGACGACCCCGGGCGGCGGCGACCTGCCCCGCACCTGGCCGACCGGGGTGGACCGGCGGGCGCTGTGCCGGTTGCTCGCCGCGTCAGCCTGGTGGATACGGCGTCAGGGCGGGAACGACGCCGTCGACGAACTGGTCGGGGCATTGCTCGACGTGGTCACCTGGTGGCCCGCGACCGGCCAGCTCCGGGCGCCGTCCCGCCCCACGCTGACGATGTCGGTCACGGACGGCGTGGCAGTCGCCCAGCATGCCGCCTCGTGACGTCGGCGACTCGGTTCTGCCGCTACTTCCGTGCGGTGCGGCTTGATCGGGACCGGGTTTGCTCTTCGGCCTGTTCGAGCCAGCCTCGGTACCAGCGGTGAAGCCCGTCGGGCTTCCGTCGGGCTCGTCGCCACTGATGGCCGTTGGCTCCGAAGACCGCGCCGGCAGACGGGTGCGTCGACAATCTGGCCAGGCGATCCGGTACATCCGACCAATCCGAGAGGATCACGGCAACACCCCAGACGTGGTGCTGCGGGTGTGCGCTCACACCGCGAGCAGGCGCGGATGCTGTCCGGCCTACAGGAAGCGCTCGGGGTCGAAGCTCTCCAGGTCGATGATGCGGACCCGAGGAAGGACGTTGGTGAAGCAGTCCGCATCGTCCTCGATGTCGAACACGTGCAGACCGGGAAGCTCCGCGAAGCCGGCGTTGAGGAACTCCGTGAACCCGACGACCGCGACCTGATGATCACCTCGTAGGAGCTCGTCGACCTGCGGCAGGAAGTCGCCGTCGTGGCTGGCGAGCATCACATTGCCCGGGCGTCGGGCGATAGCCTCCAACGTCCGCTGGATGCCGATGTCCACCACCTTCTGATCCGACGAACCAGCGAGCGGAACGGGGCGGTAGTCCATGCTCAGGAGGGCCCGGACGAAGGGCATCGGCAGACCGCCGCCCGAGGCGTTGAGGAAGAACAGTGCCTTCACCGGTTGCTGCCACGTGTCCCGTGCGAATTCCCGCAGACGCTCCCACCGGGGTCGCTCCGCAGGGGCCGGCCGACGCTCCAGAACACTGTTGCCGAGAGTGGCATCGATGTTCTCCCCGTCCACGATGAGATACGTGACGGGTGCGGTTGTACCGGGCATGGTTGTGCCTCTCGAGTCGAGCAGCGAGCGCGGACCGGTCGAGCCCGAACGTTCGACGTGCCGGAGGAAGCCGGGCTCATGGTCGAGGGTATTGCCTGCCAGCACTGCCGGCAGACAGCACCCGACTCTCATCTGCCGCTCCGGATGGACTGGTGTTCGTCGCCGGCGGTGACGCACGGTGACGTATCGCCAGCTCTCCTGCTTCGGCCTCCAGCGTCGTACCTGCCGATCAACTCGTGGTGCGCGCCGCACGTGTCCCGCGCCCACGAACTGATCCGTCGGCTGCTCCCGCCGGGCGCCGGCCGGTGAGTACGCTCGCGCCTGGTCCGTTCCGACCGACGGGAGACGAGTCATGAGCGACGCCGACGCGCCGTTGTCCGCAACCCCCCGCACCCGGCTGCGCCGGATGAGCCAGAAGGGACGCGGCGACCGCGCCGCCCTCTTCGAGGTGCTGCGGGCCGGTCTCGTCTGCCACCTCGGCGCGCTGGTGGACGGCGCTCCGATGGTGGTGCCGACCGTCTACGGCTTCGACACCACGCACCTCTTCCTGCACGGCTCGGTGGCCAGCCGGAGCCTCACCACCGACGCCGAGGTCTGCGCCACGGTCACGGTCGTCGACGGGCTGGTCCTGGCACGTTCGGTCTTCGAGCACGGGGTCAACTACCGCAGCGCGATGGTCTACGGGACCCCGCGCAGGGTGGTCGACGCCGAGGAGAAGCGGTACGGCCTGCGGTTGCTGACCGAACACGTCGCGCCGGGCCAGTGGGACTACGCCCGCGGGCCGAACGGCAAGGAGCTCGCGGCCACGGTCCTGCTGGCGCTGCCACTGGCCGAGGCGTCGGTCAAGACCCGCAGCGGTCCGCCCGACGACGGCGCCGGCCCGGACGCCGCGCTCGGCCTCTGGGCCGGCGAGCTTCCCCTGGTCGCGACGTGGCAGCAGCCGCTGACCGACCCCGCGCTGCCCGCGACCGTGGCGGTGCCGGCGCACGTGGCCGCCCGCGCCGGGACCCGCGCCGACAGGTCCTGAACGCACCGGCGCGGGCCGGGTCTCACCCCGACCCGGACCGGCTGTGCCGCCGAGCTGGCCGCTGCCGGCCGGCGCCGCTAGCGCAGTTGCCGCGCCAGCTCGGTGAGCGACACCCCGGGCTGGACGGCCGCGCAGGCCGCCACCACCGCCAGCGCCCGGGGCACGCCCTGGCAGTGGGCCACGATCCCGCGTACCGCCTCGGGTTCCGTCGCGAGTCGGTGCGCGCCGAGGCGGGCCCGCAGCAGCTCGTACGCCTCCTCCGGGGCGAGGCGGTCGAGCACGACGGGGTGCGCGACCTCTCCGGCGACCAGCCCGGTGAGCCGGTCCCGGCTGGTCACCAGCACCATGCACCCGGCCGCGCCGGGCAGGAGTGGCCGGACCTGGTCGACGTCCCGCGCGTCGTCGAGCACGATGAGCATCCGCCGCCCGGCGAGCAGGCTGCGGTACAGCCCGACCCGGGCGTCGAGGCCACGCGGGATGCCGCCGGCCGGCCCGGCGAGCGCCTCGATGAGGCAGCCCAGCGCGTCCGAGGGCGACGCCGGTGACCTTTGTGTCCGGTTGCCGCTCAGGTCGATGTGGAGCACCCCGTCGGCGAAGCGGGTCGCGAACCGGTGCGCCCAGTGCAGCGCCAGCGCGGTCTTGCCGATCCCGGCGCGGCCGATGAGGACGCAGACCACCACAGTGGACATCTGCCGGGGGCCATCGTCGAAGAGCCGGTCGAGTTGGGCGAGCTGGGCGACGCGGCCGGTGAAGCCGGGCACGTCCAGCGGCAGTTGCATCGGGCGCGGCCGGGGCGGTGGCGATGACGGGCCGGGCGGGCCGGGCAGGCCGAGCGCGTCGCGGATCAGTCGGACGGTGGCGGGCCGGGGCCGCAGCACCCGCGCCGACTCCAGGTTGCGGATGCTGCGCACGCTCAGCCCCGTCCGGGCCGCCAACTCCTCCTGGGTGAGGTGGGCCCGCTGTCGGGCCGCGACGATCTCATCACTCAGGGTAACCGGGTAGTCGATCACCATGCCATCCCCACTCGCCTGCTCCGTGCGGGTCTGGCCGATTCGTGCCGACGGTACGCCGTAGCCGGGGCCACTGATCCGGGAGTCGGCCGAGATGTTGCCGTTGAACTGCCGGTTGTCTGCCTGTTCGCAGAGCGACCCTACGCCGACAGTGGCAGTGCCGCCATTCGCCGCGGCGAATCAATCGGAGCCGGGGAGGCGGTGTTTCGAGCAGCGGTCCGCCGTGACCCATGGGGGCGTGGTCACGCACCGCGCGCCCGGCGTGCGCCGGGCCGGAGGGCCGGTCCCGGCCCCCGGTGGGGACGCCCGCGCCGCCCTCACCACCGGGCCGCCGACGTGGGCCCCGCCCCGGGCGGTGGCACGCCGTCGACCGGCCGCGCCACGACGCCGGCGGGACGCGCACCCGCCGTCACGCCGACGACCGCCGCCCCGGCGGGCCGTCGGCGCCGCCCCACGGCCCCGCCGCTCAGGTCACCCGCGATCAGGAGGACAACCATGCGGAAGTACGTCAGCGACACCGCGCAGCTCACCGACGAGTACGGCATTCAGATCGGCCGCTGGAAGCAGTACCGCGACCTGGGGCCGCTGCCGTTCGACGCGATGTGGTGCGTGATCCCACCCGGCGCCAGCAGCGCCGAGGACGTGCACCCGGAGGTCGAGTTCGCGGTGGTGACCCGGGGCACCGCCATCTACGAGGCGGCCGGGGAGAAGGTCGAGGTGCCGACCGGCGGGGTGATCCTGCTCGACCCCGAGCGGTCCCATGTGATCCACAACCCCTCCCCGGAGGTCCCGCTGACCATCCTGAGCATGTACTGGATGCCCCGGACCGCCGACGCCGACGCCGAGGGCGACCGGGACGCCGGGGCGGGCCGTGACTGACGCCGCCGCCCCCGCCGGGGTGGTCCTCATGGTGACGCCGCCGCCGACACCGAACGGGCCGCTGCACGTCGGGCACCTCTCCGGCCCGTACGTCGCCGGGGACATCGCGGCCCGCGCGCTGCGCGCCGACGGCCGCCGGGTGCTGACCCAGTGCGGCCTGGACGCCCACCAGAACTATGTGCGGACCCGGGCCGAGACGCGTGGCGAGGCACCCGCGGACACCGCCGCGCACTACGGCGCGCTGGTGGGCGAGGCGCTGCGCGCGGCGCGCATCCGGTACGACGTGATGGTCGACCCGCTGGCCGACGCGGGCTACCGCGACGCCGTGGCCCGGCTGCTCACCGAACTGGTCGAGGCGAAGGTCGTCGAGCTGGCCCCGATGTCGCTGCGCGCCTGCGCCGGCTGTCACCGGATCCTGCACCACGCCCGGGTCGTCGGGGCCTGCCCGCGCTGCGGGGCGGGGGCGGCCGGCGGCACCTGTGAGGGGTGCGGCAGCTTCCTCGCCGCGGCGGACCTGGTCGACGCCCGCTCGACCTGCTGCTCGGCCGCACCGGAGCCGGTGACCCACCAGGTGCCGGTCCTCCGGCTGGAGGAGCACCGGGAGCGGCTGTGCGAGTTCTGGTCCCGGGCGGTCCTGCCGCCCCGGCTGCGCCGGCTGGTCGCGGCGTACCTCGACACGGGGCTGCCGGACGTCGCGCTGGCCTACCCGAGCGACTGGGGCATCGAGTGGGGCGACGGCCTGCGGGTGGACGTCTGGGCCGAGATGGCGCTGGCCAACCTGGTGCTGCCGGCCCGCCACCTGCGTCCGGGGGTGGACACGCTGACCGGTTACCTCGACGCCTGGGGCGACGTCGACGAACAGTGGCTGTTCCTCGGCATCGACAACGCCTTCTACTACGCGGTGCTCATCCCCGCCCTGCACCTGGCCGCCGGGCTGCCCGAGCGGCCGACCGGGCTGGTGGTCAACGAGTTCTACCGGCTCACCGGCGCGAAGTTCTCCACCAGCCGGGGGCACGCCATCTGGGCGCACGAGTTCCTGGCCACCGAGGACCCGGCGGTGGTCCGGGCGTTCGTGAGCTGGGACCGGCCGGACAGCTACGAGTCCGACTTCCTGCCGGCGGCGTACGAGGCGTTCAAGGCCGCCTACACCGCGGCGCTCGACGGCGCCGGCCCGCACCTCGACGCGGTGCTGGCGGACATCGAGCTGACCCGGGGCGAGCGGGCGTTGCGCCCGGACGCCTTCGACCCGGCCGCCGCGGTCCGCGCGGCGCTGGCCGCCGCCGGCAGCCGACCCGAACGGGCGGCCCGGCTGCTGGGCCTCGTCGGCGGCACCCTCCCGGCGGGCGCCGGTGACTGAGCCGCGGGTGCTCGTCGTCGGCGCCGGGCTGGCCGGGGTCCTGCTGGCCCGGCGGTTGCAGGACGCGGGCGCCGAGGCGGTGCTCATCGGCACGGCGCCCGACGGCCCGACCGGCGGGTACCGGGACGCCACCGCGGCGTCGGGCGGGCTGGTCCGGGCCTTCGAGCCGGAGCCGGCCGCCCGCGCCCTGGCCGCCGCCAGCCTCGCCGAGCTGCGGGGCGACCCCGGCCTGGCGGCGGAGGCCGGCTGGCGGCGCACCGGCTCGCTCTACCTGCTCGATCCGGACACCGTCGCCGGGGGCGGCGGCGGGGTCGGGGCCGGCGCCGCCGCGGTCGACGCCGAGGTGCTCACCGCTGCGGAGGTCGCCCGCCGCTTCGGCGTCGACGGGCTGCCCGAGCACGCCGTGGGGGTCTGGGAGCGCCGGGCCGGCCACGTGGTGCCGGACCGGCTGCGGCGGGCCGTGCTGGCCGGGCTGACCCGGACCGAGACCGTGCCGATGGCCCGGCTCGACGGCGACACGGTGGAGTTGCGCGACGGCCGGCGGCTCGCCGGTGACCTCGTGGTCGTGGCCGCCGGGGCGTGGACCCCGGGACTGCTGCGCGCCGCCGGGCTGGCCACCCGCCTGCGCACCAAGCACATCCAGTACGCCCACCACGCCGTGCGTCGCGCCGACCTGCCGTCCTTCGTGGACGAGACCAGTGGCCTCTACGGCCGGCCCGCCGGCCCCGGGCGCCTCCTGCTCGGCCTGCCCAGCTCCCGCTGGGACGTCGACCCGGGCGCCCCCGCGCCCGACGCCGAACTCGCGGCGCGGGTCCGAGCGGTGGCCGCGTCGCGGCTGCCCGGCCTGGACCCGCGACCGGCAGGCCCGCCGGTCAGCGCGGCCGACTGCTACAGCGAGCCCCCCGGTCTCGCGCTGCGGACCGTCTCCGGGACCGTGCACACCTTCACCGGCGGGAGCGGGGGCGCCGCCAAGACCGCCCTGGCCGCCAGCCGACGCGCAGCCAGCGCTCTGCTGGACCACCCATCGTCCGTCGGGGTCCCGACGGGTTAGCCGAAGGCAGAGAGATGACGCAGACATACCACACCGTGGGGATCGGCGCGGGGCCCGCGAACCTGAGCCTCGCGGCGATGTACGACGTGCTCGCGCCGCACGAGATCGCGCTGTTCGAGTCCCGGGACCAGCCGGGCTGGCACGACGGGATGCTGCACAGCGGCGTGCGGATGCAGACCGGCTGGGTCAAGGACCTGGTGTCCCTCTACGACCCGACCCACCCCCTGTCGTTCCTCAACTACCTGGTCACCACCGGGCGGGTCTACGCCCTGCTGGGCGCCGGTTTCGACACGATCCCCCGGATCGAGTACCAGCAGTACCTGAGCTGGGCGGCGGGCCAGTTGCCGAACGTCTTCTACGGCACCCGGATCGACCGGGTCGACTTCGACGGCGCGCTGGTCAGTCGCAGCGGTGACGTGGCTGTCGCCCGCTCCCGGCACCTGGTGCTCGGCACCGGCACCGTGCCGTTCCTGCCGGACTTCCTCGCCGCCCTGGATCCCCGGCACGTCTTCGTCGCCGACGAGTTGCACCACCGCCTGTCGACCGTGGCCGACGAGCCGGACGCGCCGTGGATCGTGATGGGCAGCGGGCAGACCAGCGCGGAGTGCGTGGCGGCGCTGTTGGCCCGCGGGGTCCGGAACATCCGCTGGATCGGCCGGCGGTCGTGGTTCGCGCCGCTGGAGGACTCTCCCTCGGCCAACGACCTGTACCGGCCGGCCTACCAGGAGGCGTTCCTCAACCTCTCCCGTGACGTGCGGGAACGCCTGGTCTCCGGGCAGATCCTCACCAGCGACGGCATCTCCCCCGGCACGTTGCGCGGCATCTACCAGCACAACTACGAGGAGCGGCTTCGGACGGGCCGGTTCCCGGTGACCATCATGCCGAGCCGTACCGTCACCGCGGCCCGGCAGCTCGACGGTGAGATCGAGCTGGAGTGCCTCACCGCCGGCAGCGGCGAGGAGCGGCACCGGGCGGTGCACCTGGTGGTCGCCGCGGGGCGGCAGCAGGCCCCGCTGCCCTTCGACGAGGAGCTGACCGCGCTTGTCGACGTCGACGAGCGGGGTCAGCCCGTCATCGAGTCGGACTACTCGATCCGGTGGAAGCACGCCGACCAACACAAGATCTTCGTGCTGAACCGGGGGCGTTACGTGCAGGGGCTGGTCGACTCCAACCTGAGCATCCTGCCGGTGCGCAGCGCCATGGTGCTCAACTCGATCGCCGGCCGGGTGGTCTGCCCGTTCCGCGACGAGTTCCTCAGCACCCGGTGGGCGTGATCCCGATGGCCTCCTTCGACTACGACGGCCGGGTCTTCGTCGCCGCCGACCAGGCCGGCACCGACCACGGCACGACCGGCGACGCCGGGCCGCTGACCGGGCACTACCACCAGCGCGGCGACCTGGTCTGGGCCGAGATCACCGGCGGCGCGGTGCGGCACGGCTCGCTGGCCGGGACCTGCGACGCCGAGGGGGTGGTGCGCTTCGCCTACCTGGAGGTGCTCACCGACGGCACCATCGTCGTCGGCGAGTGCGTCTCCCGTCCCGAGCGGCTGCCGGACGGGCGGATCCGCCTGCGCGAGCAGTGGCGCCGGCACGGGCCGCGCCGGGACAGCGGCGTGTCGGTCATCGAGGAGGCCGTCCCGGCCCTCCGCGTACAGGAAGAGATCCACCAGCATGTCTGACATTCAGCTCGTCAGCTTCGTCGCCGCGAGCATCCTGATCATCGTCGTGCCCGGGGTGGACTTCGCCCTGGTCACCCGGCAGACCGTGCGGTACGGGCGGCGAGCCGGGTTCGTGGTGCTGGCCGGGCTCTTCGTGGCCGCCCTGGTGCACGCCACGCTCGCCACGGCCGGGCTCTCGGCGCTGCTGGTGTCCTCGCCGCGGCTCTACACCGTGCTGCGCATCGCCGGCGCCCTCTACCTGGTCTACCTGGGGGGCAGCATTCTCTGGGCCACCCGGCCCCGACGCCCCGTGCCGGCCGCGCAGCCGGTCCCGGTGGGCGCCGGCGGGGGCGGCGACACCCCGAGCGCGCCGCCCGAGCCGGCCCCGGCGGCCGACGAGCCGCACGTGGCCCGCCGCTCGTTCGTCATGGGAATCACCAGCCAGCTGCTGAACGTCAAGGTGGTCATCTTCTACGTCTCGTTCGTCCCGCAGTTCGTCACGTCCGGCGACGGCGCGGCGGCCCGCACGGCGGTGCTCGCCGCGACGTTCATCGGTCTCGCGGTGCTCTGGTGGGCGTGCTACATCCTGCTCATCGACAGGTTGCACGCCTGGTTGACCCGCCCGGCGGTGCTCCTGGTCATCGAGCGGCTGACCGGCGTGATCCTGATCGTCCTCGCCGTGCGGATCGCGCTGACCCGGTGAGCACGATGGTGGCCGGCACCCCGCCTCCGGGGTGCCGGCCACCGCCGCCTGCCCCGCCCGGGGAGCGCCTCGGCGCCGGCGGGGTTCCCGCCGCCGTGACCACTGCGGCGCTCCGCCGCCGTGACCACTGCGGCGCCCGGCGTCGGCGACCAACCGCTGTTCCCGGCACCGGCCCAGGGCCTGCGACAAGCGACTGCGCGCCTGCCGGCGTCTGGTGCGGCCACCCCATCCGTTCCGGGACCCGGAGGGGCGCAGCGGCGTCCGCCAGGTCGAGCAGGAGGGGCGGCGGCTCCTCGTGGTGGCCTTCCTCGCGCCGAGTTGCGGCACCCGCCCCGAAACTTTCGGCGCTGTGCCGGTCGGGATGCTGGCCTGCCGTCCGGTGCTCCTGCTGGCAGCGCGGTCATTGACGGATGACCGGGGCACTGAGTAGCCTCAGCGAACGAATCATCAGATGTAAATATCTCGATAATTTTCCGAGGCGACGACATGGCCGCGGCTGACCGTCGGTGAGCCGTCCGTCGGCTTCCGCCCGCGTGCCCGCTGGTGGGAACCCGTCGCCCTGACCCGCCGCGGTCACCCGACCACCGCCGCTCACGATCACCGATGGAGGGCCGTTGAAACGCGTCCGGAGCACCGCAGCCGTCATCGCCACCCTCGCGCTCCTCCTCGCCGGCTGTGGGGGATCAGACGGCACGTCCGACTCGAAGACCTTCGAGTTCTGGTCGTTCGCCAACATCAACCAGAAGGCCGACGTCGACGTCTACACCAAGGCGCACCCGGACGTGCGGGTCAAGCTCACCGAGGTGGGCAGCACGACCGAGACCGCGCAGGCGCTGACCGCCGCGCTGGCCGGTGGCAAGGTGCCCGACCTGGTGCTGATCCAGGCCGACGACCTGCCGAAGTTCATGCAGTCGCCGGACAACTTCGTCGACCTCACCACGCTGGGCGCGGGCGACATCAAGGGCAACTACCTCGACTGGGTGATGGCGCAGTCGACGACCGAGGACGGCAAGATCATCGGTGTGCCGACCGACGTCGGCGGCCTGGCGGTCGCCTACCGGACCGACCTGTTCAAGGCGGCCGGCCTGCCCACCGACCGGGACGAGGTCGCCAAGCTCTGGCCGACGTGGGACAAGTTCATCGACGTCGGCAGGAAGTACGTCCAGCAGACCGGGAAGCCGTTCGTGGACAACACGCCGACAAGCGTCTTCTTCCAGGCGGTCAACCAGGGCAGCCAGCGCTACTACAGCGCCGACCGCAAGCTGGACTACGACAACGATCAGGTCAAGTCGGCGTTCGACGTGACGCTGAAGGCATTCGGCGCGGGCATCTCCGCCAAGCAGGGGTCGTTCTCGTCCGGCTGGACCGCGGCCATGAAGAAGGGCGACTACGCGGTGGTGTGCTCACCGTCCTGGATGCTCAGCCAGATGAAGACGAACGCCCCCGAGACGAACGGCAAGTGGGACATCGCCACCATTCCCGGCGGCTCGGGGAACTGGGGCGGCAGCTTCCTCGCCATTCCCAAGCGCGCCAAGAACGCGAAGGCGGCGTGGAACTACATCGCCGAGATGCAGTCGCCGAAGGGGCAACTGGACCACTTCCTGATGCAGGGGTCGCTGCCCACCACGCCGTCGGTCTACACGGACCCGCAACTGGTCGGCAAGACCGACCCGTTCTTCAGCAACGCGCCGATCGGCAAGATCTACACCCAGTCGGTGGTGGGGATCAAGCCCTTCTACTTCGGTCCGCAGGACGGCCCCGTCGGCACCGAGTTCCTCAACACGCTCACCAGCGTGGAGCAGGGCAAGGTGGCCCCGGCCGATGCCTGGAACACCGCGCTGAAGAACGTCAAGAACGCCGTACGCGAATGACGGAGGGCTGACGCGCGGCGGCCGGGCTCCGTCCGGCCGCCGCCCATCGGGAAGGTGACGCCTTGACCACCATGCTCACCCCGGCCACGGCCGCACCGGACCTCCGGCGGCCCCGTCGCACGCGGCGGATCCGGCAGGGCGTACGGGAGTCCCTGGCGCCGTACGCGTACATCTCGCCGTTCTTCGTGCTCTTTCTGATCTTCGGTCTCTTCCCGTTGCTGTTCACCTTCTACATCTCCCTGTTCGACTGGGACCCGATCGGTGAGCACCGTTTCGTCGGGTTGGACAACTTCTCCGAACTCCTGCACGACCCGCGCTTCTGGGGGGCGCTGCGGAACACGTTCAGCATCTGGGTGCTGTCGACGGTGCCGCAGTTGCTCCTGGCGCTCGGCCTGGCCCACCTGCTCAACCACGCGCGGCTGCGGCTGGCCGCGTTGTTCCGGATGTCGGTGCTCGTTCCCTACGTCACCTCGGTGGCGGCCACGACAATCGTCTTCGCCCAGATGTTCGACCGCGACTACGGCATGATCAACTGGTTCCTCGGCTTGTTGGGCTTCGACCACATCGACTTCACGGCGTCGCTGTGGGGCAGCCACATCATGATCGCCACGATGATCGCCTGGCGTTGGACCGGATACAACACGCTGCTGTACCTCGCCGCGCTCCAGGCGGTGCCCCGGGAACTGTACGAGGCCGCCGCCGCCGACGGTGCGAACGGCTGGAAACAGTTCCTGCACATCAGCATCCCCTCGCTACGGCCGATCATCGCGTTCACCGTCGTGACGTCGACCATCGGCGGGTTGCAGGTCTTCACCGAGCCGCTGCTGGCCAACCCGGTCGGCGGACTCACGTGCGGAGCGGCACGGCAGTGCCAGACCGTCACCCTCTACCTCTACGAGCAGTCCTTCGGGCAGTTCCACTTCGGCTACGGCGCGGCGGTCGGCGTCGCGCTCTTCGTCATCGTGGTGGCCTTCTCCGGACTCAACTACCTACTGGCCACCCGCATCCGCTCGGAGCGCCCATGAAGCCCGTACCTCCGACCGCCGCGCCCGGGCGGGCCAGGCGACGCTCGGCCAACCGCGTCCCGCTCCCGGTGTACGCGCTGCTCACCCTCACCGCGCTCGGCAGCGTCTTTCCGCTCTACTGGATGTTCGTGGTGGCGACGACGGACTCCGCCACCGCGACGACCCTGCCCCCGACGATCACGCCCGGCGGCAACTTCCTGCACCTGGCGGAGCTGGTCCTCACCATCGTGCCGTTCGTGCAGTCCCTGCTCAACAGTCTGATCGTCGCCGGCACGATCGCCGTGGGCCAGGCGCTGCTCTGCGCGTTGGCCGGCTTCGCCTTCGCCAAGCTGTCCTTTCCCGGCCGCAACACGCTGTTCCTCATCGTCGTGCTGACCATGACGGTGCCGGCGCAGTTGGCCGTGGTGCCGCAGTACCTGATTATCTCCCAGCTCAACTGGGTCGACAGTCTTCAGGCGGTGATCGTTCCCGGGTTGGTCAGCGCGTTCGGCATCTTCTGGATGCGCCAGCACATCGGCAGCACCATCGACGACGAGCTGATGCAGGCGGCGCGGGTGGACGGCGCGACCACCTGGCAGATCTTCTGGCGGATCGCCTTCCCGCTGGTCCGCCCGGCGGCGTACGTGCTGGGGCTGTTCACGTTCGTCTACGCGTGGAACGACTTCCTGTGGCCGTTCATCGTCCTGAAGTCGCCGGAGAACTACACCGTCCAGATCGCCATCAAGGCACTGCAACAGAACCGGGACATCGATCTGGGCCTGGCCATGTCCGGCTCCTTCCTGGCCACCCTCCCGCTGCTGGTGCTGTTCGTCTTCGTCGGACGACGCCTGGTGCAGGGCATCATGGAAGGCGCGTTCAAGGGGTGAGCGGGCCGGTCCCGTCACCCGGTCGGCCGGTAGTCGAACCAGTCGAACCCGGCGGTTCCCTCGGTGACGTACATGCCGACGACCCGCCCGGTGAAGCCGGAGGCGACCTCGGTGGACAGGTAGCGTCCGTCCAGCTCCGCCAGGCACGCCCAGCCGGCTCCGGTCTCGACCTCGAACCTGATCGTGTCACTGCCGGCGGCCACGACGCCCACGTGGCCCGCCCGCGCGAGATCGTCGGACGAGGTGACCGTCGGCGGCAGCACGTCGGTGCTCCGGATGCTCACTGCCACGGTCACCGCTCCCGCCGGCACCTGACACTCCCCGAACACCTGACGGAACGGCCCGACCCGGCCGACGACCCGAGCCCGGCCCCGCGCGAGCTCCAGGTCGTAGTGGTGGGCCTCGTCGATCCTGATCGTCAGGCCGCAGCGGCTCGCGCCGGGATCGACGCGGACGCTGACCCGGCAGTCGTGGTGCTGCTGGCGACGGCCGACGACGGTGGCGCCGCTCCGGTCGAGGCTGTCGCCGGTCGCGTGCAGGGTCAGCCAGCCGGGCCGGTCGGTCAACGACCACGCCGAGGCGGGCCGGTCCCGGGGAGAGATCCACTGTGGTCCTAGCCGCTCGTCATCGAAGTCGTCCCGGTCGTGCCATCCGCTCGTCCCCGCCGAGCCGGTCCCGGACCGGACGGGGTCGACCACCGGCCACCCGTCGACCCAGCGCACCGGCGCCAGGAACGTCTCCCGCCCGAGCACGTGGTAGGGCGGCCAGTGCCCCTTGGCCCGGATGCCCAGCAGGACCATCCACCAACTGCCGTCGGCGGCCTCGACCAGGTCGGCATGCCCGGTCGCCTGCACCGGCCGGTCGGTGCCGCGATGCGTCAGGATCGGATTGGCCGGCCCGGGCTGGAACGGCCCGCGCGGCGAGCGCGCGCGGGCGACGCTCACCGCGTGGCCGGTGTGGGTACCACCCTCCGAGACGAGCAGGTACCACCAGTCGCCGACCCGGTACAGGTGCGGCGCCTCCGGGTACTGGCCACCCGTGCCCGACCACATCGGCACCGGCCCCTCGAAGACCTCTCCGGTGTCCGGGTCGATCCGGTACGACTCGACGCCCGACACCGTCAGCCAGCAGGTGCCGTCGTCCTCCCAGGCCAGCGACGGGTCCACGTGCGGCAGGTCCAGGTAGACCGGATCCGACCACGGGCCGGCGGGATCGGTCGCTGTGACGATCAGGTGCCGACCGAGCGTGACGTTCGTCGTGACCACCCAGAACCGGTCGTCGTGGTGGCGGATCGTCGGCGCGTAGATGCCCCGCGAGGCCAGCGTGTCGGGAGGCAGCCGAAGCTGGTCGGCGCGGTCGAGCACGTTGCCGATCTGGCGCCAACTCAACAGGTCCCGACTGTGGAAGATCGGCACACCGGGCGAGTACTCGAAGCTCGAACACACCAGGTAGTAGTCGTCGCCGGCGCGGCAGATGCTCGGATCGGGCCAGAAACCCGGGAGGATCGGGTTGCGGTCGCTGAGGGACTCACCGGATGCGGACACGGCATGAGTGTCGATGTCGTCATCCGTTTCGGCAAGCCGGTCGTGTCGTCGATCACCGCCAGCACCGGGGCCGGGTGATGACGAGCCTCCGCCGCCGACTGTCCGGCCGGCTCCGGCGCGCCCGTCGCCACCCGGCCACGGAGCCGCCGTACGCCTTCACCGTGCGGCGCGGGCTGCGCGTGCCGATGGACGACGGCGTCGAGCTGCGCGCCGACCTCTACCTGCCGCTCGGCCCGGTCGAACCGCCGTTGCCCACCGTCGTCGTCCGCTCGCCGTACGGCCGGCACGGCTCTCTCACCCACGCGCCGGCGCTGGCGGGCGAGGGGTTCACGGTTCTGGTGCAGAGCTGCCGCGGCACGGGCGGCTCCGGTGGCAGCTTCCGGCCGCAGCTCGACGAGCAGCGCGACGGCATAGCCACCCACCGGTGGGTACGTCGCCAGCCCTGGTTCACCGGCACGGTCGCGACGTACGGGGAGAGCTACCTCGGCTACGTCCAGTGGGCCGTGGCGGGACTGATGTGCCGCGACGATCCCGGGCACGCGCCGGACGCCCTGTGCCTGAACGTCACGATGGCCGACTTCGGCGCGGTCACCTGGAACAACGGCGCCTTCTCGCTGGGCGGTTCGCTCGGCTGGTCGCGCCGGATGGCGCTGCGGGGCGTACGGGGCGCCCTGGTCCGGGCGCGGCTCGCGCGGTGGCCGGACCGGAAGCTGGCCGAAGCCTTCGACGTCCTGCCCCTGTCCCGCGGCGACACCGTGGTGGCGGGCCACCCGATCGGCTGGTACCAGGACTGGCTGGCCCACGAGAGTCTCACCGACGACTACTGGACCCGGCAGTCGCACACCGCGTCGGTGCCCGACGTGACCGCGCCCGTGTACATGGCCACCGGCTGGTACGACATTTTCCTTCCCTGGCAGTTGCGCAACTACGCCCAACTCGCCGCCGCCGGTCGTCCACCCCGGCTCACCATCGGTCCGTGGGGCCACCGCGGCGACCGGAGTCCGTTCCTCGCCGAGTCGGTCGCGTTCCTCAAGGAACACTTCGCCGGCGCGCCCGCGGCCCGGCCGGCGCCCGTGCGCGCCTTCCTCACCGGCGCGGATCAGTGGCGTGACCTGCCGGCGTGGCCGCCGCCGGGCACCGTCGTGCAGCGGTGGCACCTGCACCCGTCCGGGCTGCTCGACGCGGCGGTCCCCGACGGGGGCAGCACCTGCTACACCTACGATCCCGACCGGCCCACACCCGCGCTCGGTGGTCCCGGCCCGGCCCCCGGCCCGGTCGACACCAGCGCCCACGAACGCCGGGCGGACGTGGTCGTCTTCCGCGGTCCGCCGCTGGCGCACGCTGTCGTCCTCGCCGGGGAGCCGGTCGCCCACGTCCGGTTCCGCTCGACGGCGGCCAGCGCGGACGTGTTCGTCCGGATCTGCGACGTGCACCCCGACGGTCGCTCGATGAGCGTGTGCGACGGCATCCGCCGCCTCGGCGGCGTCGGCACCTCGGCCACCGACCCGCGGCCCGACGAGGACGGTTTCGTCGAGCTGGCGGTGCCGCTGTGGCCGGCGTTCCACCGCTTCGCCGCCGGCCACCGCGTCGCCGTGCAGGTCAGCTCCGGAGCGCATCCGCGCTACGCCCGCAATCCCGGCAGCGGCGAGCCCGCCGCCACCGCGA
This sequence comes from Micromonospora sp. NPDC051141, assembly GCF_044455765.1. NCBI lineage: Bacteria > Bacillati > Actinomycetota > Actinomycetes > Micromonosporales > Micromonosporaceae > Micromonospora > Micromonospora sp. NPDC051141. The sequence continues at coordinate 99,410 of NZ_JBITFD010000002.1, forward strand.
CCACCACGGTACGGGCGCGGCAGGAGATCTCGCACGACGGCGCCCACCCGTCCCGGCTCGACCTGCCGGTCTGGACGTGACCGGGCCGGCGGCCACGTGAACCACTCGTCAGGAGGCTCCCCGGATGACATCCGTATTCCATGTGGCAACCACCGGTTCGGATCACGCCGACGGCTGCGCCGAGCGGCCGTTCCGGATGATCAACCGGGCGGCCGGCGTCGCGCAGCCCGGTGACACCGTGGTGGTGCACGCGGGGGAGTACCGCGAGTGGGTGAAACCACGCCGGGGCGGTCTCAGCGACTCCCGCCGCATCACCTACCAGGCCGCGCCCGGCGAACACGTGGTGATCAAGGGATCGGAGCGCGTCACGGGCTGGGAACCGCGCGGCGGCACGGTCTGGCGGGCGGTCGTCGACAACGCGCTGTTCGGCGCGTTCAACCCGTTCGCCGAGGAGGTGGCCGGCGACTGGATCGTGTACGGCACGGGTGCGCCACGCCGGCACCTCGGCGACGTCTACCTGAACGGCGTGAGCTTCTTCGAGGTGGCCAGCCGGGCGGAGGTCGACGCTCCACCCCGGCGTACCGAGGTCGTCGACGACTGGACCCGGATGACCCGTCCGGTCGACGACCCCGACCAGACCCGGCTCGTCTGGTACGCCGAGGTCGGCGAGCGGACGACGATCTGGGCCAACTTCCAGGGCGCCGACCCGAACACGGAACTGGTCGAGATCAACGTACGCCGCAGCGTCTTCTACCCGGAACAGCCGCACCTGGACTACCTCACGGTCCGTGGCTTCGAGCTGGCGCACGCGGCCAGCCCGTGGGCGCCGCCGACCGCCGACCAGCCGGGCCTGATCGGGCCCCACTGGGCGAAGGGATGGGTCATCGAGGACAACGTGATCCATGACGCCAAGTGCGCGGCGATCTCGATCGGGAAGGAGGGGTCGACCGGGCAGAACCACTCCGCTCTGCGCGGCGACAAGCCGGGCTACCAGTACCAGTTGGAGTCGGTCTTCGCGGCCCGCCAGATCGGGTGGGACCGCGAGCACATCGGCTCGCACGTGATCCGCCGCAACACGATCTACGACTGCGGCCAGAACGCGATAGTCGGTCACCTCGGATGCGCGTTCTCCACGATCGAGGACAACCACATCCACCGCATCGGCGTGAAGCGCGAGTTCTACGGGTACGAGGTCGCCGGCATCAAGCTGCACGCCGCCATCGACGTGGTGATCCGGCACAACCGGATCCACGACTGCTCGCTCGGCACCTGGCTGGACTGGCAGGCACAGGGCACCCGGCTGTCCCGCAACGTCTACAACGACAACTGCCGGGACCTCTTCGTCGAGGTGAGCCACGGTCCCTACCTGGTCGAGCACAACATCTTCGGCTCGCCCGCCTCGCTGGAGCTGTTCAGCCAGGGAGGCGCCTTCGTCCACAACCTGATCTGTGGCACCGTGCGGCTGGAGCCGGTGCTGGACCGCGCCACGCCCTACCACCGGCCGCACAGCACCCAGGTCGCCGGGTACGCGGTGATCTACGGCGGCGACGACAGGTACGTCGGGAACCTCTTCCTGGGCGGTGACCCGGGCGCGGCCTACGGGGCGGGCGCGGAGGGCGACGGGCCACCGCTGGCCGGCACCGCCGGATACGACGGCCATCCCGCGTCGTTCGCGGAGTACCTGGCCCGCCTCGCCGACCAGCCGCCCAGCGACCAGCAGAAGTACCTCGACGTGAAACAACCGGTGTACGCCCGCGGGAACGCCTACACCGCCGGCGCCCGGCCGTTCGAGGGTGAGCGCGAGCCGTGGGTGCTGGGCGCGGCGACCGCGACAGTTGTCGACGAGGACGGCGCGGTCTGGCTCGTCACGGATCTCCCCGAGGCGTTCGACGAGGCCCGGGTCGGTGTGGTCACCGGCCGGGACCTGGAGCGGGTCCGATGCGCCGACGCGGAGTTCGAGGAGGTCGACGGCAGCCCCGCCGTCATGGACACCGACCTGTCGGGCGCACCCCGGCAACCTGGACGGGACGGCGCCGTCGGCCCGCTCGCGCGACTTCGGTCCGGGCCGCGCCGAACGCGCGTCTACTGACCGTGGCGGCCCCCCCGGGTCGCGCGGCGACGGTCCGCGCCCGGTCCGCTGGGCCTGCTCGTGGAGCTGGGTGCGCCGGCTGACGGCCTACCCGAGCAGTGCCACCGCCGCGGCCAGGGTGGCCAGCGACAGCGTCGTGGTCACCACCACCGCCCGGTTGGCGACCGTCTCGCCGACGCCGTACTCCTGGGCGATGATGAACGTGTTCTGCGCGGTCGGCAGGCCCGCGCACACCACCACGGCGAGCAACTGCGGCGGGGACAGGTGCAGGGCCAGCCCGGCCGCGTACGCGACGACCGGCTGTGCGACGAGCTTCAGCGCGGTGATGGTGGCCAGTGCGGCCGGCGCGGCCCCCGACGGCGACGCGCGGTGCAGTGACGCGCCGAGCGCGACCAGGGCGGTCGGAACCGCGGCGCCCGCCAGCAGGGTGAGCGACGCGTCGGCCACCGACGGCAGGCGCAGGCCGGCAGCCGAGCACGCGACCCCCAGCAGCGACGCCAGGATCACCGGGTTGCGTACCGGTAGGGAGGCGATCCGGCGGATCCGTACCCGCCCGGCCGGGTTGCGGTGTCGGTCCAGGACGACCAGGACCATCGGCGTCACCACCAACACCTGCCACAGCACCACCTCCGCCAGGAACGACACGGTGCCGAGAACCTGCGTGGCGATCGGGATGCCGAGGTTCGCCGAGTTCACGTACCCGGAGGCCATGCCCCAGACCGGCCGCTCGCCGCGCCCGCGACCGAACAGCCGGCTCGCGCCGAGCCACCCGGCCCCGACGACCGCGGCCGTGCTCACCCCGAAGGCGAGCAGCGAGCGACCGGCGAAGCCGGACAGCGGCATTCGGGACAGCGTCAGGAACAGGGCGGACGGCATCGCGAGGTGGAACACGAACCGGCCGAGCACCGATGCCGCCGCCGCACCCAGCAGGCCCTGACGACAGGCCGCGTAGCCGACCGCGGTGAGGATCCAGATCGGTACGAACGCCGAGATCAAGGTCATGCCGGGGTCCTGTCCGCTTGCGGGCCTCGTCCAGCCTGACCGACTCCACCGGGGCGACCCGGTCCCGGTGCGGCGACGGGAACACCGTGCGAGTCGGGCACGGCTGCCGGTTCGCCGTCGCGGGTGTGCGGTCGGAGCCGGTGATCTGGACGCACGCGCCCGGCGTCGCCGCGTGCCGCCGGGCGACGGTGGTGGCGCGGCGACCAGTCCGGCCGGTAGCCGGGGAGGCCGAATCAAATCACATGACGGCACGGTGGTCCGCTCCGGATAATCCTCGACGGGTCGTGACGCGCCCGCCTCGTCGGACCGCGGGCCCGTGGATCGGCTCGCGGTCGGAGCGGAAGGGAACTCGACGATGACCGACCAGATGACGGCGTCCGGGCGCCGGCCGGAGGTCCGCGTGGCGGCCGGGTCGCTTCGGGGCTGTCAGGAGGCGGGGGTGGCGGTCTTCCGCGGCATCCCGTTCGCCGAGCCGCCGGTCGGCGCGCTGCGCTTCGCGGCCCCGCGGCCGGCGCCGGGCTGGACCGGGGTACGGGACGCGACCTCGTACGGCCCGCCACCCCCACAGGGCGGGCACTTCGGCATGGACGCCCGGACGGCGGCGGCGGGCGACGACTGGCTGACGGTGAACGTCTGGTCGCCCGAGCCGGACCCCGACGCGCGGCTGCCGGTGTTGGTCTGGATCCAGGGCGGCGCCTACACGATCGGCATGTCCGGTCTTCCCGAGTACGACGGTGGCCGGCTCGCGCGGGACGACGGCGTCGTCGTGGTGACGTTCAACTACCGCGTCGGCGTCGAGGGCTTCGCGCAGATCGAGGGCGCTCCCGCCAATCGCGGGCTGCTCGACCAGATCGCCGCGCTCGAATGGGTACGCGACAACATCCGGGCCTTCGGCGGCGAACCCGACCGGGTGACGGTCTTCGGCCAGTCGGCCGGTGGCGGGTCGATCGCCGCGCTCCTGGCAACGGAGCGCGCGGCGGGGCTTTTCCGCCGGGCCGTCGTGCAGAGTGCGCCCGGCACGTTCTTCTCGCCGGAACTCGCCGCCGACATCGGTGCCGCCTGCGCGGCTGAGCTGGGACTGCGCCCGACGGTGGGGGAGCTGTCCGGAGTTCCTCCGCGCCGGCTGACCCTCGCCGCCGACGCGCTCGTCGCCGGGATGGCGCAGTGGGCGCCCCGGTGGGGCCTGCCGGCGTACCGATCCATCCCCTTCGCGCCCGTCGTCGACGGCGAGGTCCTGCCCGCCGCGCCCTGGGAGGCGCTGGCCCGGGGCGCCGGACGCGCGGTCGACCTCCTGGTCGGGCACACCCGTGACGAGCACCGCCTGTTCACCGCCATCGACGGTCTGCTCGGCGCGGTGACCGAGGAGCAGGCGGCCGAGGCGCTCGACGTGTTCGCGCCGGGCCGCGACGGCGCTCGCCGCTACCGGGCGGACTTTCCCACCGCGGGGCCAGGCGAGCTGTACGAGATGGTCCACGGCGACTGGCTGTTCCGGATGCCGTCGCTGCACCTGGCCGAGGCCCAGCGCGTCGGTGGCGGTCGCGTCCACGTCTACGAGCTGACCTGGCGGGCCACCGGCATGGGTGGCGTGCTCGGCGCCTGCCATGGCCTCGACGTGCCGCTCGTGTTCGGCAACCTGGACCGGGGGCAGGTCGCCATGCTGATCGCCGACCCGGAGGCGGAGGAGGTGCGGGCCCTGTCCGCTCGGATGCGTGCCGCCTGGTCGTCGTTCGCCGCGCACGGCGACCCGGGCTGGCCCGCGTACGAGAGGGAGCACCGGCTGATCCAGTGCTTCGACGCGTCGTCCACCGTCACTGCCTATCCGGAGGAGTCCTCCCGCCTGATCTGGGAGCACCACACCTTCTCCGCGCTGCCGTTGATCGGCCGGTGACGGTTCGTCGGAACGGGAGGCGCCGGCGGCCGGGCGCACGCCCCTACGCGCGGCCGACCGGCCTCCATCGTCTCCTCGACCCCTCCTCCGCTCAGGTGGGGCGACGATCAGGCTCCCTGGGCAGTACACCCGGCCCGGCCGCGCGGCGGGTGCCCGCGCGACGCGGGCACCCGCCGTGGGCCAGTGGCGCCGGATTCCCGGCTCGCCTCAGCTCGTGGGGCCGGACGCCGCCCCGCCGAGGGTCACCTTGAGGATCTTCTCGTTGCTGTTGTTCGGGGTGCTGTCCTTGTCCCCGCCGGTGCTCGTGGTCAGCCACAGGTTGCCGTCGATGGTCGGTTCGACGGTGCGCAGCCGGAAGTACGTCCCGACGAAGTACTGCTGGACGTTGGTGAGCGTGTTGCCGCTGATCTCGGCACGGTACATCCGGTTGCCACGCAGGCAGGCGATGTAGAGCACGTCCCGGACGATGGCGATGCCGCTGCACGAGGCCTCGGCCACCGGGTACGTCCGGACCGGGGCCCTGAAGTTCGGGTTGGCGCAGTCGCCGGAGGTGCCCTCGCAGGCGGGCCAGCCGTAGTTGCCGCCCCTGACGATGATGTTGGTCTCGTCCATGACGTTGTTGCCGAACTCCTGCTCGAAGAGCCGGCCCTGGGAGTCGAAGGCGAGTCCCTGCGGGTTGCGGTGGCCGTAGCTCCACACGTAGTTGCCGAAGGGGTTGTCCGCCGGCACGGTGCCGTCGGGGTTGAGCCGCAGCACCTTGCCGCCGAGGTTGTTGGTGTCCTGGGCCACGTCCGGGTTCTGTCCGTCGCCGGCGGCGGCGTAGAGCTTGCCGTCGGGGCCGAAGCGCAGCCGGCCGCCGTTGTGGTACTTGTTGCGCGGGATTCCGGTGACGAGCACCTGCTCGGTGGTGGTTTGCAGCGTGCCGTCGTAGCGGATGCGCACGATCCGGTTGTCGGTCGTGGTGGTGTGGTAGATGTACAGCCAGCGGTCGGTGGTGAAGGTGGCCGAGACGGCCAGCCCGAGCACGCCGCCCTCACCGTTGGTGCCGGCCACGTTCGGCACGGTGCCGATGCTGTGCTTGTCGGTGCCGTCCGGTTTCATGGCGACGATGTCGAACAGGTCGCGCCGGCCGTAGAGGACCGTGCCGTCGGGCAGTTGCACCAAGCCCCAGGGCAGGTCCCGCTCGGTGGTGACCGCCGTGGCGCCGCAGATCGGGCTCGTGCAGCCCGACCCGGTGTGCGCGGTGACCGCGGCGCTCGCCCCCGAGACATTGCCCTGGGCGTCCCGGGCGGTCACCGTGTACCGGTGGTCGGTGTCGGGCGTCAGCCCGGTGTCGGTGAACGTGGTCGCCGGCGGGTTGCCGGCGGTGCCGGTGGTGGAGCCGACCGCCGTACCGTTGCGCAGGATGGTGTAGCCGGTGACCGCGACGTTGTCGGTGGAGGCCGACCAGGTGAGGGTCACGTCCGTGCCGTTGACGGTCGCGGCCAGGTTGGTCGGCGTGCTGGGCGGAGAGGTGTCCTGCTGGCAGAACGGCGGCGTGACGGAGAGCGTGGAGCTGGCCTGCGAGACGTTGCCGGCGGCGTCGCGGGCGTTGACGTACCAGCCCCAGGTGACACCCTGCACGACACCGAGCGTGGCGGTCAGCGTCCGTCCCGAGACCGAGGTGACGAGCTGGCCGTCGTGGTAGATGTCGTAGAAGGCGACGCCGACGTTGTCCCAGGAGGCGTACCAGGAGAGCGTGACGGACTGGCAGGTCAGCCGGGTGCTGCGCAGGCCGGTCGGCCGGCTGGGCGGGCTGGTGTCGGCGGCGAGCCCGGCCGCTGGCCGGCTCCCGGTGGCCGGGGCGGCCGGCGCGGCGTTGGCGGGTACGCCGGTCAGGATGGTGCCGGCGCAGATCAGCAGGGCGAGCGGGACGCGGTGTCGGAGCTTCCGAGAACTCATCCGCACGGGTGCTCCTCCTTTCCGGGTTCTTGGTCAGTACGGGTAGCCGGGGACGTTGAGTCGCACGCTGTACAGGCCGGAGTCGTTCGTTCGGCCGGAGGTGACGTAGAGGGTCTGCCGGTCGGTTCCGCCGAACGCCACGTTGGTGGTTCCGGCGCCGCCGGCGCGGATCGTGCCGAGCTGCGCGCCGGCGGGCGAGTAGACGTGGACCAGTCCGTCCGAGCCGGAGGCCCAGTACACGTTGCCGGCGCAGTCGACGGTGACCCCGTCGGGACCGCCGAGGTAGTTCACGAAGACGCTGCGGGCGCCGGTGCTGCCGTCGGGCTGGACGACGTACTTGTAGATCTTGTTCTCCGAGTAGGCGCCCACGTAGAGCGTGCTGCCGTCCGGGGAGAGCGCGATGCCGTTGGGTTGCCGCAGGCGGTCGTCCACGAGTGACACCTGGCCACCGGAGACGCGGAAGACGCTGGTGCGTCCGCTCATCTGGTCAGGTCGGTTGCCGCGCTGGAAGTTGGGGTCGGTGAAGTAGACGACGCCGTCGGAACGGACCGTGACGTCGTTGGGCGAGTTGAACGCCCGGCCCTGGTAGTCCGCGGCGACGGTGCTGCGGGCCCGGTCGCTCAGCCGGTATGCGGAGACGTTCCGCTGGTCGTGGGTGGCGGCGATGATCTGCTGGGCGTCAGGGCTGAGCGCCAGGCCGTTGCTGCCGGCGTTGGCGATGAAGGTGTCGAAGGTCGCCGGCGGGGTGAACCGGCGGATCGTGGCGGGCTGCACGTTGTTCGGCCCGGTGCCCGCGGCCATGTCGGACATCAGCAGGTAGCCGCCGTCGGAGATCCAGACCGGTCCTTCCAGGAACGAGAACCCGCTCTGGATCTTGGTGGCGGACACGGAGCTGGCCGGCAGGGGTGGGCCGTACCCGGTGCCGCTCGGGCAGACCCCGGGGGGCGCGCCGGGCGGACCGGCGAGCAGGTCGGTGTGAGCGTTCACATGAGCGGCACGCCGAGGTGCCGGGGGTGCGGCTCCGACGGGGCCTGGTGCGGTGGTGAGGGCGAGGCCCAGGCCGGTGAGTGCGGCGATGGTTGGGCGCCAGATCATCGGGTACTCCCATCGGGGTTGGTGAATGCGAGGCCCGTGGTTGCCGGTGAGCTGGCCCCGGCCGCCGACGCTTGTTATCGATAAACATCGATGTTTACGTGACGCAGCTTAGGCGAGAACGCAGCGCGCCGCATCACTTCCCCACGATCACCTTCGGCGCCTGCCCCGAAGGCGCCCGGTGGGCCGGCCGCATCGGGCCCTCCGCGACCCCCGGGCAGGCATCGCCAGGTGCTCCCACGGCGAGGTGGGATCAATCGCGCCACTGCGGCGGTGTCCGTCGGGGGTGCGGTCCGTGACACGAGGGCCGGCTCCGTCTGTTCCGGCAGCGTCCGACCGTGGGTCGGGGCCCGCTTGACGTACGGGGCCGGGTCGGCTCACTCGACCTGCCGGCAACCTTCCGCCGGCGCCGGCCGGCCGCGCCCTCGGGTGCGCGATTCAGCAGGAGGCAGTGGCGGGATCCGACGGTTGCCGAAGCTCGCAGGCTCGGAGCGTCACCGAGGCCACGTGGCTTTCCGACGCTCAATCGCCGGTAGCCGAAAAGTCATGTTCGGCGCGGTACGACTCCGTCCTGCCAGCGGTAGAGGTCGCGTAGCAGGCAAATCTCGGCGCCGTGATGGATCAGCTCCCTGTTGACGTGCAGGATTCTGTTCTCCATAGGAAACCGCTCGGGCCCCACGGTGGGTGGATTGTCCAGGTCGGCGTCCGAGAGGCCGTGAACCCCCTTGCGCCATCTCCCGTACATCTCATCGAGCTGTTTCAGTGCCTCATCAGCGGTCCCCGCGTAGGCGAATGTCTCGGAGTCGACGTCCTGGCCGCCGAAGTACCAACCGACCCGATAGCCCAGGCACGAGACGATGATGTGGGCCAGCCGCCAGGCAATCGTGGTCACCGGCGCCGGCGCCGGGGCGGGGAAGACGTGGTCCATCGTCCATTCCCCCGAACCTTCCGACATCGGTGCGCCCGACGTGCCCCGTGGGCGGATGCTCCAGCAGCCGCGCACCGGCTCCCAGAAGTACTCCTCGTCGGTAAGGCCCTCCAGCCGTGGCCGCAGGTTCTTGTGCCAGTACCAGTCCAACTGCGCCGAAAGTCGCTCGCCTCTCGTCATTTCCACACCCTACGAACAGCGAGACTCCGAGCCCGATGGAGGGGCGAGATGGGTCAACGGCGGCGCGGGCGGTAGCCGTGTGACGCCAGACCTCCGAGCGGCGACCCGAGACCCGCAGGCCCAGCCCTCGCGGCTACCCCTCCAGCGGTGATGAGCGCCTTCATGACGGCACCCGCCGGGCGCGTGACGACGCACCCGGCGGGCAGTTCCGGCAGAGATCAGGAAGAGATGTTGCGAACCGTGTTGTAGAGGCCCGCCACCTGGTTGCCGTAGTACGGCGAGAACATGTACTGCGGGAGGTTGTTGTACTTGAAGTCGTTGTGTCCGTTGATGAGGCCCCAGTTGCCGTCGAACGCCATGAGCCAGGGACCACCCGAGGAACCACCGGTCATGTAGTTCGTCATGTAGATGGTGCCGCCGCCACCGTCGTAGGTCGGGCCGTTCTCGGCCCAGAGGGTCTGCCCGTTGAACGGGGATGCCTGCGGATATCCGAAGGCGTAGTCGTACTGGCCGACCGCCTGGTTCCAGGCGATGCCCTGGCCGCCGAGGTAGTCGGTGATCCGCCAGCCGTTGACCCGTCCGATGACCGCCGAGCCGACGTCGTTGGCGAAGTCGGCGTTGTTGTTGTACCAGGCGCTGGTGGTCCAGAGCCCCGTGGCGTACCAGTAGCCGTACGGCGCCGAGCCGTTGACGTAGTTCGGGACGAAGGCCCAGTTCGTGGCCCACTGGAGGTTGCCGGTCATGCAGTGTCCGGCGCTCCACACCGAGGACTTGCCCTCGGTGTTCACGACCGCGGCCGAGCAGACGTAGTTGAGGCCGCTGAGCGTGAAGAAGACCTTGCCGGTGGTCCGGGCGGTCGGGTGTCCGACCGGGTAGGCCGGGTCGTAGGCGTTGGTGCCCATCTCGGGCAGGTCAGCTCGGGGCTTGGCCACGGGCGGAGCCGGCGCCACGCTGCCCGCCGCGCCCTGCGGACGGCTCGTCGCGCCGGTGACCTGGCCGCGGCGGGCGTTCTTCACCGCCGGGATCTCGCTTTCGGGCAGCGCCGCGCGCATCCGATCCGGGGTCCAGTAGGCGGCCAGCGCGGCGGCGCGGGCGTCGACGCCGGTGCCGTGGGCGGTGCGGGCGACCTCGGGGCTCAGTTGCGCGACGACGCCGACGACGCCCGTGTGGGACGTGTCGGGCTTCGCCTGGGCGGCGCCCGCGGTGGTGAGCGTCACCGCGGACAACGCGGTGACCAGCGCGAGGCTGCTCAGCAGTCTCCGGGACATTCTCCCTGCCTCTCCGGGTGGGGTGTGGGGGAGACAGAAAGATACGACGGAAAAGCGGAAAGGTAGTCATCGAAATGCGCCGGGTGTCATCTGAAGAAAGATGTGGCCAAGCGAGCAAACATTGACCTGCTTGACTGAGAGGGATAAAGCGGTGCCACTCCCGACATTACGCCAGGCAGGGCAGTGGGAATTAATATTAATGTCATCAATTTTTATTAGAGTTGGCCACGGTTGGCGCATCCGTTGATCCCACCACCACCTCGGCTTGTGCGTGGCCGTGGCGACCGTGGGCAGTTATCGCATTGATGCAGGTCACCTGAAAATGGATCGAGGTAGGAGCCTCGGGTGCCTGGCCTGAACCGGCGCGGTGACCGGGCGACCACGCGAACCCGGCCACCGCGCTCCCGGTCAGATCCGGGCCAGGATGGACCTCATCGTGTCGATCTCGGCCCGCTGGGTGGTGCTGATCCGCTCGGCGAGGGCCTTCGCGTCACTGTCGGCGCCCTGGGCGGCCTCGGTCCGGGCCATCGTGATCGCGCCCTCGTGGTGGGCGATCATCATGGTGAGGAACCGCCTGTCGAAGTCCCGCCCCGAGGCCGCCGCCAGCCGGGCCATGTCGACGTCGGACATCATCCCCGGCATGCCGTGAGCCATCCCCGGCATCCCGGAGTTGGTCGGGCTGGCACTGTCACCGTGGCCCATGCCCGGCATGCCGGTGTTGCCGTGATCCACCCCGGGCATGCCCCTGCCCGGTGTGGCGTTGTCGCTTCCGGACGGCACGGGCGCGCCCCAGGCGCGCAGCCAGCCGCTCATCGTGGCGATCTCCGGCGCCTGGGCGTCCCTGATCTGGGCGGCGAGCTGCGTGACCTGCGGGTCGGCGGCCCGGGTGGCGGCCAGGTCGGCCATGGCCACGGCTTGCTGGTGGTGCGGGATCATCATCTGCGCGAACATCACGTCCGCCGCGTTGTGCGCCGAGGCGGACGCGGTGTCGGACGCGGCGGCGGTGGGCGAGCGGTGGCCGCCGCCGGCCGTACGGTGGTCGTCGCTGCCGCAGCCGGTCAGGACGGCGGTGGCGGTGGTGAGGCTGACGCCGGCCACGAGGGCACGGCGCAGGATGGTACGGGTCATGACGAGGTGAGCCTTTCGGAGTCGGTGAACGTGCGCGGAAGCGATCGCGCGGACACTCCGTGGGGTGTCGCGGCGGAATCGCTCCTATACGCGCAGCACCGACACCGCGGCGACGCGTTGTCCCAGCCGGGGAGCCGCGGGCGGTCCCCGGGAGGCGGCCGGCGACGACCAGCGCAGACGGCCGGGCGCGGCAACCGTCCGCGTCACCACCAGCGCCGCGGCGAGCGCCAGCGCCGTCCCGAACGCGCCGATCACCGCGAGGCACACGGCCCAGCCCGGCAGGTGTCCCGGCGTACCGTCCGGCGCGGCGGCCAGCCGGGGGCACCCGTCGCCGGCGCACCCGCTCGGGACGGCGACGCTCATCGCGGCGGCGCCGCTCGTCAGGTCCGCGGCCGGTGCCGTCGCCGGATGCGCGCTCGGGCGCATGCCGTGCCCGGCGTGCCCGCCGGGCATCGCCGCCTGGTGACCCAGGCTGTGCATCGCCGCGAGCCCGATCAGGGTGGCGGCCAGCAGCAGGAAGCGGACAACCCATCCGCCCCGCGCCGCCGACACACCGGTCACGGCCCTCACGCTACCGTCACCCGGCCCCGCGTGCCGGCGTCGAGGCGCTCGTCCACCGGGCGAGTCGTTCGCGGGTCCTGGCGATGTCGGGATGGTTCCTCTCGAGCACCGCGAGCCGGTCGGTGAGCACCCTCTTCAGCAACGCCACCGCGAGCTGCGGGTTCCCCTGCTCGCCGTACAGTTCGGCGAGTGCCGCCTCAGTGGTGAGGGTGTCCGGGTGGTGCGTGCCGAGGGCTTCCCGGCAGTCCTCGACGAGTTGCTGCGTGTCGCGCAGTGCCCGGGCGGAGTCGCCGGCGGCGGCCCGCCATCGGGCCAGTCGGTACCGGGTCGCGAGCGTGTCGCGATGCTGGGCGCCGAGGACGCGACGACGGTCGTCGAGCAGCGATTCGAATGCCGCCGCGGCGGCTGCCGGGTCACCCGCTTCCCCGAGCCAGTGGGCGAGGTGGTGTCGGGTGTCCAGCGTGTCCGTGTGGTCGTCGCCGAGAATGCGGACGCGATCCATGAGGACCGACCGGAGTGCCGCGACGGCGCCGCGCGGATCGCCGGCGTAGCCGAGCCATCCGGCCAGGCTGTTGCGGTTGTTGAGGGTGTCCGGGTCGTCCGGGCCCAGAATCCGGATCCGATCGGCCAGCAGGTCGCTGAGTTCCGCGACCGCTCGCTGCGGCGCGCCCGCGCGCCCGTGCCAGCCGGCTGCGTGGTGGCGCGCGTTGAGTGTCTGTCGGTGGCGTGGCCCCAGTGCCCGTCGGCAGTCCGCGACGAGCCGCTGGGCCGCGGCGGCGGCGTTGCTCGGTGCCCCGGCTTCGCCGCGCCAGAACGCAAGGTCGCCCCGGGCGGCCAGCGTGTCCGGGTGGTCTTCGCCGAGCAGTCGCGACGCCGTCTCGTTCAGCCATTGGGCGAGTCGTACGGCTGCCGCCACGTGGCCGGCCCGACCGAGGCTGGTGGTCGCCCGGAACAGCAGTGGGTGCACGCCGTCGCGGACGAGTTGGTCGTCGGCGTGCCGGTGGAGTGCGAGCGCGTTGGAGTGCAGGACCTCTTCCGGTATGTCGTTGCCGCCGGTGTCGAGCCAGATGGCGTTGAGCGCGTCTGCTGCCGCGCGGAGTGCGTGCCGCCGCCAGGAACTGCCGAGGCCGTCACGGGTGGCCCGCTGAACCAGGGCGTGCACCCTGACCACAGCCGCCGAGTCGTCGACGGTCACCAGGTTCAATCGGTGCAGGCTGCCCAGCGCGTCGGAGGCGTCGCCGGTTCGGAGGTCGGCGGTCGGCCGTCGTCGGGCGAGGTAGGCGCGGACGGCGGCGTGCTCGAAGAGCACGACGGGGATGCCGTTGGGATCCAGCCAGGCGGCCATGTCCAGCAGGGGACGCGCCAGGCCCTTCGGGCGCAGACGGTCGGCGAGCCGGACCGACAGTGACCAGGTCGCGCTGACGGCGGCGTGATAGTCGTCCGGCAGGGCGTCGGGCTCGGGCAGGAGGTCGGCGAGTTTCGCGAGCCTGGCGGTGAGACGCCGGCGGTACTCCTGGCAGGTCAGTCCGCGATCCTGGATGTAGGCGGCGGCCTGACCCATCGCCACCGGCAGGTGTCCGAGGTCGTTGGCCAGTTGGGCCGCTCCGGGCATGCGCTGCGGAGCGGTGGCGAACTTCTTGGTGAGGTACGCCATCGATTCGGCCGGGGTGAAGGGTTGCACGGTGATGAACCGGCGGCCCTCGTGGGCCAGGGCGGCGTCGCGGCGCCTCGTCGTGACCAGAGTTCGACCATGGGCGGTGTTCGGCGGCCACAGATCGGCGATGTCGCCGGGAGCCGCCAGATCGTCAAGGACGACGAGCCACCGCCGGTCGGTGCTGGCGGCCCAGGCCAGGAATCTGCGGGCCGCCTCGGTGTCGTCCGTCTGGTCGGCGCCGGTCGCGAACTGGGCGGCTTGCGCGTAGGCCGCGACGATGCCGTGGCGGTGGGCGGCATTGGCCCAGACCAGCATGTCCAGGGCGCCGCGGGTCCACAGGTCGAGGGCGTGGGCGACGGCCACCTGTGTCTTGCCCACACCCCCCAGCCCGGTCAGCACGGACGTCGGTTCGGAGCTGGCCGTACCCGGGCTGTCCGCGGCCAGCTCGCTGCTGATCGGCCGGCGCTGCCAACAGTCGGCGGCGTGGGGCACGACACCGATCCGGCACGGCCAGTGCGGGTCCCCGGTCCGGTGGACCCGGGCACGGGTCGGGGCGGGCGGGCGGGGCACCGGTGAGTCCCGCATCCGCTCCGCGTAGGTGCGCGCGGCACGGACGTCGTACGCGGTGCCACCGAGTGCCTCGGCGATGGCGGCTGCCGCGTCGGGACTCGGCCGCTTCCGGCCGCGGAGAACCTCACTGAGGAAGCCGACCGAATATCCGGACCGGGCGGCGACCGCCCGCAGTGAGGGGACAGCCCCGCGACCGGATGTCTCGGCGGGGGCGCGTAGGCGCTGCCAGAGCACCAGAATCTCGGCCTCCCACGCCTCCGACACCCCGCCATTGTCCAGCTCTGTGTAGTCGACAACAACGCTCCGTGTCGGTACTCGCTGCTGGTGCGCCGTTCACCGTTCGCCCATGATCGCTCGCTGTTCCGCCGTCACCGCAGCTCACGTCGCCCGTCACGCCGAGCGTGTTCGCTGTCCGCGCCACTGACGAGCCCCGGTGCCGACGCTTGGCGAAACACCCGTACGAGTTGGAAGGGAAACTCGGATGAGACATCAACTGATCGGCCGCCGGGTGGCGGTGGTCAACCTGGTGGCGTCGCTGATCGCCGTGGCGGGCGCGCTCGCTCCGGCCTCCGCCTCCGCCGCCACCGACGGCGACCTGTGGTGGCCCTCGAACGGAACGGTGACCGGCACGTGCGGCGAGCCCCGGCCGACCCACACCCACAAGGGGACGGACATCGCCCGCAGCCCCTCCACCGAGGTGTACGCCGCCTACGACGGCACCGTCCGGTGGAACGCCGTCGGCGCCGACCCCGCCGGCTACGGCAACTATCTCGACGTCGTCCACGCCAACGGCTGGTCGACCCGCTACGCGCACCTGCGGGAGACGCCCACGGCTCCGCTGGTTCCCAACGGCGCGACGGTGAGCCGCGGGCAGCTCATCGGGCACACCGCGGTCAACGGTGACTCCACCGGGCTGCACGTCCACTTCGAGATCCTCAAGAACGGCGCCTTCCAGTGCTCGGCCAACGCCGGCCGGGGCACGGTGATCACCGCGAAGACCCGGACCTCGATCAACATCGGCGCCACCTCCGGCGCGGAACCGGTCACCAACGGCGCCGGCGTGCACATCACCGGCCCGAGCTCCTACACCGACGTGTCGAGCACCGGCCAGGTCTACGCCTGGAACGGCGGCTACTTCGGCGGCTCGCCGACCGGCTACTCCGGGCGCTTCACCGATGCGAAGGTGACGTCGAACGGGGGAGGCTACTGGCTGCTCACCTCGATCGGGCAGATCTACGCCTACGGCAACGCGCCGTACAAGGGCGGCAGCCCCACGGGATACAGCGGGGAGATCGTGGCCATGGCCGCGACGCCGGACAACCAGGGCTACGTCATGCTGAGCGCGACCGGCCAGGTCTACGCCTACGGCGCGCCGTACCTCGGCGGCAGCCCGGGCGGCTACTCGGGGAGCTTCGTCGACATCGAGATGACCCCGGACGGTGGCGGCTACTGGTTGCTCACGTCGATGGGACAGATCTACGCCTACGGCAACGCCGCCTACCTCGGCGGCTCGCCCGCCGGGTTCAGCCGGGCAATCGTCGCCATGTCCCGGACGACCGACGGCCTCGGCTACGTCCTCGTGAGCAAGGCCGGCCAGATCTACGCGTACGGCAACGCCCAGTACCAGGGCGGCTCACCGGCCGGCGTCACCGGAGAGATCGCCGACGTCAGCTACCGAACCGACGGCCAGCCCGGCTACGTGATGGTCTCCACCACCGGGCAGCACTACGCCTACAACACGCCCTTCCTCGGTAACCCGACCGGAGCGAGCGGCGTCTTCTAGCCCGGACAGCGGAATCGGCCGGTCGCTCCAGGGCGACCGGCCGATTCGGCAACCGCGGAAGGCGGCGTCGCGTCGCCAGGCGCGCGACCGGACCCCCTCCGCCGCGATCCGGCTCGGCCCGGCGACCGCGGTTCTGCCGCGAGCGAATCCGCTTGTCCTGGCGGTGGTGCGCTGGAGAGGATCGGCGGATGGATCTCCATACTGCGGATCGGCGGCTCCAGGCCGCCCAGCGCGCCGGTGATGTCGAGGCCCTCGACGCGCTCCTGCACCCCCGGCTCGTGGCCGCCGGGCCGGACGGCACGGTCTTCACGAAGGAGGACGACCTGGAGAGCTACCGCACGGGGGCCCTGCGCATCACCAACCTGGTGGAGGAGTCGCTCGACGTCCAGGAAGACGCTGAGACGGGGGTGACCCGCACGGTCGCCGCGGTGGATGCCGTTCAGGGCGGTGCCGTCGTGTCCGCGCGGTTGCGCTACACCCGACTGTGGGTGCGTGCGGACGGCGACTGGCGGGTGCTGGCCGCCACCTTCGTCCCCGTCTAGCACCTCGGCGCCGCGGGCTGTGCCGTCGGTCTGGCCCGGTGCAGGATCCGGGCCAGCTCGGCCGGTCGGCTGAGCATCGGCCAGTGCCACGTCGGCAGTTCCGCGTACCGCCACGAGTCGCCGCCCATGTGCCGGCACAGTGGCACGGTGGCGGCCATCCCGCGGGCCTGCTCGACGGTGAAGCTG
This sequence comes from Micromonospora sp. NPDC051141, assembly GCF_044455765.1. Taxonomy (NCBI): domain Bacteria; kingdom Bacillati; phylum Actinomycetota; class Actinomycetes; order Micromonosporales; family Micromonosporaceae; genus Micromonospora; species Micromonospora sp. NPDC051141. The sequence goes on from NZ_JBITFD010000002.1 coordinate 116,222, forward strand.
GACAGCACGCCGAGGCGGGGCAGCTTCTCCCACGCCCCGGTGAGCCGCACCGGGCTGGTGGCGGTCGCCCACGGTTGCGCCACCGACCGCTCACCGAGCAGCGCGACGACCGATTCATCCACATCTGCTGCTCCCGCCGCCAGGTCGGCCCAGGGCGGGGGAGGCAGCCGCCAGCCGTCGCCGTGTTCGGCCACCACCGCCGCGTTGCGTTCACGCTCCCGGGGTGGGCTGAAGTCGTCGTTCGTCGCCCCGTCGGGCAGCGGGCCGGTGTCGACGAAGACCAGTTGGGCTATCCGATCGGTCATGCGGTCGGCGGCGGCGGTCGTCACCACCGCGCCGGCGTAGCTGTGCCCGACGAGGACCACGTCGTGCAGGTCCTCGTAGTGCAGCAGGTTGACCACGTCGGTGACGTGGACGTCGAGGTCGGTGTCCGGGCGGGCCAGGTGGGCGCGCTCGCCCATGCCGGTCAGGCTCAGCGGGTACACCTCGTGACCGTGCCCACGCAGCGCGGCGGTGACCGGGCGCCAGGCCCACGCGCCGAGCCAGAACCCGGGAATCAGTACGAAGGTCGTCATGCGGTGCACGCTACGATCAATACCGGACAGGTTCCGCCCGGAAAGGAGTCAGATTCTTGGCCCGGCCCACCGCGCGTGTCCTGGCGATGCTGGAGATCCTCCAGGCCGGCGGCGGCTTCACCGTCGCCGACCTGGCCGGTCGGCTGGGCGTCGACGAGCGCACGGTCCGCCGCTACGCTGCGCACCTCGCCGACCTCGGCATCCCGGTAGAGGCCCGGCGCGGTCGCTACGGCGGGTACCGGCTCGCGCCCGGATACAAGCTGCCGCCACTCATGCTCACCGACGAGGAGGCGGTCGCCGTCATGCTCGGGCTCGTCGCCGCGACCCGGGCGGGGCTGGTCACCGCCGAAGGCACGGCCGCCGCGAGCGCGACCGCGAAGATTCGCCGGGTACTGCCGGCCGTCCTCGCCCGGCGGATCGACTCGCTGCTGGACACCGTGGACTTCACCGCACCGGTCCGGAAGCCCGCCCCGCCCGGCATCGAGGTGCTGCTGGTGCTCGCCGAAGCGGCCCGCCATCAGCAACCGGTGAGCATCACCTACACCACCTGGCGCGGCCGGGCCGGCGAGCGGCGGCTCGACCCGTACGGGCTGGTCTTCCACGCCGGCCGGTGGTACGTCACCGGCCACGACCACGACCGCCGGGCCGTACGCACGTTCCGGCTCGACCGCATCGGGACGGCCCGCCCCACCCCGGGCCGGTTCGACATCCCGGCCGGCTTCGACCCCACCACGCGGGTACTTGCCGGCCTGGCGGCCGTGCCGTACGCGCACGACCTGTCGGTGGTGCTGCACACCAGCCTGGAGCAGGCGCAGCGACGGATCCCACCGTCGGTCGGCACGCTGACCGAGGTGCCCGACGGCGTACGCCTCACCGCCCGGGTCGAACGGCTCGACGGTGCGGCACAGATGCTCGCCGGGCTCGGCTGGTCCTTCACGATCGACCGGCCGGACACACTCAGGGACGAGGTGCGGGCGCTGGCCGCCCGACTGCTCACCGACGCCGACGCCGGAGGGAAGGCAGCAGCCGGTCCCGCCGGAGACGACCCCGTGGTGCGGTGATCAGCAGCCGGCCCGGCGCAGCCGCTGCTCCGCCTGGGCCCGACTCCGGCCCGAACAGCCGACCACGCGTACCGCCATGGTTGGTCACTGCGGTCCGAGCCGCCGGTGTGGACGCCGGGCGCGGAGGAACGCCGTGGCCATCGTGCGCCGGGTGGGTGTGCCGGCCGCGACCAAAGCGTTCATGTACGTGTCGAGGCGTGCGCGTTCGTCGTCGGTCAGGGCGGCGGCGATCGCTTCGCCGTACGTGGGGACCAGGGGGTTGGGCGCCACGCGCTTGAGTGCCTCCCAGTCCTCGATCGGGTCGGCGGGCACGTCGACCCGGGCGCGGTAGTCCAGCTCCACCGCCTCGAAGCCGGCGGCCGTCGCCCAGTCGACCAGGTCACGTTCGTCGAAGTCCATCATCGGTCGCGTGGCTTCCCCGCTCCGGTAGACGTCGGCGACCCTGGCGGCCAGGTCGTGCACGGGCGAGTTGCCGGTGCCGAACGGATCATCCGGCCGGAGCCGTTCCGCGAAGCGGTTGATGGGTTCGAACAGGGAGATCCGCCCACCCGGCCGCAGGACCCGGCGGAACTCCGCGAAGGCGGCGGCCTTGCGGTCGGAGTAGATGAGCACCGACCGGGTGGTCACGACGTCGACGGAGGCGTCAGCGACTGCGGTGAGGTCGTCGGCCGGCGCGACCACGAAGCTGCACCGCCCGTCGTCGCCGGCGGTACGCCGGCACTCGTCGAGCACATCGGGAGACACATCGGCGAAGATGACGTGACCGTCCGGGCCGAGTCGATCCAGCGCGCCGAACCCGATCAGCCCGGTCCCGCAGCCCACGTCGAGGACCACGTCGTCGACCGCCAGGGCGGCCCCGTCCAGGACGCCGTCACGGAACGCCGCCAGATCCCGCGCGTGGCGGGCGCGCAGCCCCGCGCTGTCGCCGTCCCGGCGGGTCAGGAGCCACTGTGCCCACTTGTCCGGCGCCACCGGGTCAGCGTAACCCTGCCGCTCGGCTCCGGGCCTGGACCGGGCCGTACCGCGAGGCCGCATCCGGCCTCGGTGGGGCTGCGACCGATGGACGATGTGGTGGCCGGCCGGGTCCACCAATCCGCGATCGTCCGGGCCTGCGGTGGCGTGCGGTCGACGAGTGCGAATACTGACGTCTCGCGGGCGGCGGCGAGACCCGGGCGACCAGCCTGCCCAGGTCGGATAGTGCGCTCGAACGTGCCGGCTCGATGAGGCGTAGCAGGTCGCGCTCCGGGGAATCCTGACGGCCATGGCGTCGTACTCGGTGAACAAGGCGGCCGTCGCCCGCGCTCGGCGGCTCATCGAAGCCCGGCAGTACGTTCTCGACAGCGACTGGGGCGCCGTGCAACCCCGGGCGAGCGACGAGAACGCCTATCTCGACGCGCACTCGTGGACCGAGTACGGCGAGTGGTTCCTCGCCCGCACGGACGGGGCGAGCGAGGAGACGAAGGGGCGCTACGCCTTCGCGTACGGCGACTTCCGCCGGGTCCACCGTTCCGGGCTCATCGCCTGCGTCTACCGCGCCGCCGAGTGGCGCCACAAGGACGTCGAGCTGGCGGCGCACGAGCTGCTGCAACTGCTCGACCGCACCGCCGGCTGACCGCCCTTCCCGACCTCGCCGCCGGCTGCGCCGTGTCCTGCGGGACAGCGGGCGGTTCGGGCCGTCACTACGGTGCGGAGGATGGACAGTTCCCAGCCGCCGGTGGTCGGCGTCGTGCACGAAGCGCCCGGTTCGACCGTACGACTGCGTCCGGTGGCCGAGGACGATCTGCCGATGCTGCGCCGGTTCGCGGTCGAACCCGGGCTGATCGGGCTCGACTGGGCCGGCTTCCGGGACGCGGGCGCCCCGGCCCGCCGGTTCGCCGAGGACGGCTATCTCGGCGAGCAGGTCGGCGGCCTGATCGTCCAGGTCGATCCCCCGGACGTCCCGGCGGGTTACCTCAGCTACCAGCAGCGCCAGGGCGGCGGGCGGGCGCCGTACTGGGAGATCGGCATCGTGCTGCTGCCCGAGTGGCGTGGCCGAGGGCTCGGCTGGCGGGCCCAGGCGCTGCTCTGCGACTACCTGTTCAGCCACACCCCGGCGCAGCGCATCCAGGCCGGCACCCATCCCGAGAACATCGCCGAGCAGCGGTCGCTGGAGAAGGCCGGCTTCCAGTTGGAGGGGGTCCTGCGGGCCTGCGAGTTCCGGGCCGGGGCCTGGCGGGACGGATGGCTCTACAGCCGGTTGCGCGACGACCCGGCACCGCTGTGACCGCATCACTCGGCGTCCCTCGGGTCGGGGCCGAGCCGGGCCAGAGCTGCGGCACCTGGACCATCGCTGGCATGGCACGCCGCTGACGCAACAGGGTCGGCAGAAGGTCAGCGAGGGCACCATCCAGCCGGTGCGCCTGGCCGGACGGACGTCCGGGGTGGACGGTGCGGTGTGGATCCGCCCACGGAGCCTCGCTACGTCGCTCGCGTGTTGTAGCGAGCGAGCGTCGCCTTGGATGTCGACGCGTCCCGGAAGACAAGCTCCCATGGACCGGTGTTGACGTCCATGTCCTTGCCGAAGCCGATCCACTTCCCGGACATCCGTCGGCCGGTGGGCTCGGCGATGAGTTGGATTGCCCCGTGGTATCGGGCGCCCCGGTAGTAGCCGGTGGGGTCGGTCTGCTCGACCCAGGTGCCGGTGACGACGGCACCGTCCACGCTCAGGTCCAGCGAGAGCGACGATGACGCCGAGCCGGGCAGGCTGCGCGCGGTGAGCCGGTCGCCGTGCTGGAGCAGCACCACGAAGTGTTGTCCGGCGAAGGAGTCTCCCCGCCCGCTGGAGTAGAACTGGTAGCGGCTGAGCCACACGCCTTCGTATGACTGGTGGGCCGTGGTGGGCTTGGCCGCCGGTGTCGGCGTGGCCAGGCTGGACACGGGCGAGGTCAGGTCGTGGCCGCCGTGTTCGTCGTCGGTGACGTGCCCGTTGGGCGCTGCGGCGAAGCCCAGGAGCGAGATGGGTAGCCCGGTGACGACTTCCAGGGCGCGGGCGTAGACGGGGCGCGGTGCGGCGATCGCGCCGGACTCCCATCGCTGGACGAGTCTCTTGTTGGCGTCGTTGGGTTCGCCGACGCGGTGGCCGGCGGCCTGGAGGGCGCGGGCGAAGTCGTCCTGGCTCATCCGCATTCCGGTGCGGACGGCGCGCAACGCGGTGTTGGGGGCGGTCATGACCGCCACCCTAGCGGCATGTCGCCTCAATGTCGCCGATGATGTGGTCGATTTGCCGGTTCTTGTGCCGTCGCGGCAGGTGACAGCTCGACGGCACGGTGAATCTGCGACGGTCGCTGTGCCGCCGCTTTCACCTGGCGGAGGTGGGAATGCCGGGTAAAAGCGACGATTCGGCGGTGAGCCGGGGTGAGCAGATCCAGGCGGTCGAGCGGGAGGCGGCGAAGCGTCGGCTGCTGGCCGAGGCGGAGGCGGATCGCATCCCGGTGGAGGAGACCACCCGGGCCGTACCGGATCGGCGGTGGCGTCGTGGGCGGCGTTGAGCTGTTGCCGGTCGGGCGGGTGGCGTACTGGCGGGGTCGGCGGAAGCTGTCACAGCAGGTGTTCGCCGACCGGCTCGGCAAGTCGAAGAGTTGGGTCGACAAGGTCGAACGCGGCGTCCGGTCGCTGGACAAGCTGTCCACGCTCCAGGAGGTCGCCCGCGTGCTGCGCGTCGACACCGCCACCCTGCTCGGCCGGGACGTCGCACCGGCGGAGGCGACGCATCGCGGCGACGGCGTCGAGCGGATCAGAGCGGCGTTGTCGCGCTATGAGATCCCGTTGGGTCAGCCGGTGGGCCACCGTCCGGTGGTGCCGGTGGACCGGATGCTGCGCGATGTGGGGTACGCGTGGACGACGTTCCAGCACGCCCGCTACCCACAGTTGGTCGACCTCGTGCCGGGCTTGCTCACCCGTGCACAACGCACCCATGCCGAGGTCCCGGCGGCGGGTCGGGTGCCGCTCGTCGAGGCGTACCGGATCACCGCATCTCTGTTGCTCAAGCTCGGCGACGCCGAGCTGGCGTGGTTGGCGGTGGATCGGGCGATGCTCGCCGCCACCGGTGACCGGGAGCTGGTGGCCGCCGCGGCGGTGCAGCTCGGGCAGGTGTTACGCGCGCTCGGTCGGGTGCGGGAGTGCTCGTCCAGGCCGGCCTGGCGGCGGCGCAGGACGGGGACGAAGCCGTTGCCGGCGAACTGCTCGACGAGGCCGACGGCATGGCGCAGCGGGTCGGTGACGGGTGCGACCATCACCGCACCGGGTTCGGCCCCACCGCCGTCGAGCTGGCTCGCGCCGCCGCAGCCGTCGAAGCCGGGGAGGCCCGTGCGGCGGTCGTCCGACATGAGCGGGCCGTCGCGCGGCCCGGTTGGCGGTGGCTGTCCGCCGAGCACCGTGCCGCGCATCTGCTCGACGTCGCCCGTGCCTACCTGCATGCCGGCGATGCCGGCAACGCGGCTCGCATGGTGACCGAGGCCGGGCGCACCGCACCGGCCGAGATCACGCACCGGCCCGTCGCCCGGGACATCATCGCCGAGATCGCCCGCGACCCCCGCGCCCCGACCACGATCGTGAAGCCAGGGAGGGTCAGCGGCGGTGCTTGGTCATCCCGGCCATGACCCCACCCATGACGCGGACGCGGGCCCGGCGCGGCAGCGGGGCGAGGCTGTCCTTGAGGATGCGGGAGAGCAGCCCGGGGAAGACGGTGGGCCGGCGACCGAGTGCGTCGAGTGACCGCTGCGCGACGTCCTCGGGGGTCAACGTCCTGCCCATGCGCATGCCGGCGGTGTCGGCGAAGCCGCTGGCGACCGGGCCCGGCGCGGCGGCGAGCACGTCGACCCCGTGCGGTCTGAGTTCGGCGTGCAGCCCTTCCGCCAGCGTCTGGACGTATGCCTTGGTGGCGGCGTAGTTCGCCGCGTTGGGCGCGCCCTGGAAACTGACGATCGAGCTGAGCAGGATGATCCCACCGCGGCCCCGGTCCGCGAACCGTCGTCCGAACAACCAGCTCAGGGCCAGCGTCGCGGCGCAGTTGACCTGGAGCATCTCCAGTTCGCGGGGCAGTTCGGCGGCGACGAACGGGCCCGAGGTGCCGAAGCCGGCGGCGGCGACGCAGAGACCGATGTCGGCGCCGGCGGTCGCGGCGGCGAGCGCGTCGAGGCTCTCCGGCCGGGCCAGGTCCAGCGGCAGCACCTGCGCGTCGATGCCGTGCCGCGCGGTGAGGTCGGCGGCCAGCTCCCGCAGCTCGGCCTCGCGGCGGGCCACCAGCACCAGATCGAGACCGCGTTCGGCGAGGCGGTGGGCGATCTCCCGGCCGATGCCGGAGGAGGCGCCGGTGACCAGGGCGGTGGGACCGTACCGTTCGAGGAACCGCTGGTGGGCGCGGCTGCGGGAGGCGGCGGGGGTGGAGTGAGTGTCGGATGTGGTCATGGCGGAGGTCGCCCTTCCGGCAGAGGTGGCTCGCCGGATGCCGGGCACCGAGCGAGTAGCATCACGCGACTCACGGTAGGAGCGGTGAGTCGCTTCACGCAACTCACTGGGTGTAGGGTTGGCCGCCTCATGCTGGGCCAGGATTACGCGCATCAGACCTGCTCGCTCGCCCGCAGCCTGGAGGTGGTCGGCGAGCGCTGGACCATGCTCATCCTCCGGGACGTCCTGGTCGGCCGGTGCCGCTTCGACGAACTCGTCGCCAGCCTCGGGGTCACCCGGACCGTGCTCACCCAGCGGCTCCGCCTCCTCGTCGCCGAGGGCGTCCTGGAACGCCGCGCCTACCAGCAGCGACCCGAGCGTTTCGAGTACCACCTCACCGCCAAGGGCCGGGAGTTGACGCCGGTCGTCGCCCAGCTCATGTGGTGGGGTGACCGCCACTATCCCGAGCCGGCCGGTCCGCCCCGGCTGCTGGTGCACGACGGCTGCGGAGGGCCGGTACGCGCCGCCTACCGCTGCGGCGCCTGCCACGCCGAACTCCACCCCGATCAGGTGGTCACCCGGCCCGGCCCGGGTGCGCCCGCGACCGACGCGGATCACCCGGACTGACCCGGCGAGGCGACACGGAGGGGCCCTCGGGCCGCCGCGCGTGCGGGACACTGGCGGAAGCCGACTGCCGATAGTGTTCTCAGTCACACTGTCCGCATGTCCGGAAGGGTTGTGCCATGAGCTGTGGTCGTCGGCGGCTGTCGCGAACCGCCGCCGCGCTGTTCCTCCTCGCCGGGGTGGCTGTCCCCGCCGGTCCCGCCGCGGCGGCGAAGAAGGGTCCGGACCTCGCGGTCGACGCGTCCGGGACGAGGATCGCGCGGGGGGTCGAGAAGAAGGTCGTCCACCTGAAGATCAGCAACCGGGGGGACGAGACCCCGAGCAGTGTCGTCGTCAGAGTCCGCCAGCCGCCGGAGGGCCTTCCGGAGCCCCTGCCGGTCGCCCTGATCTGGCATTCGGGCGGGGTGGGCGAGTGCGACGGTGATTTCGGGGGGTTCTACTGCGAACTGGTGCCGGAGTTGATCCCGGGGCCGGGCGAGACCGTCGACGTTCCCGTCGACGCCAGGGTCTTCGGGGCGGCGGGGCCCTACCGGGGCAGGTTCGAAGTCACGGTCACCATCCGGCCGGAGCAGGACGCGAATCCGGCCGACAACACCAGATGGTTCCCGCTGGAGCTGGTCGACCAGCCCAGCGCCGACCTCTCGGTGGTCGCCCGGGACGTGAAGCAGTCCGTACGGATCGGCGCCGGCGGCACGCCCGAGCCTACCGGCACGCTGAACCGCGGTGAGACGGGCGCGGTGTGGCAGACCATCGCCAACCAGGGCCGGAAGGCCGTCAGCGGAGTGCGCGTCACGCTGCGCCTGCCCCAGGGGGTCACCTTCACCAGGCCGCCGACCCAGTGCGCGCTCGCCGACGCCCGGCGTTCAGCGGTCTGCACCTACCCGGGTCTCACCCTCGTGCCGGCCGTCGAGGACACCGATCCGAACGACACGGTCTACTCGGCGGTCGAGCTGTACAACCTGGTGACGACCTCGGCATCGGCCACCGCGCCGGCGACGCTGCCGGGCGGAACCGTGCGGGTGGAGGGCCTCGCCGAGCGGCCGACGGACGACCGTGCCAAGGCCGCGCAGGCCGAACTGCCCGCGAACGCCGTCGCCGCCCGGGTGGCCGACGTGGACCGCAGCGACAACCAGGACGGGTTCGCCGTGGTGCTCGCCGCGAAGAGCGGCGGTGACGGTGACGGCGGTGGTGGTGACGGCGGCGATGGTGACAGCGGCGGTGGTGGCGTCGGCGGCGGTGACGGCGGGTTGCCCGTCACCGGGCCGCAGGCCGGACTGATCGGTGGCATCGGCGTCGTGGCGCTGGCGGCCGGAGGCGTGTTGTTCCTCGCGGCCCGGCGTCGCCGGCCGACCCTGGTCCTGCCCGACGACGAGCGACCAACGGCCTGATCTTCGGCGGGCATGCCGCGGGGCACCGTACGGAACCGGTGGGGTGGCGCCGGTTCCGTACGGTGCGGGCACCATCTCAGAGAGGACACCGCCCGCCGATGCGCCGGACCCTGCCGATCGTCGTCGCCCTCACCCTGCTCGGATTCGCCACCGGGTGTGCCGACGACTCCGGCCCCGTCTCCACCGCCACCACCACCGTCACCGCGCCTGCCGCAGCCCCGGCCGACGAGGTGACGCCGGACGCCACCTCGTCCGCGCCGACCGCCGACAGTTCCACGTCGGCCGCGTCCGCGCCGGCGAAGCCGGCGAGCGACCCGCAACCGGCCCCGCCGAAGGCCGTCCCGGCGCTGACCTGCGGTCAGCTCGCCGGCGCCGACCTGGGCAGCCCGAAGGCGCCGTTCTACGATCACACCGACCACATTCCGCTGCTCGACGGCATCTGGAACGGTGAGGACGGCACCGGCGTCGCACTCCAGAAGCCCTGTGCGATCGGTGACCTGGACGGCGACAAGGCCGCCGACGCCGCCCGCGCGGTGGTGGTGCGCACCGGCGGGACCGGCCAGTTCTGGAGCGTCGTGTTCTGGCACAACGCGGCCGGGAAGCCTGCCTACCGGACGGTGGTCGACCTCGGCGACCGGACCCCGGTCACCTCGATCGGGATCACCGGGCAGAAGGCCACAGTGGTCTGGCTGACCCGGTCCGACGACGCGTCCATGGCCGAGCTGAACACGAGACGGACCACCGTCTACCGACTCTCCGGCGTCACGGTCACCGAGCTGAGCCACACCGACGCCCCGTACACCCCCTGAGCCGTGCCGTCCGGGTGGGACCGGCCTGCGGGCCCGGTCCCACCCGGGCGCCGGTCACGCAGACCTGATCGAGCGTTCACGAACAGTTGTAGTATCGACGTCCGTCCACTCTTTCTAGGAGGCGTGTGTGACGACGTATGCGCGTTCGCTGATGGCGACGACGATGCTCGGCCTTTCCGTCCTGGCCGCGCCGGCCCCTGCCGGCGCGACCGCCCGGGCCGACCTGAGCGCCCAGGCCACGGCTTCCGGCTGTACGACGTGGGTGGAGTGGGTGCAGGAGGGCAGCAACAGCTACTACTACGGCCGGGGCAACGTGCAGTGCGCCAGTGGTCGATACAAGGTCAAGCTCCAGTGCCGCAACCTCCAGACCGGGGTGGGATACGTCGTCTACGGCGGGTACGCGGTGAACGCGCCCGGCACCGCCACCACGACCTGCTACAGCGGCAACGTCGCCGAGGGCGTGTACCCCGTCGACGATCCACTGGCGACGACCGGCGTCACCGGCTGCGTCTCCTGGGCCGAGTGGGTCCACGAGGGCAGCAACCACTACTACGGGCGCGGCACCGCCCAGTGCGACACCGGCGTCTACCGGGTCCAGATCCAGTGCCGCAACGCGCAGACCGGCCAGCGGTACGTCGTCTACGGCCCGACGAAGACCGCCCCCGCCATCTCCACGACGACCTGCTACCAGGGCAACGTCGCCGACGCCGTGGCCGGCGTGCCGGCGTGAGGAAGGGACGCCCGGTCAACCCGCCGTGGCCGGTTTGTACGCGATGATCAGCTCCCAGGTGCCGGGCAGCACCGCCGTTCGCACGAAGCCGATCTCGGCGAGCAGCGTGGTGTAGAAGTCCGTCTCGCGGAGCCGGCTGACGCAGGTGTCCACACCGATGAGGAAGTAGCTCCAGAAGAACTGCATGGCCAGGCGGTCCGGGGTGCGGAACTCCTCGCTGATGACGATCAGCCCGCCCGGCTCCAGGGCGGCGTACGCCTGCTCCAGCAGGCGGCGGGCGACGTCGTCGGGCCAGTCGTGCAGGACGCGCACGAAGGACAGCGCGTCGTAGCCGGGCGGCAGCGGTTCGGCCAGGAAGTCGCCGCCGACGAAACCGAGCCGGTCCGGGTGGCCGCGGGCGACGCGGGTGGCCGCGACGAGGGGCGCCACGGCGGGCAGGTTGTAGACGTCGGCCCGCAGGTGGGGCGCGCTGTCCAGGATGTGCGCGGCGAGCGTGCCGTCGCCGCCGCCGACGTCCAGCAGGCGGCGGCGGTCCGACCAGAGCGCGTCGGCGTGCCGCCCGACGCTCTCGAGCACCGGGCCGAGCCCGACGGCCATGCTGCGCTCGAACTCGGCGGTCTGGGCGTCGGTCCGGGGCGGCCAGGCGAAGTCGTCGTCGCCGATGCTGACCTCGCCGCGCAGGCTCTCGGTGAGCCGGCCGTGCAGCAGCCGCCACGGGTAACGGTCGCGGTCCCGTTCGACCGCGTCCGGACCGACCACCGCGGCGACCGTGTCCCGCAACCCGGGCAGGACCCGGTAGGTGGTGTCGCCGATGTCGTCGCCGGACGCCTCCCGGGTCAGCAGGCCGAGACTCTCCAGACAGTCGAGGAACTTGTACAGCCGCAACGGGCGCATCCGGAACTGCGTGGCGAGCGCGTCGAGGCGGGCCGGGCCGGGCTCCAACGCGTCGAGCAGCCCGGTGTCGAACGCGGTGGTCAGCACGTCCATGGCCTTCGGGCCGTTCGCGAGCAGGCTCATCAGCGCCCGTGGGGAGAGGGCGACGGTCATCGGGGCAGCTCCTTCGTCAGCGCGTCCATGAACGCGTCGACCTCGTCGAGGGTGTTGTAGACGTGCGGTCCGATCCGCAGGTAGCCGCGCCAGCTACCGATCAGCCCCTGGGCGGCCAGCCGGCGCTTGACCGCCTCGCCGTCGGGGACGTCCAGGCAGACCACGCCGCCGCGACGCGCGGGCGAGGTGGGGCTGACCACGCGGATCCCGGCCGCCGCGGCCCGGTCCAGAACCCGCCCGGTGAGGACCAGCGAGTGCGCCCGGACGGCGTCGGCGCCGACGCCCGCCAGCAGGTCGAGGCCGACCTGCGAGATCAGGGCGGTGAGCGGGTACGGCGTGCCGCCGGCGAACCGCTGCGCGCCGGCCGCCCATCCGTCGGACGGCCGGAACGTCAACGCCCGGTCCCCGGCCTGCCAGCCGGTGGCCGCCGGTTCCAGCGTCGACGCCAGTTCCGGCCGGACGTAGAGGAAGGCGGTGCCGACACCGCAGAGCCACTTGTGCGCGCCGCCGAGCACGATGTCGACGCCGAGGGCGGTGACGTCCAGCGGCACCACCCCGACGGTCTGGAAGGCGTCGACGACGACGAGCGCGCCGACGTCGTGCGCGCGGTCGACCAGGCGGGCCAGGTCGACCGTGGCGCCGGAGGTGAAGCTGGCGTGCGACACGCACACCAGCAGCGTCCGTTCGTCGAGACGGGCCTCCAGGGCGTCCTGGTCGAGGTGGGGGCCGCCGTCGCCGACCACGTCGAGCCGGGCGCCGTAGCGGCGGAACGCCCGGAAGATGAACGGGACCGTCGGGTACTCCAGGTCGGTGGTGACGACCCGGTCGCGGGGCGGACGGTAGTCGAAGCAGGAGGCCACCCGGGCCAGCAGCGTGCTGAGGTTCCCGTCGGTGACCACGCTGCCCGGTGGCGCGCCGAGCAGGCGGGCCACCGAGTGGGCGTACCGGTCGAGGCCGACGTGCCAGCCCTGCCAGACGTCGTCGCGCCAGGTGCGCAGCGTCTCCCAGTAGTCGCGCAGCACGGTCTCCGCCCCGGCCGGCACCGCTCCGGTGGAGTTGCTGTTCAGGTACACACAGGTGCGCAGCACCGGGAACTCGGCCCGCAGCGCGGCGTGCGTGGCCGCGTCGAGGCACTGGGGCGGGCGGCCGGGTCCCGGCTCGTACGGGCTCATGCGCGCTGGCCTCCCACCGGTTCGAACGGGCCGGGCCGGCGGTCGACGGACGTGAACACCGGCACGTCCCGGACCGCCGCCAGGTAGGGCGTGCCCTCGGTGTAGCCGGTGCCGGAACGCGGCCCGAGCATCCGGGTGGCGATGCGGTGGTGGGTGCGCCGCCACCGGAGCAGGGCGGCGGCGAACTCCTCCATCCGCCGCGCCACCAGCCGCCGGTCCGGGCCGTCGAGTCGACCGTCGCGCACGACCGCGTGGTACGCCTCGTCGATCGTCGCCCGGCCGGCCCGGACCCGCGCCCGCACCTCCGGAACCGACAGGTACGCCACCGAGTCCAGCCGGCCCTGCAGCGGGGTCCGGCAGAGCGACTCCACCCGCTTGTAGGAGCGGGACTGGATGGCGCTGGCCCCCTCGGTGTACTGCCGGAACGTCCGGAACGACTCCGGCTGCATGGTCGCCAGCAGCGAGAACAACGGACCGGCGTCGTCGAGCAGGTCGCGGGCGTACGCCAGCCGGTCGGCGGCGGGGGCGGGCCGGAGGTCGGCGAGCGCGGCCACGGTGGCGGCGAGTTCGTCGACGAGTGCGGCGAACAGGCACTCGTAGGCCTGGAGCACCCGGATGAACAGGTACTCGTCGTGTGTCACGTGCACCGGCAGCATGCTCAACCGCAGCGACAGGTCCGACGGGGGATCGAGGGTGGCGGCGACGGTGTGCAGCGTGGCCGCGGCATCAGCCGGGGCGGTGTCGTCGGGCCACGTCGGGTGGCCGAGGCGCCGCAGCGCGGGAGCGGCGGCCCGGGTGCCGAGCCGGCAGCGCTTGGCCACCACCGTCCACGCGGGACGCCGGAGCGGGAACAGGTCGGTGGCGCCCCCGGCGGCGGTGACCTCGAACGCCACCGCGTCGGCGACCAGCCGGACGAACAGCCGGTCCCGGTCGCGCCGGGTGGTGGGGCCGTCGCTTCCGGTCGCGACCGGGTCGTCGTCGCCGGTCGGCAACCGCAGCAGACGCAGCGCCAGATAACTGCGGTAGTCGTATCGCCCGTCCCACTTGTCGAGCGTGGCGTCGAGGAAGTCGTCCAGGAGCCCGGGTGCCGCACCGCTCCCGGTCCACTCGGGGGCGGCGAGGCGTTGCCGCGCTCCGTCGAGCAGTTCGAGTAGTCGCGGGTCGACGAAGTGTTTGCCGACCCGGTGGAATTCTCGCAGCACCGCAGCGTAGGGAAAAGTGCGGGGGTCCGTCGTTCCGGACAACCAGTTGGACAATTCGCGCACGGGCAGCCCTTCGGGGTGAGGACGACTGTCACGCAGGCGCACCGGCGACCCTGCGTCGGACGCGGGCCGTCAGAGCGGGCCGGTCCCGGGGCTGCCACCGGGGGTGTGGAGTCGGGCCTGCCACAGGTCCGGGAAGAACCGGTGCTCGACGAGCCGGGCGAGCACCGTCGCCGAACTGTTCGGCGTGCCCGCCGGAGCATGACCCCCGACCCGCAACGCCACCTGGTAGTGCCGGAACCGCCACAACGCCACCCGCTCGTCCCACTCCACCATCGTCTCGGCGAGCCGGCAGGTCGGATCCGTGCGGTCTCCCGGTCGCAGGTCCACCGCGGTGGTCCCGTGCGCGGCAAGGTGGTCGGCGAAGGCGCGGTCGAGCTTCCGGCTGGCCGCCTGGACGTGCCGCCAGCCCGGCGACTCGGCGCCGGATCCGTTGCCCAGCGCGGGCTGCATCGCCTGGAAGTCCGCGGGGGAGAGGTGGTCCAGCATCTCCAACTGGTCGGTGACCAGGCGTACGGCGAGGGTGGCCCGGGCCAGCAGCGCCGCTGCCCCGGCCAGGTCGCCGCCGGCCACCCGTGCGGTCGTCTCGGTCACCTCGGCGGCGGCCAGCTTGAACCACAGCTCGCTGGACTGGTGCACCACCTGGAACAGCAACTCGTCGCGGTGAATGACCTCGTCCGGGTTCCGTTGCAGTCCGAGCAGCACGTCGGTGCGCATGTAGCGCGCGTAGTCGGTGGTGCCGGATCCGGGTAGGACGGGCGACTTGTCGCGCTTCAAGGATGGCCCTCCACTCGGCGTCGGCACGCCGGGAGTGGCGGTGCGGCGGAGCCATTATGCAATGACGAAAGACGATGCGCCAGCATTCGGTCAACTTCGATTCGGCTGCTTCGCTGACTGATGGCTCAGGCGGTTTTTACTCGAAATTGGTGGCCAGGGTGTTTCTTTTTCGTTAACCCGGTGAAGGGTGTGCGGGTGTGCGACCGGACGTCCGGGCGGGGCCACGGCGACGTACCGAACCCGCCACCGAGCCGCCGGCCCCTCACCACGGCATGCGACGCTCAGGTTCCTCGACCAAGGGAGCAACGTCGCGTGGCCCCGGCACGACCGCATCAGTCGCACAATCTCAGGCATGGCAGCGCGGCACCACCCGACCCCGACACCCCTAGTGCCCGGAGGAACGCAGACCATGGACCACGCATCTCAGCTCATCCAGGAGCGGAGTGCCCCGCCGGCCACGCTGGTGATCTTCGGCGCCTCCGGTGATCTGACCCGACGCAAGCTGCTGCCCGCGGTCGAGAGCCTGGCCCGGCACGAGCGGCTCCCCGACCAGTTCGCGCTGGTCGGCGTCGCGCGTACGCCGATGACCGACGAGCAGTTCGCCGAGAGCGCCCTCGGCGGGCGCGAACTCGCCGACAAGCGCCAGCTCCGAGGCGGCGTACGCTACGTGGCCGGCGGTTACGACGACCCGGCGACCTACAAGCGGCTCGTCGAGACCCTCGACGAGCTGGACGCGCAGCGGGGCACGTCCGGCAACCGGCTCTTCTACCTGTCCACCCCGGCCGGCGCCTTCGAGCCGGTGATCAACGGGCTGGCCGGGGTCGGGCTCAACCGGCCGCGTGAGGGCTCCTTCTCCCGCCTGGTCATCGAGAAGCCGTACGGGCGCGACCTGGTCACGGCCCGGGAGCTGGACGCCGTCGTGCACAGCGCGTTCGACGAGCACCAGGTCTTCCGGATCGACCACTACCTGGGCAAGGACACCGTCCAGAACGTGCTGGCGCTGCGCTTCGCGAACTCGATCTTCCAGCCGATCTGGGATCGCTCCTGGGTCGACCACGTGCAGATCACCGTCGCGGAGACCCTTGGCGTCGGCACCCGCGGCGGCTTCTACGAGGAGGCCGGCGCGATGCGGGACATCGTGCAGAACCACGTGCTCCAGGTCCTCGCGCTGGCCCTGATGGAGCCGCCGGCCTCGTTCGAGGCCGAGGGCCTGCGCAACGAGAAGGTGAAGCTGCTCCAGGCGATCCGGCTTCCCACCGACCGGGACATCGCCGAGGCCGCGGTCCGCGGGCAGTACACCCGGGGCGGCACCCGCGAGGAACTGATGGCCGGCTACCGCGAGGAGGCGGGCGTCGACCCGCTGTCGCGGACCGAGACCTATGCCGCGCTACGGCTCAACGTGGACAACTGGCGGTGGGCCGGGGTGCCGTTCTACGTGCGCACCGGCAAGCGCCTGCCGGCCCGGCTCACCGAGGTGGCGTTGCAGTTCCAGCGCCCACCGCACCTGCCGATCCCGACCGACCAGCTCACCGGCCTCGAGGCTGACGCGCTGATCCTGCGGATCCAGCCGAACGAGGGCATCTCGCTGCGCTTCGGCGCGAAGGTGCCGGGCCACTCGTTCCGGGTCCGCACCGCCACCATGGAGTTCTCGTACGACCAGACGTTCGTCGAGGAGTCCCCGGAGGCGTACGAGCGGCTGCTCCTGGACGCGTTGATCGGTGACGCGTCGCTCTTCATCCGCAGCGACGAGGTGCAGCAGTGCTGGCGGATCGTCGATCCGATCATCGAGAACTGGGAGAAGGACGACACGCCGATCCCCACCTACGAGGCCGCCTCCTGGGGGCCGACCGACGCCGACCGGCTCATCGGCCGGCACGGCCGCAGATGGCGCAACTCCGCATAGCTCCGCGCTGACGGCCCGGCGGTCGACCACGCCCCCGGCCGCACCCCTCGACCGGGCGGGGCCGGGACGTGCACGTCCCGGCCCGCGCGGTGGCGGTCGCGGGACTACGGCCCGTCCTGGGACGGATCGGCGGCGGGCTCGCCGGCTCGCTCCCGCCACCTGGCGAGGTTGCGGCGGGTGCTCACGGTGTCGGGGTGGTCCGGTCCCAGGACCCGGAGCCGGTCGGCGAGAAGCTGTTCGTACGCGGCGACGGCGCCGGTGGGATCGCCGGCCTCTCCTCGCCAGTGGGCGAGGTTGTGCCGGGTCGTCAGGGTGTGCGGGTGATCGGGTCCCCGCACCCGGAGCCGGTCGGTGAGGAGCTGCCGGTAGGCGGTGACGGCGCCGGCGGGGTCACCGGCCTCTCCCCGCCACCGGGCGAGGTTGTGGCGGGTGATCAGCGTGGCGGGGTGGTCGGGTCCCAGCACCCGGAGCTGGTCGGTGAGGAGCTGCTGATAGGCGGCGACGGCGCCGGTGGCGTCGCCGGCCTCTCCCCGCCGCCCGGCGAGGTCGTTGCGGGTGATCAGGGTGTCGGGGTGGTCGGGCCCCAGCACCCGGAGCTGGTCGGTGAGGAGTTGTTCGAAGGCGGCGACGGCGCCGACGGTGTCTCCGGACTTCCCCCTCCAGTAGGAGACATTGCCGCGGGTGGCCAGGGTGTCCGGGTGGTCGGGCCCCAGCACCCGCAGATAGTCGGTGAGGAGCTGTTCGAAGGCGGCGACGACGCCGGTGGTGTCGCCGGCCTCCACCCGCCAGCGGGTGAGGTGACCGCGGGTGGCCAGGGTGTGCGGGTGGTCGGGTCCCCGCACCCGGAGCTGGTCGGTGAGGAGCTGTTCGTAGGCGGCGACCGCGCCGGTGGCGTCGCCGGCTTCTCCCCGCCAGTAGGCGAGGTTGTGACGGATGTCCAGGGTGTGGGGGTGGTCCGGTCCCCGGACCCGCAGGCAGTCGGTGAGGAGCTGTTCGAAGGCGGCCACCGCGCCGGTGGGGTCGCCGGCCTCTCCCCGCCAGTAGGCGAGGTTGTGGCGGGTGGTCAGGGTGTCGCCGTGGTCGGGGCCCAGGACCCGCAGGCAGTCGGTGAGGAGCTGTTCGAGGGCGGTGGCGGCGGCGGTGACCTGGCCCATGTCGCCGAGGCTTCGGATGCTGCGGAACAGCAGCCCGTGGGGGTCGGGGAGCAGCAGGCTGTCCCCGCTGCCGGCCCGCAGGGTGGCGGTGTTCGCGCGCAGGGTCTGCGCGTACTTGGGATCCCGGTCGATGTCCGGCCAGAGGGCGAGCAGCCCGTCCGCGGCGGCGCGGGCCGCGGCGCCCAGCCGGGCGGTGTCGCCGTGGTCGCGGGTGGCACGTTGCACCAGGGCATGCACGCGCACGCCGGCGGTGGCGGCGTCCTGGGTGACGAGGTTGAGCCGATGCAGGTTACGCATGGCGTCGGTCACCATCGGTGCTGTCACGTCCTGGCCGGTCACCGCGCCGAGGTGGGCGACGACCGCGTCGGTGGTGAAGACCGCCTCCGGAATCCCGTTCGGGTCGAGCAGCGCGGCCAGGTCCAGGACCGGTCGGGCCAACCCCCGGGGCGGGTGGTTGTCGGCGGCGTCCAGGGACAACAGCCAGGTGGCCGCGACCGTGGCCCGGTGGTCGTCGGGCAGGGCGTCGTCGGGCGGCGCGAGATCAGCCAGGCGCTGACCGGCCAGCCGGCTCCGGTAGGCCGCCGCGTCGATGCCACGATCGCGGATGAACGCCGCGGCCTGCGCGACCGCCAACGGCAGGTAGCCGAGGTCGGCGGCCAACGCCTCGACATCGCCCTGTTGGTCGCCGGTGGCGCCGGTGGCCCGGGTGAGATAGTCGACGGCCTCGGCGGGGGTGAACAGGTCGACCGGCACCAGGACGCGACCGTCGGTGTGCAGGACCGGATCCCGACGGCGGGTGGTGACCACGGTACGGCCGTCACGGTTGGCCGGCGGCCACCAACCGGCGGCATCGCCGGGCGCGTCCAGGTTGTCCAACACGACCAGCCACCGGCGGTCGGTGCGCTCCAACCACACCAGCAACCGGCCCGCCGCCGTCTCCGGCTCCAGATCAGCGGTCGCCACACCGACAGCACGTGCGGCCTCCGCGTAGGCGGCGATGATCGCGTCCCGACTGGACGCCGTGACCCAGACCAGCACGTCCAGCTCACCATCGGTGTCGAGGTGACGAGCGAACTGGGCGGCCAACTGCGTCTTGCCGACACCACCCATCCCCGACAGCACCTGGGTCAACACCGCGGTCCGTCCGGTCCGGGCCGCCCGCATCAGATCGACGCGGGCCGCGCGGTCCTGGAACCAGGCGGCCTGCTGCGGCACCCGGCCGATCCGGACCACCCCACCCACCCGGGCCGACCCCGCGGCACGTGCCCCACGGGCGTCGAGACGGTCGAAGACCAGCGACGCCAGCGCGAACACCGCGCCCGCGATCCCGGCGATCCAGCCGGCCTGTTCGGTGCCCGTCCACCCCGGGCGGGGCGGCCACCAACCGGCCGGCAGCCACCAGGCCGACGCGGCCACCAGCGCACAACCGACAGCCACCACCGCGAGCACGACCACACGCCGCCGCAACCGACGCCGGAACACCCGAGTCACCCCACCATCATCGACGGTGACCACAACGCCCTCACGATGGCCCGGTACGGCCCGGACGAGGGAACGTCGTTCCGTCCCGGGCCGGGTGGCGTGACCCCGCTGGTGGCGTCAGCCGATGCCGTCGACGGCGGCCCGGAGCGCGTTGACCGACGGGTCCCAGGTGAAGTTCAGCACCGGCAGGCCGGACGCGGCGGCGTTGCTGTCGCCGCCGAGGACCACCGCCCGCGGCTTGCCGGAGCCCTGCGGGACCACGAGGTACCAGCTGCCTTTCACATTCGCGATGAACACTTCTTCTGCCTCCTGGTCCGACGGGTCGGGGTTGCCGCCGTCTCCGACGTGGTTCTCGAAATCCGTGGTGGCGCCGAAGTTCGTCGGGCTGCCGGTGTTCAGCCAGAGACTCGTGTGCACGTGCGGCCCGACACCCTGGTCGCTGCCGTTCGCCGACGCGCCGGAGTAGGCGATCGTCTGGCCCCGCGACACGCGTTGCCCGGTGGAGACGGCGATTCTCGACAGGTGCAGGTGCCGGGTGTAGTTGCCGTCGTCGTGGGCCATCCCCACGACGCGTCCGGTCGCGGTGGAGGTGTCGGTCTTCACGAGACGGATCGTGCCGTTCGCCGCGGCCACGACCGGAGTGCCGGTGGCCACCGCGTAGTCGGTGCCCGGTTCGGCCGAGGGCGGCGTCCGGTTCCGGTGGTCCTGCCAGGAACTGGAGATCCGGACGTTCCCGCAGGGCCGCTGATAGCTGCCCGCGGCCCGGGCGGCGGCGGGCAGCAGCGCGAAGGCGGCCGACACCCCGGACGCGGCCAGCGCGGCGCCGGTGAGGAACCCCCGTCGCGAGAGCCCTCTCAGGTAGGCGATGCCGTCCAGATCCTCGGGCCCCGGCTCGCCGTGGCCGGCACTCCGCGCCGGGCTGGGGTGCGGCTCTCCACTGAGGATCATCAATGCAACCTAAGGCTGCGCCCGGCGAAGGGCAAGGGTCTCGCGGCGCGCACCGGCCGGCGAGACCCCCGCCGACCGCTCAGCCGGGGCGGCGTCCCCATGCCGAGATCAGCGGTACGGCGTCGTCGGGGCGTCAGCTTCCGACGCACGTGGCGGTGGCTCCCCCGCCGGTTCCGCTGCCCTGGAACCCGAAGCTGGTGGACTGGCCGGCGGCCAGTTGTCCGTTGTAGCTCTGGTTCGCGACGGTGACCGTCCCGCTGGCGCCGTTGGCGACGCCGTTCCACAGCGAGGTGATCGATGCTCCGCCGGCCAGGGTGAGCGTCACCCGCCAGCCGGTGAGGGCGGTGCTACCGGCGGTGACGTTGACGCTGGCGACGAATCCGCCGTTCCACTGGTCCTGGACGGAGTAGACCGCGGTGCAGACAGGGGTTCCACCGCCGGGCGGGGGAGTGGTGGGCGGAGGAGTGGTGGGCGGGGGTTCGGTGGGGGGCGGGCTGGTCGGCGGCGGGCCGTCGTCGAGCGTCAGGTTCTTCTGCTGGACGGTCCACTGGCTGTGGCACAGGCCGCAGTCGGCGCCGACGAAGTTGCGCCCGGCGGTGGTGTCGCCCTTGAGTCGCCACTTGAGGTAGAGCACGGCCACCCGGCCGAACTCGCCGCCGTTGGGCTGGTCGTAGGTGCCGCCGTGCCCGACGTTGAGATTGCCCATGAACGCGGGCAGCCCGGCCGGCAGCTTGCCCCAGTCGTCCATGGCGTTCGGGTAGGCGATGTCGCTGGGCCCGCCGACGAAGTAGGCGATCGGCTTGGTCAGCCGCCTGAGCTGGTAGTCGTCGGCATCGTTCAACAGACCGCTGCTGAAGATGCCGGTCGTGGTGACCCGCGGGTCGGCGGAGACGGCGTACGCCTCAAGCCCGCCACAGGAGAAGCCGGCGACCGCGATCTTCGACGTGTCGAGCCGGTTGTAGTACCTGCCGCCCGATCGGGAGTTCTCCGCGACGGCCCAGTCGATGGACTGGGTGAGCATCTGGGAGGTGGTGGAGCCGGACCCGTTCGGCGCCCCGCTGGCGATGGCGAGGAAGCCGTGGGAGGCGATCTCGCGGAGGAAGTTGCCCTGGGAGAGGCCGTTGGCCGAACAGCCGCCGTTGCCCCACACGAGGACGGGAAGGCGTTCGGACGGGAGCGTCTGGGGCCGGAAGATGGTGTGGTTGGCCAGGGTGGTCGAGGTCTCGTAGTCGGCGGGATAGGGGCCGGAACCACCCACCGCGGCGTCGGCCGGTGTCCCGCCGAGCGCCATGACCACCGCGGTGACGGGAAGGACGACGGCCGCAAGCCCCGCCCAGATCTTCGATGTCCGTCTCATGCGTACTCCCGCGGATGTCGCCACGGCGCTGCCTGTGGTGGCCGGTGGCGGTTGGCCGCTCGCGCCTCGACCGACCTGGGTCATCCAGATGCGCGCGGGCGGGAACGGGATGCGGTCACTGTCACAGTGGCAGCGATAGGTGTCAATATGATGCCCGACTGTCGGGACTCGTGCGCCGACCGCTCAGCCGGGGCGGCGTCCCCACGCCGAGATCAGCGGCGCGAGGGTGAGGTCGAGTTCACCGGCCTCGACGGCGCTCAGGTGGGCGTCGATCTCGACGTCGTCGGCCAGCTTCGCGGCGAGCAGCTCGCCACGGACCATGCGCACCGTCGCGGCCTCCAGCCGGTCGCAGGCCACGCCGCCGACCGGGAAGCAACCGGCGGCCGTCACCTCGACCAGACCCGCCGCCCGCAACGCCCGCGGCAGCGTACGGCCGAAGCGCAGATCGGCGCCGCGGCGGGCCAGCAGCTCCCGGACGGCCCGGCGCAGCCGGTTGGCGCGCCGCTGCGCCGGGCCGATCTCGTCGAGGCAGGCCAGTGGCTGCAACTCGGTGTCGGCGTCCTCCACCACCAGCCATCCGCCGGGCCGCAGCGCCGCCGTCATCGTCGCCAGCGCCCGGGCCCGGTCGGGCAGGTGGACGAGCACGAGCCGCGCGTGCACCAGGTCGAACGTGCCGGGCTGCGGCGTCGGGTCCGCGACGACGTCGTGCCGGCGCACCTCGTACCGGCCGTGCGGGTCCAACCAGGCCGGATCGAGGTCCGTGGCCAGCACGTGACCGGTCGGCCCGACGGCCGTGGCCAGCGCCTCGGGGATGCTGGGGCCGCCGGCGCCGACCTCCCAGCAGCGCCAGCCCGGCCCCACCCCGAGCCGGTCGAAGTGCCCACGCGTGACCCCGTCGAACAACTCGGCCAGCCAGGTGAACCGCTCACCCGCCTCGACCCGGGCGTTGTCGAGCAGATAGCGGTGATCCGGGGAACCCATGCCCCCATCCTCCCGCCGGCCGGGCCCGGTGTCAGCGCGACACGGGCCGACGCCGGACACCGCCGCCCGCGACTCGGCCGCTCAGTCCGCCCGCGGACGCAGCCAGAACGACGCGGGCAGGAAGTGCTCGGTCAGCCCGAGACGCCGCCACAGCGGGGCCGCCACCTCGCGCAGTTCCGGGTCGCCGGCCACGAACGCGTTGGGCAGCTCGATCTCCCAGCGCTCCGGCGCGGCCAGCAGGAACGCGGCCAGCAGGTACTGCTCGTTGTAGTGCCGGTGGCGCCACTGCGGCGGGTAGTCGCGAGGCAGCATGATGTCGTGCACCTGCACCAGCACGCCGGGCCGCAGCCGGGGCAGCACCTCGAAGAAGAAGACCGTGACGTCCGAGCCCATGAAGCTGCGGTGCGACCCGTCGAAGAAGACCACGTCACCCGCGTCCAACTCGTCGAAGAGGCTCAGGTCGGCCCGCTCCAGCGGGGCCCGGACCACGTCGTCGCAGAGCACGTCGACGCTGGCCCGGGGCGCCG
Source organism: Micromonospora sp. NPDC051141 (assembly GCF_044455765.1). Taxonomy (NCBI): domain Bacteria; kingdom Bacillati; phylum Actinomycetota; class Actinomycetes; order Micromonosporales; family Micromonosporaceae; genus Micromonospora; species Micromonospora sp. NPDC051141. Next base: position 139,443 of record NZ_JBITFD010000002.1, read on the forward strand.
GGTCGATCGAGGTGATCCGGGTACGCAGACCGTGGTCGCGGACCGCCCGGCGGGCGAACTTCGTCGAGTTGCCGGAGCCGATCTCGACGTACCGCGCCGGTTCGCGCTCGACCAGGAAACCGTAGAGCGCCAGCGCGTCCAGCGGCGGCAGCCAGCCGTTGCGCCAGTACGGCTCGCCCGAGTCGAGGTCGCCGTGCAGCGGAACGGCGGCGAGCCGGTCGGCGTGACCGAGGAACCGCCGGAGCGTGTCGGCGTACGCGTCCCGCCGCCGGTCGAGCAGCTCGGTGAGGCCCGGGTGGTCGGGTCGGCCGTAGCCGAAGCGCGGCTCCGGGCTCACCGGGAAGTCCACGAAGATCGGCCGACGCAGCCCGAACGCGGAGAGCACCAGCCCGTGCAGCAGGGGGCGGCGCTCCAGCCGCGCCAGCGGGCCGGCGAGGAACGGCAGGGCGGAGAGCACCTCCACCCCGGAGGCGGTACGCACGGCGCTGCGCAGCCGGCGGAGACCGCCGCGCAGCCCGCCGCCGGTGACGGGGGACACGGCGGACGGCAGGTCGGTGGTGGTCATGAGGAGACTCCTTCGAGACGGTCGGCAGGGGCGGAACGGGACGAGGCGGCGGCGTGCGGCGGACCGCCCGGGCGACGGCCGGTGACGGCCAGCAGGGCCAGCACGACGACCGTCGAGCCGATGTCGCCGACGGTCAGCAGCACCCGGCTCAACGCGACGAGGGTCACCAGGTCGGGGCCGCCGACCAGGGTGGCGACGGTGAGCGCGAGCGCGACCTCGCGTACGCCGAGCCCGGTCGGCAGCACCACGGCGCAGAGTCCGGCGACCACGGAGAGCGCGAAACCGCCGACGCCCAGCGGCAGCGCCGGGCCCGGCGCGGCGCCGAGGGCGACCGCCAGCACGGTGATGTGCAGGCCGCTGATCAGCCAGCCGAGCACCATCAGCCCGGTGGCGCCCAGCAGCGTCGGGCGGCCGGGCAGCAGCGGCCCGGTGTCGCCCCGGCGCAGCAGCCGCGCGGCGGCGGCCAGCAGCCGGCCGAGCAGGCCCGGGGCGAGCACCGGCGCGGCGGCGGCCACGCAGGCCGGCAGCAGTAGCCACCACCACCGGCTCTGCCCGACCAGCCAGGGCAGCGCGAGGACGCCGACGAGCACCCCGGACACCGCCGCGAGTCCCTGGCTGGCGAGGAACGCGGCGGCGAGCCGGGCCGGTGGCTGACGCAGCGGCCGGGCCATCGCGGCGTGCGCCACCGTCGGCCACACCCCGCCCGGCAGGTAACGGGTCAGCCCGGCGAGGAAGTAGACCCGGGTGGCGTCGCGCAGCGACAGTTTCGTGCCCAGCCCGGCCAGCAGGACCCGCCAGCCGACGAAGCCGGGCACCCCGCCGACCGCGGCGAGGGCCCCGGCGGTCAGCGCCGCGCCCCAGCCGACCGTCCGCAGGCTGTCCGCCATCCCGTGCCGTACCCGCCACACCTGCCAGCCGAGGAAGGCCAGCACGGCGGCGTACCCGAGCACGCGCAGCGCGGCCCACACCCGCGCCCGGCTCACCGGGACCCGCCGAGGGAGAGCACGACGTCCTGCACCCGGTGGTCGGACATGCCCCGGGCGTCGTGCAGCCGGTAGCGGTGCACGGTCCATCCGGAGGAGACGAACGTCCAGTCCAGCCGCCACCAGCGCCGGCCGGCGATCGTCCACGACGTCGGGTACGCCGACCCGCTGGCCCGGGCCGCGTCGGTGAGCCGGTCGCGGAGCCGCCCCAGGTCGCCCATGGCCGGGCTGGTGTTGAGATCGCCGGCGACCAGCACCGGGTTCGGGTTGCGGTCCAGGTCGGCGGCGAGCGCCCGGTACTGCGTCTCCCGCCGTTGGAAAAACTCGTGCCGGCGGTCGTAGAACAGCTCGCGCAGCGGGCTGCTCAGGTCCAGCGGCACCAGGATGTGGGTGTTGTAGACCGACACCGTGCGACCGCCCACCCGCAGGTCGGTGCGGAGCGACTTGACCTCCCAGTAGTCGGTGCGCCAGTCCGCGCCGGGCGGCGGGTCGGCCGGCAACGCGGTCGTCGCGACGACCGGGAACCGGGTCACGGTGACCAGTTCCCCGCGCAGCACCACCTGGTAGCCGGGGAACTCGCGGCGCAGCCGGACCAGGTCGGCGTCGCGGCGGGCCGGGTCGTCGTCGGGTTTGTACTCCTGGAGGAGGTAGACGTCGGCGTGCCGGGCGGTCAGCGAGGCGTAGAACGCGTCGGCGTCGTCGGTGGCGTTCCACACCGTCGTGTTCCAGGAGACCAGGCGCAGCGCGTCCGCCGGCGCCGGCGGCGGGGTGCGCCACACCGCCGGGTTCAGCCCGGCCAGGTCCGCGCCGAGCAGTAGCCCGGCCACCGCGAGCAGCGCCAGCCGGGCCCGGAACCGCCCGGCCAGCGGCACCGCCCCGAGCAGCAGCGCCGGTACGGCGACGAACGCCAGCGGCGGGATCAGCTCCGGCGCCAGCCACAGCCACCACCGGCCGCTGAGCAGCCGGTGCGCCACCACCAGGAGCAGCCACGCCGCGCCCAGACCGGTGAGCACCGCGCCGGCGCGGGCGCCGGGTCGCCGGCCGACCCGACCCGTCCGGCGGGCCGCCGGTGTGGTGCGCGGTGGTGTCCGTACGGCGGTCACGCGACCACCGCCGGCTGCTCGTAGAGGCGGCGGAAGCGGCGGGAGAGCAGCCACTGCCCCAGTCCGACCGCCACGCCCACCCCGATGGTGAGGCTGACCAGCAGGTGCAGGCCGGCGAAGCGCAGCGCGTAGCCCAGGCCCCGGACGGCGCGCACGTAGCGGTACATCCGGGCGTCGCTGAGCAGCCAGAGCGCCAGCAGCAGCAGCGGCGCCACGGCCCACCCCGGACCGGCCAGCAGCGGCAGCGGCGTGGTGGCGGCGGCCAGCCAGGACGCCAGCCCGGTGCCGGACTCGGCGGAGGTCACCACCCCCACCACCCGCCGCCGGTGCAGGAAGAACGGGATGTGCACGCGGGTCCGGGTGAACACCTTGCCCAGCGCGATCCGCAGCGTCGCGTCGTCGTCGTGCCGGCCGATGACCCGGCTGGTCATCCGCACCTCGTACCGGTCGGTGAGCCGTTCGCTGACGTCCGCGCCCTCGCTCTGGGTCAGCCGGGGGTTGAACGGACCCACCTGCGCCCAGACCCTGGTCGGCACGGCCAGGATCGCGGTCGACAGGAAACCGGTGATGCTGCCCTCGGCGACGCGGAAGTACCAGTGCCGGTACAGGTTGCGGTAGTCCTTGGTGAAGGTGCCGTCGATCAACGGGACGGTGTCGTAGTTGCCGCAGACGGCGCCGACGCCGGGCTCGTCGCGCAGGATCGCCACCGCGACGGCCACCGCGTCCGGGGCCAGCGCCACGTCCGAGTCGACGAACATCAGCACCTCCCCGGTGGCGGCCTCCGCGCCGAGGTTGCGCGCCACCGAGGGCCCGCTGTTGACCGGCGTACGCAGCACCCGCACCTCCGGGAAGGACTCGGCGACCGCCACCGAGTCGTCGGTGCTGCCGTCGTCGACCACGATCACCTCCACCGGCCGGTGGGTCTGCCGGCGCAGCGCCGCCAGGCAGAGCCGCAGCGTGCGGGCGTAGTTGTAGTTGGGCACGATGACCGAGACGAGGGGCGCGGAGACGGCCACCACCTCACCAACCTTTCGAGTCGAGGGGACGGAGGGCGGTACGCGACGACGGGCCGAACGACGGGTCCACCAGGGACCGGACCAGGCCGACCGCGGCACCGGTGATCAGCGCGACGTTCACCAGCAGGTGGATGCCGAGGGCACGGACCAGGAACGCCCCGCCGCCCCGGCGCAGCGCCCCCACCAGCGGCGGGTCGGCGGCGGCGAAGACCGCCAGGCAGAGCGCCGGCACGCCGGCCCCGTACGGGCCGAGCAGCGCCGCCGGCAGCGTGAGCACGGCCAGCCCGGCGGCCAGCACACCGAGGCTGCGGTTCAGCGCCAGACCGCGCCGGCGGTAGCGGTTGCGCAGCGACCAGCGGAGCAGTTGGGCCCGCCGGTACTGCTCGGCCAGCAGCGGCAGCAGCCGGTCCGCCTCGTCGTGCCGACCGACGACGGTGTCGGTGAGCCGGATCCGGTAGCGGGTGAGCAACCGCTCGCTGTACTCGTCGTCCTCGGCGCTGCGCAGGTTCTCGTCGAACGGACCGAGATCGCGCAGCACGGCACGGGGCACCGCGGCGAGCGCGAAGACGGCGGTGTCGACCGGGCCGACCGCCCGGGTCAGCGCGGAGTGCAGGTGCAGCACCCGGTACCGCTCGACCGGCCCGTCGTCGATCAGCGGCTCCGGGGCGTAGACGCCGTAGACGCAGCCGCAGTCGGGGTCGGCGGCCAGCACCGCCAGCGCGTTGGCGATCGCGTCCGGGGCCAGCGCGACGTCGGAGTCGACGAAGAAGACCACCTCGCCACGGCTGGCCACCACCCCGGCGTTGCGGGCCGCGGAGACCCCGCCGTTGACCGGCTGCACCAGCACCCGCACCCCGGCGGCCGTGGCCACCGCCGCCGACCCGTCGGTGCTGCCGTCGTCGACGACGAGCACCTCCACCGGCGGGTGGGTCTGTGCCGCCACCGCGTCCAGGCAGTGGCGCAGCGTCTTCGCGGCGTTCCAGACCGGGATCACGACCGAGACGGTCGGCGTACGGCTCACGACCCCTCCCCGAGCGTCACCACGGCGGTCTGGGCGCGGTGGTCGGACAACCCGCGCGGATCGTCCAGCGTGTACCGGTGCACGCGTACCGTCCGGGAGGTCAGCGTCCAGTCCAGCCGCCAGGCCGCCGGCAGCCGACCGGCGGGCCAGCTCGCCGGGTACACGTCGGCGTTGGCGTCCGCGGCGTCGCGCAGCCGGTCCCGCAACGGGCGCAGGTCGCCCATCGCGGCCGTCGTGTTGAAGTCGCCGGCGACCAGCACCGGCCCGGGGTTGGCCGCGAGATCGGCCCGCAGCCCGGCGAGTTGCGCCCGCCGGGCCCGGTCACGTTCCCGCACGTAGCCCAGGAACCGCCTCGGCGCGAGGTTCACCTGCACCGGCAGGTGCACGTTGTACGTGGACAGCACCCGGCCGCCCACCAGCAGGTCGGCGCGGAGCACCTTGGCGGCGGCGAAGACCCGCCCGAAGTCGGCGCCCGGGTCGGCCGCGAGGCCCGCGTCCGGACCGACCGCCGGCCGGGCCACCACCGGGAACCGGGACAGGGTGAGCAGCTCGCCACGGGCGACGACGGTGTAGCCGGGGAACGCCCGACGCAGCCGCTCCGGGTCGGGGGCGGGCCGGGCGCCGGCCAGCCCGGCCGCGTCGTCCCAGTAGAGATGCTCCTGCAACAGGTAGACGTCGGCCCGCCGGTCGACCAGGAACCGCAGGAACGCCTCCGGATCGTCGTGCTGGTCCCAGTAGCCGGTGTTCCAGGCCAGCACCGTCAGCGCGCCCGACGGCGGGGCGGGACGGGACGCCCACGCGTACCGGTTGAGGCCCGTGTCGGGCAGGCCGACCGTCAGCGCGGTGACCGCCGCCGCCAGCACCACCGCCGCCGCCCGGGCGGGCAGCGGCCGGCGCAGCGCCCGGGCCGCCGGCACCACCGCCGCCAGCGCCACCGGCACCAGCAGGTACGCCACCGGCGGCAGCAGGTCCGGCAGCAGCCAGAACCACCAGCGCCCGCTCAACGCGCGGTGCAGCCCGGTGAACACCGCCCAGCCGAGCGCCGCCGCCCAGAGCAGCCGGGTGGCCGCACACCACCGCCGCCGGCCGGGCGTGCGCTCGCGGCCCTCGCTGGGCTCGCGGCTTTCGCTGGGCTCGCGGCCCTCGCTGCGCTCGGTGCGCTCGCTCATGCTGTGCTGGCTGGGCATGCGCTCGCGGCCCTCGCTGCGCTCGGTGCGCTCGCTCATGCGGGGCTGGCTGGGCATGCGCTCGCGGCCCTCGCTGCGCTCGGTGCGCTCGCTCATGCTGTGCCGGTTGGGCGTGCGCTCGCGGCCCTCGCTGCGCTCGGTGCGCTCGCTCATGCGGGCACCTGCGCGGTGGGGCGTGGGCCGCCCTCGTAGAGGCGCCGGAAGGAACGGGAGCAGAGCCACTGCGCCGCGCCGGCGGCAGCGCCGGCGGCGATCGCCAGGTTGATCAGCCACTGCACCCCGACGAACGCGACGAGCAACGCCGGTCCGCGCCGACGGGCGACGAACCGGTACATGCCGGCGTCGCACGCCAGGAAGAGCAGGAGGGCGGCCACTGACGGCAGCGCTCCGAGCGCGCCGGCCAGCAGCGGCAACGGCAGCGCGAGCGTGCCGAGCAGGGCGCTGACGGCGGCCCACATCCGGGACGCGGTCTCGAAGCCCTGCGCGGCACGACGCCGGTACGCGTACAGCGGCATCCGCAGCCGGCTGCGGTGGAACACCTTGCGCAGCATCGGTCCGAGCCGGTCGTCGTCGCGGTGCCGGCCGTGCAGCGCGTCGGTGAGCCGGATCGGGTACCGGCCGGTGAGCCGCTCGCCGTACTCGACCTCCTCGGTCTGGCGCAGCCCCTCGTGGAACGGGCCGATCTCGGCGAACACCCGGGCCGGCATGGCGCAGATGGCGGTGAACAGGAAGCTGACGTCGCCCAGCGAACTGATCCGCCACCAGTGCGCCTGGAGGCACCGGCACTCCTGGACGAGGCTGTCCCGGACCAGCGGGACCTCGTCGAGGATGCCGCAGATCGCGCCGGCCCGCGGGTCGGCGGCGAGCAGCCGCACCGCCCGGGTCACCGTGTCCGGCGGCAGTTCCACGTCGGAGTCGACGAAGAGCAGGACGTCGCCGCGGGCCCGGGCGGCGCCGATGTTGCGGGCCAGGGCGGGGCCGCCGTTGTGCGGCGTGTGGACCACCGGCACGCCGAGCGACTCGGCCACCGCCACCGAGTCGTCGGTGCTCCGGTCGTCCACGAAGATGATCTCGGTGGCGGGATGGGTCTGGGCCAGCAGCGCCGGCAGCGTCAGCGGCAGCGAGTCGGCGTGGTTGTAGTTGGGGACGACGACGGAGACGGTCGGGGTGTGTGCGGTCATGGCTCTCCTTGACGAGGGCACGGGCGAGTGCGGGGCGCAGGCGAGTGCGGGGCGCGGGCGAGGGCGGGCGCGGCTTCAGGACAGGGCGGCGACGAGCGCCGGGAACCGGATGGCGGCGTAGAGCGCGCCCAGGCAGGCCGCCCAGAGCACGGCGGCGGCGAGCACCGCCCGGTCCCGCGACAGCAGCCGGACCGGGTCGCCGCCGGCCCGCCGGACCAGCGCCAGTTGCAGGTACCGCGACATCAGGTAGAGGACGAACGGGGTGGACAGCAGCATCGCGGCGTCCCCGTACCGGCCGAACGGCGCTTCGGTGCCCAGCCAGACCAGCCCGGCGGTGACCGCCAGGAGCCCGTTGAGCTGGAGCAGGTGCCCGGCCAGCTCCACCGACCAGCCGCGCAGGGCGGGCCGGTGGGCCACCCCCGCGTCCAGCAGTTCCTGACGGCGCTTGCCGACGATCAGCAGCAGGCAGCCGGCGAACACGGTGACCAGCAGCCAGGCCGACACGTCCGCGCCGACGGCCAGGTAGCCCTGCACGGCGCGCAGCACGAACCCGGTCGCGACCACCCCGGCCTCGACCAGCGGAACGTGCTTCAGGCCGCGGCTGTACCAGACGTTGAGCACGAGGTAGGTCAACACCGGCCAGGCCGGTCCGACCGGGCCGGCGGCCAGCAGCAGCGCGAGGCCGAGCAGGAGCACGACGGCGCAGGCGTACGCCAGCGGCACCGGCACCCGGCCGGACGCCACCGGCCGGTGCCGCTTCACCGGGTGGAGTCCGTCCCGGTGCCGGTCGACGACGTCGTTGCCCACGTACACGGCCGAGGCGGCGAGCACGAACGCGACGACGGACCAGCCCAGTCGGGTCAGCCCGGCCAGGTGCCAGGACAGCGGGTCCAGCAGGGGGAGCGGGACGACCAGCAGGCTCTTCACCCAGTGGCCGGGTCGGATCAGGCGGACCAGGTCGACGACCAGTCGGTGGCGGCGGGTGGCGGGCGGCTCCACGGCCGGTACGGCGGCGGGAGCGGAGTCGAGGAGAGGCATCGGCCGGCGCCCTAGAAGAAGATCTTCGCGAGCGAGAGGGCGCCCTGTCGCCAGGGTTCCCGGCTGGTCCGGCCGGCCCCGGTCGCCGTCGCGCCCCGGTTCGCCCGCCACCACCGGTAGGTGGCGAGGATCGCGTCCCGGTTGGCGAGGCGGGGCGTGAAGCCGAGCCGGTCGCGGGCCTTGTCGATGCTCACGTAGGAGTCCGCGCGCAGCTTGTACAGCAGCCGCCCGTACACCGGGGAGAGGCCGCTGCGCTCCAACGCCCGCAGTGCCGCGAGCGTCGGCGCGGCCGGCAGCCCGACCACCCGCCGGCCGTGCCCGGCGGCGTCGAGCACCGCCTGGAAGTCTTCGCGCAGCGTGCCGAACTCGGCCGCGCCCAGGTTGTACGTGTCCCCGGCGACGTCTTCCGGGGCGGCCAGCACGGTCAGCACGGCGTCGACGAGGTCCTCGACGGCGAACATCTGCACCCGCACGTCGCCGCGACCGAGCACCGGGAAGTTCCGGCCCTCCTCGGCCCATTCGAAGAGCATCGCGAACAGGCCCATCCGGCCCGGCCCGAGGAACGTCTTGGGTCGCAGCACCGGCACGCAGAGCCCGTCCGCGCGGAACCGCTCCACGAGGAGTTCCGCCTCGACCTTCGCCCGGGTGTACGGGTCGACCGGCTCCCGCGGGTGGTCCTCGGGGGTGGGCACCAGCCGGGGCAGGCCGTAGACGGCGGTGGAGGAGATGTGCACGACCCGGGGGACCTGCACCCGGCGGGCGGCGCCGAGCACCGCGTGCGTGCCGTCCACGATGATCGACCGGATCATCTCGGCCGGGTAGCTGGGCAGCGCGGCGGCGCAGTGCACGACGGCGGACGCGTCGGCGAACACCCGCGCCAGCAACGCGGCGTCGCGGACGTCGCCCTGGCTGTGGGCCAGCTCCGGGTGGGTGTGCGCGGCGGGCAGCAGGTCCAGCCCGTGCACCCGGTGTCCCTCGGCGAGCAGCCGGCGGACCAGGTGCGAGCCGAGCATCCCGCTGGCCCCGGTCACCACGACGTGGCCGCTGGTCACCATCGCGACGTCACCCGCTCCCGGACGAAGGCGGTCAGCAGCCGGGGCAGCCCCCGGGACAGCGTCGCGTCCAGGGCGGTGAGGAAGTGCTCCACGTCCTCCGAGCCGGCCACCAGGCTCGGCGCGACCATCAGCGGATTGTCGGCGTTGGGGCTGTAGTAGGTCATGATCCCGTGCTCGCGGAACAGGTGCGCGATCACCGAGAGGGTGATGAGCTTGGTGCGGAACTGCGGGTCGTGGGTGAAGCCGGGCATCAGCCGGCCGGCCAGGTCGAGCAGGCCGGGACCACCGCCGAGGAAGACGCCCCACAGCGCGCCGGCGCCGTCGACCCGGCCGACCACCTCGGGGTACGCCTTGGCGATCCGGTCGAGGCCGGGTTGCAGCACGGCTCCCAGCATCCGGGCCCGGGCGGGGTAGTCGTCCTCGACCACCACCGCGACGGCCTCCAGGGCGGTGGCGGTCTCCTCGCCGAAGCCGTAGTAGGTCGTGCTGTGCAGGATGACGTCGGTCAGCCGGTCGTACGCCCGGCGGAACACCGGCTCGCGGGCCGTGTAGCCGGCGATCGAGGCCTTGCCGCCACCGAGCGACTTGGAGTACGTGAGGATGTCCGGCAGCAGCCCCTCGCAGCGCATGAAGTTGAACAGGCTGCCGGTCTTGCCCCACCCGGTGTAGACCTCGTCGAAAATCATGATGATGTCCCGCTCCCGGCAGAGCCGTTGCAGGGCCAGCAGGTCGTCGTCGCCCCACCGGCGCATCGTGGAGGCGCTGAACGGTTCGACCAGGATGGCGTACACGTCGCAGCCGCCGTCCGGGGCGCGTGCCGCGTCGACGGCCGCGCGGACGGCGGCCAGGTCGCCGTACGGGTAGACGACGATGCCGGGCAGGCCGGGGAAGCGGAACGCGTTCTCCGACGAGCCGGTGAGACTGCCCGCGCCGAGGGTCTTGCCGTGGAAACTGATGTCGGCGCGCAGCACCGTGTTGCGCCGTCCGCCGTGGTACTTGTAGGCCATCTTCACCGCGCCCTCGTTCGCCTCCGCGCCCGAGTTCGGGAAGTACGAGACGGAGAGGTCGCCGGGGAGCAGGGCGGCCAGGTTGTGGCTCAGCGCCGCCGTGTACGGCGAGAAGAACGCCTTGTGCACCTCCATCCGCCGGGCCTCGGCGAAGCGCCGCCGGGCGGCCAGGATGCGCGGATGGTTGTGCCCGTGGTTCAGCACGCCGACGCCACCGGAGAAGTCCAGCACCCGGCGGCCGTCCCGGAGGTGGATCCACACCCCTTCGGCGTGGTCCACCAGTTCCCGGCCGAAGCCGAACGTCGTCATCAGGGAGACCTGGCTGCGACTGACATGGTCGCGGTACAGCTGGTGCACCTGCTTCGTGCCGAGCTGTTCCGCCTCGTCGATACCGATCAGGTGGGGCATGCGGTGGCCTTTCCTCGGACGACCGGTGGGGGAGTGTCAGCGTCGACGGGACCGGGTCCCCCCGAGCCCTCGGGTGACGGTGTGGCGACGCTGTGCGATCTCAAGCTAGCGACGTGTGTCGATCTCGTCATGCCGGATGTTCGGGGGACGGACCGACCCGTCCGCTGTCCCCCGGGCGGGGGACAGCGGACGTCCACGAGGACGGCGGGTGGACGTTCGTGGGGTGCCGGCGCCGTCTCAACCGGCCTGGAGGCGGTCCTCCCGGACCCGGTCGGCGAGGTCGAGCTTCGTGCGGCTGGGCCGACCGAGATCGTGGTACTTGGCCTTGACCCGGTCCAGGTAGGTGCGGGCGGTCTCCGGCTTGATGCCCAGGTGCCGGGCGGTGGCCGTGAGGGTCATGCCGGAGGCGTACGCGAGCAGCACCCCGCGCTCGCGGGGGGACAGCCGGGGGCGGGTCGGCCGGGCGTCGCCCAGGCAGGCGAACGCCAGTTCCGACGAGAACGCGGGCCGCCCCGCCGCCACGTCCCGGACCGCGGTGGCCAGGGCCCCCAGGTCGTGGTCCTTCGTCACGTACCCGCTGCACCCGGCGGCGAACGTGGCCACCACCTGGTCGGGGCGGGCCCAGACGCTGAGCACCAGCACCCGGCGGCCGGACGTCACCAGCCGCCGCACGTTCTCCGCCGCGTCGCTGCCGTCGCGCAGCACCAGATCCAGCAGGACCACGTCGATCGGCTCGGTCAGCGTCCGCAGCAGGCCCTCCACCGTGGCCGCCGTGCGGACCAGCCGCAGGTCGCCGACGCCCGCCAGCCAGGCGTCCAGGCCCTCCAGCAGCATCCGGTCGTCGTCGACGGCCGCCACCCGGATCAGCCCGTCCACGTCAGCTCCACGCACGTCCCGGCCCCCGGCGCACTGGAGACCCGGGTCCGACCGCCCACCTCGGCCACCCGGTCGACGATCGAGTGCCGGAAGCCGAAACCCGGGGGAGCCTCCTCGGGGCGGAAGCCGCGCCCGCGGTCGACCACGGTCACCCGCAGCAGTCGGCCCGCCACGGTCACGGTCAGCCAGGCGTGCTCCACGCCGGCGTGCTTGACCACGTTGTTCAGCGCCTCCTGCGCCGCCGCGCGCAGCGCGGCCACGACCTGGGGCGGGACGTCCGGGGGCACGGTCGCCCCCTGGTACCGGACCCGCAGGCCGAGCAGGGACGCCTCGCTCACCACGTCCCGCAGCGCCTCGCCGAGCGTGCCGAACTCCACGTCGGAGCCGTCGCCGAGCAGCCCGCGGACCACCTCCGCGTCGCGGGCGCAGCGCCGGCGTACCTCGGGCCGGCCCGGGTCGGCCACGCCGCGGGCGATAAGCGTCAGCGTGGTCAGCACCGTGTCGTGCAGCGTCCGGTGGTGGGCGAGCCGGGTGACGAAGCGGGCGTGGTCGGCGGCGGCGTCGGCCTCGGCCGCCAACCGTTGCGCGTTGGTCCGGTCCAGGTTGCGTCCGGTACGCCGCAGGTAGCGCACGGCAAAGCCGGCGACCAGCGCGAAGCAGGCCACGCCGTTGACCGCGTGCACGAGCGCCGGCACCGAGGGGCCCGTGCCCGGGCCGACGGCGACGATCACCAGCGACTGGATGAGCACCAGCACCAGCAGGTCGCCCGCGACGGCCCAGGGCCGGGCCAGCGCCGCCCCCACCAGCGAACCGCTCGCCTGCACCAGCAGGTTGCCCCAGTTCGGGGCCCCGACGTCGGTCGTCAGGTTCGCGGTGACCGCCACCAGCACCGTGCCGGCCAGCAGGACGTCCAGGTGCACCAGCGCCGTCGGGAACCAGCCCCGCCGCCGGGCCACCCCGAACAGCACCACGTTCCAGGCCGTCGCCGCGACCAGCAGGCCGAGGTTGGCCCAGGCGCTGCGGTACGCGCCGTAGGCGCAGGTGACGACCGCCGGGGCCAGGCAGGTGATCCGATGCAGCGCCAGTAGGACCAGCATGAACCGGTTCGCCCGGCCCTCCCCCGTGACACCGGTCATGGTCGCAGAGTGACCGCGCAATGACACGCCGGTCATTCTGGCAGTCGATCTCAACGATGGTCATCACTGCGCCGGATGGTCAAGGCCGTTCGGCGGCCCGGATCGACCGGCCGGTGCGGGGAGCGACCGCTTCCGCCACTTGACGTCCGTCGCCGCGAGCCGATCCCACCGCGGGCGATCCCGCCGAACAAGGTCTACCGGCGACTGTCGGTTGTAGGGTGTTGCGGCACGACGATCGGCACCGATGGAGGACCGGTATGCGGGGGTGGCGTCGGTCGATTCCGGTGGCCGTGGTCCCGGTGGTGCTGGCGGTGGTCGGCAACCTGGCCACCAGCACCGTGCAGGTGTCGGCGGGTTGGTGGCCTCCGGTCGTCTGGACGGCGACCGGGGTCCTCGGCCTGGCGGCCGTCGCCATCGGAGTTCGCGACACGGCAGCGCCGCCTTCGATCACCACGCGCCCGAACGACCTCGACGACGCGGCCGACTGGCTGGCGCGGGCCCTCCGCGAACGGTACGTCCAGGCGGAGGAGCAACGGCGGGTGCAGGCCCCAGCCGCGTTGCTGCTGCGGTTCCGGCCCGCCTCGGAGGAACTGCTCGACCACTGGCCCAACATCCGCCGGGCCCGCCCCGGCGCCGATCCCGGCCCGCTGCGGCTGGCCGGGAACTCGGCCGACATCGCCAAGATTTACAGCCGGATCCCGTCCGGCCGACTGGTCGTGCTCGGCGAGGCCGGGGCCGGCAAGACCGTGCTGGTCACCCGCCTCGCCCTCGAACTGCTGGGCAGACGCCGTCCCGGTGGTGCGGTGCCGGTGGTGCTCGACGCCCGTTCGTGGGATCCCGCCGGCCCCCTGCGAGACTGGATGGCCGAACAACTGGCCCACGATCATCCTGAGCTCGCCGCGTCGGCCGGCCCGGACCGACCCAGCCTCGCCGCGCGACTGGTCGGCGGGGGACACGTCTGGCCGGTGCTCGACGGTTTCGACGACGTGCCGCCCCGCCTGCGCAAACTGGCGATCGAGCAGATGAACCTCGCCGCATCGGTGCCGCTGGTCCTGACCTCGCGAGCCGCCGAGTACGCGGCGACGGTCGCCGACGGATCCGTGTTGGCCGAAGCGGCAGGCATCGAACTCCAGGGCCTGACGGCAACCGATCTGGACCACTACCTTCCGCGCACCAGCCGCCCGTCGCCCCCGGCGACCCACACCGACCACGGCGGGTGGGGTCCGGTGCTCGCTCGGCTTCGCCGGCGCGGCACCGACCCGGCAGCCGCTACCCTGGCCGCGGCGTTGACCACGCCCCTCATGGTCTATCTGGCCCGGGCCCGCTATTCCGACAACGGCCACGATCCGGCGGAATTGCTCGACCGGGATCGCTTTCCCACCGCTGACGACGTCCGCCAGCACCTGTTGGCGGCCTTCGTGCCGGCCGTCTACCGCCACCCGTCCGCAGGCGGTTGGACGGCGGAGGCCGCGAGCCGGTGGTTGACGGGTCTCGCCCGCTACGCCGGCGGGTCCCGCAGCGGGGACCTGGCCTGGTGGCAGCTCCGTGACCAGGTGCCGAGGACCGTACGCGTGCTGGGCTGCGGGGCCGTGCACGGGCTGGCGGCACTGCTCACCGTCACGCTGCTCACGGTGCTGTTCAGTCACTTCGGCGGCCGAGGCGACGCGGTGCTCCGGCCCGGCCTGGCGCTGTCCGGGGTGGTGGCGCTCGTCGGTGGCCTCTACACGGGCTGGCCGGCCAGGGGCGCGCCACCCACACGGACACACGTGGGAGTCCGCGGGCGTCTCCGCGACCAGGTCCGCGACTTCGTGATCGTCTTCTTCCTCGCGAAAGCGTTCTTTCTGCCGCTGAAGGTGATCCTCCTGGCGGCCGGCGGATGGTCACTCGCCTTCGCGTTCGGCACCGTGCCCTCCATCGCGGTCGCCCTGTCGACCGCGATTACCGTGATTCTGCTGCGTTCCGTCGAGGTCCCCGCCGAGCCCGAACTCGTCAGCAGCCCGCACGCGTCCCTCAGGTCGAGTCGCCGCAGTGCCCTGCTGCGCTCGGGCGTCGTCACGCTGGCCTGCGTCGTCGGGGTCGGCGGAGCCTTCGGCGCGTTCGGCGGCGTGACCGTCGGTCTCGTCGCCGCGGGCCTGGCGGTACCCGCCCGGCTGGCCCACGTCCTGACCTGTACCGCATGGGGTTCCTGGAGCACCCTCACCCGGCCGTATCTCGCCGTGACCGGCCGTCTGCCCTGGCGTGCCATCCGGTTCCTGGACGACGCCCGGCAGCGGGGCGTCCTACGCCAGGCCGGTCCGGTGTACCGGTTCCGCCACGAGGAGCTCCGACGTCGCCTGGCCGGTGCCGTTGTGCCGTGACGTGTCGGCTCCGTCTGTCATCGGACGCTCTCCTCGCGCGCCACCGTCCCCGGGCGTCGGCTACGAATGATGGGCCCTCCATCAGGTCGAGGGTCAAGCCGGGTCAGGGGCGGGGGAAGATCGGCACCGGCTGGTCCTCCGGGTCCAGGTCGAGCCCGGCCGGCCCGATGATGCGCGGATCCGGCGTGCCGACCACGGCCTCGTCCTTGTCGGCGTAGTCGAAGCGGTGCAGCACGTGGCGCATCGCCTCCAGCCGGGCCCGCTTCTTGTCGTTGCTCTTCACCACCGTCCACGGCGCGTCCGCGGTGTCGGTCCAGAAGAACATCGCCTCCTTGGCCTCGGTGTAGTCGTCCCAGCGGTCGAGCGAGGCGAGATCCATCGGCGAGAGCTTCCACTGACGCACCGGATCGACCTTGCGGATGACGAACCGGGTGCGCTGCTCGTTGCGGGACACCGAGAACCAGAACTTGACCAGGCGGATGCCGGAGCGGACCAGCATCCGTTCCAGGTCCGGGGCCTGCCGCAGGAACTCCAGGTACTCCTTGCGGGAACAGAAGCCCATCACCCGCTCCACGCCGGCCCGGTTGTACCAGGACCGGTCGAACAGCACGATCTCCCCGGCCGCCGGCAGGTGCGCCAGCCACCGCTGGAAGTACCACTGGCCGGCCTCACGCTCGTCCGGCTTCTCCAGCGCGACCACGCTCGCGCCGCGCGGGTTGAGATGCTCCATGAAGCGCTTGATCGTGCCGCCCTTGCCGGCGGCGTCGCGGCCCTCGAAGAGGATCACCAACCGCTCGCCGGTGTCCTTGACCCAGTCCTGCAACTTGAGCAGCTCGATCTGGAGCAACCGCTTCTGGTGGTCGTACTCCTCCCGGTCGAGACGCTCGTCGTACGGGTAGCCGTCGCGCCAGGTCTCCACCGGGCTGCCGTCGGGCAGCAGCAGGACCGGGTCGTCGTCGTATCCGTCGTGTACCTGGTAGTCGGCGGCGAGGTCCAGCAGCGCGGTGTCGGCCATACCGGTCGTACCTACCCCGCCGCGCCCGCCTCGATGCGGTCGGACCACAACTCCCAGGTGGTGCTCAGGTTGCCCGGCGGAAGCGGTGACCCGCGATGGTTTCGGCCCCGGTGCGAGGGGCATCTTCCGGCGGCGGCCCACTCGGGTCGCCACGTCACCGGGAGGGGGAGTTCGCGATGGCCATGGGCGGCGAGCCGACGGCTGCCGCGTTCCGATCGGCCGTGGCCGGGGGACGTCTCGACCTGCCGTTGCCCGGTGGCGGACGGACGGCGGAGCGGTTCGCGCGCCTCGTCGCGCTCGGTCGCGCCGATCCGGCGTTGGCCCGCCTGGGGGAGGGGCACGCCGACGCGTTGGCGATCCTCGCCGAACTGGGGGTGGCGATCGATCCGGCGTGGCGCCGCGAGCCGTGGGGCGTCTGGGCCGCCGTGCCGGCCTCGGTCACCGCGAGCCGGGACGGAGACCGGTGGCGGCTGACCGGGGAGCGACAGTGGTGCTCCGGGGCGGGTCTGCTGTCCCGGGCCCTGGTGACCGCGACCGCCGACGACGGCGTACGTCTGTTCTCGGTCGAGGTCGGCGCGGCCGGGGTGACCCCGTTGGCCGACACCTGGCCCGCCGTCGGCATGGCCGCCAGCGACAGTCGGACCGTCCGCTTCGACGCAGTGCCCGCCGACCCCGCGGGCGGACCCGGCCGCTACACCGCGCGGCCGGGTTTCTGGCACGGCGGGGCGGGTGTGGCGGCGTGCTGGTACGGCGGGGCGGTCGGCGTCGCCGACACCCTGCACGACGCGGCGCGGCGCCGTCGCCTCGGCCCGCACGCCATGGCGCACCTCGGCGCGGTCGACGCGGCCCTGACCGCCGCCCGGCGCGTCCTGTTCGCCGCCGCCGACGAGATCGACGCGAACCCCACCGGCGACGCCGACCGGCTGGCACACCAGGTGCGTGCCACCGTCGAGGCGACCGCCACCACCGTCGTCGACCGGGTCGGTCGGGCGCTGGGGGCCGGCCCGCTGTGCCAGGACGCCGGCCACGCCAGGCGGGTCGCCGACCTGACGGTGTACGTGCGGCAGAGTCACGCGGAGGCGGACCTCGCGCATCTGGGCGAGCTGGTGACGGCGGCCGGAGATCCCGGATGGTGAGGCCGATCGTCGGCGCGGGCACGGACGAGCGGACGTGGCGCGCGTGGCCGGCGCCGGCCACCTGGCCCGTGCTGGCCGTGGACGGCCGGGCGCCGGCGGCGCCGCCGTTGGTCGTCGCCCCACACCCCGACGACGAGGTGCTCGGCGTCGGCGGCCTGGTCGCCATGCTCGGCGGCGGAGTCGGCGCGGAGATCGCGGTCGTCACCGACGGCGAGGCCTCCCACCCCGGTTCGACGGTCCACTCACCGGGGGAACTGGCGGCGATCCGGCGGGCCGAGACGGCCACCGCCTGCGGACTGCTCGGGGTCGCCCCCGCCGCCATCGCGCACCTCGGGCACCCGGACGGCGCGGTCGACGAGACGGCCCTCACCGACGCGTTGACCGCCCGGCTGACACCCGGCCGGTGGTGCGTCACGACCTGGCGCGGGGACGGCCACCCGGACCACGAAGCGGTCGGGCGAGCAGCCGCGGTCGCCTGTCGGCGCACCGGCGCGACGCTGCTGGAGTTCCCGGTCTGGACGTGGCACTGGGCCGAGCCGGACGATCCCGACGTGCCGTGGCGCCGCGCGCGCCGGATCGACCTGACCGAGGCGGCCAGCTCGGCCAAGCGGGAAGCGATCAAGGCCTTTCACAGCCAGATCCGGCCGCTCGGGCCGGCGCCCGCCGACGCCGCGATCCTTCCCCCGCACGTTCTCGCACGCTTCGCGCGTCCCTACGAAACGGTGTTCGTGCCATGAACTCACCCGGCACCCCCGCCGAATATTTCGACGCCATGTACGCCGGCGCCGAGGATCCGTGGAGTTTCGAGACCCGCTGGTACGACCGGCGTAAGCACGATCTGACGGTCGCCTGTCTGCCTCGTCGGCGGTACCGGTCGGCGTTCGAACCGGGATGCTCGACGGGCATGCTCACCCGCCGGCTCGCGCCGCGGTGCGACCGGCTGCTGGCGGTCGACATCGCCGCCGCGCCGGTGGCGAGCACCCGGCGACGGCTCGCGGACCAGCCGCACGTACGGGTGGAGCGGATGCGCGTCCCCGACGAGTGGCCGGCCGAGGCCGAGCGCTTCGACCTGATCGTGCTCTCCGAACTCGGCTACTACTTCGACGACGCCGGGCTGGACCTGCTGACCACCCGGACCATGGACTCGCTCGAACCGGGTGGCACGCTGGTCGCGGTGCACTGGCGGCCGGCGGTGGCCGAGCACGCCCGGGGCGGGGACGACGTGCACCGGCTGCTCGACGACGTGGACGGGCTGGTGCGGACGGCGCGCCACGAGGAGGCTGACTTCCTGCTCGACGTCTTCCTCCGCGTGCCGCCGCCGGCCCGCTCCGTGGCGCAGGCCGAGGGTCTGTGGTGAACCGGATGGCGGTCGTCGTGCCCGCCCACGACGAGCAGGAGTTGCTGCCCGGCTGCCTGAGCTCGGTCCTCGGTGCGCTCCGCCGCCTGCCCGTGCCGGCGGAGGTGATCGTGGTGGCCGACGACTGCCGGGACGCGACCGCCGCCGTCGCCGAGCGACTCGGCGCCGTCGTGCTGACGGTGCGGGCCCGCAACGTCGGCCGGGCCCGCGCCGTCGGCATGGCGCACGCGCTGCGCCACGGCCCGCGGGATCTCTGGCTCGCCACCACCGACGCGGACAGCCGCGTACCCCGGCGGTGGGGCGGCTGGCAGTTGCGCCACGCCCGCGCCGGCACCGACCTGTTGGTCGGCACGGTGCGGGTGACCGACTGGGCGCCCCGCTCCGAGCAGGTCCGGGAACGCTTCGAGACCCGGTACCGACGGGATCTGGGCAGCACCTGGCACCGGCACGTCCACGGCGCGAACCTGGGCTGCGCCGCCCCGGCCTACGAGCGGTTGGGTGGGTTCGCCGACCTGTCGCACGGCGAGGACCACGACCTGGTCGAGCGGGGTCGTCGGCAGGCCGTACGGGTCGTCGCCGATCCCGACTGCCCGGTCCGGACCAGCGCCCGGCGCCAGGCCCGCGCCCCGCACGGCTTCGCCCGCTACCTGGACGCCCTCGACGCCCCGACCGCCCCGGTGCTGCGGGGAGACCCGGCCGCGACCAGGGGCGCGGGGACGCGCTAAGGGGGCGGCCGGTTGCGGATGTGCGGTCGATAGGGGTCTCCTCCTGACGGATTCACCGGGATCATCGTGCCTGCGACGACCGCCCGGCCCACCAGCCGACCGCGGCTGCCGGAACCTCTCGCGCACCTTCGGGGAAGGAACTGCCTTGTCCACTCGTCGTCAACTGCTGCGCCTCGGCGCGGCGTCGGGCATCGTCGGGGCGACCGGTGGCCTGGCCGGTCTCGCCGGTCTGGCCGGGCAGTGGGGCGCGGCTCCCGCCACGGCCGGGACCGCCGCGCCGACGGCCACGCCCGTGCCGCCGTTCACCGTGCCGTTGACAGTGCCGCAGACCCTGCGCCCGGTGCGCCGGACCGCCACCACCGACTACTACTCGGTCACCATGCACCGGCGGCGACTGGAGATCGTGCCCGGCACGCGCACCGAGGTGTTCACCTACAACGGCGACCTGCCCGGCCCCACGATCCACGCCACCTCGGGTCGACGGGTGGTGGTCCGCCAGCGGAACCGGCTGGCCATGCCCACGGCGGTGCACCTGCACGGCGGCGCCACCGCACCCGAGGACGACGGCTCGGGCGACGCCACGATCCCGCCGGGCGGCGAGCGGATCTACACCTACCCGAACCGGCAGCCGCACGCCACGCTCTGGATGCACGACCACACCCACCACATGGAGGCCGAGCACCTCTACCGGGGCCTGGCCAGCCTCTACCTGCTCACCGACCGCACCGAGGCGGCGCTGCCGCTGCCCCGGGGCCGGTTCGACGTCCCGCTGGTGCTGCGCGACGCGCACCTGGACGCCAACGCCCAGTTGGTCTGGACCATGGACGACGCCGACAACCGCACCACCCTGCTGGTCAACGGACGGCCGTGGCCGCGCTTCGAGGTGCAGGCCCGGCGCTACCGCCTGCGCCTGGTCAACGCCAGCAACCTGCGGTTCTACCTGCTGCGGCTCGCCGACGGCGGGGACATCACGGTGATCGGCTCCGACGGCGGCCTGCTGGAGGCGCCGGTCACCATGCCGTACGTGCTGCTCTCCCCGGGTGAGCGGCTCGACGTGGTGGTCGACTTCGCCCGCTACCAGCCGGGCACGTCGGTGGTGCTGCAGAACCTGATGGGGCCCGGCCCGGCCGAGCAGGTGGGCCAGGTGATGCGCTTCGACGTCGTACCGGCGAAGGGCCCGGACCGTACGTCGGTGCCGGAGCGGCTGCGTACGCTGCCGCCGCTGCCCACCCCGACCGTGCACCGCAGCATCGAGCTGCGGATGGACGAGGCGGGTTCCGGTGGGCACCAGGCGTACATCGACGGGAAGGTCTTCGACCCGGCCCGGATCGACACCACCATCGCCTGGGGCAGCACCGAGGAGTGGACGGTGACCAACGCCAACGTGGTCATGCCGCACAACTTCCACATGCACCTGGTGCAGTTCCGGGTGCTCGACCGCAACGGCGCACCGGCCGATCCGACCGAGTCCGGGCTGAAGGACACCGTGATCGTCTGGCCCGGGCAGAGCGTGCGGTTGCAGGCGACGTTCGACACCTGGCGTGGCGTCTACCCCTATCACTGCCACATGGTCGACCACAGCGCGATGGGCATGATGGCCAACCTCAGGATCATCTGAGCCGCCCCGGGCAGCGGGCAGGAGGTCAGGGCGCGTAGCCGGGGTCGGCGACCGTCTCGGCGATGCGGGTGAGCCAGTGCAGGTCGTTGGCGCGGGACTCGGCACCGGCCCCGGGGGCGAGGATGCCGGCGAGGAACGCGGCGACGTCGTCGAGGTGCCGCTCGGCGCGGTAGTAGCTCAGCCTGGTCCGGTCCGGTTCCCACGGCCCGTAGCCCCGGCGGAACAGTTCCGCGCGGCGCGCGTCGACCGGGTGGTCCCCGAAGTCACCGCTGAGGACGAACATCAGGTCCCGCTCGCGCGGCGCGAGCACCGGCGCGTCCCAGTCCACGACGTGCAGCGGGCCGTCGCCGTCGGCGATCAGGTTGCCGGGGTGGATGTCGGCGTGGCAGATGACGTGCCGGGCCGGTGTCATCCGGGCGGCCAGCTCGTCGACGGTCGCCGACAACCGGCGCAGCGCGTCGCCGTACCGGTGCCAGAACGCGCCGAGGGCCGGGCTCGCCGCCGCCTGCGGGCCCAGCGTCCGCAGCCGTTCGCCGGCGCTCGACCGGTAGGTCTCGACCGGCAGGAGGTCGGCGATCCCGGCGGTCGGCGTGATCGTGTGCAGGCGGCCCAGGAACTCGCCGTACTCGATCCACTGCCTGTCGGTGAGGCCGGGCGCCCACCGGCTCCCGCCGTCGTGGAACGGGTAGAGCAGCAGGTGGTGATCCCCGAACGGGTGACCGGTGCCGCCGTCGGGCCGGTCGATCGGCGCGACCACCTGCCGGATGCCCCGGGCCCGGAGCAGGCCGGGCAGCCGGACGGCCGCCGGCGTGAACTCGCCGAGCCGGAGCTTCAGGAACCACCGCCCGCCGTCGGCGGTGTCCACCCGGTAGGCCCAGGCCCGGCCGTCGAGGCCGACCGGCAGGAACACGAGCGCGGAGACGTCCAGCGCCCAGGCGGTGGCCACCTCCGCCGCCAGCGACCGTTCGTCGACGTCGGGCTTGTCGATCACGGAGGGAGCGTGGCAGGCCGGCGTCCGCCCGGCAAGCGCATTCGCCGGTACGCGGGCGGTCCGGGGACCGGACGTCGGGCACGTCCGGTCCCCGGGGTACGTCCGGCCGGGGCGGCCGACGCTCAGGCCGGCCGGGCGCTCGGGGCCTCTGCGCACGGCTCGCCGAACCAGCGGGCCAGGTGTCTGTCCAGGTCCCGCTGGTCGTCGCCGACCCAGGCGACGTGGCCGTCCGGGCGGAGCAGCACGGCCGGGACGTCCAGTGCCGCGGTGGGATCCCCGAGGTGGTCGACCCGGTCCGCCCAGCCGCCGACGGCCAGCCGGCCGGTGCGGTCGAGCAGCAGGCCGCGGCCGTGGTGCAGCAGGTCGTAGAGGCGGCCCGGCCGCACGTCGACGTCGGGTAGGCGGCGGCCGAGCAGGTCGGGTCCCTCGCCGAGGTCGTAGCGGACGTCGATCGCGGTGATCTTCTCGATCAGGCGGCGGTTCACCTCGTCGATGTCCATCAGTTCGGTGAGCAGCCGGCGGACGGCTCGTGGCCCCGGCTCGGTGGACAGCAGTTCCATCTGGGCGCGCGTGTTGTCCAGCACGTCTGCGGCGACCGGGTGGCGTTCGGCCTGGTAGGTGTCGAGCAGCGGGTCCGGCGCCCAGCCCCGGACCTGCGCGGCCAGCTTCCAACCGAGGTTGAACACGTCCTGGAGGCCGAGGTTGAGGCCCTGCCCGCCGATCGGCGGATGGATGTGGGCCGCGTCGCCGGCCAGCAGCACCCGGCCGACCCGGTAGCGTTCGGCGAGCCGGGTGGCGTCCCCGAAGCGGGACATCCAACGCGGGGAGTGCACCCCGAAGTCGGTGCCGGCGACCACGCGGAGCTGGCGTCGGAAGTCCTCCAGCGTCGGCGGCTTCGCGCGGTCGCTGACGCCCGGAACGGGGACGATGACGCGATGGACCCCGACGCCGACGGGCGCCACCAGGAACCGCCTGTCGATCTCCCGGACCTCGGCCACCCGGGCGGCGATCTCCTCGGGCGACACGCCCACGGCCATCTCGCCCAGCAGCGTCTCGGACCGCGCCGGCTCGCCGGGGAAGCCGACGCCGAGCAGCTTGCGCACCGTGCTGCGCCCGCCGTCGCAGCCGACGAGGTAGCGCGTGCGCAGCCGTTGCCCGTCGGCCAGCTCGACTGTCACCCCGTCGTCGTCCTGCGCGAGACCGGCCACCGCAGAACCCCGCCGGACCTGCGCACCCCGCGCGACCGCGTGCTCTTCGAGCAGGTGGACGACGACCGGCTGCGGGATTCCCAGCAGATAGGCGTACGCGGAATCCAGGCCCTCCGGCGCGGGCTTGTCGATGGCGGCGAAGAAACCGCGGGCCGGACGCCGTCGCCCGCGTTCGAGCACGCGTGCCAGCAGCCCGCGCATGGCCAGCAGCTCGATGCTGCGGATGTGCAGACCGACGATGCGGGCGAACGACGTCGGCTCGGTCTCCTTGTCCAGGACGAGCACCCGGACGTCGTGCAGTCGTAGTTCGGCGGCCAGCATCGCGCCGACCGGCCCGCAGCCGGCGATGATCACATCGAACATGGTGTTGCCTCTCGGGAAGCGCCGTGGTGGCGAGGGCGCTCCCGGCGACACCTACGTCGATCGCCCGACCGGGACCGGAGGGGGAGCACCCACATCGATACGGTTCATGGGTCTCACCTCCTCGGGCCGGGTCACGGTCAGCCGCACGCTACAAGCCAGGGTGTCGCCCGGTCCAGCCCTTTTTCCCGGGTCGGGTCGGCGGTGCCGACATCCACGTTCGGGTGGTGCTGACACCACAGTCGGTGAGCGGTGAGGGGAAACCTGATGGAGAATCTTCCGGTACGGGCGTCGATATCTGATCGTCCTGTTTGGGTAGAGACAGGTGAGGGGTGACCGGAGAGCGTCGCCCGGGACAAGGGAGTCATGGCATGAAGCGGTACCTGATCTCGTTCGAAGACGGCGCGATGGACCACATCCCCGCCGAGGAGATGGCCGACGTCGACAAGGCCTCGCACGCGGTGATGGAGGACGCCGTGAAGGCCGGCGCGTACGTGTTCGGCATCGGGGTCGAACGCCAGCGGGCGAGCGTCGTGGCCGCGGACGGGACGGTCACCGAGGGCCCCGACCCGGAGGCCGTGAGGTTCCTCGGCGGGTTCGTGATAGTCGACGCGGAGACCCGCGAGGAGGGGCTGGCCTGGGCGACCCGGATCGCCGACGCCTGCCGGTGCCCGCAGGAGGTGCGGGAGCTCCAGTACGACCCGGAGACGGAGAAGATGCTCCGCCGCCACCAGGACTGATCACCCCGGCTCGTCCGGCGCCGCCCGGGCCAGCCGCTCGCGGACCCGGTCGACGTCCGAGTGGCCGAGGCCGTCGAGGATGACCAGGGCCCGGCGCCAGGTGCGGAGCGCGCCGGCCCGGTCACCGGCGGAGTGCCGGCAGTCGCCGAGCCGGGTCAGGGTGTCCGCCTCGTCGTACCGGTCACCGATCCGCTGGTAGAGCGTCAGCGCCCGGCCGTAGCACCGGGCCGCCCGACGGTGGTGGCCGAGCCGGTCGTGGATGAGGCCGAGGCTGTCCCAGGTGTTCGCCTCACCGTGCCGGTCGTCGGTCCGCCGCAGCAGCGCCAGCGCCTGCTCGCAGTGCCCGCGTGCGGCAGCGTACTGGCCGAGGCGGGCGTACGACCAGCCATCGCGTTGCGGGCGCTGGCCTGCCCCACCGGGTGACCGGTGTGCTCGTAGAGCGCCAGCGCCCGCGTCGCGTGGTGCAGCGACTCCTCGTACCGGCCCATCCCGTCCAGCATCGCGCCGAACGCGCGGTGGGTGCGGGCCTGTCCGCTGTGGTCGCCCAGCTCCGCGAAGAGCGCCAGCGCGTCGCGGTAGTGGCCGGCGGCCTCCTCCTTCCGGTCCAGCCGGACCAGCACGCGGGCGAGGTCGCGGTGGGCGTTGGCCTGGCCGGCGCGCTCGCCCGTCCGCCGCGCGGCGGTCAGGGCGGCCTGCTGGGCGTCGGCCAGGTCCGACCAGCGGCCCTGGCGTTGCAGGAAGTCGACCAGGGTCCGGGCCAGCCGCCAGGCGTGACCGTCGCACCGGGTGCGCCCGGCGTGCGCCACCGCCGCCAGGAGCACCCGGTGCTCGGTGGTGAACCAGGCCAGCGCCGACGCCGGGCCGGTGATCTCCTCGGGGACCACGCCGGGCAGCGCGTCGGCCGGCGCGACCGGATCCCAGCCCGGCTGCAACAGCACCGCGGCGGCGTGCGCGGAGTGCAGGTAGTGGTCGAGCCCACGACGGATCGCCGCCTGCCGCTCCTCGTCGGGATCGAGCCGCTCGGTCAGCTCGGCCGCGTACGCGCGCAGCAGGTCGTGCACGCCGAACCGGCCGGGGGCGTGCTCGGTGACCAGGTGCGCGTGGGTCAGCTCACCCAGCAGCCGGGGCACCTGGTCCCGGGGCAGGCCGGCCAGGCTGGCGACCGCCGGGATCCCGAACTCGGGGCCCGGATGGCAGCCGATCAGCCGGAACAGCCGCGCTGCCGGCGGGGTCAGGCACTGGTACGACCAGGAGAAGACCGCCTGCACGTCGGTGCCGGCGTCGCCGGTGTCGAACGCGTCCAGCAGCCGTGCCGTCTCGCGCAGGCCGGCAGCGAGGGTGGCCAGGGGGAAGGCGGGGTGCGCCGCGCCCCGGGCGGCGAGCACCGCCAGCGCCAGCGGCAGCCGCGCGCACCGCTCGACCATCTCGTCCACGACCTGCGGCTCGATCGCCAACCGTTCGGCGCCGAGGCGCCGGGCCAGCAACTGCCAGGACTCGCCGGTGCTGAGCAGCCCGACATCGATCGACCGGGCGCCCTCGGCGGCGATCAGGCCGGCGAGCCGGTTGCGACTGGTGACCACCACCAGGCAGCCGGGGCTGCCCGGCAGCAGGAGCCGGACCTGCTCGACGTCGCGGGCATTGTCCAGCAACACCAGCATCCGACGGTCGGCGAGCAGGCTGCGGTAGAGGCCGACCTGCGCGGACAGATGGTGGGGCAGCAGTTCCGGGGGCACCTCCAGCGCCTCCAGGAAGCCGCGCACCGCGTCCGCCGGTGTCACCACCGCCCCGGTGGAGTCGAAGCCCCGCAGATCCACGTAGAGCTGGCCGTCCGGGAACCGGTCGGCGGCGCGGTGTGCCCAGTGCACCGCCAGCGTCGTCTTGCCCACCCCGGCGGTACCGGACAGGACGACGATCGTCGAGGCGGGGTCGCCGGTCGCCGGTCCGCCGCGGTCACCCGCGTCGTCCAGTTGCGCCAACTGCGCCTGCCGGCCGACGAAGCCGGGCAGGGCCGGCGGAAGCTGACGCGGTGCGGGCAGCCGTGCCGCCCGGGTGCGGCCCCGGCCACCGGACCGGACGGTGGGGGCCCGGTCCGGCCCGGGCTGTCGTCGGGCCTCCTCCACCCGGTCCCGCGCCGTGGCCAGCGCGCCCTGCTCCACGACGGTCGCCCCGAGCAGTCGGATCAGGATGTCGAACCGCTCCGTCGGCGGCAGGATGTTGCCCGCGAAGTACTCCCCGATCACGCCGCGCGACCAGCCGGTCTTCGCGGCGAGCTGCCGGTAGGTCAACGGCGTCTCACCCTGCTGCCGGGCCTCCCGGCGGCGCAGTTGACGCAGCAGTCCGGCCAGCTCCGACACGGTCCGGGTCGCGTCGGCGGGGCGGACCAACGGGTGCGCGTCGCGGCCGGGGGCCACGCCCGGCGTCGTCGTTCTCCGCGCGTCGCGACGCTCCCTCTGGTCGGACATCCGGCCTCCCCACTGGCCCTCCCCGGCCGCCCCGGGGTGAGGTTAGGGCCGCGCTCACGGATAGCCATAGACCCATGCTGATGTACGACAGTTCCCCTCCCGAGGAACGGGATCCGGCCGGCGTCGGCGCCTCGGGGGTGGCGTTGGGCTGAGGGCTCTCGGGCGCGATGCCCGATCCCGGCGACCGGGCCGGTACGCGATCCGCGTACCGGCCCGGCTCCGTACGGCCTACGCCTTGATCGCGGCGTCCAGTGCCTTGGCCAACTCGTCGTGCCCGGGCAGGTTGGGATGCGGGCACCCACCGATCAACTTCTTCTGGATCTTGTCGGAGGTGAGGGCCGGCGCCGGCTGGAAACGGACGATCGGGTCGGCGGGCAGGATGCTCGCCCGGATCGCGTTGTTGACGTCCTTGGTCCAGGTCTGGACCTGTGTCTTCCAGGCCGGCTGCGTCACGAGGTCCACCTCGACGTCGGGGATGTTCGGCAGCGCGCCCTTGACGGTGTCGGGCAACTTCGTGTTCTGCACGTACGTCTGGGCGAACGAACCCAACGCCACCTTCGCCGGCGTGATGTCGTAGTAGCCCATCCAGACGACCTTGTCCGCCCCGGCGCGGACCATCCGGGTCGTGATCGCGTTGGCGTCCGCGGTGATCTTCGCGTAGTTGGCCGGTCCGTCGAAGGCGGGCACCACGAACCGGAGCCGGTCGACCGTCACCTCCTTCTCGTTGCCGGCGTTGACGTTCTCCTGGAGCACCACCTGGCACGCCCCGCCCTTGATGACGTCGTCCCGGCCGATCTGCTTGCCGGTCGTGTCGTACCAGCGCATCACCGCGTTGAGCGGGAGGTTGTTCCGGATGAAGTACTTGACCATCTCGGTGCGCATCAGCTCGGCCATGCCGCACATCGCGATGCCCTGCGCCACCTGGGTCCAGTTGGTGTTGTTGATCCCGCCGGTGGTGACGAAGTACGCCTTGCGCCGATCCTGCTTGGCCTTGGCCACCGCCGCCTCGGCCAGTGCTATCGGCGGCGACGTGCGCGACCAGAGGTTCTCGCAGGCGTCCGGATAGGTGGCCGCCGCGCCGAGGATGTCACCGGTGCCCATGCCGGTGCGCGCGAAGTTGTAGTACTCCACCACGTCCTGGTTGAGCGCGGTCACGTACCTGCCCGCGTAGCTCGACGTCATGTCGTTGCCGGGCAGGCCGCGCTGGTCCGCCTGGGTGTTCTGGTTGACGGCGCACTTCTTGGGTTCGTGGTGGTGCTTCGCCTGGATGTGCGCCGAGGTGACGGAGTCGCCGGTCGCCACCAGCACCGCGGGCGCGGCCGGATTCCGGTTCGGTGGGCAGAGCCGGTCCTTCTCCGCTTCGGTGAGTCGGCTGTCGGTGGGCGCGGTGCCGCCGGTCGCCGCGCACCCGGCGGGCGGTGACGGACTCCCCGACGGCGGCACCGTGGCGCTGGGCGGCACCGTGGCGCTGGGCGGCACCGTGGCGCTGGGCGGCACCGTGGCGCTGGGCGGCACCGTCGTGCTGGGCGGCACCGTCGTGCTGGGCGGCACCGTCGTGCTGGGCGGCACCGTCGTGCTGGGCGGCACCGTCGTGCTGGGCGGTGCGCTGCTGCTGGGTGGCGCGGTGGCGCTGGGTGGGACCGTGGCGCTGGGCGGCACGGTGCTGCTGGACGGCGCGGCGGTGGTCGGCGGCGTGGCGGACGTGGTCGTGCCGGGTGACGACGGCGGGCCGGACACCGGCACGGTGGGGCTCGGAGTGACCGGGCACGGGCTCGGCGACACCGCCGAGGCGGACGGGTCGACCGATCCGCTCGGATCTGGGCCCGCGCTGCCGGTGGAGGTCGGGATGCTGGTCGGGGCGACGGTCGCGGTCGAGGAAGCCGAGGGCGTCGCCGTCAGGGCGACCGCGAGCGGCGTCGTCGAGGGGGTGCCGGTCGGCCCGCACCGGGCCTGCCGGTCCTCTTCGATGCCGGTCCGTACGTCGGGCGGCAACGGCTCGTCCGGTGCGACGCACGGATCGAAGAACCAGTCCACCCCCTCGATGGTGCGGATGCAGGTGCGCTCGTCGACGGCGTCGGCGGGGGCGGGGTCCACGGCCGGCTGTGCCAGGGCGGGCAGCAGCCCGGTGCCCAGCGTGATCACCATGGTGGCGGCCGGCAGCAGGAGCGTGCGGGGTCTGCGCATCGAACCTCCGATCGGTCCCGGGCGCACCGCCCGGGACCCCGCCTCTACCCACTTCCATAGATCGAGATTCCTGGATCTGTGAGTCCGGTCAACCGCCCGGGCAACGGGTGTCGCCACCGCTGTGCTCCACGCAGTGTCCCGGCGGGCCGGGCGCGGTCGGGGCCGGCGCCGGGTTCAGGTCCCGGCCGGCGTGCACGGCGATCGGCAGGGCGGGCACGGCGAGCCCGACGGCAAGCACCAGGAAGACGATCGCGGTACGGACCAGTCGCAGGTGGTACGCCACGAGCGCGACGAGAACGGGCCCGGCGACCGCCACCAGAACGAAGGTCAGCAGGGCCAGCGTCGCCCGTCGAACGCGGCGACGGCGCTGCGGATGGTGATGCCCCGCCGACGCTCGATCTCGCCGCTGTCGGTGCGGGTGGTGCCCGCGTCGACGCTGCCGAGCCGGTCGATGGCGCCGGTGGCGTGCAGCAGGCGTTCGGTCAGGCTGGTCTTACCGGCGTCGACGTGGGCGACGATGCCGAGGTTGACGGTCTGCATGGGTCGACGGGTCCTCGAAAGCTCGCGTCCGGATGGGCGGGAAGGTTTCGAGTCCTCGCATCGTCGTGCTCCCGTCAGTCGGTTCGGCCCGTCTCCGCGTCAGGCTGGCAGAGCCGGCGCGGCCGGTCCACCGAATTGCGCGGTCACCTCCCGGGCCGCTCGTCCGGGCCGGCCGGGCGCTCGGTCTCCTGCACCAGGTAGTGCGGCCGGCGCTTGGTCTCGTAGTAGATCCGGCCGATGTACTCCCCGATCACCCCGAGGAGCATCATCTGGATGCCGCCGAGCCCGATCACGCTGACGATGATGGTGGTGTAACCGGGGACGTCGATGCCCTTCTCGACGGCGTCCGCGACCACCCAGGCCATGTACGCGACCGCGATCAGGGTGAGGAACAGGCCACCGTAGATCGCGAGCCGCAGCGGCCGGTTGTTGAACGACAGCAGGCCGTCGAACGCGTAGTTGAAGAGCTTGCCGAACGTCCACCGGCTCCGCCCCGCCTGCCGGATCTCGTTGCGGTGGGCCACCACCGCGGTCCGGAAGCCGATCCAGGAGAACAAGCCCTTGGAGAACCGGTTGTACTCCGGCATGGCCAGGATCGCGTTCACCGCGAGCCGGGACAGCAGCCGGAAGTCGCCGGCGCCGTCCAGCAGGCGGACGTCGATCCACCAGTTGATGGCCCGGTAGAACGACCGGGACGCGAGCGTCCGGACGAGGCGGTCACCACGCCGGTCCCGGCGGGCGATCACCTGGTCGAAGCCCTGCCGGTAGAGCGTCAGCATCTCGGGCAGCAGCCGCGGCGGGTGTTGCAGGTCGGCGTCCATGATCACGACCGCGTCGCCGGTGGTCCGCCGCAGCCCGGCGAGCATCGCCGCCTCCTTGCCGAAGTTGCGGCTCAGCGACGTGTAGCGGACGTCCGCGTCGGCGGCGGCGAGCCGGCGCAGCGCCGCGAGGGTGCCGTCGGTGCTGCCGTCGTCGACGTAGACCACCTCGACGTCCACGTCGGGAAGTTCGGCGAGTGCGGCGCGCACGGTCCCGTGCAGCCGCTCCACCGACGCCTCCTCGTTGAAGCAGGGCACCACCACGGACAGCCGCACCCGCGTCACCTCGGCCCGCCCCGGTCAGAGGTGAAAGACGAGCGTGCCATCGAGATCCTCCCGGGTGATGCCGAGCCCGTCGACGGGCCGGGCCTCGATGCCCTCCCACGGTGTGCCGGCGGCGCGGCTGGGGACGGCCACCACCGACCGCACGCCGATCCCGCGCAGGTAGGCCACGCTGCCCGGGTCGGGGAAGGACGCGATCGCCGCCTTGGTCTGCGCCTGGCTGACCGGCTCGAAGCCGGCCAGCCCGTTCGTCACCCGGGGAAAGCCGTCGGTCGTCCACAGCATGTACGTCAGGTCGCCCACGCCGCCGGCCGGCAGCACCAGGATCGGGTCCCGGGCCGCCCGCATCGCCGCCGGTGGTCGGGGCACCTCCGGGTGGGGCGTGGTGTTGACGCCCTCCGTGACGACCAGGGCGAGCGGCGCCAGCAGGACCAGCGGCATGAGGAACCGTGACCGGCGGCGGCCGGTGGACCGTCCCGGCGACTCGGCCAACGCGGTCACCAGCCCGGCGGCCAGCAGCGCCAGCAGCAGACTGGTCCAGTGCATCATCCGGCCGGGCGTGCGCAGCGCGTCCCAGCCCGGCAGGTGCGTGGACAACGTCAGGTAGCCGGGATCGCCGTCCCCGCCGAGCGTGGCGCCCAACCCCAGCAGCACCGTGCCGAGCACCCCCACCCCCAGCGCCACCCGGCGCCGCAGCGGGTACGCCGAGACGACCAGCCCCGCCGCGGCCAGCCCGATCAGCGTCATGCCCGGCAGCAGCGCCATCTCCGGCGGCCAGGAGAGCTGCTCGCGGGCGGCGGCGTGCCGCTCGCCCCACAGCCACGAGTCCCCGGGCGCGGTGAGGAACCCCATCAGCGGCGGGGAGAACATCTTCGTCCAGTCCAGCGTGCGTTGGGCCTGCGGGTTGAGGTCGACGACGCGCAGGAAGACCAGGCCGAGCAGGAGCGTCACCGCGCCGAACACGGCGCCACCGGCCAGGTCCGCGAGTAGCAGCCGGCGGCCGAACGGCGGGCGTTCCCGTCGGCGCCACCAGGACCAGCCGTAGCACCCGGCCGCCACCAGCACGGCGGCCAGCAGGAAGTACACGAGTGGCAGCCCGATGCCGAAGCCGAGGCTGACCTGCCAGGCGGCGACGAGCCACCCGGCGAGCGCCCAGCCGGGCCGCCGCCGCTCCGGCCGGTAGCCGTGGCGCAGCGACCACCCGTGGCCCCGGGCCAGCATCGCCAGGGCCAGCGCGATGCCGCCGCTGGACAGGATGTTCAGGTGCCCGGAGTGCGCCAGCCGCCACGGCGCGAACGCCCAGGCGATCCCGGCGACCGCCCCGCCCCACCGGTTCGCGCCGAGCTGCCGGGCCAGCGCATACGCCCCGAAGCAGGCCAGCGCGTGCAGCAGCACGTAGAGCACGTTGTACCGGATCACGGCCGCCTCGAAACCGGTGCCGAGCATCCCGACCGGGGCGTAGCCGAGCAGCGTGTCGCTGTAGGCGTAGGTGTACCGCTCGGGATAGAACGTGTTCGAGTGCCAGAGATCGAGCGGGTTGGTCAGCAGCGCGTGCCCCGCCCAGGCCACCTGCCACGCCTGCAACGTGGGATCGCCGAGGTCGCCGGGGATGGTGCTGGCCGGGTGCCGCAGCGTCGGCCAGGTGAGCGCCACCGCGACCAGCAGGCTGGCCAGCGCCGCGAGGACCCATTCGGTGCGGGTGCGACGCCACCACGGCGTGCCCGGGGCCGGGTCGACGGTGGGCTGTTCGGGGGGTGCGCTCTCGGTGCGGTCCCGAGCGTCGGTGGATGGGGCTTCCATGGGATAGATGGTCTGCGATGCGCTGGCCGTTGTCGATCAGCTGTCCGGAGGGTGGACCGCCGACGCTTGATTGAATAGGGATCTGTCAATAGATTGGGGGTGGGCGCCGCCGAGGTCCTCCGACCGGGCCGTCGGCGGCTGACAGCTCCACCCCGAGCCGGGCACGTCGGCCGTACGCGCCGACCGGTCGCCGTGGCGCACCGCCGCGCCACATCCAGGGCACGTTGCCGCGCCGCGTCCGTCCGGGACGCGCGCCGCCGCGTCGCCTCCGCCCCGCTCGATGGCAGAAGGACCCTCCATGACGATTCTCCGCGCCCGCCCCGCCCCGATCCTGGCGGCCGTCGCCGCGCTGGCCGCCACCCTGGCCGCGACCGGCACGGCCCTGCTCGCCGGCCCGGCCGCCGCCGCCCAGGGCTGCCGGGTCGACTACACGCCCAACCAGTGGTCCGGCGGGTTCACCGCCAACGTCAAGGTCTCCCCCGGGGACACGGCCGTCTCCGGCTGGACGGTCACCTGGACGTACCCCGGCGACCAACGCGTCACGAACGGCTGGAACGCCACGGTCACCCAGTCCGGATCGACGGTGACCGCCCGCAACGTGTCGTACAACGGCAGCATCCCGGCCGGCGGCTCCACCGAGTTCGGCGTGCAGGGCACGTTCTCCGCCGGCGGCGGCGCGCCGACCGGGTTCACCCTGAACGGCGTGCCGTGCAACGGCGCCGGGCCGACCGGTGTCCCCACCACCACGGTGCCGACCACCGCGCCGCCCACCTCGACGCCGCCCACCACCGCACCGCCCACGTCGCCGCCGCCGACGACGGACCCGCCGACCACCGCGCCGCCGCCGGCCGGCTGCGCCGGGGCGGCGCTCTGTGACGGCTTCGAGAACCAGACCGGGTCGACGCCGTCCGGTGACTGGACCGTGGTGAACCCGGACTGCGCCGGCGCCGGCACGGCCACCGTCGACACCACCACCACGCACAGCGGCAGCCGGGCGGTCCGGATCAACGGCGCCGCCGGCTACTGCAACCACGTGTTCATCCGGACCACGAAGAACCTCGGCAGCCTGGGCAGCGTCCGGTACGGCCGGATCTGGGTGCGGCACACCACCGCCCAGCCCACCGACCACACCACGATGATGGCGATGACCGACGCCGCCGACGGCAACAAGGACCTGCGGATGGGCGGCCAGAACGGCGCGATGCAGTGGAACCGCGCGTCGGACGACGCCACGCTGCCCGAGCAGAGCCCGGCCGGGGTGGCGCAGAGCCTGCCGCTGCCCACCAACCGGTGGGCCTGCCTGGAGTTCATGGTGGACGGCTCCGCCGGTCAGCTCCGCACCTGGCTGGACGGCGTCGCCGTGCCCGGGCTGACCGCGGACGGCGTACCGACGCACGACATCGACGGCCAGTGGTACAACCGCACCTGGCGGCCCCAGCTCACCGATCTGAAGCTGGGCTGGGAGAGCTACGGCGGCGGGGCCGACACGCTCTGGTACGACGACGTCGCGGTCGGGTCCAGCCGGATCGGCTGCTGAACCGTCGGGCATCGCGGGACGTGTCCGGGGTGTGGTCCGACCACACTCCGGACCATCCCCGGCACCCGGGTCGACGCCCCTGCGGGGCGGACCGCTGGCTAGCGGGCGGGCGCGTCCCGGCCGACGCCGACGCGGCTGCCGCCGAACCACCGGGCCAGCGCCGCGTCCAGCGTCCGCTGGTCGTCGCCGACCCACGCCACGTGCCCGTCCGGCCGGAGCAGGAGCGCCGGCACGTCCAGATCGGCGTCCGGGTCGGTGACCTGCCCGACCCGGTCGGCCCAGCCGGCCACGGACAGCCGCCCGGTCCGGTCGAGCAGCAGTCCCTGGCCGGTACGCAGCACCTCGAACAGGCGGCCGGACCGGAGCCGGACGTCACGCAGCCGCCGCCCGAGCAACTCGTGGCCCGGGCCCAGGTCGTACCGGACGCTGATCGCGGTGATCTTCTCGATCAGGAGCCGGTTGACGGCGTCCACGTCCATCACCTGCGCCAGCAACCGCCGGACCGCCTGCGGCCCGGGCTCGGTGCTCGTCAGGTGCATCTGCGCGCGGGTGTTGTCCAGCACGTCGGCCGCCACCGGATGCCGCTCGGCGTGGTAGGTGTCCAGCAGGTCGTCGGGCGCCCGGCCGGTGACCGCCGCGGCCAGCTTCCAGCCCAGGTTGAACGCGTCCTGGAGACCGAGGTTGAGCCCCTGCCCACCCATCGGCGGGTGGACGTGCGCGGCGTCCCCGGCCAGGAACACCCGCCCGACGCGGTAGCGGTCGGCCTGGCGGGTGGCGTCACCGAAGCGCGACAGCCACCGGGGGGAGTGCACGCCGAAGTCGGTGCCGGCGTACCGGTGGAGCTGACTGCGGAACTCCTCGATCGTCGGCGGCGTCGCCCGGTCCTCGGCCACCCCCGCCGCCGGCACCACCACCCGGAACACGCCCGGCCGGCCGGACGGGCCCAGCCCGAACCGCTTCTCCGTCCGGCGTACCTCGGTCATCACCTCGACGATGTGCTCCGGGGCCGCGGTCACCTCCATCTCGCCCAGCAACGTGTCGACAGTCGACGGCTCACCGGGGAAGCCGACCCCGAGCAGCTTGCGGACCGTGCTGCGCCCACCGTCGCAGCCGACGACGAATCGCGCCCGCAACGGCGTCGCGGTCGCGCCGTCGAGGCCGACGGTCACCCCGTCGTCGTCCTGGTCCAGCGCGACCACGGCGGCACCGCGCCGGATCTCGGCGCCGACCTCGGCCGCGTGCTCGGCGAGCAGCCGGTCGGTGAGCGTCTGCGGAATGCCGAGCACATATCCGTGCGCGGTGTCCAATCCGGCGGGCGCCGGTTTCTCGATTCCCGCGAAGAATCCCCGGATCTCACCGGCGCGGATCGGATACGTCCTGCCGTGGTCGAGGAAACGCTCCAGCAGTCCCCGTTGGTCCAGGATCTCGATGCTGCGGACGTGCAGCCCGAGCGACCGCACGTACGGCGGCGGCTCGGCCTCCTTCTCCAGCACGAGCACGTCGACGCCGTACAGGCGCAGCTCACTCGCCAGCATCATGCCGGTCGGGCCGCCGCCGACCACGATCACATCGAACATGTCATTCCCCCATGGTGGGCCGATTCCTGCGCTCGGCCGACGATTCTGCGTCACGATCGGGGCCTTGCCGCAAGCCCGGGGGTGCGGTATACGTTAATAGTGGCAGGGAGTTCCGCTCCTTGCCTTTCCTGTTTTCTTCCCGGTGGACGGCTCAGCCGTCGACGAGCGCGGCGAAGGATCCGCCGCGGCGGAGTTGGTCGACGAGGTCGAGCACGCCCGCCCGCCCGCCGTGGGCCACCACCCACCGGTGGACCCGGCAGGCCGCCCTGGCGTACACCTGCTCGTCCGCACCGGCGGCGCGTAACCAGTCGGTGAGCGTCTCCGGTAGCGGCCCCGGCGCGGTGTCCCGGCAGCGGTCCGGCGCGCTCGGCGGCCCGAGGTACCGCCGGTCGTCGGAGACCAGCACGGCGAGCCCCTCGTCGAACCACTGGGGAACCTCGTCGCGGCGGGAACCGAGACGCGCGTGGAACTCCACGTGCGACAACTCGTGGGCGGCGATCTCCGGGGAGATGCCGCGGGGCGAGAGCATCAGCGCCCGGTTGCGGATCGCGATCCCACGCTCGCCGCCGCCCCCGATCCGCCGGTAACAGTCGGACGTGAGGCAGGCGAGCACGATCGGGTCGCTCGTCCGCCCCTGGTAGAAGTCGTCGACCCGCCGGCTCGCGTCGCGGTACACCTCGACCAGCCGCCGCCGGTCGGCGTCCGACAGGTCGGGTTCGGCGTAGAGACGGTCGCGCACCGGCACCAACCCGTAGCAGCGGGGGCAGGTGGTGGCGGCGACCGACGGGTACGCCAGCGCCAGCGCGGCCGTCGCGGTCACCGTCAGGACGACCACGGCGGCCACCACCCAGCGCCAGCGCCGCCACCGGCCCGGTCGAACGGGCATGTGCGCTCCTCGCCCGGCCGGCTCAGCCGACCTGACCGTTGTCCTTGAGCGCGCCCCACCCGTGCCAACGGTCGATCTCGATCGACGCGCTGACCCGACCGCGCTCCCGCCGCGGGTACGGCTGCCCGGTGTAGTGCCGGGCGAGCCGGTCGATGTCCGCCAGGTCGGTGTCGTCGCGCAGCTCCACCACACGGCCGACGATGCTGAGGTGGGTGTACCAGCCCTGCTCGTCCAGCACGGTGAGGGTGACCCGGGGATCGTTGCGCAGGTGGCCCAGCCGGCGCCGCCCCTCGTCCATGTTCACCAGGATCCGGCCGTCGTCCCACAGGTACCAGGTGGCCGCGGAGACCGGCTGGCCGTCGGGGCGCAGCGTGGCGATCACGGCGGGGTTCGGCTTGCGGAGCATGGCGACGGCGGGCTCGGGCAGCGGTGGCTTCGACATGGCTCTCCTCTTCGCGGCAGCGCTGTCTCCGCACTGTACGGACCGGCCGTGGCCCGCGCAGGGGAACCGGGCCCGGAGCCGGACGGCTCCGGACCCGGTTCCGCGCCGTCAGGAGGCGGCGCAGCCGACGTTGCCGGGCGCGGTGCCGCCGTCACCGGTGGCGGTGAACCCGAAGGTGGTCGACGCGTTCGGGGCCAACGTGCCGTTGTAGGGGGCGTTCCGGACCTGGACGGTGCCGGTGGTGCCGGTGTTGACGCCGCCCCAGAGGCTGCTGATGGCCTGGCCGTTGGCCAGGGTCAGGCGGGCCGTCCAGCCGTTGATCGTGGCGGTGGTGTTGTTGGCCACGGTGACCTCACCCTGGAAGCCGCCCGGCCAGGTGTTGATCGTGCGGTAGCTGGCCGCGCAGCCGGTCGGCGGGGGAGTCGTCGGCGGCGTGGTCGTGGGCGGGGTCGAGGTGGGCGGCGTGCTCGTGGGCGGTGTGCTGGTCGGCGGCGTGGTGGTGGGCGGCGTGGTCGACGCGAACTGGCTGAAGAACCGCCAGATCTCCCCCGAGGTCCAGGTCCGCGAGTCGTTCGGGGTGCCCGACCCGTCCACCGGGCTCGGCGTGTGGTCACCGTCGAAGGCGGCCCACTGCACCGGGTAACCCGCCCGGCAGCCGGAGTAGACGGTGGTGATGTGGGTGAAGCTGTTCAGGGCCGGCTCACGGGGGGTCTGTGCGGTGCAGCCGTTGTTGCGGACGAACGTGTCCCGCAGCGACCGGCCCATGGAGATGTTCAGCACGCTGTCGTGGGTGCCGTGGATGCCGAAGTAGGGGACCGGCTGGGTGCCGCCGTTGCAGCCGCTCAGGTTGGCGCCGGACAGCACCGCCACCGCGCGGATGACGGTGGGCCGGGCGCAGGCCACCGCGTAGCTCATCGCGCCGCCGTAGCTCCAGCCGAGCGCGAACCGCTGGGTGGTGTCCACGCAGAGGTCGTTCTCGACCTGCCGGGAGATGTCGTCGAAGAGGGTGAGGTCCCGGCCGTTGGTGTTGGCCCAGCCGTTGTCGATGCCCTGCGGCGCGACGAAGATCGTGCTGTTGTTCGACAGCGGCAGGAGTCCGTAGTAGCCGGCCGAGGCGACGTTGTTCGCGGAGCCGTTCAGCCAGTGGAAGCCGAAGACGAGCCGGTAGGGGTGGTTCCGGTCGTACCCGTCCGGGATCCGCAGGATGTAGCTGCGGTTCTGTCCGCCGCTGGAGATGGTGCGCGTCCCGTTGCTGAGCGTGGGGGCCTTGCCGCAGCCGGCGGTCGCCGCGAGCGTGCCGTTCGTCGCGGCCTGCGCCGCGGGGCCGAGGCCGCCGCTCAGCACGCCGCCCGCCGCCGCCGCGAACAGCAGGGCCGCGGCGGCCAGGGATGAGAGAAGCGGGGTACGTTTCACGATTTCTTGCCTCCGTGCCGTCGATGTCTGGTGGCGGTGGTGTGCGCGTGGGCGCCCGGCGACCGCTGACGTGCCGCCGGAAGCGGAAGCCGTGCCGGGTCGCCTGCGAGGTGGCGGGGAGAGCGGTGCGGCCGGGCCGGAACGGGATCCGGCAGCGACCGCCGGTCGGCTGGCGTCGGCGGAACGGCCCGGACCGGTCACCGGCCGGTCGGGCGGCGGAAGAAGGCCGGTGCAGCGCCGTGCCGGTCGACCGGATCGTGGAAGCGTGCCCTGCGCTCCCGTGCCGAAAGATAGCAGGTTATCGATAACATCTTCAACCGGAAGCTTTCCGGTAAGAACGCCGCCGGGGTCCGAAACTCTCGCCCGATCTCCCGAAACGTCCGTCCCGGAGGTGTGCTCTCCACTGTGAGCGATCACAACATCGGACGCGGCCACTAGGGTGCGAGGCGTGCACATCCGATTCGACGTACCCGCCGATCCCACCTACCCGGGCCGGGTGGCCGCCGCGCTCAGCGGCGTCCGGCTGCGCCCGTTCGGCCGCCTCGGCGCGGCGCTGGCCGCGGTCGGAGCGGTCGGCCTGGCCGCCGCGTGGGCGTTCGGGTCAGGCGAACGGGCCGCGCCGCTGTGGACCTCGCTGCTCGTGGCCGGCGTGCTGTCGATGCTGTACGCGCCGTGGGTCCAGTGGCGGGCCCGCCGCCGCTCCGGTGACTACGCCGTCGAGGGCGGCTACGAGATCACCGACGACAACATCATGATGCGCAGCGGCTCGGAGTCCGCCGGCATCGCGTGGGACGGGGTGAGCCGGGTGACGGACACCCCGGAGTTCTGGATCGTGTACGTCGGCCGGATGCCGGCCACCGTCATCCCGCGCCGGTTGATGTCCGCCGGGGAGGCCGAGACGCTGCGCGCGTTCCTGACCGGACGCGGCCTGCTCCGGTCCCGGTGAACCTGTCACCGCCCGTCCCTAGACTGCGGGCCGTGAGATACCAGGAATTCGAGGCGGCCGTCCGCCGGCTGGTCGCCGGCGCCCGCGACGAGGCCGTGCGCGCCTTCGGCGCCGAGACGGTGGCCCGGGTCGTCCGCGACGACGAACTGACCGGCATCGCCGCCGCGGGCGAGCTGGACGACGACGCGGCGGCGGCGTTCACCGCCGCGCGGGCGAACGCCGCGACGGCCGGCGCGGCCGAACTGCGCGCGCTGCTCACCCGCATCGACGACGGCGTCCTCAGCGACGGGGACATGGATCCGGAGCTGCTCGTCGCCCTCTCGGCGCTCGAACACTGGACGACCTACCTGGAGACCGGCCGCCGCGACGAGATCCACGAGCTTGCCGTCCGCGCCGTCGAGCAGGTCGACCACCGGGTCCCGGCCGATCTCGACGACTTCCTGGCCAGCCCCGAGATGGCCGCCGAGTACGCGCGGATCGAGCGCCTGCTCACCGCGTGACGGCCCCGGGCCAGGGTCCGCCTATCCCGGGACCGGCGAGCCCTGGTTGCGCCGGCCGGCGGCGGGCATCGTACGGGTCGTGGGCCGGAGACTCCGGCGCGCGGAAGGGAACCATGACGGACCACGCACTTCCCGGCGGCACCTACCCGGTGGGCGACCTGACCCTCACCCGGGTCGGCTACGGCGCCATGCAGTTGGCCGGTCCGGGCGTGTTCGGGCCGCCCCCGGACCGGGCCGCCGCGGTCGCCGTGCTGCGCACGGCGGTGGAGTTGGGCATCCGGCACATCGACACGGCGGACTTCTACGGTCCGCACGTCACCAACGAGATCATCCGCGAGGCGCTCGCGCCGTACCCGGACGACCTGCACATCGTCACAAAGGTCGGCAACCGGCGTGACGCGCAGGGCGGCTGGCCGCCCGCCCGCACCCCGGCCGAGCTGACCGAGCAGGTGCACGACAACCTGCGACGCCTCGGCCTGGACGCGCTCGACGTGGTGAACCTGCGGGTCGGCGGCATGGACGCACCCGTGCCGGGATCGATCGCCGAGCCGTTCGGCGCGCTCGCCGACCTGCGGGAGCAGGGGTTGATCCGGCACCTGGGGCTGAGCACGGTCACCTCGGAGCAGCTCACCGAGGCGCAGTCGATCGCCCCGGTGGTGTGCGTGCAGAACTTCTACAACCTCGCCAACCGGGGTGACGACGAGCTGGTCGACCGCACCGCCCGGGAGGGCGTCGCGTACGTGCCGTACTTCCCGCTGGGCGGCTTCTCGCCGATGCAGTCCGACGTCCTGGACCGGGTCGCGGCCCGGCTGGCGGTCACACCGATGGCCGTCGCGCTCGCCTGGTTGCTGCACCGCGCACCGAACATCCTGCTCATCCCCGGCACGTCCTCGGTCGCGCACCTGCGCGAGAACGTCGCCGGGGCGGCCCTGGAACTGCCCGCCGACGCCCTCGCCGAGCTGGACGCGGTCGGCGCGTGACCCGGTCACGACGCCCCGGGGCGGCCGTGGCGCTGCACTAGGGTGTGCGCATGACGGCTCGCCTGGACGGGTTCGCCTTTCCACCCCGCCGCCCGGCCGAACGGTTGGGGGTGGCGGTGGTGAGTGAGCTGGTCGAGCTGATCGTCACCGGGCAGCTCGACGCGGGGCAGCTCCTCCCGCCGGAGGGGCCGCTCAGCGAGCACTTCGGCGTGAGCCGGACGGTCATCCGGGAGTCCGTGAAGCGGCTCGAGGAGAAGGGCCTGGTGGTGGTCTCGCAGGGCCGGGGCACCCAGGTCGCCCGGGTCGGCTCGTGGAACATGCTGGATCCGGTGGTGCTCTCCGCGCTCATCGACAACGACGAGTCGTTGGGCGTCCTGGACGAGCTGACGATCGTCCGGGGCAGCCTGGAGGCGGCCATGGCGGGCACGCTGGCGAGCCGGCGTACGCCGGAGGAGCTGACCCGGGTCGAGCACGCGCTGGACGTGATGCGCGAGATCCGGCACGAGAGCGACTCGTTCCGGCAGGCGGACGTGGTCTTCCACTTCACCGTCATGGAGCTGTCCGGGAACCGCCTGGCGGAGAACATCTGCAAGCGCCTCTACCGGCGGGCGATGGAGAGCAGCCGCTACCACGGCATGACGTACGAGAGCGCGTTCGAGTCGACGCTCGACGAGCACGCACGGGTGGTCGACGCGATCGCCCGGCAGGACGTGGCCGCC
Organism: Micromonospora sp. NPDC051141; assembly: GCF_044455765.1. Classification (NCBI taxonomy): domain Bacteria; kingdom Bacillati; phylum Actinomycetota; class Actinomycetes; order Micromonosporales; family Micromonosporaceae; genus Micromonospora; species Micromonospora sp. NPDC051141. The sequence continues at coordinate 180,612 of NZ_JBITFD010000002.1, forward strand.
GCCGAACGCGCCATGCGGGACCACATCGTCACCTCGTGGCAGCGGCGCCGGTTGGCGGGGCCGGGCGGCGACCCGGCGCGGTAGCTCAGGGGTCGGGGACCAGCCGCAGGCCGGCGCGGTCGGGCCGGACGTGCGGGCCGGTCGCCGAGCGGGGCGCGTGGACGGACGCGAGGCGCTGCTCGTCGACCTCGATGCCCAGCCCCGGCCGGTCGCCGAGGACGATGCCGCCGTCCGCGATCTCCTGGTCCACGGTCAGCCCGATCGGCCAGGTGAAGTCCTGGACCTCGCACGACAGGTGGTTGGGCGCCGCCGCGGCGGCGGCGGCCAGCGGGTTGGCGTGGTAGGCCACCGGACTCACCGGCAGGTCCCGCCCGTGCGCGACCGCGGCGGTCCGCAGGAAGTGGGTGATGCCCCAGACGCTGCCCACCTGGACGACGTCGACGGCGTCCGCGTCCAGCAGGGGCCGGAACTGTTCCAGGCCGGTGAGGTTCTCGCCGGTGGCGACCGCCGCCCGGACACCGTGCCGCACCGCCGCGAGGCCGGCCGCGTCCCACCGGCGGACCGGCTCCTCGACCCAGGTCAGGTCGACGGTGCGCTCCAGCGCGGTGACGAACCGGACGGCCTGGGCGCGGTTCCACGACTCGTTGGCGTCGACCATCAGCGCCGGCCGGCCGGTGTTGCGGCCGAGGATCTCCCGGACCGCCTCCAGCCGGCGTCGGTCCCGCTCGACGTCGTGGCCGCCCTTGAGCTTGGCGGCGGTGAAGCCCCGGTCGGCGAAGCGCTCGTACAGTCGCGCGAGCGCGTCGTCGTCGAGGGCGATGTCGAGCCCGGAGGCGTAGCCGGGGACGAACCGGTCGGCCGCGCCGACGGTGCGCCAGAGCGGCTCGTCGGCCGCCTTCGCCTTGAGGTCCCACAACGCCATGTCGAGCGCGCCGACGGCGCCGAACGTCGCACCCGCGTGGCCGGTCTTGAAGACCTGGTTCAGCATCCGGTCGTAGAGCGCCGGGGCGGCGCGGGGATCCGCGCCGTCGACCGCGCCGAAGACCCGCTCGACGTCCCCGTGCGGGCCGAGACCGACGCCTTCCAGACCGACGTCGGTCTCCAGGATCAGCACGGGCACGTCGGTACGCGTCCGCGGCATCACCCCGTTGGCGTCGCCGATCAGCCGTCCCCAGTCGTGTGCGGTGGTGAGGCTGCGGTAGCCGGTGACCTTCACGCCCGTCTCCTCACCGCCGCCCCGGTCAGCCCCGCAGGCTCCACTGCTGGTTGGCCCCGCCGTTGCAGGCCCACAGGATCAGCTTGGTGCCGTTGGCGGTGCCGGCGGCGTTGGCGTCCAGGCAGAGCCCGGACTGCTGGCCGGTGATGGTGCCGTTGGCGTTGACGGTCCACTGCTGGTTGGGCTGGCCGTTGCAGTCCCAGATGATCACGGCGGTGCCGTTGCTGGTGCCCTGGCCGTTGGCGTCCAGGCACTTGCTGCCGTACACCTGGAGCTGCCGACCGGCGGTGACGGTGAAGCGTTGCCCGGTGGCGCTGCCGCAGTCCCAGAGCTGCACCTGGGTGCCGTTCGTGGTGGACGAGTTGGGCACGTCCACGCAGCGGCCGGACTGGCCGCCGACGATCTGCTGGGCGGTGCCGCTCGGCGGCGGGGTGGTCGGGCCGCCGGAGCCCTGCGGGCCGGCGGCGTTCATCACGGTCTGCGCGCCGGCCGGCCAGTTGCCGTTGCTGACCGTCGTGTTGCCGTAGACCACGTTGCCCCGGTCGCCGTTGGTGACGTTGGTGCTGTTGTTCGTCGACCAGTTGTTGGTGAGCGTCCAGTTGCCCATGTTCTCGCCGCCCCAGTAGTTGGCGGTGGCCCAGGTGCCGGTGTTCGAGAAGACGTTGTTGGTGACGGTGTAGTACTTGGAGCCCTCGTCGAAGTAGACGCCGAAGTAGCCGTTGGTCCGCAGGCAGTAGTTCTCGCTGATCAACGCGTTCGGGTCCCAGCCCAGCGTGTAGATGCACCCGCCGTCGTTCATCTGCTGCATCACGTCGTGGACATAGTTGCCGACCACGCGGTTGTTCGACGCGGTGGTCGGCGTGCTGTAGCGCGGCTGGTAGTTGTACAGGCCGCGGCGGGCGTACTCGTTGTTGCCGCCGGCGTCGTTGGCGCCCCAGCCGTACCCGATCGTCAGGCCGGAGTACGGCAGGTTGTAGATCTCGTTGTGGCTGATCGTGGCGTTGGTGACGTACGTGGGCAGCACCGAGCTGATGCCGCGGTAGTCCAGGCCGAGGTCGTGGATCCGGTTGTTGCTGACGGTGATGTCCCGGTTGGTCATCCGGGTGTCGCTCGGGTGGTGCGCGTCGGCGCGTACGCCGCCGATGACGAAGCCGCCGGCGGCGTTGCGGGCGATCTCGGAGCGGGTGACGGTGATGTTGCTGGCGCCCAGCCCGACGCCGGTGGCGTGCGCGTTGGCGTCGTTGCCGATGCCCACGGCGGTCTGGCCCAGGTTGACGAACTGGGAGTCGCTGAACGTGATGGTGTTGGCGGCCGAGATCTGCACCGCGGCGGGCATCTGGGACCAGCTCGGTCGGGCCGCCTCGAACTGCTGGCAGCCGGAGGTGCAGGAGCCCCACGCGGGCCAGGACCAGGAGCCGGCGATGTACGAGCCGGTCTGCTGGTCGACCCAGCCCTGGTTGCTGCTGGGGCCCAGCCAGCTCGTGCCGGTGAAGGTGAGGCCGGAGAACGCGATGTGGTGCGCCGGGCTGGCGTAGCTGCCGCCGACGCTGACCAGCGACTGCGTCACCGGGAACTCGACGTCCACGGTGGACATGTTCTGCCCGGAGCGCGGGATGTAGTAGAGCGTGCCGGTGCCGGTGTCGACGTACCACTCGCCCGGGGAGTCGAGGAACTCGTACGCGTTCACCAGGTAGAACGGTCCGGCCCGGAACGGGTTCATCAGGGTGTCGTAGCCGAAGTTGTTGTTGTTCCAGGCCGGCTGCGCCATGGTGAGCAGGCCGCCGCTGATGCTCTGCACCGGCGAGTACCGGTCGGTGAACGAGTTGATGCCCTCCACCTCGACCCGGTTGGCGTTGGCCAGGTTGTTCAGGTAGTTCAGGTTGCCGTTGGTGATCCGCAGGCCGGTGGCCGAGGCGCTGAAGTCCGACCGGCTCACCGCCGTCCGGGCCCGGGTGGCCAGTTGCCCGTCGACGTAGAGCTGCCGGGTGTTCTGCCCGGCGCCGACGCTCGCCCGCCAGATGTTGCGGCCGGAGTCGGCGACGGACCAGCCGGTCACCTGCTTCGCGCCGCTGATCACCGGGTGCGCTCCGGAGGCGGCCTGCCAGCGCACGGTGTGGCCGTTGGCGCCGGAGTCGGCCGCGCCGAACGTCAGCGGCGACGTCACCCGGTAGACGCCGTCGGCGAGCTGCACCACGATGTCGTCCGACATGCCGCCGACCAGCGAGCGCACGGTGGCCTGGGCCGTGGACAACGAGCAGGGCTGGGTGGCGGTGCAGCCGCTGCCGGTGCCGCCGGGGGACGCGTACACGGTGGTGGCGGCGGCCGAGGCGGACGTGGCGAAGGCCGCGACGGCGACGCCGGCGATCGCCGTGGCCAGCGCGAGGCCGGTCGCGGCCGACCGTCGCAGGGCGGATGCGTTCACGAAACCTCCAGCGGCGCTTATAGGTATGACGTCTCATGTTAAGCAGTTGTCAATATCGAAACAAGTCGATTGCTTGGCGGACGCGCGCGTTGACACCCGTCACCGCCCCGACCTAGGGTCGTCCCACCAGGTGAACCGATTCGACGACCGTTGCCGGGAGCGGGATGAACATCGGTGAGATCGCCCGGCGGGCCGGGGTGTCCCGCAGCACCGTGTCGTACGTGCTGAGCGGCAAGCGGCCGGTCTCGGCGGCCACCCGGCAACGCATCCAGGCGGTCATCGACGAGCTGGACTACCGCCCCAACGCCAACGCGCGGGCCCTCAAGGAGGGCCGGACCCGCACCCTCGGCCTGGTCATCCCGCCGGCCAGCCGACGCCTCACCGACATGCAGCTCGGCTTCGTCGCCAGCGTGGTCGAGGCCGCCGCGCGGGCCGACCTCGACGTGCTGCTGTCGCCGTCCGGCGGTGACCACGACCGGTCGTTCGAACGGATCGTGACCGGCCGCCGCGTCGACGGCGTCGTGCTGATGGAGATCCGGCTCACCGACGAGCGGGTGACCCGGCTGGAGCAGACCGGCCTGCCGTTCGTGACCATCGGCCGCACCGCCCGGCCGGCGGGCACGAGCTGGGTGGACGTGGACTACGACGGTCTCATCGCCAGTTGCGTGCACCACCTGGCGGACCTGGGGCACCGGCACGTCGCCCTGGTGAACCGCTCGGCGGAACTCGTCGCCGCCGGCTACGGCCCCGGCTGCCGGGCGCTGAGCGGCTTCGCCGCGGCGGTCGCGGAACGCGGCCTGACCGGCGTCGACGTCTGCTGCGGCGACGACGTCGCCGCCGGTGAGGCATGCGTCGAGGAGCTGCTGGCGGCCCACCCCGAGGTCACCGCCGTGGCCACCGTCAACGAGGCGGCGCTGCCCGGCATGCAGCGGGCACTGGAGTCCGCCGGGCTCGTGGTGCCGCGCGACTTCTCGCTCACCGGCGTCGCCGCGCGGCACTGGGCGGAAAACCTCCGTCCGCCGCTGACCGCCGCGGACGTGCCGATCGTCGAGATGGGCGCGGAGGCAGTCTCGCTCCTGCTGGAGCGGATCGCCGCGCCCGGGACCGCGCCACGGCACCGGCTCTACCGCCCGCCGGTCTCGCTGCGCGCCAGCACCGGCCCGGCCCCGGCGCGGCGCGCCGCGCCCTGACCGCACCCCGGCCGTCCGCTCACCCCCGCCGCCGCCGGTCGTCGCCGGCGAGCAGCAGATAGCCGCTCGCGGTCCAGGTGTACGCCCGGTCCCGCAGGCCCGCGCCGGTCTTGGCGTCGAAGTTCTCGGCGAAGCCGGAGCGTTCGCAGAGCAGCCGGAACCGCCGGCTGACCTCGTCGGCGAGCGCGACGTGCCCGGCCCGGCGCAGGCCGTCCTCGATCAGGACGGTGGCCGGGGCCCAGATCGGGCCGCGCCAGTACCCGTCGTCCACGTGGTGCGGTGAGTCGAGTGGCTCGGTGGCCAGCCCGTGCTCGGTGAGGTGGGCCTCCAGCCGGCGGGCGAGCGTGGCGGCGACACCGGCCGGGAGCGTCTCGCCGAGCACGATCGGCATGAGGTCGAGCAGGCTGGTGCTGGACCTGCTCGCCCCGGTCCGCGCGCTGCGGGCGGTGAACCGCTCACCGGTCCACAGCTCGCCCAGCAGCGCGTCGCGGATCTCGCCGGCGACGTCGGCCCACCGCGCCGCCTCCGCCGGGCGGTCCAGTTCGGCGGCCAGCTCCGCGAGGCACTCCACCTGCGTCACCAGCAGGGCGGCGAGATCGGGCGCCTCGACCACCCGGTCGTCGTCGAAGGTCGTGGCGTTGTCCCAGCCGCTGTCGTTGCCGTGCTGGTAGTGCGGCAGCCGCCCGCCGGGCGCCCGCCGGTGGTCCAGCCAGAACGTGGTCCACCGGGTCAGCCGCTCGTAGACCTCGACCAGTTCCGCACGCGGCACCGCCCGACCGGACCGTCGCCGCAACTGCCGCCACGCCCAGCCGTGCACGGGCGGCTTGACGAAGTTGTGCAGGACCTCCGAGTGCGTCACCGAGTCGGGCAGCGCGCCGGCCGGGTCCTGATGGTCGAACGGCAGGTGGAACTGGTGCCGGGCGAGGTCGGTCCGGCCGGCCGCCAGCGCGAGCGCGTTGAAGCAGTGGTCCCAGCTCCACACCTTGTTCATCCAGTGCTTCGACATCAGCGTGGCCGGCCGGGTGACGAAGCCGGCCGGCGCCACCGTGGCCGACCACAACACGTACCCGGCCAGCTCGGCGGCCGGGGTCGCCGGGCCGCGCCACGGTGCGACCGCCTCGACGAACGCGGTGAAGTCCGCGTCGGCGGCGGCGACCAGGTCGTCGAAGTCCGCGTCGGCCGCGTACGGTCGGCGGGCCGTCGCGTACTCCTCGATCGCCACCTCCCACGGTCGGTCGGTCGGCAGGACCAGGCCGCGGGCCGCGGTGCCGAGCGCCTGCGTGCCGACCGCCTCGGCGTCGCCGGTCAGCACGGTGACCCGGTACCGGTGGCCGGTCTCGTACGAGGTGAACACGAACCCGGCGTCCACCGGGTCGTCGTAGAGGTACGTCCCGCTGAACGGGGTCAGCGTGGCGGCGGCGGCGCTGATCCGCAGCCCGGACCCGCGGCCCCGGAGCCGGAGCGTGTCCGGGCCCGCGTAGGTCACCTCGACCCGGCCGTGCCGGTCGTGCCAGCTCAGCAACGCCGGACAGGCCGTCACCTCGGCGTCGGCCGGCGGGGTGAACCGGAGCACCGGGTGCATGCCGTTGCGGTGCGAGACCAGGTGCAGGTCGTCGGCCCAGGTGTGCTCGGCGACCACGGGGGAGACGCTGAGCCAGGACCCGTAGTGGCTGAACGGGATCTCCCGGACGGAGAACGTCGGGCCGGAGGGGACGACGGTCATCTGCGGTGACTGCCTTTCTCTGGTGCGGACGGCTCGCTCAGTCCTTGACCGCGCCGGCTGTCACGCCCGCGGCGACGTACCGCTGGGCCACGATCAGCAGGACGGTGGCGGGGACGGAGGCGATCACGGCGGTCGCCATGATGGCGTTCCACTGCTGGTTGTTGTTGCCGATGTAGCGGTAGATGCCGAGGGTCACCGGCCGCGCGGCGCCGCCGGCGTCCAGCGTGGACGCGAAGAGGAAGTCCGACCAGGCCCAGAGGAAGGCGAACAGGGACACCGTGATGACCGAGCTGCGGCTCAGTGGCAGCACCACGGAGCGGAACGTCCGCCACCGGCCCGCGCCGTCCACCACGGCGGCCTGGAGCACCTCGCCCGGGATGCCGGACATGAAGGCCGTGAAGATCAGCACGCCGAACGGCACGGCGATGGTGGAGTCGGCCAGCACCAGACCGGCCGCCGAGTTGAGCAGGCCGAGCCGGAGATAGATGGCGTAGCACCCCATCGCCATGATGATCCCGGGAACCATCTGCGCGATCAGCAGCACGAACCGGAGCACGCCGCCGCCGACCGGGCGCAGGGTGGCCAGGGCGTAGCCGGCGGGCGCGGCGAGGGCCACGGTCAGCGCCACCGTGCCGAGCCCGATCAGCAGGCTGGTGCCGAGGTACGGCAACTGGTCCCGCAGCACCACCTGGTAGCCCTCGACGGTGCCGTGCGTCGGGAACAGGCGCGGCGGGTCGGCGCGCAGGTCGGTGTCCCGGGTGAGGGACACGTTGACCATCCAGTAGACGGGGAACAGCATCAGCGCGGTGAACACCACCCCCAGGCCGGTACGCCACCAGCCGCCCCGGCCCCGCCCGCTGCTCACCACCGCTGCCTCCGCTGGGCCCGGACGTAGGCCAACCCGAACCCGAGGGCGACCACGATCAGCAGGTTGCCGACCGCCGCGCCCGGCCCGAACTCGGGCAGCAGGCTGCCGAAGCCGAGCCGGTAGGACCAGGTGGCGAACGTGGTGGACGAGTCGGTCGGACCACCCCGCGTCATGATCCAGATGAGGTCGAAGACCTTCAGCGTGTAGATCAGCCCGAGCAGCAGGGTGATCGCCGACACCGGCCGCAGCAGCGGGAACGTGATCCGCCAGAACCGTTGCGGCCCGCTCGCCCCGTCCAGCGCCGCGGCCTCGTACACGTCGGTCGGGATCGCCTGGAGGCCGCTGTGGAGGACCACCAGGTTGAACGGCACGCCGATCCAGATGTTCGCGATGATCACCGAGACGAGCGACCACCGCGGCGACGTCAGCCAGTTGACCGGGTCGAGGCCGAGCGCGCCGAGCGCGGCGTTGACCACACCGGCGTCGCTGTTGAGCATCCACGACCAGGTGGAGGCCGAGACGATCAGCGGCAGCAGCCAGGGTACGAGGAACAACGCCCGCAGCGTCGCCGACAGCGGGAAGTGCCGGTGGAAGAAGACCGCGAGCGCCAGCCCGATGGCGAACTGGAACAGCAGCGACACCGCCGTGAACGCCGCCGTGTGGGCGAGCGCCGGCCCGAACGTCGGGTGGGTCAGCACGTCCCGGTAGTTGTCCAGCCCGGCGAACGGGGCGCCGCCGGAGACGAACGACCGGACCGTGTACCGCCGCAGGCTCAGCTCGACGTTGCGGTAGAGCGGGTAGGCGTAGAAGGCCAGCAGATAGATCGTGACCGGGGCCAGGAACGCCCACGCCGTCCACCGGTCGGTGCGGTTTCGGCTCATGGAGCTACTTGGCGACCGCGCCCTGGGCGGCGGACAACGCCGCCCGTGGCGTCTTCGCGCCGCTGAGCGCGCCCTGCACGGCGGTCCAGAGCTGCTCGGAGATCTTCGGGTACCGCGTACCGAGGTCGTCGCCGGTGCGGCCCTTGGCGGCGTTCACCGCGTCGACCCACACCTTCAGCGCGGGGTCGGCCGCGACCTGCTTCTGCTGCACGGCCGCCACCGGCGCGACGTACGACAGCGTGGTGTCGGTGGTCAGCAGGTTGTCCGGGCTGGTCAGGCAGGACACCAGGCGGCGCGAGACGTCGTACCGGCCGGTGTCGCGCTGCACCGGGACGGAGACGAACTCGCCGCCGGTCGGGGCCGGTGCGGTGCCGCCGGCGCTGGCCGGCACCGGGATGATCCCGTACCCGAAGTCGAGCTTCTCGGCGTTGGCGCGCTGCCAGGTGCCGTTCTCGGCGAACGCGAAGTCGCCACCGGCGAACTCCTGCCAACTGGTCGTCTGGGTGTTGTTGATGACGGAGTTCGGCGCGTACCCCCGGGTCAGCCAGTCCTTCCACAGCGTCAGCGCGGACACCGCCGGCGGCGAGTCGAGCGCGGTGAGGCGGGCGCCGGCACCCCAGAACCAGGGCAGGAACTGGAAGCTGCCCTCCTCGGTGCCGATCGCCGAGAACGTGATGCCCTTCTTGCCGGCGGCCGTGACCTTCGCCAGCGCGGCGGTCAGCGAGGGCCAGTCCGTCACCGACGCGACGTCCACCCCGGCCCGACCCAGCAGATCCTTGTTGTACCAGAGCGCGAGCGTGTTGGCCCCGATCGGGACGCCGTACGTCCTGCCGTCGAGCCGGCCGGCGCCGAGCAGGTTGGGCGCGGACGCGGAGGTGTCCAGCCCGGTCTCGTCCGCGGAGGTCAACGCGCCGGCCTGGGCCAGCGTCGAGATCACCGGGTTGTCGATGATCAGCACGTCGGGTGAGTTGCTCTGCTGGGCCGCGAGCAGCGCCTTGTTGGTCAGGTCCGTGGTGTCGTAACCGGTGCGGCGCACCGACACGCCCGCGGCGCTGCCGCAGCTCTGGAGCAGCTTCTCCCAGTCGGATCCGGCGGCGAACTGCGGATACGGGTCCCAGATCGTGTACGCGACCCCGCCGGCGCCCCGGTCCGGGCCGTCCGTCGCGGCGCAGGCGCCGCCGGCGAGGAGGAGAGCGGTCAGGGCGGCGCCGGCCACGCCCCGCCGCCACGCGGATGTCGTCATGGTGTGCCCCCTCGGCATGCGGTGGGCGAATCGGTTCGACCGAAGATAGGCCGCTCCGGCAAGACGGTCAAGATGTTCGATGCCTGCTCAGGAAACATCGACGTCACGGCCAGGTCATCGCGTTGACATTTATCGATATCAACGCCTAAGCTGCGCGGCGAATCGATTCGCCAGGACGTCCTCCGCAGCATCCCCGCCCTGCCGAAGGAGTCACCAGTGGACCTCCCCCGCCCCCGGACACCCCGGATCCGTGGCCTCGCCGCCCGGATCGCGGCCGGCGCCGTCGCCGTCGTCTGCTCGCTCGCGGTCGTCGCGGCCCCGGCTCGGGCCGCCGACGAGTCGCTCACCGTCACCTTCTCCACCGCGCTCGGCACGCCGACCTACCGTGGCTCGGGCTGGATCTACGGGATGACCGAGAACGGTCAGAACCCGCCGGACAACTACTTCCGGGACGTACGGTTCCGGGCCATGCGTGCCGGGGGCGCCCAACTGCCGGGCCAGGGCTGGGTCGGCGGTGGCTACGACCGCCGGTGGAACGCCACCGTGGCGCAGGCCCGACGCACCGCGGCCCTGGGCGGCACGTTCGTGCTGCTCGACCACGACCTGTGGGGCGCCGACGGCGCCGCGATCAGCCGCTTCCCCGGCGACAACGGCGACTGGAGCGACTACGACCGCTTCCTGGACCGACTCTTCGCCGACGTCCGCGCGGCCGGCATCACGGTGCAGTGGGACATCTGGAACGAGCCGAACATCAGCCTGTTCTGGAACCGCCCCCAGTCGCAGTACTTCGAGCTGTGGCGACGCACCTACCAACGCATCCGGGCCACGTTCCCGGGCATGCTGATCGTCGGGCCGAGCTGCGCGTGCGTGCCGTCCACCAGCGGGTGGTGGACGCAGTACCTCGACTACGTCAAGGCCAACAACGTGGTGCCGGACATCTTCAGCTGGCACTCGCTGCCCGGCGACCCGGTGGCGAACGTGGCCACCGCCAACCAGACGCTCGACGCCCGGGGCATCCCGCACCCGCGACCGCACCAGATCAACGAGTACGGCGCGTCCAACCAGCAGAACCCGGCCGGCGGGGCGTGGTACCTGGCCCGGCTGGAACGCGCCGGCGCGGACGGGCTGCGGGCCAACTGGGCCGGCGGTCAGAACCTGCACAACGACCTGGCCAGCCTGCTCACCCGGAACTCCAGCGGGCAGTACCAGCCCCGGGGTGAATGGTGGGCCTACCAGTTCTACGGCTCGATGACCGGCCAGATCGTCGCCGTCACGCCGAGCGCCTCCTACGACGCGTTCGCCACCCGGGACGCCGGCTCGGCGAAGATCCTCGTCGGCGGCAACTCGACCACCGGCAACGTCACCCTCAACCTCCAGCGCCTGGACTCGACCAGCGGGATCGTGGTGAACAACCAGGTCCGGGTGGTGGTGCAGAACATCCCGTACAACAACGGCGGCGCGGTGGCCGGCCCGGTCACGGTCCGGGACAGCGTGGTGACCCTGACCAACAACGGCACCACGGTCACCGTGTCGCACGCGAACATCAACGACACGTCCACCGTCACCCTGTTGCCGCCCGGCGGCGGCGTACCCACCAACCAGAACGTCCAGATCGTCGGCGGCCAGTCCGGCCGGTGCGTGGACCTGCCCGGCTCCACCACCACCAACGGCGCCCAGGCCCAGCTCTGGGACTGCAACGGCGGCGCCAACCAGCGCTTCAGCTACACCGCGGCCAAGCAGCTCACGGTGTACGGCACCAAGTGCCTGGACGCGTCCGGTCAGGGCACCGCCAACGGCACCGCGGTGGTCATCTGGGACTGCAACGGCCAGGCCAACCAGCAGTGGAACGTCAACGCCGACGGCTCGATCACCGGCGTGCAGTCCGGGCTGTGCCTGGACGCCAGCGCGTTCGGCACCACCAACGGCACCAAGGTCCAGCTCTGGCAGTGCCTCAACGGCGCCAACCAACGCTGGACCCTCCGAAGCTGACATGCAAGGCGGGGCCCCTTCTTAACGCTTGCGGTACAGGAAGGGGCCCCGCTTAACACGTCAGCGCCAGCTCCACCGCTGGTTGGCGCCGCCGTTGCAGGCCCAGAGGATGAGCCGCGTGCCGTTGGCGGTGCCGGCGGCGTTGGCGTCCAGGCAGAGCCCGGACTGCACGCCGGTGACGGTGCCGTTCGCGTTCACGTTCCACTGCTGGTTGGGCTGCCCGTTGCAGGTCCACACGATCACCGCGGTGCCGTTGGCGGTGCCGGCGCCGCTCGCGTCCAGGCAGAGGTTGCCGGCGAGCTGCACCTGCCGGCCGGAGGTGGCGGTCCAGAGCTGGCCGGACTGCCCGGCGCAGTCCTGCAACTGCACCTGCGTACCGGAGGTCTGGCTCGGCGCGGTCACGCACCGGCCGGACTGCCCACCGACGAGCTGCCGGGCGGACGTCGGAGGCGGCGTCGTCGTCGGCGGGTTCGTCGGCGTGGTGCCGTCGAACTGGGTGAAGAACCGCCAGACCACCGCCTGGGTCCAGGACCGCTCGCCGGGTGCGAACGGGTCGGCGGTGCCGTCCACGGCATTGGGGGCGTGCGGCCCGTCGAACGCGGCCCACGCGACCGGGTAGCCGGCCCGGCATCCCGAGTAGTAGGTGACGACGTGCGTCAGGCTGCCCGCCGCCGGCTCGGGTGGGTTCTGCGGGGTGCAGCCGTTGTTCCGGACGAACTGGTCGCGCAGCGAACGCCCCAGCGAGATCGGCAGCGTGCCGTCCCGTAACCCGTGAATTCCCAGGTACGCGATGGGCTGGGTGCCGCCGTTGCACCCGCTGAGGTTCGCGCCCGAGTAGACCGCGACCGCGCGGAACACGGTCGCCCGGGCGCACGCGAGGGCGTAGCTCATGCCGCCGCCGTAGCTGAAGCCCATCGCGTACCGCTGCGTGGTGTCGACGCAGAGGCCGGCTTCGAACGTGCGGACCATGTCGTCGACGAAGGTCAGGTCCTGACCGTTCGGATTGGCCCAGCCGTTGCCGTTGCCCTGCGGCGCCACGAAGATGGCGCTGTTGTTGGCCAGCGCCCGGACCCCGTAGTAGGACCAGGGATAGCCGCTGGTCCCGCCGGAGTCGACGTCACCCGCGGTGCCGCCGTTCCAGTGGAAGCCGAAGATCAGCTTGTACGGGCGGTTGTTGTCGTAGTTGTCGGGGATCCGCAGGATGTACGAGCGGTTCTGGCCGCCGCTGGAGATCGTGTGCGAGCCGCTGGTCAGCGCCGGCGCCTTGCCGCAGCCGGCGGTCGCCGCCAGCGCGCCGATGCCGGTGGCGCTCCGCCCGGCGGCGAGTGCGACACCGCTCATGGCGAGCACCAGGCCCGCCACCCCCGCGACGACACCGACGACGAGTCGACGTCTCGGCATGGCGTACTCCTTCCGTCGAGAAGTTGAGCGGGGCCCCTCCTGTACCGGAGGCGTCAAGAAGGGGCCCCGCCTTGCACCTCAGCTTCGGGTGCTCCACAGCTGGTTGGAGCCGCCGTGGCAGTCCCACAGGTTGATCCGCGTGCCGTTGGTGGTGCCGTAGCCGGCCGCGTCCAGGCAACGACCGGACTGCACGCCGCTGATCGTGCCGTTGGCGTTCAGGTTCCACTGCTGGTTGGTCTGCCCGTTGCAGTCCCAGATGATGACCGCGGTGCCGTTCGCGGTCCCGCGCCCGTTCGCGTCCAGGCACTTGTTGCCGAGCACCTGCAACTGCTTGCCGGCGGTGTACGTCCAGCGCTGCATGGTGCCGCCCCAGCAGTCGTACAACTGCACCTGGGTGCCGTTGGTGGTGCTGCCGTTCGGCACGTCCAGGCACCGCCCCGAGCCGGTGCCGACCAGTTGCACGTTCTGGTAGGTGCCGCCGCCGGTGCCCGGGGTGCCGATGCTGCCGGACACCGACTGCAACGCGGCGTACCAGACGGCGGCCATCTTGTCGTAGCCGGTGGCCGTCGGGTGGATGCCGTCGATCAGGTCGGCGGTGGTCAGCGCCGCGTGCTGGTCGACCAGGTGGACGCGCTTGCCGGCGTTCACCTTGGACTGCACGATGCCCGGGATGGCGGCGTTGAACGTCCGCACCGCCGACTCCTGGCCGGAGTTGGCCAACGGGATGATCTGCGCCACGAACACGTCGGCGTTGGGCGCCGTCGTGGTGATCCGGTCGATCAACGTGGAGAGCCGGTTCGGCGCGGTGGAGACGTTGTAGTTCTGCAGGATGTCGTTGGTGCCGATGTGCAGCAGCACGGTGCGCGGCTGGTAGGTGTTGAGCCAGCCGGTGATGTTGGCGTCGATCTGGTCGATCCGCCAGCCCGGGTGGCCCTCGTGATCGTGGTCGCCGAGGTTGCTCGGCCCGTTGAACTGGGAGCCGACGAAGTCGACCCGGTAGCCACCGGCGGCGAGCCGCTGCCACAACCCGATCCGGGAGCCGCCCGGGACCTGCGTGCCCTCGGTGATCGAGTCACCGAGCGGCATCACCCGTACCCCGCCGTTGGACTCGGCCGCCGCCGGGCCGGCCGGGGCCAGCGCGCCGGTGACCGACAGGGCCAGCGCCGCGACCGCGGCGAGCCATTTTCCGGTACGCAATGTCTGCTCCTCTCAGGGGCTGGTGCAGGTGAGGGACGGGGTCGACGGCGAGCCGTTGGCGAGGAAGCCGAACGTGGTCGAGCCGGCGGCCGGCACCGAGCCGTTGTAGGACACGTTGCGGACCGTCGCCGTGGAGCCGCTGGTGCTCAGCGTCCCGCCCCAGATCTGACTGATGCTCTGGCCGCCGGCCAGGCTCCAGCCCACCGTCCAGCCGTCGATCGCCGAGGCGCCGGCCGTGACGGTCACCTCGCCCTGGAACCCGCCGGACCAGGTGCTGGTGGTGCGGTAGCTGGCCGCGCAGGCGCCGCTGGTCGGCGGCGGCGTGGTGGGCGGGGGCGTGGTGGGCGGGGGCGTGGTGGGCGGCGGGGTCGTCGGCGGCGGGGTGGTGGGCGGCGGGGTGCTGCTGCCGGAGCTGAACCGCCAGTGGTCGAGGTTGAACAGCGAGCCGCTGCCGCCGGTGAACCGCAGGTACAGGTCGTGGGTGCCGGTGGCGCCGCTGACCCCGCAGGTGGTGTCGGTCCAGGTCTGCCAGCCGCCGGTGCCGGACACCCGGCAGGTGCCGACCAGCGGGCCGCTGGTGCCGTCCAGGCGCAGCTCGATGCTGCCGCCGCTACCGGCCGAGGCCACCCGGGCGGTGTACGACGTCGCGCCGGTGCCGAACGCCACGCCCTTGACCTTGATGTAGTCGCCATTGTCGATATAGCCGACGTTCATGCCGCCGCCGCTGGCGACCTCGGTCTCGACGCCCTGCCCCCAGGCGATCGTCTCGGCCTCCTGCCGGACGTACGGGTTCAACGTGCCGACCTGCGGGGGCCCGGTGGTGGTCATGGACATGGTCGGGATCGAGCCGTCCGCGCCGTAGGTGAACTTCTCCACCGCCACCGACCGGGTGAAACCGCCGCCGCCCGGCAACGCGCCGTTGTGGTAGAAGAGGTACGAGTTGCCCTTGAAGTCGACGACCCCGGGGTGGTTGGTGAAGCTGCTGCCCTGGGTGGGCATCACCGTGCCGCGGTAGGTCCACGGCCCGAGCGGGCCGGGCGCCGTCGAGTAGGCGAGGAACTCCGAGCAGCACTTGGCGGCGAACACGTTGTAGTAGAGGTTGTTGCGCTTGTAGACCCACGGCCCCTCCTCGTAGAGGGTGGGCCGGTTCGCGTCCCCGGTCCGCGTGCCGAACCCCGCGGTGGTCAGCGGGATCCGTGTGGGGCTGCCCGAGTACGAGGTCATGTCCGCGTTCAGCTTCACGTACCACAGGTTCGGGTTGCCCCAGTAGAGGTACGCCTGGCCGTCGTCGTCGATGAACACGGTGGGGTCGATCTCGCCGTTGCTCACCAGCGGACGGCCGATGGCGTCCCGGAACGGGCCGGTCGGGCTGTCGGCGACCGCCACCCCGATGCCCATCTGGCCGGTCGCCCGCACGACCATGGGTACGTACCAGTAGAACTTGCCGTTGCGGTAGATCGCCTGGCCGGCCCACGCGTCCTGCTTGGCCCAGCTGAAGGTGGCGAGGCTGAGCGGGGAACCGTGGTCGGTCCAGTTGACCATGTCGTCGGACGAGTAGACCCGCCACTCCTTCATGGTGAACCAGGTCGAGTTGTCCTCGTCGTGGCCGGTGTAGAGGTAGACCCGGCCGTTGTAGACAAGTGGCGCCGGGTCGGCCGTGTAGATCGTCTGCACGATCGGGTTGTCCGCCCGGGCGATCGCCGGGAACAGCCCGATCATCGCGAGCAGGGTGGCGAGCAGCGCGAGCCTGCGCCGACCACGGCGATCAGGTCTCGTTGATAGCGCTAACATTGGTGTCCTTCCGGTGGGGGTGCGGGTGGTCTCAGCGGTAGCCGGCGGCCACGACGTTGGCCTGGACCGCGTTCTCGGTCGCGTCGGACGGATAGCCGGCGACCATGGCGCCCTCGTAGAACGTGCCGGCGCTCAGGTTGGCGCCACCGCCGGGCTTGCAGCAGTCGCCGCCGCTGCCCAGGATGATCGCGCCCTGCTTCTTCATCGGGCTGTAGCCGGGGGGAAGCGACCCGTCGTAGAGCGTGTAGAGGTTGCCGGACTGGGCGTTGCTGCCCTTGATGGCGAACCGTGAGGTGCCGTTGTTCTTCAGCGTGGCGGTGACGAACTTGCTGGTGAAGGCGCGCTGGTTGGGGTTCCAGCTCTGGCTGCCGCCGGGGTAGAGCCCCCACTCCAGGTCGGCCTGGACCCAGGGGCCGCTGCCGGAGCAGCCGCCGAACCAGCAACTGGTGCTGAAGTTGATCGCGTCCATCGCACCGGCGGCGTCCGCGCTGCGGGTGGTCTCGCTGTTGCCGTAGTCGAAGCAGCAGCCGCTGTTGACGTGGGTGCCGCTGGTGACCATGTACATGCCCTCCGGCGCGCTGCCGGTCGGGACGCCGGTCAGGTGACCGTCGCGCCAGTAGCTGTTGCCGGGGTTGATGTAGAGCGAGTACGCCTTCGCGCCGCCGACGGTCAGCGCCTCGCTGGTCGCGGTGGCGGGCCGGCTGGACGAGGAGCCGGGGACCTGCGCGGAGCCCTGGTACCACAGGTCGTTGCCGCGTCCCGACTGGTCGTAGACGACCGTGATCACGCAGGTCGTGCCGCCGCAGAACGCGTCCTGGCCGGCGGCGTCGGCGTAGCCGCCGGCGCCCAGCGCGCCGATGTTGCGGGTGGCGCTGTCCGACGAGCGACGGACCTGGTAGAGGTTGCCGCCGTACGCCGAGAACAGCGCGCGGGTGGTGCTGTGCGCCGCCACGCAGGGCGTGCCGCCCGCGGCGTAGATGTCACACGGCCGGCCACCGGGCGGCGGCGGCGAGGTGGGCGGCGGGGACGTCGGCGTGGTGGACGTGGTCCACCGCTGGTTGGCCTGGCCGTTGCAGGTCCAGAGGATCAGCTTGGTGCCGTTGGCGGTGCCGGCGGCGTTGGCGTCCAGGCAGAGCCCGGACTGCTGGCCGGTGATGGTGCCGTCGCCGTTGACGGTCCACTGCTGGTTGGACTGGCCGTTGCAGTCCCAGATGATCACGGCGGTGCCCGGGCTGGTGCCCCGGCCGTTGGCGTCCAGGCACTTGGTCCCGTAGACCGTGAACTGCCGCGCCGACGTGTAGGTCCAGTTCTGCGCCGCCGCGCCGGTGCAGTCGTACAGCTGGACCTGGGTGCCGTTGGTGGTGCTGCCGTTCGGCACGTCCACGCAGCGTCCGGACTGCACGCCCACGACGGCGCCCGGCCCGGGGGCGGCGACCGCCGTCCGGGCCTGGGTGGTCAGGACGGCGCCGCCGGCGGCCAGGACGAGGGCGAGCGTGGCGACCAGCAGTCGTGGTCGTCCGGATCGGAGGGATCGGGGACGGGGGATGGCCATGACGGCTCCTCGGGTGCGCAGGCTCCGGGGCCGTCCGTACCGGCACGGAGCCTCACGGGTGGTGACCGTCGGTGAAGCGCTAACACCCGCTGCGCGCACTCGGCCGCCCGTGCGGCGCGAGGTGTCCGGCCCGGCACGAGGCGGCGCTCCCGGAGGTGCCTCGGTGGTGGCCTACCGGTCGCTGATGTTATCGCGAACATCGACGTGAGTAATTAGAACACATCGATGTCACGACGGCGCGACGAAGCGGGCCGGGCATTCGGGCCGGCGCTTCGGGCACGGCTCGGGCAGGCCACGGCCCGAGCCGTCGCCGGGATCGGTCGAGCGACCCGCCCGGAGGCAGGCGGGCCGGTTCTCCGCCCTGGCCCGCGTCAGGCTCGGCGCGCTCGTCACCCGGCGCGCTCGTCACCCGGCGCGCTCGTCACCCGGCGCGCTCGTCACCCGGCGCGCTCGTCACCCGGCGTGCGCGGCGGCTCCGCCGGGGGGCGTGCCGGCGCTCAGCGCGTCCGCTTCGTCGCCCGCTTGCGCGGCGGGGTCAGCAGGTCGGCGATGGCGGCGATCGCGGACGGCACCACCCGGTAGTACGCCCAGACCCCGCGCTTCTCGCGTTCGAGCAGCCCGGCCTCGGTGAGGATGCGCAGGTGATGGCTCACCGTCGGCTGGGACAGCCCGAGCGGGGCGGTCAGGTCACTCACCGACGCCTCACCCTCCGGGGCGGACTGGATCAGACTGATCAGCCGCAGCCGAGCCGGGTCGGCGAACGCCTTCAGGACGCCCGCGAGGCGCTCGGCGTCGGCACGCTTGATCGGCTCACCGGTCAGCGGCGAGATGGACGGCATCGCTGTTTTCGCAGTTCCCACGCCCTCCATAGTCGCACCGACACCATCAATGGGACGGCAAAACCGCCGACCATCACCGGCGGTGAATCTCCGTGGGTCGGGCGGAGCGCCGGACGGGACCACATCCGAAGATCGAATGACCTAGTCTCGGCGTTCCACACCGGTCGATGAACACACCACGCGGGGAGTCGGGAAGATGCGATCGAAGCGACATGCGGCGCGCTGGGGGTCGACCCTTGCGGTCGCGATCGTCGGCGCGAGCATGCTGAGCGGCGCGGCGGCGCAGGCGGTCGGCGGGTCCGCGCCCGTCGCGGACGGGACCTACGCGTTCACCGCCAAGGTGGAGAACGACCTGCGGGCCTGCACCGGGGCGCTGGTGGATCCGCTGTGGGTGCTGACCGCCACCACGTGCCTGGCGGAGGATCCGCAGACGGTCACGGCGGGCGCCCCGCCGCGCCCCACCACCGTCACCGTCGGCCGGACGGACCTGTCGTCGACCGGCGGGCACCGGCTCGCCGTGATCAGCGTCGTGCCGCACCCGACGCGCAACGTCGTCCTGCTGCGCCTGGAGAAGTCCGCCACCGGCGTCGCGCCGGTGGCGATCGGCAGCGCCCCGGTGGTCGACGAGCAGCTCACCGCGGCCGGATACGGCCGCACCGCCACCGAGTGGGTCCCGGACCGGCTGCACGCCGGTGACCTCACCGTACGGAGTGTCGCCGCCGCCTCGATGGAACTCGACGGCACCGCCTCCGGAGCCACGCTCTGTCGTGGTGACGCGGGCGGCCCGGCCCTGCGCACGGCCGGCGGGGTGGTGACCCTCGTCGGCGTGCACGACCGGTCCTGGCAGGGCGGCTGCCTCGGCGAGACCGAGACCCGCCGGACCGCCACCGCCACCCGGGTCGACGACCTGGGCGGCTGGATCGTGGCCGGCAAGGCGACCGTCCCGCTGGTGATCGGCCTCCGGGCCCGGGTGAACTCGCGCTACGTCACCATGGGCGGACACCTGACCACCCCGCTGATCGCCAGCCGCACCGCCATCGGCTCGTGGGAGAAGTTCGACCGGATCGACGTCGGCGGCGGGTACGTCGCGCTCTACTCGCGGACCGTGAACCGGTACGTGACCGCGCCGGTCAACGGCGGTGTCGCGCCGCTGATCGCCAACGCCGCCGCGCTCGGCGCGTGGGAGAAGTTCACGCTCGTCCGGAACAGCGACGGCAGCACCAGCCTGCTGGCCAACGCCAACGGCAAGTACGTCTCCGCCGACAACGGCGGGGCGAACCCGCTGATCGCCAACCGGGCCGAGATCGGCCCGTGGGAGAAGTTCGACGTGGTCGAGTCCGCGTACTGACGACCGACCGGCCGGCCAGGGTCACCGACATCTCCGGTGCTCCTGGCCGGTCGGCATCCCGACCCTCGGGGCGGCTCGTCCCCGCCTTGCCACGGACCCGACAATGGAACGACTGACGCTCACCGGGCGCGGCGGGGGAGGGCACAGGTGAATCAGGCAGACGAGCCGGCCCCGTCCGGGCCGGCGCCGGGCACGTCGTCGCGGGCCGGCCGGATCCGTCAGCTCCGGCTGGTGGGACTGGTGGTCGTGCTGGCCCTCCTCGCGGCGGCGTTGATCCCGATCGTGCTCCAGTTGGGCCCACCGACCCGCGACGACCTGATGGAGCGCGCCGGCCTCAAGGGCAAGGCGCAACTGCTCGTCGGCGTGAAGGACGACCAACCCGGCGTCTCCCAGCGACTGCCGAACGATGTCTGGAAGGGCTTCGACGTCGACATCGCCTACCTGATCGCCGGCTATCTCGGGTTCGACCGGTCGCAGGTGCGGTTCCTGCCGATGGAGAGCGAGGACCGGGCCCGCCGCCAGGCCCGGGACCGCGACGGCTTCGTCACCGTCGACATGGTGGTCGCCTCGTACAGCATCACCAAGAAGCGGGAAGAGGAGGAGGGGGCGGTCTTCTCCGCGGCCTACCTCCAGACCGAGCAGTCGGTCGTGACGCTGGCCGGCGACCGGGGCCCGGTGAGCAGCCTGGAGGACCTGGCCGGCCGGACCGTCTGCACGCTGACCACCTCGACCGCCATTCCGCGCCTGCGGGAGGCTCGGGCCCGACCGATCGGCCGGAACAAGATCAGTGAGTGCGTCCAGGAGCTGTACGACGGCAAGGTGGACGCGGTCAGCAGCGACGCGGCGATCCTCGCCGGCTTCGTCACCGGCGACCGGGCGGGCGACGAGGGCCAGCGCTTCCCGAGCCTGCTCCGGAACGCCAAGCCGCTGCGGCACTGGGACATCGGCGAGTCGGCAGCGGAGAAGTGGGGCGTCAACACCGGCCCGAACGAGGCGCTCCGCGACCTGGTGGACCTCGCGCTCGACGACTCGGCCACGAACCCGCGGAACTCGGCCTGGGAGCAGGCGTACGACGCCAACTTCCGCTGGCAGCAGCGTTTCAACCTCCCGCAGCCGGTCGCGGTCCAGCAGCAGCCCGACCCCAGGAAGGTGGAGGTACGGCAGTGGCCGTGGGAGAGGATCGCACTGCCGGCCCCGGCATCCTCCGGATCACCGGCGGCCCGGGCAAGAGCGGCCGGCCCCGCCGGATGGCCGGGGCGCGGCAGGCGCAGCAGTGGCTGCTGACGCTCCTCCCCGCGTTCCCCGTCCTGCTCCTGGTGCTGCGGCTGTGGCAACTCAGCCGCCAGGACATGTCGACGATGCTGCTGCTGGTGCAGTACGTCAGCCCGCTGGGCCTGCTCAGCGCGCTGCTGATCGCGTTGGTCTGGGCCTTCCCGCTGGTCGTGCTGATGTTCGGGGTGCTCGGACGGCTGCTGCGGCTCAGCGCCCCGGAGCGCTTCGACCCGGACCGGTCGCTGCTCGCCTCCTGGACGGCGCGCACCCCCGGCTGGGTGGCCACCGCGGCGGTCGCGCTCGGCGCGCTCACCTGGCAGCTCCGCTTCCTGCCGACCCTGCTGATGCTGGCGCTCTGCCTGCTCGCGCTGCGTACCCGCTACCTGTATCCCGACCAGCCGAACCGGATCCTCCTGGTCGGCGTGGCGATCCCGCTGGCCGTGGCGGTGCTGGAGTACGCCGCGCTGGCCCCGGCCGCGTGGACGGCGCTGCACGTCGGTGAGCCGACCACCGCCGTGCTGCTGGTGGTGCCGCCCGCCGCCACCGTGCTGCTCACCGGCGCGATCCCCGGGTGGATCGCGCCGGCGGTCACCCACGGCCTGGCGTACGCGGTCGCGGCCGTGCTGCCGCTGGTGACCGGCGCGGTCTTCCTGGCGGCGCCGGTGCTGCCCACCACCGCGGTCGAGGTCGCCCCACCGGCCTCCGAGGCCGCGACGGGGGACGGCGCGGTCGCCCCGGAGGTGGTGCTCGGCGCGTTGATCACGGTCACCGACACCTCGACGATCATGCTGGACCGGGCGGCCGTCGTCCGGTTCCTGCCCAACGACCACGTGCGTTCGCAGGTGCTCTGCCCGCAGGCCCGACCGGTGCCGTACAGCGTGGTGACGGTGCACGGCTGGCCGGTGGAGGAGACCGTGCTCGACTGGATGATGCTCCGGCGGCCGGTCACCGTGAGGGACGTTCGCTGCGACGGCCGGCTCCCCGCCGGGGACCAGCCCGGCCGGGGCCCACGCTAGCGGTCGGTCCGTGCCCGCGGGCGGTGACCGGCGGTCAGGTGCGGCGCAGCACCAGGGTCGCGAAACCCAGCAGGTTGCGGTAACCGCGCAACCACCCGTCCCGATGCGCCCGGGCGACCGTGAGCGCCTCGGCGGCGTCGGGGTGGCCGGGGTTGTCGAGCGCCCACTCGGTGAGCGAGCCGACCCACGACCATTCGTAGTTGTCCCACTCGGCGGCGTCGCTCAGGTGCGCGTACACCGGGGTCCAGCCGGCCTCCTCGGCGGCGTCCACCAGGCCGGCGAGGTCGGTGTGGTCCTCCGGTTTCGCGTCCAGCGCGGCCAGCGCCTCCGGCGTCGGCGGCGCCTGCCAGAAGCCCTCACCCACCAGCAGGATCCCGTCCGGGTTCACGTGCCGGCCGGCGGCCCGCAGCGTACCGGCGAAGCCGTCGAAGATGTGCGTCGCACCCACACACAGCACCAGGTCGTAGTCGCCGTCCGGCACGTAGCCACGGGCGTCGCGTTCGTGCAGCGTCAGCCGGTCGGCGAGGCCGCGCGTCTCGGCCGCCGCGGCGGCGTGTTCGAGCGCGTGGTGGCTGACGTCGACGCCGTCCGCGTGGCCGTCCGGGTAGTGGGCGAGGGCCTGCATGGCCCAGGCCGCCCGCCCGCAGCCGAGGTCGAGGATGCGCGCCGCCGGCCGCCGGTCCGCCCGACGCAGGAGCCGGTTGACGTTGACGCCGGAGACCGGCGCGGCGATCGGGTGGTGCGAGTGCGCGATGTCGCTGAGTCGTTGACGATCCACGGTTGACAGTGAACACCACCGGGGCGGCGCGCCGGATCACGCTCCGAGGCCGGGCCGGACGGGCGCCCGACGGCCAAGCCGCCACCAAGTGAGCGCCAGGTGCGGCGATCGAGGCTCGGCGCACGACATGCCACCGAGCGGGCCGCTGACCGCAGCGGCCGGAGGAGACCATGGACACGACCGCTTCCGCGACCGGACCGAACCTCGTCGGCTTCCGGGTCAACCACCGCACGATGCGCGCCGACACCCGGCGACTCGCCGATCTGTCGGACCGGGTGGCCGCCGGCCTGATCACCTACGACCGCCGTCGGGCGCGGGCGCTGCGGACGTACGTGTGGCTGCTCTGCGCCGGCATCCACCACCACCATCGGATGGAGGACGAGGTCCTCTGGCCGGTGTTGGAGCGCTCGGCCGCCGCCGAGATCGACCTGCGCGAGCTGAGCGACGACCACGCCTCGCTGGACCCGGTGCTGGACGAGGTACGCGCGGCCGTGGACGACCTGGTCTCCGTGTTCGCCCCCGGTGGGCCGGCGGAGCACCGGGTACGCACCGCCGCGCGGCGGCTCGCCACGGCCCTCGCCCAGCTACGCGACGCCCTCGACGAGCACATCGAGGAGGAGGAACGGCTGATCTTTCCGGTGATCCGCCGGTACGTCAGCGTGGCCGACTGGGACACCGTGGAACGGGCCGTCCGCAAGGGCGGCGCGCTGCGTTTCGAGCTGCCCCGCATCGAGCGGTACGCCGAGCCCGCCGAGCTGGACGAGCTGAAGCGGATCGCCGGACCGGTGCTGCGGCTGACGCTCGCGGCGGTGCGACCGGGCTTCCGGCGACGGGAGGCGCGGGTCTTCGGCGGGTGAGCGGCCGGCTCACGCCGCCACCGGCACGTACGCCGATTCGTCGCTCCACGGCACGGCGCCGACCGCGCGGGCCAGCCGGAGCCCGGCGTCCCGGTGCGCGGCGGCCACCCCCGGGTCGCCGAGCGCGGCGGCCAGCTCGGCGAGCGTCTGGTCCACCGGCCCGAGCGAGATCGACCCGCACTCCAACCCGGCGAAGCGGCCGGCCCACGGCGACAGTTCCCGGTAGCAGCGCCGGGCGGCCGGCACGTCGCCGAGCCGGGCGGCGACCTGACCGCGCACCGTCATCCAGTACAGCCAGAGGTAGTCCGGACGGATCGGGGCCCGGGGCCGCCAGACGGCCCGGGCCCCGGCGTGGTCCCCGGCGGAGAGCAGCGCGTGGGCCAGCACGTCGTGGGTGTCGTCCGGCACCCGCGCGTGCACCTGCCGCAGCTCGTCGACCACCTCGTGCCCGCGCCCGGCCACGGTCAGCGCGGTGAACCGGCCCATCAGCCCCATCGCCGCCGCGTTCGGGCCGCCGACCCGGCTCATCCGGTCGCTGATCTCCGCGTAGCGGCGCGACGCCTCGTCGAGGTCGCCCCGGAACAGCGCGCAGAGACCGGTGAACCAGCCCATCACGGCCAGGATCAGGCCGAGCTGGCCGGTGGTGGCCTCCTCGACCGCCCGGTCGACGTGGTGCCGGGCCCGGTCGAAGTCGGCCTCGGCGAGCGCGGCCTGATAGAGGATGTGGTGGGCCTCGCAGCGGTACGCGGTGAGGCCGGCGGCCTCGGCCGTCGCCAACAGCTCCCGGCCCACCTCGGGCAGCTCGGCGCGGTGCGCCGGAGCGACGGTGACGAAGTAGCGGGCGTTGAGCGCGCGGCAGAGCACGGCCGGGTCGTCCTGCCGGCGGGCCAGCGCGAGGCCCTCCCGGGTGACCTCGTCGGCGCGCTCCTGGTCGGCGCCCTCGATCTCGAACGCCAGCACGCTCAGCAGCCGGGACCGCAGCGCCGGCCGGTCGTCGCCGACCCGGGACAGCTCCTGTTCCAGCAGCCGGACCAGGGCGTCGTCCACCAGGCGGTCCGGTCGGATGGTCCAGGTGACCGGGGCGTCGAAACAGGTGAGCGCCGCGTGGACGGCCGCCGGATCGCCGGTGCCGGTGGCCAGCCGTACCGCCTCGGCGCGGGCGGCGCGGGCGGTGAGCACGTCACCGGCGAGCGCGGCGGCGGTGGCCAGACTGCGGTGCAGGTCGAGGCGGGTCCGGACCGTGGTCGCCGACGCCAGGTCGACCGCACGCAACGCGCCGGCCCAGAGCGCGGCGGCCTCCCGCGGCGCGCCCAGCTCGCCGGCGCGGCGGGCCGCGGCGGCGAGGTGGCCGATCGCGTCGGCCGCGGTGGCCGGGGTGAGGGCCGCGAGCGCGTGCCGCCCCATCGCGGCCACGTCGTCGACGTGCCGCTCCCGCAGCACGTCGAGGACGCGGCTGTGGATGCGGGTGCGCCGCAGCAGCGGGACGCTGTGGTAGAGCGCGTCCCGCATCAGGGCGTGCGCGAACCGCACCCGGCCCGGCGCGGGCTCGACGAGCAGGCCGGCGGTCACCCCGGCCTCCAGCCCGTCGAGGACCTGGTCCTCCGGGCCGCCGTCGACCGCGAGCAGGGTGTCGATGTCGGCGGTCTCGCCGAGGACCGCGGCCTGCCGCAGCACCGTCCGCGCGCCGGCCGGCAACCGTGCCAGCCGCCGCGCCAGCACGTGACCCAGGCCGGCGGGGACGCCGTCCAGCGCCGCTGCCGGCCCTTCGGCCGCGATCAGCTTGGCCAGCTCGATGGTGAACAGCGGATTGCCCGCCGCGCGGTCCCGGACGGTACGCAGCAGTTCGGTGTCGGTGCTGTCCACGCCGTAGCGGCGCAGCAGTTCGCCGACGGCGTCCGCGTCGAGGCCGCCCAGCCCGCAGTCGATGGCCGGTACGCCGGCCAGCGCGGCCCGCGCCACGGTGAGGTCGTCGGTCACCTCGTCCGGCCGGTACGTCGCCACCACCAGGACCGGCGCCCCGGCGAGCGCGGCGGCGAGGTGGCGGAGGATGCGCAACGTCTCGCCGTCGGCGCGGTGGACGTCCTCGACCAGCAGGAGCAGCGGGCCGTGACCGGCCAACCGGGACAGGTAGGCGGCCAGCGCCCGCCGGAGGTGGAACTCGTCGTACTCCCCACGGGCGCCGGCCGACGTGCCGGTCTCCAGCAGCAGGCGCAGCCCGTGGGCCTCCGCCTCGTCGAGCGGGAGATGGCGGCGGGCGGCGGTGACCACCTCGTGCCAGGCCCAGGCCGGCGGTGCGCCCTCCACCTGCGGGCAGGTCCCGGTCACCGGACGCCAGCCATTGCCGGCGAGCGTGTCGGCGAGGTGCTGCGCCAGCGTGGACTTCCCCGCGCCCGCCTCGGCGCCCACCCAGCAGATGCCGAGGCCGGTCCGGGCGGCGCGGGTCGCCGCGGCCCTCAACCGGGCCAACTCGGCCGCCCGGCCCAGCGGTCGCTCCGGGCGTGCCCCGGCGCTCGCGGCGGGAGCGGACGTCGCGGCCGACCCGGCAACGGCCTCCGGCCCGGCGCCGGCCCCCGGTTCGATGACAGTCCTCGGGTCGGCGCCAGCCGCCGGCCCGGTGCCGGTCCTCGGTTCGGTGCCGGCCGCCGGTTCGGCACCCGCGGTGGGCGCCTCCAGCCGGGGACTCTGCCGCAGCAGGTCCGTCTCCAGGTCCCGCAGCTCACGGCTGGGATCGATGCCCAACTGCTCGGCCAGCACCGCCCGGACCGCGCGCAACACCTCCAGCGCGTCCGCCTGCCGGCCGAGGCGGTACAGCGCGACCGCGAGCAGCATGGCGGCCCGTTCCCGCAGCGGGTGCTCCCGTACGTGCGGATCGAGGTCGAGCACCACCTCGCTCGGACGGTCCAGGTCGAGCAGCAGTTTCGCCCGCTGCTCGACGGCGTTCAGCCGCAGCCGGCCCAGCCGCTCGCGTTCCCGGTCCGCCCACGGCTCACCGGCGAACTCGGCGTACGGCGTGCCGCCGTCCCAGCAGGCGAGCGCCGTCTCCAGGTCGGCGACCGCCGCGGCGGGCCGGTCGACGGCGGCCGGGGTCGCCGCCCGCAGCCGCGCCTCGAAGCGCCAGGCGTCCACGTCGGTCACCGGCAGCCGCAGGGCGTAACCGGGGGCGACGGTGACCAGGATCCGGGCCGGGGCGCGGGACGGACGGTCCGGTTCCAGCGCCCGGCGCAGGTTCGACACGTACACCTGGAGCGCCGCCTGGGCCCGGGGCGGCGGGTCCGCGGACCACAGGTCGTCCACCAGCCGGTCGACCGACACCGCGTGACCGCCGCCGGCGACCAGCCGGGCCAGCACCGCGCGCTGCCGGGGCGCGCCGAGGTCGATCGCGGCGCCGCCGTGGAGGGCCCGCACCGGACCGAGCACGCCGATCGTCGTCACGCCGTGACCCTAACCGGACCGGTCCGTCGTGGAGATCATCCATCCGACAGTCCCGACCGGTACGCCAAGCGCGCGTTAAGCACCCGCCAACTCCGGTCCGGCTCGATGGAGGCCGCATCGCGCCCCGCGACCGCGGGGCGTCGGAGAAGGGACATCCATGAGAACCAAGAAGGGCCACGCACACCGGTGGCTCGCCGCGGTGACCGGTGTCGGCCTGGTCGTCGGGCTGGCCGGGCCGGCGGTCGCCGCCGACCCGGTCACCTACGACGAGCAGGCCGTGCACCACGCCCTCTTCGCGGCCGTCGTCCAGGTCCGCGAGGGCGGCACCCCGGGCCTGACCGACGCCGTGCTCGCCGCCGAACTCAGCGACTGGCGCGCCACCCACCCGACCGCCGACGCCGCCGCCGTCGGCGCCCACCTGACCACCGTCACCGCCCTCGTCGGGCCGGCCGTCACCGCGTCCGACGAGTCACCCGGCAAGCTCCACCTGCTCGGCGCGGCCGTGGAGAAACTGGCCGGCAGCGGCGAGGCGCGGCTCGGCGGCCCGGCGGTCCGGGGGCTGCTGCGCAGCACGACAGGTGAGGAACTCGGCGGGATCGTCCCGCCGATCGAGCAGATCCGCAGCGGCACCCAGGACCACATGTGGGAGATGCTGTCGCGGAGCGCGATCGGCCAGGTCTGGGCCGGGCTGCACACCCGGGCCGCCTCCGACACCGTCCTCGCCGAGGTCTGGAACAGCGCGGTCGGCGCCCGGCTCGGCGTACGCCTGGACACCCCGGCGGACGAGCTGGCGCAACTGCCCGACCTGACCGGCCACCTCGACCTTCCGGCGATCACCGCGAAGCGGTACGACAAGGACGCCTACCGGGCGGAGATCCAGACGCAGCTCGACGCCGCGCTCGCCGCGCTGCGGGCGCGGTCGGCGGCCGCGGTGACCGACGCGGTGGCCCAGTCCGACCGCTTCCCGATCGGCGGGCCGGACAAGCCGACAGCCACCGACGAGGCCGCCGCCAAGGCCAAGGCGGAGGCCGACCGCAAGCTCAACGAGAAGCTCGGCCAGGCCGTCACCGTGCTCGGCAAGCTTGCCGGGATGGTGGACAAGCAGTTCGGCCGGCAGATCGAGACCATCGCCAAGGCCGTGGTCGGCGCCATCTCGGCCATCACCACCTACACCGCGGCCATCTCGGCCGCCGGGATCACCACCGCGGCGCTTGCCATGTCCACGTTCACGCTGGTCGGTGGCCTGGTGGGGGCCGCGATGATCCTGCTTCCGCTGTTCACCTCCGGCGGCGGGGCCGACGACGCCACCGGCGCGCAGATCGCGGCGCTGCGGGACCAGATCAGCCGGCTCGCGGCGGGCATGGACAAGCGGTTCGACCGGATCGAGAAGATGCTCGGCGTGATGTACGACGCGCTGAGCGCCCAACTCACCGCGCTCGCCCGGGACCTCGCCGAGGTACGCGCCCAGTTGACCGTCATCGCCGGGCAGCTCATCGTGCTCGACCAGCGGGTCGACGGGCTCGCGCTGGCCAGCCAGGCGGCGTTCGAGCAGATCGCCCAGCAGCCGCTGCGGACCAGCGTCGACCGGTACGTGCACCGCGAGGCGCGCACCGGCTCGGCGATCGACTCCTTCGCGACGTACTTCGACCAGGGTGACTCGCCGACCCGGACGTTCGCGGTCGACTCGGCGCGGCAGGCGCCCCACGTCGTGCCGGTCGGCACGTCGCTGGCCGACCCGGTGTCGACGGTCGGTCTCCACCTGCCGGCCGGCGCGATCGACTACCTGGCCCAGTGGGCGGGCGCCCGGGGCGTCGCGCTGACCCCCGCCCCCGGCGACGCGCCGGCCGGTGGCGTGGCGAACCCGTCGGCGTGGCTGCTGGGCGCGCGGGCGAACCTGATCCTGCAACTACAGAACCCGCAGTACGCCGCCCAGGTCGGCGCGGCCGAGACGCAGAGCACGATCGCCGCCGGTGACGCGGTGAACCGTCGGGTACGGCAGTTCAGCGCCCCGGCCGCGGACGGCGGCACCAACACGCTGTTCCAGCGCCTCATGGCCGACTACCGGTCGGCCACGGGCCAGTGGAAGGCGGCCCTCGACGAGGTCGGCCGGGCGGTGCGTTGGGTGGAGACCGACCGCGACTACGACATGTGGGGCAGCGTCGACCAGGACGTCCCGGCGGCGGGCCGGCTCGCGGACGTGGCCAGGATGTCGTTCTGCGGGCAGGCCGGCAGCGTCACCACGCCGAGCCGGGTCAACCGGTCGGCGCTGCCGAACGTCTACCACCTCGCCACCTACGCGATGGCGCCCGCGCACCGGCCGGAGCTGCGCTCCTGCCTGGACGCCGACTTCGTCAACATCGAGGTGATCGACGGGCCGCGCACCCAGCGGACCAACGCCGACCTGCAACTGGTGGTGCGGCAGCAGGCCAAGTGGCTCGGCGGCGACTGGCAGGACGTGCGGACCGTGACGTGGACGACGCACCTGATCGACGTCTGCCTGTGGGACCAGCGGGCGAACCCGCCGACCGGCTACTGCCGGGAGCCCGACTACTACGTCAACCAGAAGTGGGACTCGACGTACCGGCCGGCGTTGGACAACAGCGGGACGGTGGTGGAGAACCCCGCCGCGGTGGCGCTGGCGCGGACCAAGACGCGGGCCATGCTCACCGGCAAGCAGCGCTACTTCTACCGGGTGGCGGCGCTCGGCACCGGCGTCGACCGGCCGGCGGCCGGCACCTGGTCGGTCTCCCAGCAACTGTGGGACGCCGGGAAGAAGGTCTCCGACACGGTCCGGATGCTCCAGATCTTCTCCGAGCTGGGCTGGTCCTCGGCGTTGGACCGGGACGACGTGCTGCGCGGTCAACTCTTCGGCGACCGGTCCCTGCCGGCGGACTACCGCCTGCCGCGCAGCCAGGACAGCTACAACACCGGCTCGCTGCACCTGTTCAACGCCTACCAGCGGGCGTTGGCGAACTACGCCACCTGCGCCCAGACCCTCGACTGGGACCCCTGCCAGGGCGACGTCTCCGGGCTCGACCCGATGCGGGGACAGGAACGGTTCACCGCCGGGTGCGCCACCGCTCCGGCGACCGAGGCGCCCGACGACCCGCTCGGCTCCTGCGTGCTGCGGGCCGGGACGGTGGGCGTCGACAGCCTGGCCGAGCGGTACGCCTACTGGTCCGGCCGGATCAGGGCCGGTAGCCACCAGGAGGGCCTGGCGGCGGTGCGGACCGTGGTGGGCCTGCTGCGGGCGACGAACGTCAGCGTGCACGCGAGCTGACCCGGATCCGGTCCGAGGGCGTACCGCCGTGGTGCGCCCTCGGACCGGCGGGTATCGACGATTGTGGTGGTTCGTCCACACGGGACATCATCCGGCCCCCGGCGAACATAGCCTGGCCGCGCCGGCACTTCTTGCCGGCGTTGCCATTTGACGAACGGGGGAACAGGCCGTGAGAGGTCGCCGAAGGCGCCCGGGCGGGACGACACTACGTGCCGTCATCGCCATGACCACCACCATGATCGTGACAGCGACGACGTTCGCGTCACCGGCCGGCGCGGCGGACCCGCTGACGCCGGCGGACCGGGCCCGCTGCGTGGAGCTGATGCGCACCGGCGGCCCCGCCGTCTCGCGGGCGGCCGAGGTCGCGTTGACCGGCTCGGACGCGGACCTCCGCGAGTTCCTCGACACCGGCTACTCCGAGGCGGTGGCGCACGACAGCCGGGCCGTGGTGGAGCAGTACCAGGAGATCGGCGGGTCCAACACGAGGCAGGCGGCCGAGGCGGCGTTGGCCGGCACCCCGGCCGACGTGCAGCGGTTCCTGGAGAGCGGCTACGAGGCGCCGCTCGCCCTCGACCTGCGGGTGCGCGCCGCCCAGGTGATGACCGTGGGCGGCCCCCAGGTGAAGGCCGCGACCCAACGCGCGCTGACCGGCACCCCGGAGGACCTGGAGCGGTTCTTCTTCCTGGAGCTGGGCAACGCGCGGATGCTCGACGACCGGGTGCGGATCGGCCAGATCATGACCGCCGGTGGTCCCGCCGTCCGCGAGGCCGCTCAGCAGGCGCTCGCCGGCACCGACCGGGACCTGCGCGACTTCCTGGTCCGGGGGCAGCACGTGGCCCGGGCCCGGGACCAGGAGGTGAGCACGCTCACCCAGTTGGTCAGCCAGGCCAAGGAGGCCGGCGAGATGGCGGCCGAGGAGACCGAGGCCGCCAAGAACGCGTCCGCGCAGGCGGTGGAGGCGGCCCGGCTGGCCAAGGCCGCCGCCGAGCGCGCCAAGGCGGAGACCGAGGCGGCCCGCGAGTCGGCCAAGCTCGCGTCCAGCGCCGCCGCCCGGGCGGCGGACGCGGCGGCCCGCGCGGCCGACGCGGCCCGCACCGCGGTCGGCGCCGCGCGGGCGGCCAACAACGCCGCCCGGCTGGCGTCGAACGCCGCCGCGCGCGCCGCCTCGGCGGCCACGCTCGCCGGGCAGGCGGCGTCCCGCGCGTTCGGCGCCGCCGCCAACGCGGCCACCGACGCGACAAAGGCCGCGGCGGCCCGTACGGCCGCCGCCGAGGCACGTCAGGTGGCGGTCAACGCCCGCAAGGCGGCCGACGCCTCGCTCGCCGCCGGCAACGCGGCCCAGGCCGCCAGCGGCGCGGCCTCCGCCGCGGCCAGCGCCGGCAACAACGCCGCCGCCGCGGCGACGGCCGCCGCGGCCGCCGGCAACTACTCCAACGTGGCGGCGGCGGAGGCCGCGCGGGCCCGGGCCGCCGCCGCGGCGGCCCAGCGCAACGCCGCGGCGGCGACCCGCGCCGCGAACACCGCCGAGCGGTTCGCGCTGAAGTCGGCGCAGGCCGCCCGGCAGGCGTACCAGGCGGCGTTGGACGCGGCGAAGCACGCGGAGGCAGCCGCGGTGGCCGCGGACGACGCCGCGGCGCACGCCGGCGAGGCCGCCACCGCGGCGGCCCGGGCGACGGCCGCCGCCACCGCCGCGACCACCGCCGCGAACACCGCGACCGAGGCGGCCAACCAGGCCGTGCAGGTGGAGGAGGACGCCCGCCTGGCGGACGCCGAACGCCTGGCCGACCAGACCGAGGAGGGCAAGGCGGACGCGGCTGAGGCGCGCGTCGCCGAGCAGGAGCGACTGGACCGGGCCGCGGCGGACGCCGCGGAGGAGGCGCGGCTGGACGAGCAGACCCGGCAGTGGCTGGCCGAGGCCAGTGCCCCGGGTGCCTCGTCGGAGGTGGTCCTGTCCAGCGGGCGTCGGGCCGCCGCGCGTCTGATGACCACCGGCGGCGACTGGACCCGGGCGGCGGCGGGCGCGGCGCTCGCCGGCTCCGAGGCCGATCTCCGCAGCTTCCTCGCCTCCGGGCGGGAGGCCGCCGCCGAGGAGGACGACCGGACGAAGGTCCGGCACATCGCCGCCACCGCCGACAAGCCGGCGCTCAAGACGGCGGCGGAGACGGCGCTGACCGGCTCGCACGACACCGTGGTCACCTTCCTGGAGACCCGGGAGTACCCGGGCAAGGACACCGACGACCGGATCAGGATCGGTCAGTTGATGACCGCCGGCGGCACCCAGATGAAGGCGGCGGGGCAGGCCGCGTTGGACGGCACCGCCGCCGACCGGCACGAGTTCCTCACCACCGGGCAGTACGCCGCGGCCGAGCTGGACGACCGGGTCCGGGTCGGCCAGATCATGACCGCGGGTGGTCCGGAGGTGAAGTCGATGGCCCAGATCGCGCTCACCGGCCCCCGGTCGTACCTGAGGGACTTCCTCACCGACGGGCAGTTCCGCGCGCAGCGTCGGGACGCCGAGGCGGCCACCCACGTCGCCCGGGTCCGTGGCCTGGTCTCCGAGGCGCTGCGGTACGCCGCCGACGCCCGCCGGGACGCCGCGGAGGCGCAGCGGGTGGCGGCGGTCGCCCGCAAGGCGGCCCAGGACGCGGCGCGTTACGCCGAGCAGGCCGCCACCGCGGCCAGCCAGGCCGCCGGTTACGCCGACCAGGCGCGTACCTCGGCGCAGCAGGCGGCGGCGTCCGCGGTGCAGGCCGCGGCGTCGGCGCAGGTGGCCCGCGACGCGGCGGCCGCCGCGCAGCGGGACGCCCAGGCGGCGGCGCGGTCCGCCGCGACGGCCGACGCCGCCGCGGCCCGGGCCGCCTCCTACGCCGATGCCGCCCAGCGGGCTGCCGAGCAGGCCCGCGCCTCGGCGCTGGCCGCCGGCAAGAGCGCGCAGGAGGCGGCGGCGGACGCCCTGGCGGCGCTCGACGCCGCGGTGCGGTTGCAGCGGGAGGAGCAGGCCCGCGGCGGCCCCGAGCAGAGCCCCTGGGAGGTGCCGGTGCCGGGCCAGGACCCGCCACGGGACCCGCCGTTCCGGCTGGGCAACCAACTGCTCGGCAACAACCTGCTGGCCCAGGCGGCCGTCAGGTTGTGGGGCGGCCAGTGCTTCGCCGGCCAGAAGCAGATGATCTGCTACGGCGTGCAGACCCCGAACGGGCGGCCGATGACGATCGGCGACTACCTGCTCTACCCGGACTCGTCGAGTGAGCTGCTCCAGACCGTCAACGCCGAGGCCACCGAGCGGGAGGCGCTGCGCCGGGCCGGGGTGGACGCCGGGACGTACGGCCCGGACCTGCTCGAACACGAGGCACGACATTCCGACCAGTGGCAGCACTTCAGCCCGCCGAACTTCCTGGCGCTCTACTTCTCCGGCACCGCCCTGTCGTACCTGCTCACCGGGACCGACGGCGACGCCAACCCGTGGGAGATCGGGGCCAATCCCTGGAAGGGCGGATACTGGGAGTATGGCAAGGAACCGGCACAGCCCAGCTGGCTCGAACCGGTGGCCAAGTGCATGCTGGGTCTCTGCTGGTGAGCCGATGCTGAGGCCGTCCCGGCTGATCCGGGTGGCGGGCGTCCTCGCGACGCTCGCCACCGTGGCCACCGTCTCCGCGTGCTCGCCGGCCGCGAAGCGGGTGACCGCGGTGCGCCAGGTGGACGGGCAACCCACGATGCTGATCGTCGGCTGCGACACGTTCGACGCCGACCGGGTCAGCGTCTCCACCGAGGGCGTCTCCCCGCCGGCCCAGTGGGACGCCGACCGCGGCGCCGGCGGGGCCGTCGACGAGGTCCGGTTGTTGCAGTCGCCGTCGGGCTGGACGGTCGACGGGCAGACGCTCACCGCGTTCCAGCCCGGTACGGAGTACACCGCCTCCGCCTTCGACAGCGGGCAGGGCACCGTGCCGGTCCGCTTCACGCTGGCGGAGCTGGCCGCGCTGCCGGCGGACCAGGTGCTGGTCGGCGAGCCCGGCGGCAAGCGGAAGGCGGTCACCGAGGACGCGTTCCGCCGCGCGGCGAAGAAGTCCTGCTGACGGCGGAGGAGTGCCGGTCGGGGCCCGGACGGGCTTCGTCCGGCACTCCTCCGCGGCTCAGCCGGTGATTCCGCGGCTCAGCCGGTGATGACGACCTTCGCGCGGGCGTGTCCGCCTTCCAGGTGGCGGATGGCGGCGGGCACCTCCGCGAGCGGATAGGTGCGGTCGACGACCGGCGTGAGGTGGCCGGCTTCGGCGTGGGCGCGTAGCGCGTCGAGGTGTCGCCGGCTGGGTGTCGTGGCGAGGACGACGACGCGGTGCCGGACGAACGGTGCCACCAGCCGGCCACGGGTGAGCAGCCAGACCGGTCCGACGAGGTGGCCGCCGCGGTAGACGCCGCCGCCGGAGAGCACAAGCGTCCCGGTCGGGGTCAGCGCACGCCGCAGCGCGGTGAGCGAGCGGTTGCCGACCAGGTCGAACACGACGTCGTGGCGGCGCGGGTCGCGGGTGAAGTCGTCGCGGGTGTAGTCGATCACGTGATCGGCGCCGAGCGAGCGGACCAGGTCGACGTTGCGGGTGCTACAGACCGCGGTCACGGTCGCGCCGAACGCCTTGGCCAGTTGGACAGCCAGGGTGCCGACGCCGCCGGAGGCGCCGTTGACCAGGACGCGCTGCCCGGGTTGGACCCGCCCGGCGTCGCGCAGCCCCAGCAGCGCGGTGGTGCCGGCCAGCGGCAGCGCCGCCGCCTGCTGCGGTGTCAGGTTCGCCGGCGCCGGCGCGACCAGGTCCTCGGGTACGCACACGTACTCCGCGAACGCGCCGTTGGCGTCGCCGAGGTCGCCGTAGACCGGGTCGCCCACGCGCACCTGCCGGACGTCGGCGCCGACGGCCTCGACCCGACCGGCGAAGTCCCGCCCCCGGATGCGGGCCCGGGGCCGCGTGCGCCCCATCGCCAGTCGCGCCAGCCACGGGTCGCCGCGCGTGGCGTGCCAGTCGTACGCGTTGAGCGCGGCG
Organism: Micromonospora sp. NPDC051141; assembly: GCF_044455765.1. Classification (NCBI taxonomy): domain Bacteria; kingdom Bacillati; phylum Actinomycetota; class Actinomycetes; order Micromonosporales; family Micromonosporaceae; genus Micromonospora; species Micromonospora sp. NPDC051141. The sequence goes on from NZ_JBITFD010000002.1 coordinate 215,931, forward strand.
GCCTCGACCCGCACGCGCACCTGGTCGGCGGTGGGTTGCGGCACCGGAACGTCCGCCAGCGTGAGGGTCTCCGGCGGGCCGTACCGGTCCTGGACGATCGCCTTCATCGTGCCTCCTTGGTGTACGCCGTACACCCATCGTCGGTGTACGGCGTACACCTGTCAAGACGGTTAGGGTTCAACCACCGCCGCCGGGAGCGAGGACGAGATGGCTGAGCAGGCCGACGTGGCGCGCCGGGCGCCACTGAGCAGGGCACGGATCCTGCGGACCGCCGTCGCGCTCGCAGACGAGGCCGGCATCGCCGCTCTCAGCATGCGAAACCTCGCCCAGGAGTTGGGCGTCGTGCCGATGGCCCTCTACAAGCACGTGGCCAACAAGGACGAGCTGCTCGACGGCATGATCGACGCGGTCGTCGCCGAGATCGACCCGCCGGCCGCCGACGGCGACTGGAAACACACGGTCCGCCGACGCGTGCTCTCCGCGCGACAGATGCTCCGCCGCCACCCCTGGGCGTCGCTGGCGATCGAGACGCGCGACACCGCGACGCCCGGCGTGCTGGCCTACCTCGACTCCATGGTCGGGGCGTTCCGGGCCGGCGGGTTCTCCGTCGACCTGGCGCACCACGTGATGCACGCGATGGGCAGCCGGATCCTCGGCTTCAGCCAGGAACTGTTCGACGCCTCCCGGCGCGCCGGCCGGTCCGGCACGTCCGGGCCCGAGCCGCCGGCCGCGTTCCCGCCGGAGGCCGCCGCGCGGTTCCCGCACCTCGCGGAGGTCGCCCGGGCGGCGTCGCACGAGGACGGATCGGTGGTCGGCTCGGGCTGCGACGACCAGTTCGAGTTCGAGTTCGCACTGGACCTGCTGCTGGACGGCGTCGAACGGCTGCACCGGCGGGGCTGGGCCCCGTCGCGCCGGGCCTCCGTCCGCGCGGCGGACAGTAGGCGTGGCACCGAAGTGGACCGACCGGGCACGGAACCGTCGGCATCTCGACAGTGATGCCGACCGTTCAGGGGCGGGGCGGCACGGGCCCGCCACGGCAGACTCGGCTCACATCGTCGTCGACGCCGGCCGGGCCGTTCCGCGCCGGCTCGGCCAGCCGGGAGGGGAACCCGATGCCGTTCGGTCTGGGTGGGTCGAAGTACCGCACCGAGCTTCAGTCGCAGTTGGACCAGTTGGCGATCACCTACACGCGTCAACACCCGAGAAACTCCGCCGACGGGCGCGCGGAACTCTGCGCGGAGATCCGCCAGACCGCGCAGGAGGCGATCGCGGCCGGCCAGCGACGGGCGGTCGAGAAGGCGAGCGGATATCAGACGATCTTCCGCGCGGCCATGGAGTCGGAGATCAGGAACGACTACGACCTGTGGGTCCGGCGGGCCTTCGACGGGCTGGTCTGAACCCACCGACCCGGGTGGGGCGGGGAGCGTCGGCGGTGCGCGCGACGGTCAGCTCATCTCGACGCCGTACGCCTCCTCGCGCACGTCGGCGTCCGGGTGCCGGCGCAGCCCGGTCAGCAGGCCCCGCCACGGCTCCGGCCACCCGGAGACCGCCCCGTGCCGGACCAGCGCCACCGCGAACAGGCCGCCGGCCAGGTCGCCCCGGCCGGCCAGCCGCGCCACCACGTCGTCGAGCCCGGTCAGGTCCGGCCAGTCCGGGAGGGCGCGCAGCCGCGCGCCGACCCGTCCGGCGGCGCGTACCGCGAGGACGGGCCGGCCCGCGCAGAGCGCCGCGACCTCGTCCAGGTTGTCCAGCCGGCCGAGGTCGACCAGCAGGCCGGCAGCCGTGCCGACGAAACCGGGCCGGCCGGCGAGCCACCGGGCGGCGTCGACCAGCGCGGACCGGTCGGCGTCGGCCGGCCGGTGCGCGACCCGCACGGCAGCGCCCCGGGCGAGCACGTCGACGCGTCGCCGGGCGGGTCGGTCGGCGGCCGGGTCGCCGGGCCGGTCGTCGGCGGCGTCCCGGTCGACCAGCCGCGCCAGCGCGATGCCGAGCACCTCGTCGCCGCCGGCCCGCAGCAGGTCGGCCACCGCCACGTCGGCAAGCGTCTCGTCCAGGTCGGTGAGCCGGTCGACGACCAGGTCGGTGACGTCGGCCAACCAGGGCGCCCACTCTCCGAGCCGACCGAACGCGGCGCGCCGGACCTCCCGGTCGGGGGCGCGGCACGCCTCGACGACGAGCGCGGCGTAGCGGGGCCGGTGGCGTTCCGGAATCCAGTACGGGTACGCGCCGAGGACCGCGCGTCGTTCCTCGCGGCTGCCGTCGACCGCGGCCCGCAGGACGGTCCAGCTCGCCTCCGGAGTCAGTCGCTGCCGGGCGGCGGAGACGATCGCCGCCCGCAGGTCCCGGTGCGTTGCCGCATCGAGGTACGCGTCGCGCAGCGTCGCCATCGCCGTGGGCGGCCCGTAGCGGGCCAGCAGCCGGGCGGCCTCCTTCCGGCTGGTGATCTTCGCGGGCCCGGTCCGCAGCAGCGCGCCGAGCAGGTCGACCAGCCGGGACGGCGGGACGTGCCGGGCGGCGCGGGCCGCCGCGTACAGCGCGACCCGGGCCCGGTCGCCGTCGGCGTACCGGAGCAGCACCGGCAGCGCCTCGTCCGGGCGGTCGGTCCGGACCAGCGCGCCCAGCGCCGCCTCGGCGACCGGCACCTCGGGCGCGTCGAGGTGACGCCGGACCAGCGCCCGCCCGGCGTCACCGAGGCCGGCGGCGGCCCGGATGGCCGCCGCGCGCTGCCACACCACGTGGCCGGGGTCGGCGACGACCAGCTCCTGAAGCTCCACGAAGCGGGCCTGCTGTCGGGGCAACCAGCGCGTGGCGCCCGGCGCGTGGCCGGGTACCCAGCGCGTGCCGGCCATGACGAACCGGCCGCGCGGGCGGCGGCGGCCCAACGCCCGGTCGAGCAGGTCGGTGCGGACGCGTCCGACCGCCTCCCACACCTCGTGCAGCGTCACCGCCGACGCGTCGACGTCGAGCACCTCGGCCACCCGCTCGGCGCGGGTTCCCGGGTCGGCGAGCCACAGCGCGATCGCCGTCCGCGCCACTGAGGGCGGCGTGTCCCGGGCGAGCGCCCGGCGCAGCAGCCCCTGGAGCGCGGGCAGCCGCCAGGCCCGCTTGCCCAGCGCGTACGTGAGCGCGAAGAGCGGGGCGTGGTGGCCACGGGTCATGCCGGCCTCGACCCAGCCGCGCAGCCGCTCGAAGACCATCGCCTCCTGCCCGCGCCGCAGCACCTGGTCGAAGCGGCGCAGCATCGGCACGGTCGCGCCGCTGCTCACCCGGTCGATGGTGAGCAGCGCCCAGCCGCGCAGCGGCGCCACGTCGACGTGGTGCGCCAGCACGTCGGCGGCGAGGTGGCTCAGCGCCGACGTGGTGGCGGCCGAGGCGTCCCGCGCGTCGACCGCGTCGGTGGTCACCCGCGTCAGCCCGCCGGCCGTGTCGGCGGTGAGCAGCGGCGCGACCCGGGACAACGCGGTGAGCGCGGAGGCGCGTACCGGGTCCTGCTCGTTGCGCAGCCGGGCGAGCCGGGCGACCAGCTCGGCCACCACCCGCGGGTCGCGGGAGCGGCGGGCGGCGGCCACCAGCAGCGCCCAGCCGGTGGCCCGGTCGTCCGCGTCACCGGAGCGCACCGCGCCGTCCAGCGCGGCGGACGCCTCCGGCCAGGGCAGGTAGGCGCTCCACGCGCGGACGTCGGCCTCCCGTTCCCGGATCCGGGGCAGGCCGAGCACCCGGGTCGCCTCCCGGACCCGGACCGTCGCCGGCAGCACGTCCATCACCTCGGCGGCCGGCACCAGCCGCGTGCTGTCGGCGCCGGCCAGCGCCCGGTCGTACAGCTCGCCGCGCCGGCCCGGCGCGACGGCGTCGAGCAGCGCCGCGAGACCGCGGCCGTGGTCCCGGAGCCGGGCGGCGAGCGGCGCCAGCTCGTCGGTGGGCAGCGTCGCGAGGCGGCGTCGCAGCGCCGGCGTCGGCGCGGTCCGGGCCGCCCAGGCCGCGCGCCCCGGCGCGGTGAACAGGCGTACGACGCGGGCCGCGTCGTGGGCGGCGAGCCGCCCGTACGCGACCGGCGGGCCGGGCAGCGACCGCTCGGGCGCGTACCGTTCGAGCAGGTCGAGCGCTTCCGCCGGGTCGCATCGCAGCACCGCGCCGGCGACCTCGCCCCAGATCCGGGCGCGTTGCTCGGGCGGGGCCGCGGCCAGCCGCTCGCGGGTGCGGGCCAGCAGCGTGCCGGCGTGCCGGCGGACCAGCCGCTCCGGGGCGAGCGCGTGTTCCAGGTCGGGCAGCAACGCCCGTACCGTGTCGGTGCCGCAGGCCGGCAGCACCGCGGCGGCCTCCTCGTCGCCGAACCGGTCGCGTACCTCGGTGATTAGCGCGTCGGCGACGGCCGGCACGGGCCGGCGGCGCAGGGTGCGGTAGACCCGCCGCCGGTCGACAGCGGGCCGGTCGGCGAGGTCGCCGGGCGGCGTGCCGGCGCGCAGCGCCACGGCGAGCGCGGTGGCCCGGATCGAGGGCAGCGGGTCGTGGGTCGCGGCGGCGACGGCGGCGTCGTCCCGGACCACCATCGCGGCGACCAACGCGAGCCGCCGGGCGTAGGCGTCCCCGCCGCGGAGGTCGGCGCAGACCCGGGCCCGGTCGGGCGCGGTGCGTGCCCAGTCGGCGAGGTGGCGCATCCGGGCCCGGTGGGGGAGTGGGTCGAGCGACGTCAGCAGCGCGCGGGTGGCGGGGAGCACGACGCACATTGTGCCGGTGGGTGGCCCGCCCCGGGCGCCGGCCCGACGCCGACGGACCGGCAATCCCGCGCGTCACCATTCCTGCAATTCCTATGTAAATTGCGGATTTTCAGCGTTCTCTCAGGTCTGGTCCGATTGACATTAATGGGACCGTCGGGGATATTCCTAGCGGCGCATCGGGGCGCGGGGCGAGCGGATGGAGTCTGCGATTCCGGCTGTGCGACGTGCGCGTAAGTGTCGGTGTGCCCTGCTCCGCGGGGCGCGGATAGGTTTGGAAGAATGATCAATCGCGCCGTCGAATTCGCCAAGCACAATACGCCGAACTCCATGCGCGTCGCGGCCCGGCGGGCGCAGATGGAAACGCGCAACACGCGGATGCGGCTCACCGTGCCGGTCGTTTCCCGCAGCGAATTCGACAACATCTTCCACTGCACCGTCCGCAAGACGGGCAGCCAGTGGATCAAGGCGTTGTTCAGCGATCCGGCCGTCTACCGGCATTCCGGGCTGCTGCCGTACGACCCGCGTTTCTACTCCGGCGGCGCGACCGCGCCCGTCCCGCGCGGCCGGGTCGGTCTCGCGATCTTCCTCTCCCACCGCCGGTTCGAGGCGGTGCCGAAGGCCGGCACGTACCGCGCCTTCTTCGTGATCCGCGACCCGCGCGACGTGGTGGTGTCGAGCTACTTCTCGCTGCGGAACTCGCACGCCCCGATGGGCGACATCCCGCAGGCCCGCAAGGCCCTCCAGGAGAAGTCGAAGAAGGAGGGGATGCTCTACGTCATCGACCGCCTCCGCGACAAGAAGCAGTTCGGGCAGATGCGCTCGTGGGCGGTGGCCCCGCCCGCGGAGACGTTCCGCCTGTTCCGCTACGAGGACCTGACCGGCGACCGGCAGGCCGAGGAGGTGGACCGGCTGATGCGGCACTGCGGCATCACACTGCCGCCGTCCGACCTGACCGCGCTGCTGGCCCGCTACAGCTTCACGAAGATGAAGAAGGACAAGGAGACGCCGGGCCGGATCTCCCACTACCGCAAGGGCGCGGCCGGCGACTGGCGCAACCACTTCGACGACGACATCTACGCCGCCTACCTCGCAGCCGCCGGCGACCTGGCCGAGGTGTTGGGCTACCCCGCCCGCGACGCGGTCGCCGCCCGGCCCGACGGGCCGGACCCGGCGGCCCGGTAGCCGGCGTCAGGGCAGCGGGACCACGTAGGAGTCGACGCGGGCGATGAGCCCGCCGCGGAACGTGAACAGGTCGTTGAAGGCGAAGCGGAACGGCCCGTGCGCGACGCTGACCCCGCGGCCCTCGCCGGTCACCACGACGACGGGGCCGTCCTCGTGCACCCGTTCGACGTCGAGCTGCGGGCTGCCGGCGAACGCCGGATTCTCGATCTCGCTGTCGAACTCCGCCCGGCCGCGGGTGGTGCGGTGACCGTGGATGACCCATTCCACGTCGTCGGTGAGCGTCGCCAGGATGCGCGGGTGGTCGCCGGCCCGGAAGCCGGCGAAGTATTCGTCGACCAGGTCACGCTGGCTGAGCTGCGGCACTGTCGGCTCCTTCGGTGGAAAGGTGGGCGGCGAGCGCGTCGAGGATCGAGGCGAGCCCGTCCGCGGCCCGGGTGGTCCGCAGCTCCGGCGGGAGCCGGCGCTGGTGGACGGTCAGCTCGGTGCCGTCGCCGACGGGCCGGAGCGTCACGGTCGTGCGCAGGCCGGTCACCGGTTCGTCGAAGACGAGTTCGCGTGGCGGGTCGAGGCGCACGTAGACGAAGCGGAGCCGGCGGGTCGCGCCGTCCGGGGCGCGGGTGTCGAGCGCGAACTCGCCGCCGGGCCGCGCGTCCACGGTCACCGACCCGGGTGGCACCTCGGCGTGCGAGCCGCCCCAGAACGCCGCGAGGCCCGCCGGCGTGGTGAAGGCGGCCCAGACCCGGGTCGCCCCGGCACGGAGGTGTCGACGGGCGACCAGTTCGTCACCGTGCCGCTCGGCGCGGGCGGTCACCGTGCCCCCGCCTCGTCGTCGAGGTGACGGTCGAGCGCGTCGAGCCGGTCGTCCCAGGCCCGGCGCTGCTCGTCGATCCAGGCTCCGACCAGTGCGAGCTGGTCGGCCCGGAGCCGGCAGGGTCGTCGGGTGCCCTCGCGGCGTTGCTCGACCAGGCCGCAGCGGCGCAGCACGCCCACGTGGTGGGAGATCGCCTGCGGGGTCAGGTCGAACGGCTCGGTCAGCTCGCCCACCGTGGCGTCACCGTGGGCGAGGCGGGTCACCAGGGCGCGGCGGACGGGGTCGCCGAGCGCGGCGAACGCCAGATCGAGGTCGGACATGTCCCCACCCTAGTTCAAACCTACGTTTGCGCAAGCATAGGTTTGCATTCGGCTTCGGCGTTTCGGTGGGATCGGGAGTGGGCACGCCGGGAGAAGGGAGGTCGATGTGAACAGACCGAGCCGACCTGACCGGCGGCGACTGTGGGGCCGGTCGGTGCTGGCCACCGCACTGCTGGCCGGCGCCTGCGCCGACGGCGGGACCGACCCGGACCGGGGCGCGCCCCCCGCACCGTCGACGGTCCCCACGTCCGCCGCCGCGCCGTCGGCGTCGGCGTCGACCGCCACGACCGTGACCATCCCGAGGTCCGCGTTCGTCGACCTGCCCGCGGAGCTGCGCAAGGGCGCCCCCCAGCCGATGGAGGTCGCCGACGCGCTGCCGAAGCTGTGCGCCGAGGAGTTCGCCACCGGAGGCCGATCGGTGACCGCGAGCGCCGCGATGATGAGCACCTACCGGACGCCCGGGGACCCACCGGAGAACGTCCCCTACGGCACCCTGCACCAGACCGTCTTCGCCTTCACCGGCACCGGCGCCGGCGACTACCTGCGCCGGGTCCGGGAGGCGCTGGCACGCTGCCGCTCCTTCCCGGAGCGGGGCGCCACTGTCACCGTCCGGTCGCAGCCGCTGGCGAGCACCGGCGACGACGCGCTGCTGGTGACGCTGACCCGGCCGGCGACGAGCCTCGACGGAAGCCCGGCCGAGGGCACCACCACCAGCCAGATCACGGTGGTGAAGTTCGCCGACGCGGTGACCGTCGTGCACGACCAGGGCTGGGAGGGCAGCAGCAACAACCCCGACCTCGCCGACGACGTCGCCCGCGCCGCCGTCCGCGGACTCGACTCCTGGCAACGGTGAGCCGGCCCGCATCGGCGCCCCGCCGGGACGGGCCGACCGCCAGGACCGGGGCAGCCGGAAGGCCCGTCAGGAGACCGCGGTCCGCACCAGCTCGGTGAGCCGCTTCTCCACCATCGGGCTCCACCGCAGCAGCGCGAACGACGCCGGCCACATGTCGCCGTCGTCGAGGTTGGCCGTGTCCTGGAAGCCCACCGTCGAGTAGCGGTAGTTGAACTTCCCCGAATCCTGGAAGAAGACCACAATCTTGCCGGCCGCGTTCGCGTACGCGGGCATGCCGTACCAGGTCTTCGGCGACAGCTCGGGAGCGGCGGCGGTGATCGTCACGTGCACGCGCTCGGCCAGCTCGCGGTCGGCCGGCGCCATCTGCGCGATCCGGTCGAGGACCGCCTGCAACTCGTCGGCCTTCTTCCCGCCCTTCTTCCCCTCGGCGCGCAGCTCGGCCGCGCGCTCCTTCATCGCGGCGCGTTCCTCGGCGCTGAAGCCCTCGCTCATCTCGGTTCCCCCTCGTTCCCCGGCGGTCGACGTGACGCCGCCCCGCTCAGCAGAGACGCTACGACCGCCGCTGGCCACCCGCTTCTCGATTCCTGATCGCCTCGGGAACGAGGCGAGGCGCCGCCGAACCCTCACGTTCTGAGGCGTGACCCGCCGACGAGCCGATGAGTTTGGCATGCGACGGCGGTCCACCCGTCGACATCACTCGGAACATGAAGGAGCACCACGATGGCGAAGGTCGTCTCCACGTTGTTCATCTCGGCCGACGGCGTCGCCGAGATCGACCCGGACTGGCACTTCCCCTACTTCGACGACAACATGGGCCGCGCCGTCACCGAGGACTACGGCACCTCCGACGTCCTGCTGATCGGCCGTGAGACCTACGACAGCTTCGCCGGCGCGTGGCCGGGCCGGGAGGCCGGAGGCGGCGACGACGCGCCGTTCGCCAAGCAGCTCGGCGACATGCGCAAGGTGGTCGTCTCCCGCCAGCCGCTGGAGTTCTCCTGGCGCAACTCCGAGCTGGTCCAGGGCGACCTGGTCGACGCGGTGGCGGCGCTCAAGGCCGACGCCGGCATCAAGGGCATCCTCATCCCCGGTTCGATCTCGGTGGTGCAGCAGTTGCTCGCCGCCGGGCTGGTCGACGAGCTGCGGCTGCTGGTGCACCCGGTGGCGGCCCGCAAGGGACGCAAGCTGTTCGACGAGGGCGACCGGCCGTACCACCTGCGGGTGACCGCGACGGAGGCGTACCCGACGGGCGTCATCCGGGTCATCTACGCGCCGGCCGACGCGCCGGGCCAGGCCGGTTACGACGACGCGAAGGAGCAGTTGGCCACCGGGAGCTGACGCGCGGGGCAGCGGCGGGCCCGCACGCCGTGGCAAGATCCGCGGCGTGCGCCGCGGCCCGTTGCTCCTGACCGGTGCGGCGGCATCCGCCGTGCTGCACGCCGTCGGCGTCCTGGCGGCGCACCCGGTGTGGCGGGGCGCCGAGGTGCTGAGCCTGGCGTTGCTCCTCGCGTACGCGGTGGTCCGTGGGCTGCCGGCGCCGCGCTGGTCGGTGCCGGCGGCGCTGGCGGTGCTGCTGGCGGACGCGGTCCGCACCATGCCGGCGGCGCCCGGCGCCCAGGAGTTCGGCTGGACGGTGTACGGCCGGATCGAGCACGTCGACGTCACGGCCGGCTTCGCGGCGGGTCTCACCGCCTGCGGGGCGGCGCTGGCCGCGACCGTGCTGCTGCTGGTCGGGTGGCGCGCCCGCGTCACGCGTGGCCCGGTGGTGGCCGCCGCGCTGGTGGCGGTGCCGCTCCTCGGATACGCGCTGATCCGGGTCGTCGACCTCCGGCGGGACCTGCTGGCCGAGCAGCGGTCGCGGCCGGGTGGTCCGGACGTGGCGGACGCGGTGGGCGCGCTGATCCTGGCGGTCCTTCCGGCCCTCGCCCTCGCGCTGACCGCGCTGGCGCTCGCCGTGCTGCTGGTCGGCCGGGGTCGCCGGCTCGCCGCGGCCGGCGCGGTCCTGTTGTCGCTGGTGGCGTGGCCACTGATCGACACCAGCATCGACGCGGTGCGGCTGCCCGTCCCGACGTTCACCGGGTCCGAGGTGCTGTACGCCGTCACGCCCACGGCGGCGCTACCGCAACCGGTGCCGGCGCTCGCCGTGCTGGTCGAGCTGACCGCGTACCTGCTGCTCGTCGTCGGCCTCGCCGGAGCCGGCCGCAGCACGCCCGCGACGCCCGCGCCGATGGCCGGTCCGGGGTAACCGCTGGGCGGTCAGCCGGATCACGTGCCGGACTGGGCGCGGGTGGTGACCATCGGTGCCCCGTCCCGGTGAGCGCGGCGGTCCGGTTCAGTCGAGCAGCGCCAGCAGCGCGTGCAACGCCGGGTTGGTGCTCTCCACCGGCCAGGCCAACCCGACGTCCACGGTGGGCGTCGGGGCGGCGAACCGGCGCAGCCGTACGCCGGGCAGCCGCAACGCCCGCGCCCGACCGGCCGGCACGGCCGCGACCACGTCGCCCTCCGCCACCGCACGCAGCAACTGCTCGTCGTCCGGTTCGTGCCGGACCAACCGGAAGCCGCCGCGCGGCCACACCTGGGCGATGGTCCGGTCGAACATGCCGGGCCCGTTCTCCCGTGGCCACATCACCGCCGGCAGGTCGACCACCTCGGCCCGGCCGATCCGGCGGCGGCCGGCGGCCAGCGGGTGGCCCGCCGGCAACGCCAGCAGCAACTCCTCGGTGTCGACCGTGCGGCAGGCCAGCGCGGGCTCGTCCACCGGCGGTCGGACGAACGCCGCGTCCAGCCGGCCGGCGAGCAGGCCGGCCACGTTCGGCGCGGTCCACGCCGTCTCGGACACCACCTCGACGCCGGGGTGGGCGGCCCGGAACCGGGCGATCAGCGTGTCGACCCGGCCGCCGCGCGCCGACCGGGTGTACGCCAACCGCAGCCGACCACCCCGGCCGCGCGCCAGGTCGCGGATGCGGGCGGTGGCGGCGTCCACCTCGGCGAGCAGCCGGGCGGCCTCGTCGGCGACCCGGGCGCCGACCTCGGTCAGCGTGCAGCCCCGGCTGGTGCGGTGCACCAGCGGCACGCCGAGCTGCCGTTCCAGGGCGCGGATCTGCTGGCTGAGCGCGGGCTGAGCGATGCGCAGCCGGGCCGCCGCGCGGGTGAAGTGCAGCTCGTCGGCGAGCACCACGAACGAGCGCAGCCGGCGCAGGTCCGACCAGGCGCCGAGGGCCTCGACCATGCCACCCATCATAAGCGCCGCTTATCGCCGCCGGTCCGATCCGTCTTGGACGGCACCGTCTCCCGGCGGCCACCATCGGCAACACATCGACGGTACGGGGCGAGGGGAGCGGATCATGACGACAGCGGACGTGGTGGTGGTCGGCGGCGGGGTGATCGGGATGACCGCGGCGGTCACGCTTCAGCGGCGCGGCGCGCGGGTCACCGTGCTGACCGCCGACGACCCGGCGGACACGGTGTCCACGGTGGCCGCGGCGGTCTGGTACCCGAGCCACACGGAGGCGGATCCGCGGGTGCTGCGGTGGGCCCGGGACACCCACGCCGAGCTGCGCCGCCAGGCTGCCGACGGGGTGCCCGGGGTGGTGGACCGGCCGACCCGGATGTGGTTGCGCCGCCCGTACGCCGGGCCGCCCTGGTGGGCCGACGCCTGCGGTGACCTGGTGGTCGAGCCGGCCCGGCCGCCGTACACCGCGCTGCTGCGGTTCACCGCGCCGACGGTGGAGATGAACCGCTACCTGACCTGGCTGCACCAGCAGGTGGCGGCCGGTGGCGGCCGGATCGTCAGGCGTGCGCTCGACACGCTCGCCGAGGCGTACGAGGTCGCGCCGACCGTGGTCAACGCGACCGGCCTGGCCGCCGGCCGGCTCGCCGCCGACCCGGCCGTGCACCCGGCGCGCGGGCACATCGTGCTGGTGGCGAACCCCGGCCTGACCGTCTCGGTACGCGACGAGGACGACCCGGCGGGCGTCACGTACGTGCATCCGCGCCGGCACGACGTGGTGCTCGGCGGCACCTACCAGCCCGGGGTGGGGCACACCCGGCCGGACCCGGAGACGGCGGCGGCGATCCGGCGTCGCTGCGTCGCGCTGGTGCCACGGTTGGCGGACGCGCCGGTGCTGGGGGAGCGGATCGGGCTGCGACCGGTCCGGCACGGCGGGCCCCGGGTCGAGCGGGATCCCGGCAGTGGGCGGCTGGTGCACGCGTACGGGCACGGTGGGGCCGGGGTGACGCTGTCCTGGGGCTGCGCGGCCGAGGTCGCCGACCTGGCCCTGGCGGATTAGGTCTGCGGCGGCTGCGGCGCGGCGGGCGTTCGTGGTTCGCGAGCGGTCCACGCGAGGAACCGGTCGAACAGCGCCGCGGGATCCGGGCCCGGGTTCGGGGTCAGCGCCAGCAGATCCGCCGTGGCGTCGAACAGGCAACCGGCCATGTAGATCGACAGGGACACCCGGTCGCGCCGGTACTCCATCAGCAGCAGGAGCCGCGCCGGCTGGCAGGGCCTCGGCGCGGCGCAGACGCGGCACAGCCACAGCGGACGACTCGGCAGGTGAGGTCTGATCGCTCGGCGTTGGCGATTCGGCACGGGGGACCCGGTTGGCGTCGACATACCCCTTACGGTGACCGAGTCGTTGACCCGGGTCAAGGAGCCGAGACAACTGTCTAGCGTCCGGAACATGGAGCTGGTGGGCGCAGCGGAGATTCGCGTGATGCTTGGCGGGATCAGCAAGCAACGTGTCTACGTCATCACCAGTCACCGGAACTTCCCGGAGCCGGTGGCCGACCTCGTGCAGGGCAAGGTCTGGCTGAGGTCCGACGTCCAGAAGTGGATCAAAGAGCACCGGCCGGAGCTGGCCGGCGACTGATCAGCCCTCGGCGCCCTGTCGACCTGAGAGCGTGAACGACTCAGGTCAGGTGCTCGGCCAGCGCGACGATGATGCCGCTCGGCCCGCGCAGGTAGCAGAGCAGGAAGCTGTCCTCGAAGCGCGTCACCTCGCCGACGAGTTCCGCGCCGTGCGGGCGGAGCCGGGCGAGCGTGTCCTCGATGTCGTCGACGGCGAACATGACGCGGTGCAGGCCCCGCGTGTTGGCCGGGGCGACGCTCGGCTCGGGCACGATCGCCCGCGGCGAGTGGTACGTCGCCAGCTCCAGCCGGCCCGGCGCGTCCGGGATCCGCATCATCGCGATCTCGCTGCGCATGTCGGCGAGCCCGACGACCTTCCCCGCCCAGCTTCCCTCGATCGGCATCCGGCCTTCCAGCTCCATGCCGAGTGCGGTGAAGAACGCGACGGCGGCGTCGAGGTCGTCGACGACGATGCCGACGTTGTCCATGCGCTGAATCGTCATGTCCCCGAGGGTAGGACGGCGGACCGACACTCGGCGTTGTGTGCCGCGACCAGGCCCGGCAGTTCGTCGAGCGACCCGATCCGGAACAGGCAGTGCTGCGCCACTGCCGGCAGGTCGAGGATATGACCCCACGGGCCGCGTCGGATCAGGCACGCCGGCATGCCCGCCGCCATGGCCGCGCCCGCGTCGTTGTCGGGCCGGTCGCCGACGTACAGGATGGACGACGGGTCATGGCCGGCCTCGCGGACGAGCCGCGCGAAGAACGCCGGCGCCGGCTTCGCCGCGCCCCAGCCGTACGACGTGCCGATCACGTCCACCGGAAGGTCGAGCGCGCGCAGGCTCGCCTCGGCGTGCGCCGGCTGGTTGCCGGCCAGGCCGACGCGCAGTCCCTGATCCTTCAGCGCGGTCAGGCACGCCCGCGCGTCCGGGTAGAGATCCTCCTCGTCGAACGACTCCGGCCGGCCGGCGGCGGCCCGACGCGCCAACTCGGTCGCCAGGTCGAAGTCGGGCCGGAAGGTCCGGAACGCCTCCTGCCAGTCCTGCCCTCGGGCGATCACCGCGCCGAGGACGGCGGAGAACGTGTGCCGGGGCACGCCGAGCCAGTCCGCCCAGTCCGCGAACTCGCGCGACTCGTCGAGGATCGTCCCCCCGACGTCGAAGAAGACCGCTCTGATCATGGGCGTGCCTCCGATCAGACGACGTCGCGGCGCTTGAGTTTGGCGCGGCGGCCGTCCGGGTGGTGCCAGACGACGCCCTCGTACGCGGGATGCGCCAGCAGCCACTCGCGCAGGCCGGCCGCGTCGCGCGGAACGTCCAGCCGGTCGGCGTCGGCGTGCGCGACGAGCGCGTGTCCGCGTACCCCCTCGGGGTTGCCGTTGATCTTGGGACCGATCAGCTCGAAGGTGCCGGGGCGGGGCTCGCCCGCGTGCGCGGCCAGGGCCTCGGCGTGGTACTTCGCGAACGACGAGCGGTCGATCGGCTCCCAGCCGACGGTCTTGCCGGTGGTCTCGTCGGTCATGACCGGCCGGTAGCCGGGCGGCTGGGCCCTGCCGGGCTTCACCTCGCGCCGGGCCCACCACGTGCCGTCGGTGTCGAGCAGCACGCAGGTGCCGTCGTACTTGCGGGTGGCGACGCCCGCACCGTCGAGCACCCACCGGCACTCGGGGTTGGCCTCGTCGAGGACGCGTCGGCGGTCCTCGGGGTCGCGGCGGAACAGCGTGGGGATCTTACGCATGTCGACATGGTCGCACCGGCCGCGCCGGGGACGCGACGCATTACCGCCGCGCCCCGACGTGCCCCGCCACCGGTGGACGGTGGCGGAGCGGACGGGTCACTTACCCGCCGGCGGCGCGTTCCCGGTCGGCCGCCGCGTCGGCGGCGCCGACCGGTGCGCCGTCGCTGTCCCGGGTGGCCCCGGACAGGTCCACGTCGGCGCCGGCCCGGGCGGCGTCGGCCGCCGCGTCGTCCGCGCCGACGACCTCACCACCGCCGGTCCCGCCGTCGTCCTCGACCAGCCGCCCGGCGGCGGCCAGCCCGATCGGTGCGTACCTGGGGTCGGTCATCTCGTCCTCCTCACCGGTGCTCCTGTCCCCTCGGTACCCCCGCGGAGGGCGGGCACACCGCCCCGGCCGAGGAGGCCCGGCCGGGGCGGTCGCCCCGTCTCAGTGGCAGCTACCGGTGCCGCTGTCGGTGTAGGTCTGCCCCGCCACCGGCACGAACTGCCAGTCGTAGGTGGTGGCGTGCAGGGTGAACTTCAGGACCCCGAACGCGCTGCTGTTGCGCGCCTCGCTGTTGGGCTGGATGGTGCCGAAGCCGTAGTGGTCGGCCCCGCCCATCCCGGCGACGAAGCTGCGCAGTCCCCGCGCGGCGTCGTAGCCGCCGTTGGCGTTCATCGGCGCGAACCGCTCGTAGACGTGGTTGTGTCCCCACACGACGACGTCCGCGTCGTGGTCGTAGAGCGCCTGGTAGAGCGGTCGGGTGCCGGTGGACGGCGCGTGGTCGGAGCTGGACGTGTAGAGCGGGTGGTGCCAGTAGGCGAGCGTGCACGGTTTGGTGCTGGCCGCGAGGTCCGCCCGCAGCCACTGCTCCTGCGTCGAGCCGGCGGACATGCCGACGTTGGAGTTCAGCGACACCACGTGCCAGTTGCCCAGGTCGTACGAGTAGTAGCCGCGCCCGCTCGGCCCGGCCTGGCTGCCGTAGTAGCCGTAGTAGCCGCTCGCGCCGGAGGTGTTGTAGTCGTGGTTGCCCGGCGACGGCCGGGTACGTGCCTTGTGCCGGCCCCAGGTGGGCGCGTAGTAGCTGGTGAACTCCGACGTGGTGCCGCTGTTGTAGACGTTGTCGCCGGTGGTGAACACGGTTCCGGAGATGCCGTCGAGCAGCGCGGCGGTGGCGGTGTCCCCGGAGCCCGAGGTGGCGATGTCGCCGGCGCCGACCAGGACCGGGTCGGCCGACGGCGCGGTGGTGCCGGTGGTGACGACCAGTTGCGGGGCGGTGGCGCCGCTCTCCCGGGCGTCGTAGTAGGCGCCGTCGCTGCTGGCGGAGGTGGCCGCCAGGCTGACCGTGCCGTTGCCGGTGACCGCGGCCGTGACGTCCACCTCGTACCAGCTACCGGGGCCGACCGACCCGATCGAGCCCAGCGCGACGCCGTCCACGGCCGGCTGGTTGTTCCAGGTGGTGCCGGTCTCCGACCAGGTGGTGCCGGACATCGCCCGTACGCTGCCGCCGGCGTCGCTGCCGTCGTTGCCGCTGATCGTGTGCAGCCGCAGTTTGGCGCCGGTCACCGGGCCGCCGAGGCCGGTGACCGAGAACCGCAGGAACATCCGGCGGGCGGGGGAGTTGTCCACCACGAGTTGGGTGGCGGTGCCGTAGCTGGTGCCGGCGGTGTCGCTCTGCACGTACGTGTCGGCGACCGGGGTGAACGTGACGCTCGCCGCCGACGCGGCGCCCGAGCCGGTGAGGACGGCGGCCGTGCTGGCGGCGACCAGCACGGCAGCCGCGCCCAGCGTGACCGATGGTCGGGGGAGTCGAATGCCCATCCAGGGGCCCCTTCCGTGGGGGTTGTGACAGCCCACGGAATGTAGGGACGTCGATGGACCGGCGGGCGAAGGGCGGATGAACGCCGCGTCCGGACAGGGAAACTCCTCGATGTTCTCGCGCCGTTCGCCGAGCGCACATCCGGGCGGCACCGACCGTCCGTTGTGGTGGCCCGACGCCGCCCGGACGATGGCTGTCCGTCAGGCCGTCGACCGCGAGGGGATCACCCGTGTACCTGTCGACCGTGTCCCGGCCGGGGACCGGCCCACCGGCCGCCGGTCGGCCGCGCCGTCGTCTCGCCGGGGTCGGTGGCACCGTCCTCGCGCTCGGCGCGGTCAGCCTGATCACCGACGTGTCCGCCGAGATGGTCACCGCGGTCCTACCGCTCTACCTGGTGCTCGGGCTGAACCTCAGCCCGCTGGCGTTCGGTGTCCTGGACGGCGTGCACACCGGGGCGACCGCCGTGCTGCGGGTGGTCGGCGGTTTCCTGGCCGACCGGTTCCGCCGGCGCAAACTGGTCGCCGGCGTCGGCTACACGCTCTCCGCGGTGGCCAAGCTCGGGCTGCTCCTCGCCGGCCGGTCGGTGCCGGCGATCGGCGCGGTGATCGCGGTGGACCGGCTCGGCAAGGGCGTCCGCACCGCCCCCCGCGACGCGCTCATCACGCTGGCCACGCCGCCCGGGGCGCTCGGCCGGGCGTTCGGTGTGCACCGCGCCATGGACGCGGTGGGCGCGTTCCTCGGCCCGCTGGCCGCGCTCGCGGTCCTGTTCGTCGTCGGACCCCGCTACGACGCGGTCTTCGTCGCCAGCTTCTGCGTCGCCGCGCTCGCCGTCGTCGTCCTCGTGCTGTTCGTCCGGGAACACGCGCCAGCCGGCCCGACCGGTGCCGTCGACGGGCAGCGGGTCACCGTGCGGGAGGCCACCGGCCTGCTGCGCGACCGGTCGACCCGCCGGCTGGTGCTGGCCGCCGCGCTGCTCGGGCTCGCCACCATCGGCGACGGCTTCGTCTACCTGCTGCTGCAACGCCGCGAGGACATCGGCCTGCGGTGGTTTCCGCTGCTCGCGGTCGGCACCAGCCTGGCGTACCTGCTGTTGGCCGGACCGCTCGGCGCGCTGGCCGACCGGATCGGCCGGCTGCCGGTGGTGGTCGGCGGGTACCTCGCGCTCGCTCTGGCGTACCTGCTGCTCGCCGGCGCGGCGCACGGCTGGCCGCTGCTCGTGCTCACGCTGACGCTGCACGGCGTGTTCTACGCGGCCACCGACGGGGTGCTGATCGCGCTCGCCGGGCCGGTCCTGCCGGCCCGGGTGCGCACCACCGGCATCGCGCTGGTGCAGACCGGCCAGGCGATGGCGTACCTGCTCTCCTCGGTCCTGTTCGGTCTCGCCTGGCAGCTCTGGGGCCCGTACGCGGCGAGCGCCGCCGCCGCCGTGGCGGTCATCGTCGCGCTGCTGGTCACCGTGCCCCTGCTCGCCCCCCTCCAGCGGAGGTCACCCCGATGATGTCGACGCGCGTGAAGCTCGCCACGCTGGCCGCCTCGGTGGTCGCCCTGGGCACGCTGGCCGCCGGATACCCGGTCCTGTCGGCCCGGTCCACCCCGACGCCGGCGTCGGCCGTCAACCGGTCGGTCACGCTCCACCCCGGGCCCCGGCTGCTCGCGGTCACCGACCGGCACGTCTCCACCGTGTCGCTGACCGACCCGGCCGGGCCGCGCGCCGTGTCCGACCGGGAGTGCCTGCGGGCGTACGCGGCGGCCGGCACCGGCGTCTGCCTGGCCCCGAGCAGCCCGTGGTCGTACCAGGTGGTGGTGCTCGACGCCGACCTGCGCCCGGTCCGGCGGCTGGACGTGCCGGGACTGCCCAACCGGGCGCGGGTCTCGGCGTCGGGCCGGATGGTCTCCTGGACCACCTTCGTCGGCGGCGACTCCTACACCAGCAGCGGCTTCTCCACCCGTACCGGCTTCCTCGACACCCGCACCGGCAGCGTCGTCGCCTCCCTGGAGGAGTTCACGGTCCGGCGCGCCGGCCGGCCCTACCGCAGCGCCGACGTCAACTTCTGGGGCGTCACGTTCGCGGGCGACGACAACGTCTTCTACGCCACCATGGCCACGGCCGGGAAGCGGTGGCTGGTGCGGGGCGACGCCGCCGCCCGGACGGTCGAGACGGTACGGGAGAACGTCGAGTGCCCGTCGCTGTCGCCGGACGGCACCCGGCTCGCGTTCAAGGAGGCGGTCGACGCCGATCCGGCCCGGGGTTGGCGGTTGTCCGTGCTCGACCTGCGGACCATGCGGGCGACCGCCACCGCCGAGCGCGCCAGCGTGGACGACCAGGCCGCCTGGCTGGACGGCGGGACGCTTGCCTACACGCTGCGCCAGGACGACGGCCGCCCGGACGTCTGGTCGGTGCCGGCCGACGGCTCCGGCCCGCCCCGGCTGCTGCTGCGCGGCGCGGAGTCGCCGTCCCCGTTGACCTGACGCCCGGCCGCCAGCAGCAGCCCGACGGCGGCCAGCACCGCGCCGACCCCGGCGGCCCAGCCGGGCAGGCCGGTCGGGATGCCCAGGTAGACGGTGATGCCGAGGATGCGGGACAGCCCCCACGGCAGCAACGCCATCTGGTCGTTCCAGACGGTCAGCGCCCGCTCCGCGCCGATCCACGCGACCAGCCCGGCGAGCACCGCGAGCGGCACCCCGGAGGCGGTGAGCGTCAGCCCGGCGGCCCGCCGGCGGCGCATGCCGTACCGGTCGCGCAGCACCAGCGCGGTCGCCACGAACAGCCAGCAGAACGCCGCCACCGCCACGGTGAGGTAGACCGCCCGGCGGGCCGGCTCGGCCCAGAACACGAACCAGTAGCCGCCCGGCCCGCGCCCGGCCAGCACCGCCAGCAGCAGCACGCTGCGCAGCAGCGCCACGCCGCCGACGACCGCCCACAGCCCGAACGGGTCCCGCCGCCCGATCGCCAGGCGTGCCACCAGCGCGAACAACGCCCACCCGCCGAGCGTGACCAGCAGGTGCGCGGGCGCGGCGAACCAGGTGAACACCAGCCGGCTCGCCAGCAGCACTCCGGCCGGGACCAGCCAGACCAGCACCCGGTCCAGCCGGGCCGCCGGCACCGGCAGCGCCGCCACCCGCCACGGCCGCAACGCGCCGAGCAGCAGCGCCCGCGCCGCCGCGCCGCCCGGCCCGCGCCCGCGCAGCCCGAGCGCCACCACGGCCACGACCAGGACCAGGAGCGCCCGCGCCGCCCAGGCCATCGCCGGGTCGCGGTCTGCCCGCTGCGCGCCGAGGTCGGCCGCCGTGAAGCGGTACGCCGGCAGGTCGACGTCCCCGCCGTAGCGCTGCCGGTGCCGGTCCCGCGCCTCACGGTAGTCGCCGGCGGCCGACCGCCACTGCGCGTACGCGGTGCCGGAACCGGTGTCCACCCACTGCGCGTGCCGCAGCACCATGGTCCGGTAGGCGGCCAGCGTCGCGAACAGATCCACCTGGTAGTCGAGCGTGTCGACGAAGCGCTCGCGCAGCGCGGCGTCCCGCCACGTCGCCGGGTCGGTGCCGGCCACCAGCTCCCGCATCCGCCGGGCGGTGGCGACCGCCGCGCCGCCCTCGGCGACCGCCGCGTCGACCCGGTCGCCGGTGACCGCGTAGATGCTGTCCAGCGCCGCGGAGTCACCGGTCGGGATGTCCCACTCGAAGATCCACATCATCGGCGGCGGTTCCAGCCCGAGCGCCCGCACCGACGTGTCCGCGTACGGGCCGATGTAGAGGCCGGTGGTGACCGCGGCCCGGGACAGCGCCATGGCCCGCCCGATCGCCGCCACCGTGGCCGGGTCGGCGGAGAACGTCCGGTACGCCCAGTCCGCCGTGACCTGCGCCGGATCGGTGTCCGGGTCCCAGGCGAGCCGCGCCACCGCGTACGTGTTCAGGTCGTAGAGCTGCCAGAAGCCGGCGCGCAGGTACAGCGACATCGGCCCGGCGCGCAGCGGCCCGCCGTCCTGGGTCCAGTTCCACACGCCCTCGACGTGCGGGTTCGCGGCGAAGAACGCGCGCAGCGCCGCCCGGTGCAGCGGACCGAGGTCGTTGGGCAGCGCGCCGAAGCCCTCGAACTCGCGCCGCGCCTGGAACTCCACGATCCGCCGGTGCGCGCCCACGCGCAGTGTGGTGTTCAACGGCAGATGGCTGTAGAAGTCGCCGAGCGTGTACTTGGTGGACACGATCAGGTGCGGGTCGTCGAACCCGCCCAGCACCTCGGCGTACGCGTCGGGGTTGGTGTGCAGGTCGCCGACCGCGCCCACGCCCACCGTCCAGGTGCGGAAGATGATCTCCTTGCCGGCCGGGGCCGCGGTGTCGAGCAGCGCCCGCAGCATCGTGCGCACACCCTCGGCGGTGGTGACCGCGAGCTTCGAGCCGTAGTCCCAGCCGCTGCCCGCGTACACCTCGCCGCCCTCGCCGACGCGGACCATCAGGCCGGCGACGAACGGCATGCTCGTGAACAGCTCGGCCAGCCCGGCCCGGTAGACCGCCCAGAGCCGGGGGTCGGTGGTGTCCAGCCCGCCCACGGTCCGGTCCAGGTACGCCTGGAGCGGCGGCGACACCGCGAGCATGTCGGTGAGCAGGAAGACGCGCAGGCCCATCCGGTCGGCGTACCGGAGGACCGGCCCGAACGCCGCCACCATCGCGCGGGCCCGGTCGACGTGCGGGTCCCCGGCCGGGTAGACCGCGTGCCCGTCGCCGACACCGGCGAACGTCACGTACTCCAGGAAGCCGGGCACCACGACGCCGTTGTAGCCCTGCGCCACCGCGTGGTCGACGAACTGCCGGAACTGCGCGTCGATGCGGGCCACCGCCGCGGCGTCCACCCACGGCGCCCGGGGCAGCACCGCGGGCGAGACGATGTCGGTGTTGAGGCGGTAGTCGTCGCCGGCCGCGAACGCCGCCCGGTCCGGTTCGCGCCCCACCGAGCCCGCGTCGGTCAGCCGCAACCCCAACCGGGGGGCCACCGGCCGGCCGGCCTCCGCCGCCGGCAGCACCTCGGCGCCGGAGCGGATCCGGTCGGCCAGCCGGTAGAGCCCGGCCGTGACGCCGGCCAGGTCGCCGGTGACGGTCAGCTCCGCCGCACGGGCGTCGATCCGGTACGCCTCCGGCGCGTCGCCGGCCCGCAGCTCCGCCCGCAGCGTGGTCACCGCCGACCGGCCCGTCGCACCCGGGCCGGTGCTCGTGCTCCGGCCGATTCGGCTCGGGTCGGCCGCGCCGGGGTTCCTGTCGGCGCCGGTGCCCGTGGTCGTGTTCGGGACCGGGCCCGTGCCCGTGGCCTTGGTGTTCGGGGCCGTGCCCGTGCCCGTGGCCTTGGTGTTCGGGGCCGTGGCGGCGGTCGGGGTGACCGTGGGGCGGGGGCGTCCCCGCGCGGCGAGCGCGTCGGCCACGGCTGCGGCGGCCTTGACCGTGCGGAGCTGGTCCGGCACCACGATCGAGGCCAGCGGCGGCACCGGGGCCGGCGCGCGAGGCGGCGCGGCGACGGCTGTCTCACGCGGCACGTCGGCGGGGGAGTGGCTCAGCCCCAACGCGTCGTCGACACCCCAGGCCACGCCCGCGCCGAGCAGCAGCACCACCACGACGGCGGCGACCAACGGGTACGGACCCCGAACCTGAGCCACGCTCGCATCGTAGTGGCGGCGGCCCGATCGACCGCTGCCGCGACGCGAGATCTCGGCCCTGCGGTGGACTCAACCACTCCGGTTGACCTTTCCTGAGCACGCCGTGTGGGTGCACCTGATGTCGCTCTGGCGACCACAGAGGCACCCAAACCTCGCCCTGGCCGGAGTAACGGAGCATGGCGAACGTCCCCGCCGCCGCCCGCCGGTGGGCCCACCATCGCGGGGTGCCCGCCGACCACCTGCGCCTACCGACGATCGGGCAACGGTGACGGCCGTGCGGATGTCAACTCGCGCCGTGCGTGTTCGCGTTCGCGCAGCGAGTGGGCTAGTTTCGAACGTGTGAGCGAGGTGGCGAGCGTCCCCGTCGAGGCGCAACTCGAGGCGTACCGGTCGGAGCTGACCGGCTACTGCTACCGGATGCTGGGCTCGGCCTTCGAGGCCGAGGACGCGGTGCAGGACACCTTCGTCCGGGCCTGGCGCAACTTCGACCGGTTCGAGGGGCGCTCCGCGTTGCGGACCTGGCTGTACCGGATCGCCACGAACGTCTGCCTGAACATGACCGCCAGCGCCCAGCGCCGCGTCCGGCCGATGGATCTCGGTCCCGCCGGCAGCGGCACCGCCGCCCATCCCGGCGAACCGCGCCCGGAGCAGATCTGGGTCGGCCCGGTGCCGGACGACCGGGTCCTCGCCGAGTCCGGCGACCCGGCCGACGTGATCGCCGGGCGGGAGTCGGTCCGGCTGGCGTTGGTCGCCGCGTTGCAGCACCTCCCGCCGAAGCAGCGGGCCGTGCTCATCCTGCGCGAGGTGCTGGCCTGGTCGGCCCAGGAGGTCGCGGACCTGCTCGACACGTCGGTGGCGAGCGTCAACAGCGCGCTGCAACGGGCGCGGGCCACGCTCGCGTCGACCGGCGCCGACACCGACGTGCGCCGGCCGCTGGACGAGGAGCAGCAGGCGCTGCTGGCCCGCTACGTGCGCGCGTTCGAGTCGTACGACCTCACCGCGCTCACCGAGCTGCTGCACGAGGACGCGACGCTGTCCATGCCGCCGGTGCCGTTGTGGCTGCGCGGCCCCGACGACATCACGGCGTGGATGACCGGCACGGGTCACGGCTGCCGGGGGTCCCGGCTGGTGCCGGTGGCGGCCAACGGCATGCCGGCGTTCGGGCAGTACCGGCCCGGCCCCGGCTCAGGGCACGTGCCCTGGTCGCTGATCGTGGTGGGGCTCTCCGGCGGCCGGATCACCTCGCTCAACCACTTCCTCGACACCGACCGCCTGTTCCCGCTCTTCGGCCTGCCGGACCGCCTCGACGAGGGTGTCGGCGAGCCCCAGCAGGCCGGCCAGGTCGCGTAGGGTCGCACCGGCCCCGCGGGTCTCCCACCGCCACCCGAACCGCGTGGCGGTCAGCCGGAGCCGGGCCAGCGTCTCGATGGTGACCAGGTCGGGTCGGGTCACCGCGGACACGTCGCAGATCACCACGCCCCGGTCGCGGCCCCGTAACGACTCCGCCAACTCGGCACAGCGGACCGCGACGTCCGCGCGGGTCGGCGTCGTGCCGGGCAGGCGGAACACGAGGGTGGTCACGCGGATCAGACCGGCGTACGCCCGGGTTCTCATCGCCTCCGGCCGGATCCACCGGTCCGGCGGCGTACGCCGACCCGAGTCCTTCTCGGACGCGTGCCGGTCGGCCGCAATTTTCGCCGGTCATCTTGCCGAACGCAGTTACATCGACGTTAACTGCTATACCAATCATCGTTGGGCGGCTATATGATCCCCGGTAGCTCGCCCCGTAGCCTCACGAAACCGCAGCTCCAGTACGCTTCAGGCCGTCTCCGCACCAGGTGCGCCGCAACGCTCCACGCCCGGTGGCCGGCCCGATCGGCCGCGTCGAAAATGTCGCGGTAATTGCCGGCGCTGCGCCCCAGCCTGCCGGAAAGGTGGGAACGGATGACCGTGATCCCGTCCTTGGTCATCGGCATCGCGTCCACGGCGGCCGAACGCCGGCAACTCGCCCAACTGCTGGGCGGCACCGAGACGTTCCTGATCGTCTCCAGTGCCCATCAGGCGCGCCGCTTCCTCGACCTGGTCCGCCGCCCGGCGGTCACGCGGCCGGCCGTCAGCCCCGCCTCCGACGGTGACGTGCCGGCCGACCCCCGGACCGGGACGCCGGCCCCGCGAGCTGATTCCCGGACCGGGACGCCGGCCCCGTCGGTCGACCCGTCGGCCGGATCGGCCGGCCCGCCCGTCGGTTC
>NZ_JBITFD010000002.1:240175-240967 GCF_044455765.1 Micromonospora sp. NPDC051141
TTCCCCGGCCGGGTCTTCGCTTGATGGGTCGGCTGGGCTGCCCGTCGTTTCCCCGGCCGGGTCTTCGCTTGATGGGTCGGCTGGGCTGCCCGTCGTTTCCCCGGCCGGGTCTTCGCTTGATGGGTCGGCTGGGCTGCCCGTCGTTCCCCCGACCGCGTCTTCGCTCGATTCGTCGGCCGGCCCGTCCGTCGGTTCCCCGGCCGCGTCGTCGGCCGAGGTGGCGGACCGGTCGTCGGTCGACGTGTCCGGGCCGGAGCTGGCCGTGGACTCCGACCGGCGGGTGCTGCGCTGGCGGGAGCGGGAGGTCGGGCTGACGCCACTGGAGCACGACCTGTTGGTCTGCCTCGCCGGCATCCCGGGCCAGGTGTGGACGTACGCCCGCCTGCACCGTGCCGTCTGGGGCAACGACCACCTCGGTCGGGGCTCCGACATGCACTCCGTGGTCCGCCGCATCCGGCACAAGCTGGCCCGCCTGAACGCCCCGACCACGATCCACGCCGTCCGAGGCGTCGGCTTCCGCCTAACCCTCTAACCCCCTAACCCTTCCCGCGATCTTGCACTTGTGGTCCCCGAGTTGCCCCTTTCGCACGTCTTGCACGGGCCGGAAGTGCAAGATCGACGGGGGCGGGGGCGGGGGCGGGGGCGGGGGCGGGGACGGGGACGGGGACGGGGACGGGGACGGGGACGGGGACGGGGACGGGGACGGGCGGCGGGCGGGGGGGGCCCCGGGCGGGGGCCCCCCCCCGGGGGGGGGGCGCGGGGGGGGGGGGGGGGGGGGGGGTGATCGGGCCC
>NZ_JBITFD010000002.1:240977-653989 GCF_044455765.1 Micromonospora sp. NPDC051141
GCGGGCGGGCGCGGCCCCGGCGGGGCGCGGGGCGCCGCGCCCCGCGGCCCCCCCCCCCCCCCCCCCCCCGCCCCCGTCATGCTGCGGTCAGCAGCGGGTGGGGGAGAGGGTGAAGTCCTCGACCGTGGGCGTGGTGGAGTTGATCTTCGTCGGGCGGGTCTGGGGCTTCCAGCCGTCCTTGGCGACGATCAGCGTGAGCGGGTTGTTGCGCCGGTCCATCCAGTAGGCGTACCGGCCGTCGGCGTCGGTGGTGAACGTGTAGGAGCTTGCCCAGGAGTCGACCTGCACGGTCGCGCCCGGCAGCGGGGCGGTGACGCCCTGGCAGTTCTTGCCGGAGACCGTGCCGGACAGCTTGCCCCAGGTGGTCGGCGGCTGCGCGACCATGGTGACCGCCACCGGCGCCACCGTGTACGGGGTGTTCTCCTTGATCACGATGGACGCCGAGTACGTGCCCGGCTGGTCCACGTTCGCGGTCATGCCGACCGTGACCGTGACCGCGGCGCCGGGTGCCAGCGTGACCTTCGACCTGTCGACGGTCAGCCAGCTCACGTCGGCCGCCACCTCGGCGCACTCGGAGAAGCCGGGCAGGACCTCGCTGTCCTTGGTGGCGGTGAAGCCGCCCGACGAGCCGCCGACCTTGTAGAACCCGCAGGCCGCCCCGCCCCGGTAGCGGGGCGCGTTGGCGTTGGGCAGGTTGGCCCAGGAGCCGGTCGCCGGGTCGTACGCGAAACCGGCGTTGGTGATCGCGCCGCCCTGCGACCCGCCGACGACCAGCAGCTTGCCGTTCGCCACCGCGTACGAGGCGGCCCAGTTGTCGGCCGGCGCGTCGGCGATGGCGGTCCAGGCGTTGGCGCCCGGGTCGAACGCGTAGCCGGCCTTCTGCGAGTTCGTGCCGTCGTTGCCGCCGGTGCAGTAGACGGTGCCGTCGATCCCGCCGCAGGACAGGAACGCCACCGACTTCGGGTAGGCGGGCAGCGTCTCCCAGGTGTTCGCGCCCGGGTCGTACCGGACGACCGAGTTGGACATCGGCAGGCAGCTCGCCGTGGTGCAGCCACCGACCGCGTACAGCTTGCCGCCCGCGACGGCCTGGCCGGCGGCCGACCGGGGCGCCGGGTTGCTCGCCTTCGCGGTCCAGGTGTTCGCCGCCGGGTCGTACGACCAGGTGGCGCCGTCCGGGCCGGAGGCGCCCCAGCCGCCGGTGGCGACGATCTTGCCGTCGATCACGCCGACCGTCATCGCGGTACGGGCGCCGGGCAGGTCGGCGATGGCGGTCCAGGTCTGCGCGATCGGGTCGTACCGGTAGTTCTTCGTGCTGGAGGTGGTGCCGTCGCCGCCACCGATGGAGTAGACCTTGCCGTCGACGGTGACGACCCGGTTGTCCATCACGTTGGCCGGGTAGCCCGGGACGGCGGTCCACGGGTCGGCCTGGGGGCCGGCCGACGCGACCGACGTCGAGGACCTGCCGGACGAGCGGGCCGCGAACGACGTCGCCGCGGTCAGCCGCTGCGCCGGCGCGCCGGTCGAGCCGAGCAGCGCCTGCTCGGAGAGCCGGGACCCGTCGGCGCGTTGCAGCACGAACCCGCCGTCACGCTCGGAGAACTCGACGTCGACAGGTGCGCCGCCGGTGTTGGTGACGGTGAACGTCTTGCTGACCTTGCCGCTGGGCATCCGGGCCGTCCCGGTCAGCGACGTCGGCTGCACCGACAGCCGGCCGGCGGCCAGTTGGAACGTGGCCGTGGTGGCCCAGTCCGTCTCGACCGTGACCTGCTTGGTCTGGCTCACGTAGTTGCCGGCGCTGGCGGTGAACGGGTGCGCGCCGGTCAACGACGAGAACATCCAGTAGAAGCCGTCGGGCAGCTCGGTGTCGTCCGGGGTGGCGACCGTGGTGGCCTTCTCCGCCGGGCGGTCCTTGCTGGTCACCGTGGCGCCGTTGACGTAGCTGTTGTCGTTCTTGTCGCGCACGTGGCCGAGCACCAGGCCGCCGTCGACCGGCTTGCAGACCAGCTTGCTGCCGATCAGCACGTTGTCGACCTCCCACCACCACTCCCAACTCGCGTCGTAGTAGTGGAAGCGGACCCGCACCTGCGACTGGTTCGCCGCCTGCGGGATCGGCACCTCGGTCACCTTGCCGCGTACGTCGGCCGCCTGCCGGAGCACGTTGCTCCAGGTGGTGCCGCCGTCGAGGCTGAGGTCGACGTCCGCGCGGTCACTGTTCAGCCAGTTGTAGTCCTGGTTGAACCGGATCACCGGCGTGCTCACCCCGGTCAGGTCGACCACCGGGCTGACCAGCGAGGTGTCCTGCCTTCCGCCGTTGCCGTAGTTGTCGCTGTCGATGATGGCGAAGTTGCCGCTGCCGCCGGTCAGGTTGCCGCGCTCACCGGCGTCGGTGAACTCCCAGACCTGGCCGGAGCCGGCGTTGTCCACCACCGACCAGCCGTCCGGCACGCCGGTGCCGTCGAACGTCTCGTACTCGCCGTCCGAGCTGACCGTGTAGCCGGGGGCGGTGGCGCACTTCTCCGGGTCCGCCGGCACCGCGACGTTCGCGGTCACGTTGCCGCTGCCGACCGTGACCTCCTTGGTGACCGTGAGGTAGCCGGCGTACTGCGGCTCGATCGTGAGCCGGTAGGTCGATCCGGCCGGCAGCTTCAGGCTGTAGCGACCGGTGGCCGGCGTGGTGTAGTCCGAGATCGGCGTGCCCGCCACGCTCACCTTCGCGTAGAGCGGCCAGCCGTGCCCCGACCCGTCGGTGACCTGCCCGCTGACCGTGACGCTGGGCGTCGCGGTGAGCACCACGTCGAGCGTGGTGGTCGTGTTCTTGGTGACGGTCGCGGTCAGCGTGCGGCTCGCGTACCCGAACGCGGCGACCACCACCTGGTAGTCGCCGGCGGGCAGCAGCGAGGAGTAGGTGCCGTCGGCGCCGGTGGTCAGCGTCCGGTCCGCCGCGCCGGTCAGGGTGACCGTCGCGCCGGCCACCGCGGCCCCGGCCGCGTCGGTGACCTTGCCGGCCAGCGTGCCGTTGTCACCGATCGGGGCGGCGGCGAGCAGCGCGAGCGCGTCGAGGCGACCCTCGCCGTAGACGTTGTTGTCGTCCGTGGTGCCGCCGCACTGCGTGTCGGCCTTGTCGACAGCCGCGCCGTCGAGCAAGGCGCGCGTCGCGGCGACGTCACCGACAAGCGTGGGCGCCGCGGACCAGAGCAGCGCGATCGCGCCCGCCAGGTGCGGCGCCGCCATCGAGGTGCCGCTGATGCTGGCGTACGAGTTGTTCGGCACGCTGGAGCGGACGTTGACGCCGGGGGCGGAGATGTTCGGCTTGATCTCGCCGTTCTGCCCGGTGCCCCGGGACGAGAAGCTGGCGATGTTGTTGTTGATGTCGTACGCGCCGGCCGAGTAGTTGCTGGCCAGGCTGCCCGGCGAACCGCTGGTCTGGCAGGCGGGGCCGTTGTTGCCGTTGGACCAGACACCGAAGATGCCGGACGCGGTCCACGCGTCGGTGACGTCCTCCATGAACGGCTCGTTGGACGGCTGCGTGGTGCCCCACGAGTTGTTGATGATGTTGGGCCGCTTGCTGGCGTCCGGGTTCTCGCCGGCCAGGTCGGTGGGCTCCAGCATCCACTGGCCGGAGGAGATCAGCGCGGCGTCGGTCGGGCAGCACCCGTTCGCGGCGATCCACTTGACCTCGGGGGCGACGCCGATCTGGTTGGCGCCGTCCGAGCCGGCCATGGTGCCCATGGTGTGGGTGCCGTGCCCGTCGGAGTCGCACGGCCCGTCGTCGCACTCGCCGGCCGCGTCGTACCAGTTGTAGTTGTGGTCGAACGTGCCGTCGCCGTTGTTGCCCCGGTACGCGTTCACCAGCGCCGGGTGGTCGAACTGGACACCGCTGTCGATGCTGGCCACGGTGATGCCGGCGCCCTTGACGCCGTACTGGGACCAGACGTCGTCGGCGTTGATGTTGGCGACGCCCCACTCCAGGGCGTTCGTCGACTTCTGGTCGGTGCCCGGGGTGGTCTCCGGCAGCTTGTACTCCACCGGCGCGTAGATGCCGTCCACCTCGGTGTGGGCGGCGAAGTTCTGCGCCATGGTCAGCGAACCGCCGGTCACCTTGATGGCGTTGGTGGCCCAGAACGTCTGGTACTTCGTGCCCGAGCGGTCCAGCTCGGCGCGGATCTTCGCCTGGCTCTCGGCGGCGGTCTTCTTGAGGGCCGCGGCGACCGCGGCGCCCCGCTGGTTCCAGTCCTTGACCGCGCCGGCCCTGCCCAGGTCGGCCCGGTCGCCGAAGTGGATCCAGAAGTCGCCCTCGCTCTTGCCCTGAAGCTGCCGGGTGAGCTCGGGACGGATCTTGTCGCCGGCCGTCGCGCCGGCGCCGTTCTGCGCCTGCGCCGGGGCGCCGGTGGCGGCCAGCGCGGTCGCGGCGAGCACCAGGGCGGCGCCCGCGCTCACCAGCCGCCCGGCCAGGCCCGTTCGGTGTGGACGTCTCAGCATCGGTGCTGCCTCCTCCGATGACCCGCGGATGATCGAGCCACGACCGAAGGGCCAGGAGACTGCGCTCCCGACTGGTCACACCGGTTTGAGAAACCCCCCAGGCCCCCTGGGCGCCGTGCGGGTCTACGCCGGCCACCCGAGTGGACACTATGATCGACACCGGCGGGCGATCAATGACCGTACGTAAGCAACTTGTCACCAACAGGTCCCCGACGCGGCGACCCGGTTGACAGTCACTGTCACGGTGGGGGCGGTGTGACGACGGACGACCCGGACGCGACGTCCCCCGGCACCGACCCGGCGTCGCACCACTTCTCGCTTGTCATCGGCGTGACGCCGTCGCCCGCCGAACGGCTCCGGCTCACCGAGCTGCTGGGCGGCGTGGCACCGCTGCTGCTGGTCGCCGACCTGGACGAGCTGCGCGAGCTGATCGCTCCCGAGGGGGATGGTAGGCGGCGGCCGGCGTCGCCGCATCCGGAGGCAGCGGGGCCTCCGCCCGACCCCGGGCCCGACGGCGCGCTGGTGATCGACGTGGCCCGGTCCACGGCCCGCTGGGCCGGCCGGCAGGTCGCCCTGACCCGGCTGGAGCGCGACCTGCTGGCCTGCCTGACCAGCGAGCCGGTGCGCGTGTGGAGCTACCCGGAACTGCGCCACGCGGTCTGGCACGACGCGGCGACCGAGCGCCGCGCCGACGTGCAGTCCTTGGTCAAGCGGTTGCGCCGTAAGCTCGGTGAGCTGGGCACCGGTGTCACCATCGTCGCGGTGCGCGGCGTCGGGCTGCGGCTCACCGACCACCGTGGCCCCCGGGTGCGGGGCGGATGACGCGCTTCGCGTCCACACAGGATTCCAGTTGGCAGGAAAGGGGCAGTGTCGGGACATGGCACGCTGGCGTTGGCTCCTGGCGGACCAGCTCGGTCCCCACTTCCTCGACGACGACGCGCAACGCGTCCTGCTGGTGGAGAGCCGAACCCTGTTCGCCGCCCGCCCGGTGCACCGGCAGAAGGCGCACCTGATCCTGTCGGCGCTGCGGCACCGGGCCGCCGAACTCGGCGACCGGGCCCGGCTGGTGCGCGCCGACACGTTCCGGACGGCCCTCGCCGACCTGGGCGAGCCGGCCGAGGTGGTGCACCCGTCGTCGCGGGCGGCGCTCGCGTTCGCGCGTACCGTCGACGGGCTGGCCGTGCTGCCGCCGCGCGGCTTCGTGACCGACCGCGCCGACTTCGCGGCCTGGGCCGACCGGCGGCGGGGCCGGCTCCGGATGGCCGACTTCTACCGGTACGCGCGGGACCGGCACGACGTGCTGCCGGACCTGCCCGCCCCGGCTGGCCGGCCCCGTCGCCGGCCGCCGACCGACGTGCCGCCACCGCCGCCGATCGTCGAGGACGACATCGACGCGGCGGTGCGCCGGGACCTCGACCGTTGGGAAGCCGAGGGGATCCGCTTCGTCGGTCGGGACGCCCCGCGTCGTCACCCGGCCACGCACGCCGAGGCGCAGGCCCGGCTCGCGCACTTCCTCGACCACCGGCTCGCCGCGTACGCCGACAGTGAGGGCGTGCTCAGCGACGCCGACGGGCTGCTCGCGCACAGCGTGCTGTCGTCCTCGTTCAACCTCGGCCTACTCGACCCGGAACCAGCGATCCGCGCCGCCGAGCGCGCCGGCCGCGCCGGGACCGCGCCGCCGGCGGCGGTGCACCGCTTCGTGCGCGGCCTGTTCGGCTGGCGGGAGTTCCTGTGGCAGCTCTACTGGTACTTCGATCCGCGCTTCCGGGGCGCCGACTGGCTCGCCGCCACCCGGCCGTTGCCGGAGTGGTTCGACCGGCTCGACGCGGACGCGGTGGAGGCCCGCTGCCTGGCCGACGTGCTGGCCGGCGTCCGGGACACCGGCTGGGCCCACCAGACCGCGCGGCTGACCGTGCTCGCCAACTACGGCCTGCAACGCGGCTGGCGCGCCGCCGACCTGGCCGACTGGTTCCGGCGCAGCTTCGTCGACGGCACCGACTGGGTCATGAACGCCACCGTCATCGGCATGAGCCAGTACGCCGACCTGGCCCGCATCGACACCAGGCCGTGGGCGTTCGACGGCGGTCACCTGAACCGGATCGGCGATTACTGCGGCGGCTGCCGGTACGCGCCGAAGCAGGTGCTCGGCGACGACGCGTGCCCGTACACCGGTGGGTTCGAGGCGTTCCTGCACCGCAACCGGGAACGGCTCGCCGGTGATCCGCGGCTCGCCGCCGATCTGGCCGCGCGCACCGACCCGCAGCGCCGCGACGCGGTGCTGGCCCAGGAGGAGAAGCGCGGCGACGAGGCCCCCTGAGCCGTCAGGCCGGTGCCCCGTCGAGCGCCGCCAGGAAGTCGGCCACCAGGTCGGCGGTGTCCTCGATGCCGGTGGAGACGCGGACCAGGCCGTCGGCGATCCCGGCGGCGGCGAGCTGCTCGGGGTCCACGATGCCGGCCCACATCGAACGCGGGTGCACCACCAGCGTGCTGACGCTGCCGAGGCTGGCCGCCCGCTTGGCCAGCCGCAGCCCGGCCAGCAGCGCCGCCGCACCGGCCCGCCCGGCGGCCAGCTCGACGCCGAGCACGCCGCCGAAGCCGGTCATCTGCCGGCGGGCCAGCGCGTGCTGCGGATGCGAGGACAGCCCCGGGTAGCGGACCCGGGCCACCGCCGGGTGACCCGCCAACGCCTCGGCCAGCGCGAGCGCGTTGGCGTCGTGCCGCTGCACCCGCAGCGGCAGCGTCCGCAGGCCGCGCAGCAGCAGCCAGGCGTCGACCGGGCCGAGCGTGGCACCGGTGACGATGGACGTCCGCCACACCCGCTCGACCAGGTCCGCGCCGCCGACCACCACCCCGGCGGACACGTCGGAGTGCCCGCCGAGGAACTTCGTGCCGCTGTGCCAGACCAGGTCCGCGCCGGCGGCCAGCGGGCGCTGGTTGACCGGGGTGGCGAACGTGTTGTCCACCACCACCAACGCGCCGGCCGCGTGCGCGGACGTCACCACGGCGGCCAGGTCGGTCAGCTCCAGCAGCGGGTTGCTCGGCGTCTCCACCAGCACCAACCGCGTCTCCGGCCGCAGCGCCCGGGTGAACGCGTCCGCGTCGGTCTGGTCCACCTGGGTGTACCCGACGCCGAACCGGGGCAGCAGCCCGGTGGCCAGCGAGGTGGTGCCGCCGTAGGTGCTGCGTTGCACCACCACGTGGTCGCCGGCGGCGAGCAGCGCCAGCGCGACAGTGCTGATCGCGCCCATGCCGGACGCGGTGACCAGCCCGGTCTCCGCCCCCTCCAGCTCGGCCACCACGGCGGCCACCTGCGCGTGGTTCGGGTTGCCGTAGCGGGTGTAGAACGCGCTGCCCCGCGCCTCGGTGGCGATCTCGGTGAACCGCTCGTCGGACTCGGCGCTGAACGTGGCGCTCTGCACGATCGGCGGCGCGACCGCCCCGCCGGGAACCAGGCCGTCGTCGCCGTGCACCGCGGCGGTGCCGAAGCCGGTCATCCGCGCGCCACCCGCTCCACCAGCGCCCGGTAGCTGCCCAGCGCGGTGAACTCCGGCAGCGTCAGGTCGCTGCCGTGGCGCTGCCGGAGCAGGGTGACCAGCCGCAGCGCGCGCAGCGAGTCGCCACCGGCGGCCAGGAAGCCGGTCGCCGGGTCGCGCGGCGCGGTGCCGAGCACCTCCTGCCAGGCCGCCGACACCCGGTCGGCCCACTCCTGCCGGCCGTCGTCGCCGGGCGCCGGCGCGCTTGCCGCCACCGGGGGCAGCGGCGCGTCCGGGTCGGCGGCCAGCAGCCGGCGGAAGCCGTCGGCCAGCGCGTCCACCCGGTCGGCCGGGACGTGCCGGTGGTCGTACTGCACCATCAGCCCGAGCCGCCCGCCGGTTAGCTCGGCGTCGACGGCGAGACTGAACGCCACGTCCACGGTGACGCCCCGGCTGTCCTCGACGCGACTGCCGCCGTCGACCGGGCGCGACGGGAAGTGCGTCCAGTTGAAGAAGTGGTCGAAGCGTGGCCCCGCGCCGCCGGCCCGGACGATCTCGGCGAGCGGGAAGCGGTGGTGCCCCATCAGGTCCCGTTCGGCCCGCCACGCCTCGGCGGCCAACTCGGCCACCGACCGGGAGCCCAGCGCCAGGCGCACCGGCAGCGTGTTGAGGAACAGACCGAGCGTGGCGGCGCTGCCCTCGCCCTCCGGCCGGCTGCCGACCACCAGGCCGCTGACCACGTCGTCCCGCCCGGCCAGCTCGCCGATCAGGCGTAGGTGCACGGCAAACAGCCAGGACTTGACCGGCACCCCGGCCGTCCGGGCGACCTCGGCGACCCGCTCGGTGGTGCCGGCCCGCAGCGGCACCCGCTGGGTGGTGGTGGTCCGCGGCTGCGCGCCGCCGAGCAGCAGCGGTGGCGCGGCGCCGGCGCCGTCCAACCAGAACCGTCGGGTCGCCGCGTCGGCCAGGGCCGCCCGCTCGGCGGCCACGTACTCCCGGAACGGCAGCCCCGGATCGGCGGCGGCGGTCATCCCGGCCCGCTCCCGGTCGTACGCGTCGAGCAGGTCGGCCAGGAACAGGTGCAGGCTCCAGCCGTCCAGGACGCTGTGGTGCTCGGCGACCAGCAGCGTGAACCCGTCGGCGTCGGTGCGGACCGCGTGCAGCCGCAGCAACGGCGGCCGGGCCCAGTCGAACGGACGACGGCGCTCCTCGGCGACCAGCGCGTCGACCCGGGCCTGCCGGGCCGGCGCGTCCGCCCCGGTCAGGTCCGTCACCGGCAGCTCCACCGGCACCCGCGCGTGCACGAGCTGCAACGGCTCGGCGTACGTGCCGAGCGCGAAGCCGGTCCGCAGCACCGGGTGGGCGTCCACCAGCAGGGCCAGCGCCCGGCGCAGCGCCGCCACGTCCAGCGGCCCGGCGACCCGGTGCGCGGTGACGTTGTGGTAGACGGCCGGGTCGCCGGTCAGCTCACCGTGGTAGACCATGCCGAGCTGGAGCGCGGTCATCGGGTACGCGTCGGCCAGCCCGTCCGGCAGCCGGTCCCGGTCGGCGGCGGTGACCAGCGAGAACCGGCCGTCGTGGGCGGCCGGCTCGGGCGCCACGCCGTCCAGTGTGATCCGGCCGTGCGTGACCAGGTCCCGGATCGTCTGGTGCGTGAAGATGTCGTTGAGCTGGAACGACAGCCCGCGTTTCTGCGCCGCCACCTGCATCTGGATGCTGCGGATGGAGTCGCCGCCGAGCGCGAAGAAGCTGTCCGTGACGCCGAACGACGCCACCCCGAGCACCTCGCGCCACGCCTCGACCAGGATCTCCTCGGCCCGGTTGGCCGGCGTCTCCGCCGGGTCGCCGGCCGGCCGTTCCAGCCGGGGCGCGGGCAGCGCGGCCCGGTCCAGCTTGCCGTTGCGGGTCAACGGCAGTTCGTCGAGGACCACCACCGCGGCCGGCAGCAGGTGCGCCGGGAGCCGCTCCGCGAGCCACTCCCGAGGCGGCGCGACGGGCCCGGCGGCGGGCGTCGCGTCCACCGTCGGGCCCGCGGCGGCGTATCCGGGGCGGACCGCGTGCAGCGTGTGCCGGTCGGTGCCGGTCAGCAGGTCGTCTTGGCGGGTGACCACGGTGAAGCCCCGCGCCTCCAGCAACGCCACCAGGCCGGCCAGCCGGCCGGCGGTCGCCGTGCCCGGCGCGTCGTGCACCTCCATGGCGACCTGCGCGACGAGCGGCCAGTGCCGGTCGTCCAGGCCGGCCAGCACGTCCGCCTCGGCGCGCTGCACGTCGATCTTCAACAGGTCGATCCGGGCCGGCGCCAGCTCGTCCAGCACCGCCGACAGCGGCCGGACCGGCACGGTCAGCTCCCGGCCGGCGAAGCGCTCGGCGAGCAACTCGTCCGCGCGGTCGAGCAGCAGGTTCCGCTCGCCCGCTCCGGCGTCCCGCTCATTGGCCAGGTACCGCTTGATCACCCCGATCTCGGCGTCCGGATCGGCGTACGCGGCGTGCCCGGACATCATCGAGTAGCCCGGGTAGTAGGTGAACGAGACCTCGCCGGCCGCCCGCGACAGCCCGTACGCGTGCACCGTGGCCGGCACGCCGAACCCGTCGACGTTGCGGCGCAGGACCTCGGCCACGGCCGGCACCGGCTCGAACGCGTGGATCGTCGCGTCCGGGCAGACCTGGTGCACGAAGAGCGAGAACATGCCGATGTTCGCGCCCACGTCGAGCACCGTCGCGCCGGGCCGCAGCACGATCCCGTCCCGCAGGTAGACCCGCTGCGTGAAGATCTCGTCGTACAGGTAGCGGGTCTCGTGCGGGTTGACCCCGGCCACCCGGTCGAGGTCGAGCGCGACGCCGGCCCGCGGCCGGACGTAGGCGACCAGCCGGTCGCCGTACCCGTCGTCGTCGCGGGCGACCACCGCGGCGTCGGCGACCTCCGGGTGGCCGCGCAGCACGGCGGCCACCTCGCCCGGCTCCACCCGGAAGCCGTGGATCTTCACCTGGTCGTCGAGCCGGCCCAGGTAGCGCAGCCGCCGCTCGGCGTCGAAGCGCACCCGGTCGCCGGTGCGGTAGACCCGCTCGACGCCGCCGTCGGGCAGCGGCAGCTCCACGAACCGGCGGGCGGTCGCCGCCGCGTCACCCAGGTAGCCGTCGGCGAGCTGCGGACCGGCGACGCACAGCTCCCCGGCCACCCCCGGCGGCACCGGACGAAGCCGCTCGTCCAGCACCCGCACCGCGACGCCGGGCAGCGGCCGGCCGATCGTCGGCGGGTCCCCGGCGCGGATCTCCGCCGCCGTGGTGTCCACCGTGCACTCGGTCGGGCCGTACAGGTTGACCGGGTGGACGTCCGGCCGGGTCGCCACCGCGTGCCACAGGTCCGCCGGCACCGGCTCGCCACCGACCAGCAGCAGGCCGGGCAGCGGGGAGTCGCCCGCGCCGGCGAGCAGGATGCGGAGCTGGGAGGGGGTCAGGTCGAGCACGTCCACCCGCTGTTCCGCGAGCCAGGCCGCGAGCGCCGCGCCGTCGCGGCGCACGTCGTCCGGCACCAGGAACAGGGCGCGGCCGTGGGCGAGCTGTACGAGCTGCTTCACCGAGGCGTCGAACGTCAGCGGCGCGTTGACCGCCACCCGCAGGCCCGGCGCGCGGTCGGCGTACACGGTGGACTCCAGCGCGCCGGTCAGGTGCGCGGCGGCGGCGTGCGACACCCGGACCGGCCGGGGCGTGCCGGTGGAGCCGGAGGTGAAGATGACGTACGCCGGATCGGCCGGGGCCGGCGCGGTCGCGGGCGGCGGGCCGCCGGCCGCGACCAGTTCGGCCACCGACACGGTCGCCGGGTCCCGGTCGCCGACCACACACTCCGCGCCGACCGCCGCGAGCTGCGCGGCCAGGCGTGGCGGCGGGGCGTCCGGGTCGAGCGGCACGAACACCGCGCCGGCCCGCAGCACGCCGAGGAACGCCACCACGGTCTCCCGGGACCGGACGGCCAGCACGCCCACCGGCCGGCCGACCAGGCCGCGGGCGGCCAGCGCCGCGGCCACCCGCGCGGCCCGCGCGTCCAGTTCCCCGGCCGGGTACGCGCCGTCGGCCGCCACCACCGCCGGGGCGTCGGCGGCCATCCCGGCCAGGCCCGCGTCGAGCAGGTCGACGAGGGTACGCGTCGGCGCGGCGCCCGCCGTGCCCCCGGCCCCGGCCAGCCAGCCGGCCTCCCCGGCGCCGAGCACGGCCAGCGGGGCGTCCCCGGCCAGCGCGGCCGGCAGGCTGCGCAGCACGGCCACCAGCGAGTCGAGCAGCCACTGCCCGCCGGTCACCCGCAGGACGACCTCCTCGTCCCCGGGCAGCACGGTGAGTCGCGGCCCGGCGGGCGGGGGCGGGACCGGCACCTCCACCGCCGTCGCGCCGAGCGCGGCGACGCCGGCCGGCGCGACGGTCGGCTGGACCGCGAAGCCGGCCACCGCGCCGGTGCTCTCGTCGACCGGGTCGACCAGGTGGAACGTCTCGTCGGCGGTGGTCTCGGCGGCGCGCACGACGGCCAGCAGCTCGGCCGGGTCGGCCGGCAGCGGCAACGCCAGCCGCAGCGGCCCGTAGCCGCCCAGCGGGCCGACCACGCCGCCGGTGCCCTCGGCCTGCCGGCCGTCGTGCCAGCGGGCCAGCACCAGGTCCGTCTCCTCGGCCCCGTCCGGCGCCTCGGCCCGGCGGGCCACCGCGAGCGCCCACGCGGCGAGCAGCAGCGTCCCGACGTCGCCGGCGGCGGCGCGGGCGGTCGCGGCCAGCTCGGCGGCCGGCAACGCGGTGGTGACCGTCGCGCCCGGATCGTCGCCGTGCGGCTCGACCAGCCGCGCGGCCGGTGCGCCCGGCGCGGGCGGGGACGCCTGGTCCCGCTCCTCGACCTGCCACTCGGTGACGTCGAGGAACTGCAACGCCTCCGGGTCGGCCGGCGGCAGCTCGCCGGCGTACGCGTGGGCCAGGTCGGTGAGGAGCAGGCGCAGGCTGGCCGGGTCGGCGATCAGCGGGGTGGCGGCCAGCTCCATCGCGTCGTCGGTGAGCGTGACCGACAGCTCGCCCTGCGCGCCGACCGGGACCGTCCGGTCGTCGTCCACGTCCTGCAACGGCACCCGCAGCCCGGGGTGGTGCACGAGCGTCAGCCGCAGCGCCTCGTGTCGGGCCACCACCTCGTCGACGGCGGCCTGCAACCGGGCCCGGTCGAGCGGCCGGTCGAGCCGGACCCGGGCCCGCACCAGATCCTGCTTGCCGGACCAGGCCAGTCGCTGGACCGGGGACAGACGGTATCCGTTCACCACACACTCCGGTTGACGTAGAGGTCGGACATGGCGACCAGGATCTGCCGGTCGCCGGTGAAGGGTTCCCGGCCGTGGGTGGCCAGGAAGTTGTCCACCACCAGCACGTCGCCGCGCCGCCACGGGACGGACAGGGCGTGCTGCCGGTACAGCTCACGGATGCCGGTGACCACCTCGTCGGGGATCGGCTCGCCGTCGCCGTGGTACGCGTTGCGCGGCAGCCCGTCCGGGCCGTACTCGCGTCTCAGGGCGTCGGCCACCTCGGGCGGCATGTTCGACACGTGGAACAGGTGGGCGTGGTTGAACCACACCGTCTCCCCGGTCCGCGGATGGGTGGCCGTCGCCTGCCGTCGCGCCACGGTCCGCAGGCCGTCGTCGCCCAGCCAGGTGAACTCCGTCGCCGACGCGGCGCAGTACGCCTCCACCTCCGCCCGGTCGGTGGTCTGGAACGCCTCCTGCCAGGGCAGGTCCAGGTGTGGGCCGTAGTTGCGCACGTAGCGCACGCCGTCCCGGTCGAACCGCTCCCGCACCTCGGCCGGGATCAGCGGGGTGATCACCCGTTCGGCGGCCAGCGGGGTCGCGCCGCCCTCCCCGGTGGCGGGCTGCGCGCAGTGGAAGAACAGGTGCGTCGGCCAGTTGTGCGAGTACGACATCTCGTGGTGCAGCGGGATCCACTGGGCCGCGTTGAACTCGGTGGAGGTGAACACCCGGTCGGCCACCTCGTGCCGGGGCGCGGCCCGCTCCAGGTAGCCGAGCAGCTCCGGGCCGACCTCCCGGGCGGCCCGGCCGAAGTCGTCGGCGCTGCGCACGTCGAAGCCGCGGAAGAACACCGCCGCGTGCCGGTCCAGGTCGGCCAGCAGCTCGGCCCGTCGACCGGCGAGCCAGCCGGCCAGGTCGAGGTCGGGCACGGCGGCCTCGACCAGCAGCACGAAGCCGTCCGGGCCGAGCGTGCGTCGGGTCACCGGCGCGGTGACGCCGCCGCCGCTGCCGCGCCGCCGCGGTCCCGGGGCGCTCACGCGGCACCACCGGTGGAGGTCAGCTCGGGCGCGGCGACCGGGTCGGCCATCGCGGTGAGGATCCGCCGGGGCGGGGTGAACGGCTCCCGCGCGTGCGCGGCCAGCATGTTCTCCACCAGCAGCACGTCGCCGGCCCGCCAGTCGAACGAGCGGGTCTCCGCCGCGTACGCGGCGCGCAGCTCGGCCAGCACCTCGTCCGGAATGGGCGTGCCGTCCCCGTACGCGGTCTGGTAGGGCAGGTCCTCCTCGGCCAGCGCGGCCCGCAGCCCGGCGCTCACCTCCGGCGGCAGCGACGTGACGTGGAAGAACAACGCGTGGTTGAACCAGGTGCGTTCTCCGGTGACCGGGTGCCGGCGGACCGCCGGGCGCACCTGCCGGGTCCGCAGTTGCGTGTCGCCCACCCACTCCACGTCGATCAGCGCCCGCGC
Organism: Micromonospora sp. NPDC051141; assembly: GCF_044455765.1. Classification (NCBI taxonomy): domain Bacteria; kingdom Bacillati; phylum Actinomycetota; class Actinomycetes; order Micromonosporales; family Micromonosporaceae; genus Micromonospora; species Micromonospora sp. NPDC051141. The sequence goes on from NZ_JBITFD010000002.1 coordinate 255,653, forward strand.
GCAGTACGCCTCGACCTCGGCGCGGGATTCGGTCTGGAACGCGGTCTGCCAGGACAGGCTGATGCCGGGCAGGTAGTTGCGCCGGTAGAGCACGCCGCGCTCCTCGAACTCCGCGACCGTCTCGGGGCGCAGCCGGGCCAGCACCCGACGACTGTCCGCCAGCGGCGTACGCCCACCGGCGGCCGGGGCCACCTCGCAGTGGAACACGATCCGCAGCGGCCAGGTCACCGTGTACGACTGCTCGTTGTGCAGCACGATCGGCTGGTCGGCGGGGTGCTCGGTGGAGGTGTAGACGCCCTCGGCGACCCGGCTGCGCGGCGAGGACCGCTCGCCGTACGACAGCACGTCGTCGGAGAGCGCCGCCATCACGGTGCGGAAGTCGTCCGCGCCGGCCACCGCGAAGCCGCGGAACAACACCGCGCCGGCGCGACGGGCCAGCCCGTCCACCTCGTCGCGGTGCCCGGCCAGCCAGCCGGCCAGGTCGACGTCGGGCACGTTGGCGTGCACCAGCGCCGGCAACGGGCCGTCCGGCCAGTCCGGCCGTACGTCCACCAGGTTCCGTTCCCGGCCGCGGCGGGGGACGGGCCGCGCGACCCGGATCTGATCGGTCATCTCTCACTCCCAGCGGTGTCGGCGCAGTCGGCCAGACTGCGCCGGGGGTCGGCGGCGGCGGTACGCAGCAGCGCGGTGAGGCGGCGGTGCCACGTCGTCATCCCGTCGTGGTCGAACAGGTCGGTGCGGTAGGTCCAGAGCGCGTCCAGCGCGTCGCGCCGGTCGTCCAGCCAGAGCGTCAGGTCGAGGCGGGCGGCGTCGGCGGTCAGCTCCACGCCGGTGAACTCGCCGCCGACGGCGCTGCGGTGCCGGGCCGGCGGCGCGTTCTGCACCCCGAACGCCACCTGGACGAGTGGGTTGCGGCCCGGTCGGCGGGTCGGGTTGAGCCGCTCCACCAGCAGGTCGAACGGGACGTCCTGGCGGGCGGCGGCGAACAGCGTGACCCGCCGGGCCTCGGCCAGCAGGTCGGCGAACGTCCGGTCCGGGGCCGGGCGCAGCCGCAGCGGCAGCGTGTTCACGTGGCAGCCGACGCCGCGTTCGGCGGCCACGCTGGTGCGGCCGGCGAAGGCCACGCCGACCAGCAGGTCGTCCCGGCCGGTGGCGGCGCCGAGCAGCGCGGCGAACCCGGCCAGCCCGACCATGTGCAGGCTGGCCCGGTGCGCGCGGGCGAGGTCCCGTACCGCCCCGGCGGTCGCCGGGTCCACGGTGGTCCGCAGCGCGGCCCCGCCCGGGTTGTTAGGCGGAGGCCCCTGCTCTACCGCAGGCGTTGAGCGGGGGCCCCTCCTTACCTCCAGTAGGTCAGGGGCGCCGCGTAGGTCGCGCAGCAGCTCGTCGGTCGCGCGGCGGCCGGCCGGCGAGGCCAGCCAGGCGTGCTGCGCGGCGGCGAGCACGGCCGGGCCGGGCGCTGGCTCGCCGGGCGGCGCGTCCGGGTCGTCGTAGGCCACCGCCAGGTCCCGGACCAGCACCCCGAACGACCAGTCGTCGGCGACCGCGTGGTGCACGACAAGCAGCAGCGCCTCCGCGCGACCGTCGCCGTCGGGCAGCAGGCACGCGCGCAGCAGCGGCCCGGTGGCCAGGTCCATCGGGGTACGCGTGCCCTCGGCGGCGAGCCGGGCCAGCCGGGCGTCGAGCGGGACGCCCGGTTCGGCCGGCGCGACCACGAGGTCCGGCCGGGCGTCGGGGCGGACCACCTGCACCGGCCCGTCCGGTCCGGCGGGCAGGACGGTACGCAGCGCGGGATGCCGGTCGACCACCCGGTGCAGCGCCCGGGTCAGCCGCTGCGGGTCCAGCGGCGCGGCGAACCGGATCGCGAACGCCAGCAGGTAGGACGTGTCGGCCGGGTCGAGCCGGTGCAGGAACCAGAACCGCCGCTGCGCCGCGGACAGCGGGGCGGGCCCGCCCGCCGGCTCACCGGGCGCGTCCCCGTCACCGGCCGGCCCGGTGGTCGTCGGCGGGCAGGTGACGTCCTCGCCGGGCACCCCCGGGTCCGCCGGCGTGCCGTCCGGATCGGCCGGCGCGTCGATCCGGGCGGCCAGCGCGGCGACTGTCGGCTGGGCGAACAGGTCACCGGGAAGGACCAGGCGGCCGGTGGCGGCGGTCAGCCGGGTGGCGCAGCGGACCGCCAGCAGCGAGTCGCCGCCGAGCGCGAGGAAGTCGTCGTCCGGGCCGGTGACCGGCACACCGAGCAGCTCCCGCCAGACCGTCGCGACAAGCGCGCCGGTCGGGCCGAGCGAACCGGGGTCGGCGGCGGGGCCGAACGTCGGCGCGGGCAGCGCGGACCGGTCCACCTTGCCGTTGGGCAGCGTGGGCAGCCGGTCCAGCCAGACCACGGCCGCCGGCACCAGCGGCGCCGGCAGCACCTCGGCCAGCCGGGCCCGCACGTCGTCGCGCCGCTCGCCGGTCAGGTAGCCGACCAGCAGCGGGTCACCGCTCGGGCCGGGCCGGACGGCGGCGGTCGCCCCGCGTACGCCGGGCAGCGCGGCGAGCCGGGCGGCCACCTCGCCCAGCTCGATCCGGTAGCCGCGCAGCTTCACCTGGTCGTCCAGCCGGCCCAGGTAGGCCAGTTGCCCGTCCGGGCGCAGCCGTACCCGGTCGCCGGTGCGGTACATCCGTTCGCCGGGGCGGAACGGGTCCGGCCGGAACCGGGCCTCGGTCTCCGCCGGCCGGCCCAGGTAGCCGCGGGCCAACCCGGCGCCGGCCAGGTACAACTCGCCGGCCTCACCGGGCGGCGTCGGTCGGCCGTCCGGGTCGAGCACGTACGCCCGGGTGCCCGGCAGCGGCCGGCCGATCGGTGGGTCGTCGCCGTCGCGCGGCACCTCGGCCCAGGTCGAGTACGTGGTGTCCTCGGACGGGCCGTACAGGTTGCACAGCCGGCGCACGTGCGGGCGGGCCCAGACCCGGGCGGCCAGCGCGGCGGTGAGCGGCTCACCGGCCAGGCAGACCGTGCGGACGCCCGGCGGCAGCGCGCCGGCGGTGAGCAGTTCGCCCATCGCCGCCGGCACGGTGTTGACGAGCGTGACGGGCAGGCGGTCCGCGCCGGGCGCGGCCAGCGCCAGCACGTCGTCCACCAGCAGCACCCGCCCGCCCCAGGCCAACGGCCCGAAGATCTCGAACACGGACAGGTCGAAGCAGACCGAGGTGGCGGCGAGCATGCCGCCCAGCTCGGTGTCGTCGAACGTCTGCCGGACCCAGTGCAGCAGCACCGACGCGGAGCGGTGCTCGATCGCCACCCCCTTGGGCCGACCGGTGGAGCCGGACGTGTAGATGACGTACGCCAGGTCGGCCGGCGTGACCGGCGTCGCCGGGTCGGTGCCGTCCCCGGCCGGGTCGAGGCGGTCGGTCAGCACGGTCGGGCCGGGGAACCGGTCGGCCAGGTCGGCGCGGGTCAGCACCAGCCGGGCCCCCGAGTCGGCGGTCATGAACGCCACCCGGGCGGCCGGGTACGCCGGGTCCAGCGGCACGTACGCGGCGCCGGCCTTGAGCACGGCGAGCAGCGCGACCACCAGTTCCGGCGTACGCGGAAGGCAGACGCCGACCCGGTCGGAGCGCTCGACTCCGGCGGCGCGCAGCACCCGGGCCAGCCGGTTCGCCGCCTGGTCGAGATCCCGGTAGGAGAGCGTGGCGTCGCCGTGCCGGACCGCCTCCGCGTCCGGGGTGCGGGCGGCCTGCGCGGCGACCATCCGGTGCAGGCAGTCCACGGTGGCCGCGCCGCCGCCGGTACGCCGGGTGGCGGCGCGGCGGGTCGGCCCGGGACGGGCGGGCGCGCTCACCGGCCCCCACCCCCGACCGCCGCCGCGAGCCGGCGGTCCGCCTCCTCCTGGATGCGGTCCTTGTCGGCGAGCACCACGCGGCCCGGGTCGTTGTCCGGCAGCTCGTCCTCCAGCCGCCGGATCCGGCGGTACGCGATGCCGCCGGCGGCCAGCGCCAACGCGCAGAGCCCGGCCAGGATCGCGGCCAGCGCCATGCCCCGGCCCGGCCCGGTGCCGACCAGCCCGGCGAGCGGACCGCCCGGCCGGGCCAGCGGGTCGAGCACGTGCTCGGCGAGCGGCCCGGCGCTGAGGAACCCGGCCGGCACCATCAGCCAGGACAGCATCTGCGCCATGGCCAGCACCCGGCCCTGCAACTCCAGGCCCACCTTGGCCTGCACGATGGCCAGCCAGTGCGTGTTCACCAGCGCGGTGGCCAGGCCCATGCCGAACAGGCCGAGCGCCGGGAACAGCGGGTCCGGCCGCAGCCCGACGGTGAGCAGCGAGACGCCGAGCAGCACGACGCTGGCCAGGATGCCGGTGGTCCGCCGGGCGGTGCCGCCCCAGACGCCCATCAGCACCGACCCGACCACCATGCCGACGCCGCTGGCGGCCAGCACCCGGCCCAGCACCGCCGGGTCGCCGAAGGAGAGCGTGAGCGGCGTGACCAGCACCTCCACCATGGCGAAGAAGTAGTTGAGCGACGCCACCAGCACGACCAGGGCGACCAGGCCGTGCCGGCGGACGATGAACCGCCAGCCGCCCAGCACCTCGCGCCGGAACGGCTCCTCCCGGCGCACGAACAGCGTGTCCGGGAAGCGGACCGACAGCGTGACGGTCACCGCCACCGCGAACGTGACCAGGTCGATCACCACGACGCCGCGCAGCCCGACCGCGAGCACCAGCGCGCCGCCGACCAGCGGGGCCAGCACGGTGCTGGTGGCGGTGCCGAGCGAGACGATGCCGTTGGCCCGGCCGTAGTAGCGCTTCGGCACGAGCTGGGTGACCGCCGCCTGGTAGGCGGGTTGCTGGAACGCGGTGGCCACGGCGGTGACGGTGATCGCGGTGAGGATGTGCCAGAGGTGGAGCTGGCCGAGCCAGAGCAGCAGCGCCAGGCTCACCGTGCCGCTGGCGGCCAGGCAGTCCGCCAGCACCATGATCCGTCGGCGGTCCCACCGGTCGGCGAGCGCGCCGGCGATCGGGGAGAGCACCACGGCCGGCAGCAGCGCCAGCACGGTCGCGGTGGCGAACAGCGACACCGACCCGGTGCGCTGGTAGACCCAGAGCCCCATGCCGAACGCGGTCAGCCCGCTGCCGATCAGCGAGACGAGCTGGCCGACCGCGACCAGGTAGAACACCGCCAGGCTGGGCGTCGCCGCCCGCCGCGCGGGGGCGTCCGCCGTGCGCGCGGTCCGGGGCGCGCTTCCGGCCGTCTCGGCCGGGAGCACCTCGACGGGTACGCCGGTGGGCCGGTCGCCCTCGACGGGCGCGGCGGCGGACCGGTCCGGCGCGGGGGCGCAGTGCGCCAGGATGACCGCGGCCAGTTCGGCCGGCTGGTGCTTGGCGAAGTAGTGCCCGGCCCCGTCGATCACCGCCAGCGACACCCGGTCGGCGAAGAACTCCCACTCCAGGTAGCGCTCCTGGTAGAGCTCGGTGGCCCGGTCGCCGCTGCCCACCACGCAGACCAGCGGCGCGGACAGCTTCCGGGGCAGCCCGGCGGCGTAGACGTCGGTGTAGTAGTCCTCGCCCCGCGCCGAGTCGGCCAGCACCACCCGCATCACGAAGTCCTTCTCGGCGGCGTCGAAGACCTCGGTGAAGAAGCCCATCGCGCGCAGCGACTCCAGCGTCCGCCGCTTCGACGCCCAGCGCTCCACCGGGAACCACCGGCGCAGCCAGCCGAACACCCGGCCGGGCAGCCGGGGCGCGGGGAAGTGCGCGCCGATCGCCACGCCGGTCACCTCGATGCCGGCCGCCTCCAGCCGGCGGGCCAGCTCCACCGCCTCGGCACCGCCGACGCAGTGCCCGTACACCGCCACCGGGCCGGTGATCTGCTCGGCCACCTCGGCCACGCAGCGGTCCACCAGCTCGTCCAGGTCGAGCATCGGCTCGTCCGGGCGGTTCAGGTCGTGGCCGGGGCGTTCCAGCGCGTACAGCGACACGCCGGCCGGCAGGGCGTCCGCCAGCGGCTGGAACGTGATCGCGGAGCCGCCGCCGAACGGCACGCAGAGCAGCGTCAGCGTGGTCGGGGTGCCCGGCCGGGCCGGGGTCAGCTCGTGCAACAGCTTCCCGGCCGAACCGCCGGTGGCGGTCAGGTGCTCGGTCAGCGCCCGGATGGTCGGGTGCCGGAACAGGTCGAGCACGCTGATCGCCGGGTCGCTGCCGGCCAGCGCCTTGATCGCCCGGAACGAGTCGCCGCCCAGGTCGAAGAAGTCGTCGTCGATGCCGACCCGGTCGTAGCCGAGCACCTCGGCCCAGCGCCGCGCCAGCGCCGCCCGCAGCGGCGTGTCCGGCTCACCGGCACCGGCCGCGGCGCGGTCACGGCGGGGCGCGGGCAGCGCCGCCCGGTCGACCTTGCCGTTGGCGTTGAGCGGCATCCGGTTCAGCGGCACGAACGCCGACGGCACCATGTAGTCCGGCAGCCAGGTGCGCGCGTACGCCCGCCACGGCGCCGGGTCGGCGGTGAAGTCGGCGGTCACGTCCCGCCCGGCGTCCGGCTCCGGGCCGTCGGTGAGCGTCAGGTACGCCACCACGGCCTTCTCGCCGGCGTCCTCGCGGACCACCACGGCGGCGTCGCGGACCGCGTCGTGCCGGCGCAGCACCGCCTCGATCTCGCCCAGCTCGATCCGGAACCCGCGCACCTTCACCTGCGAGTCGCCCCGGCCGAGGAACTCGATCCGGCCGTCGGCCAACCGGCGGCCCAGGTCCCCGGTGCGGTACAACCGCCCGCCGCCGGCCGGGTCCGGCACGAACCGCGCGGCGGTCAGCGCCGGATCGGCGTGGTAGTCCCGGGCCAGCCCCGGCCCGCCCAGGAAGATCTCACCCGGCACGCCGACCGGGACCGGATCCAGCCCGGCGTCGAGCACGTGGACCCGCATGTTGGCGATCGGGCGGCCGATGGTGGGCCGGGACCCGTCCGGGACGATCCGGTCCATGGTGGCCCAGACCGCGGCCTCGGTCGGGCCGTACAGGTTCCACAGCGCGTCCACCCGCTCGGCGAGTTGCCGGGCCAGCGGCGCGGGCACCGCCTCGCCGCCGCAGACCGCGGTCAGCCCCGGCGTGCCGGTCCAGCCCGACTCGATCAGCAACCGCCAGGTCGTCGGCGTGCCCTGGGCCAGCGTGACGCGCTCGGCGGCGAGCAGCGCCGCCAACCGGGTCGCGTCGTACGCGACGTCGCGGTCCACCAGCAGCATCCGCGCGCCGACCACCAGCGGCAGGAACAGCTCCGGCACGGACATGTCGAACGCGAAGCTCGCCATCGCCAGCATGGTGCCGTCGCGGATCAGGCCGGGCCGCTCGCGCATCGTGGCCAGCGTGTTGACCACCGCGCGGTGGCTCACCCGGACGCCCTTGGGCCGACCGGTCGAGCCGGACGTGTAGATCAGGTACGCCAGGTGGTCCGGCCCGGCCGACGACGCGACGGCGGTGTCCGGCTCCCCGGCGAGGTCCGAGGGACCCGGCTCCCCGGCCGGGTCCACCCCGGTCACCACCGTGCCGGCGAAGTCGAGCCGGTCGGCCAGGGCCGGTTCGGTGACCAGCACCGTGGCGCCGCTGTGCGTCACCACGTACCGCTGCCGCTCCACCGGGTACTCCGGATCCACCGGCACGTACGCGCCGCCGGCCTTGAGCACGCCGAGCAACGCGACCGGCAGCTCGGCCGAGCGGGGCAGGCAGACCGCGACCGGCACGTCCGGCCCGACCCCGGCCCGGCGCAGCCGGTGCGCGAGCCGGTTGGCGCGGGCGTCCAGCGTGGCGTAGTCGAGCGTGGTCCCGCCGAACGTCACGGCCGGCCGGTCGGGGCCGGTCGCCACCTGACGCGCGAACAGGTCGACGAGCGTCGGGACCCGGTCGGGCGGGGTGTCCCAGCCGGCCGGCGCCGCGGTGTCGTTCCACTCGGCGAACCGGTCGCGCTCGGCTTCGGTGAGCAGCGGCAGCGCCGCCAACCGGGTGCCCGGGTCGGCGACCGCGGCGGCGAGCAGCGTCACCAGGTGCCCGACCATCCGGTCGGCGGTCGCCGGGTCGAACAGCGCGGTGTTGTACTCCAACCGGAGGCGCAGCCCCTCGGTCACCTCGTACGCGTACAGCGCCAGGTCCTGTTGGGCGATGCCCGGCTCGACCGCGAACGGCGTCATCCGCACCCCGGCCGCCTCCACGTCCCGCTGCTCGGGCACGTTGAGCAGGTTGAACATCACCTGGAACAGCGGGTTGCGGCTCAGGTCGCGGGGCGCGTCGACCAGGTCCACCAACCGTTCGAACGGCACCTCCTGGTGGTCGTACCCGCCCAGCGCGGTGCCGCGGACCTGCCCGAGCAGCTCGGCGAACGTCCAGTCGGCGTCCAGCACGGTCCGCATCGGCAGCATGTTGACGAAGAAGCCGACCATCGGCTCCAGCTCGGCCCGGACCCGGCCGGCCACCGGCGTGCCGACGCAGACGTCGCGCTGGCCGGTCCACCGCCACAGCAGCGTCTGCCACGCGGCCAGCAACGTCATCGCCAGCGTGACGCCGTGCCGCTGGCTGAACCGGCGCAGCTCGTCGGCGGTCGACGGGGCCAGGACCAGCGTGCGGACCGCGCCGTCGAACGTCTGCACCGGCGGGCGCGGCCGGTCGGTGGGCAGCTCCAGGGCGGCGGGCACACCGGCGAGCTGCCGCCGCCAGTACCGCAGGTCGGGATGGTCCGGATCGGCCAGCCGGCCGCGTTGCCAGCGCGCGTAGTCGCCGTACTGGACGGCCAGTTCGGGCAGCGGGTCGCCGCCTCCGTCGCGGGCGGCGGCGTAGCGGGTGGCCACCTCGCCGGCCACCAGCCCGAGCGACCAGCCGTCGGAGACGGCGTGGTGCATGGTCAGCGACAGCACGTGCCGGTCCGCGGTGACGCGCAGCAGCACGGCCCGGAACAGCGGCCCGGCGGCCAGGTCGAACGGGCGTCGCACCTCGGCGGCGAGGGCGGCGTGCACCCAGCCGGGCACCGCCGCGGCCACCGCCGGCTCGACGATGCTCACCGGCGCGGCCGGCTCCGGGTCGGCCGGCGCGGTCAGCACCGGCAGATCCACCGGCCCGGCCGGCAGCACCCGCTGCACCGGGTCGCCGTCCGGCCCGAGCGGGAACACGGTCCGCAGCGCCTCGTGCCGGCGCACCAGCCCGGCCAGCGCGGTCCGCAGCGCGTCCAGGTCGAGCCGGCCGTCGAGCAGCAGCGTGGTGCCGACCGTGTAGGCGCTCTGCGCGTACGCCTGGTCCAGGAACCACAGCCGGTGCTGGCCGGAGGAGAGCGGCGCCGGCCCGGCGTCCGGCTCGGCCCGGGCAATCCGCTCCCCGGCGTCGGACGCGACGCTCGGATCGGGTGGGCCCGCCACGGGCGGCCTCCCCGGCGCGACAGCGGTCGGCTCGGCGGCGACAGCAATCGGCTCGGCGGCGGCGGCGGTCGGCTCGGCGGCGGTCGGCTCGGCGGCGGCGGTCGGCTCGGCGGGGGTCGCGGCGTCGACCGGGACCGCCACGGGCGGCGTCGTCGGCAGCCTGGCGTCGAGGACGTGCCCGCCGCTGCCCGGCACGGCGGCCACGGTCGCCGGCAGTGCCGCCGCGAGCGCCGCCACGGTCGGCCGGGCGAACACGGTCTCCAGCGGCACCGCCACGCCGAGGCGGGCGCGCAGCCGCACCACCACCTGGGTGGCGAGCAGCGAGTGCCCGCCCAACTCGAAGAAGTCGTCGACCGCGCCGATCGGCGCAATGCCGAGCAACTCCTCCCACACCGCCGCCACCGCCTCCTGCACCGCCCCCTCCGGCGCCACAAACGCGCTGCTCAACGCCGGCCGGTTGCCCGTCTCCTCCGCACGCTGATTCACGGAAAGAGTGGCCATGGCGCCCGGAACAGCCACTCTTTCCGTGAAACAGGCGCCGGCGGGGGTGGAGGTGGGGGTGGGGGTGGGGGTGCGGGGGGCCGGGGCGATCCAGTAGCGGTGCCGCTCGAACGGGTAGCCGGGCAGCGGCACCCGCCGGGTGCCGGTGCCGTGGAAGCGGTCCGGGTCGACCGGCACGCCGGCCAGCCAGAGCCGCCCCACGGCGTCGAGCAGTGTCGACACGTCGTCGGACTCGGCGCGGGGATGCCGCATCGCCGCGACCGTCCGGGCCGCCGGCAGTCCGGCCAGCCGGGCCAGGCCGCCGAGCGCGTGCCCCGGGCCCACCTCGACCACCACCGCGTCCTGCTCGGCGAGGAACGCGGCCGACTCGGCGAACCGGACCGGCTCGCGCAGGTGCCGCACCCAGTACGCCGGATCGGTGACCAGCCCGGGGGTGACCGGGCCGCCGGTCAGGTTGCTGAGGTAGGGCCGCTGCGGTTCGGCGAACCCGACCCGGGCGGCGTGCGCGGCGAACTCGTCACGCACCGGGTCGAGCAGCGCCGAGTGGTAGCCCCGGGTCACCCGCAGCGGGCGGCAGTCCACGCCGTCCGCGGTCAGCCGCTCGCGCAGCCGCCCGACCGCCGCCGGGTCGCCGGAGACCACGCACAGCTCCGGGGCGTTCACCGCGGCCAGCGACAGCCCCTCGTCGAGCAGCCCGGTCACCGTCGCCTCCGGCAGGCCCACCGCGAGCATCGCCCCGGCCGGCGTGCGCGCCACCAGCTCGCCGCGTACCCGCACCAGGCGCAGCGCGTCGGCGAGCGGAAGGACGCCGGCCAGGCAGGCGGCCACGTACTCGCCGAGGCTGTGGCCGACCATCAGGTCCGGGGTGACGCCCCGGGCCAGCAGCGTGCGGGCCAGCGCGTACTCCGTGACGAACAGCGCGGGCTGCACCAGCTCCGGGCGGGCCAGCAGTTCCTCCGCCGCCGGGTGCCCGCCGGGCGGCGGGTCGAGCACGGCGCGCAGGTGGCGGCCGAGGTCGTCGCCGAGCAGCGCGGCGCACGCGTCCACCTCGGCCCGGTAGGTCGGCTCGGCCCGGTAGAGCCCCGCGCCCATCGCCACGTGCTGGGCGCCGTGCCCGGGGAACGCGAACACCAGCGTCCGCCGGCCGCCCGGACGGGTCCCGGTGAACCGGCGGGCCGGCGTGTCCAGGGCGGACACCGCGTCGGCCCGGTCCGCCGCGACCACGTACCGGCGGTGGGTCAGCGCCGCCCGGCGGCCCAGCGCCGCCGCGACGTCCGCGAGCAACACCCCGGGGTGGGCGTCGAGGTGGTCGCGGAGCTGCCGGGTGGCGGTCTCCAGCGCCGCCGGGGTACGCGCGGACAGCATCAGCAGGCGCGGCCCCGGCGCGGGCGGGGCGACCGGGCCGGACGGCGCCGGCGGCTCCTCCAGCACCACGTGCGCGTTCGTGCCGCCCATGCCGAACGAGCTGACGCCGGCCCGGCGTGGCCCGTCGGCGTCCCACGGACGCGCGGCGGGCTCGAAGCGGAACGGGCCGGTCCCGACGTCGATCGCCGGGTGCGGCCGGTCCAGGTTCACGGCCGGCGGCAGCGTCCGCGTCCACAGGGCCATCACGGTCTTGATCAGACCGGCCACCCCGGCCGCCGCGTCGGTGTGCCCGATGTTGGCCTTGACCGAGCCGAGCGCGCAGAAGCCGCGCTCGTCGGTGCCGCGCCGGAACGCCTCGGTCAGCGCGGCCACCTCGATCGGGTCGCCCAGGCTGGTGCCCGTGCCGTGCGCCTCCACGTAGCCCACCGAGCGGGGGTGCACGCCGGCCGTGGCCAGCGCCCGACTGATCACCTCGACCTGTCCGGCGACGCCCGGCGCGGTGTAGCCGGTGCGGCGGGCCCCGTCGTTGTTGATCGCCGAGCCGCGGATCACCGCGTAGACCGTGTCGCCGGCGGCGACGGCGTCGGCCAGTCGCTTCAGCACGACGACGCCCACGCCGCTGGACTCGATGCTGCCGCGTGCGTCGGCGCTGAACGGGCGGCAGTGCCCGTCGGGGGAGTAGATGCCGCCGTCGTGGAAGAGGTAGCCGCGCCGCTGGGCCGGGAAGACACTCACGCCGCCGGCCAGCACCACGTCGGACTCGCCGGCCAGCAGGCTCTGCCGGCCCAGGTGCACGGCCACCAGCGAGGTGGAGCAGGCGGTGGCCACGGTGACCGCCGGCCCGGTCAGGTCGAGCTGGTACGCGACGCGGCTGAGCAGGAAGTCCTTGTCGTTGCCGAGCGAGAGCTGGTGCTCGCTGAGCCCGCCGGTCAGCTCCGGGTGGCCGCTGAGGTGGTCCAGCAGGTAGGAGCTGCGACCGGAGCCGGCGAACAGGCCGACCCGGCCGGGGTGGCGGGACGGGTCGTGCCCGGCGTGCTCCAACGCGTGCCAGGCGCACTCCAGCAGCAGCCGGTGCTGCGGGTCAAGCGTCTCCGCCTCACGCGGCGTGAAGCCGAAGAACGCCGCGTCGAACTCGTCGACGCCGGGCAGGAAGGTGCCGGTCCGGACGTACGCCGGGTCGTCGATGCGGGCCGGGTCCGCGCCGTCGGCGAGCATCTGCTCCACGGTGAACTCCTCGACCGACTCCACGCCGTCGCGGATGTTCGCCCAGAACTCGTCGACGGTCCGGGCGCCCGGGAACCGGCCGGCCATGCCCACCACCGCGATCGGCCCGTCCGCCGGGCCGGCGGACGCGGTCGCCGCGCGCACCGGCGGGGCCTGCGGCGCCACGCCGGTCGTGGTGACCGTGACCAGGTGCGCGGCCAGCGACTCCACGGTGGGGTGGCGGAACAGGTCGGTGGCGGTCAGCACGTCACCGAGGCGGGCCCGCAGCCGGTCCAGCACGGCCAGCAGCCGCATCGAGTGGCCGCCCAGGTCGAAGAAGCTGTCCCGGGTGCCGACCTGCTCGACGCCCAGCACCTCGCGCCACACGTCGCCGACCAGGCGTTCCAGGCGTACCCGGTCGGCGTCCCACCGGTCGGGCGGCCCCGCCGTCGCGGTGCTCGTACCGGTCCGGTGGCCGTCCGGGGCGGCGCTGCCCGGGGCGGCGCTGCCCGGGGCGGCGGGACCGGCCGGCGTGGCCGGCCCGACGGGGTGACGGGTGGCCGGGGTGTCGGCCGGCGCGGGCAGCGCGTCGGCGTCCACCTTGCCGTTGCCGGTCAGCGGCAGCGCGTCCAGCCGCACGAACGCGGCCGGCACCAGCCAGGACGGCAGCTCGGCGACGAGCGCGGCGCGCAGCTCCGCCGGGTCTGGAGCGTCGCCGGCCAGGTACGCGACCAGCCGCGGGTCGGTCGGGTCGTCCCGGCGTAGCTGGACGGTCACGTCGACGCCCGGCCGGTGCCGTCGGATCGCCGCCTCGATCTCGCCGCACTCCACCCGGTAGCCGCGCACCTTGACCTGCCGGTCGGTGCGGCCCAGGTACTCCAGGACGCCGTCCGGACGGCGTCGGGCCAGGTCGCCGGTGCGGTAGAGGCGCGCGCCGGGCACCCCGGAGAACGGGTCGGGCAGGAACCGCTCGGTGGTGCGGTCGGGCTGGCCCAGGTAGCCCCGGGCCACCCCGGCCCCGCCGACGTACAGCTCGCCGACCACGCCCACCGGCACCGGGTTGCCCCAGTCGTCGAGCACGTGCAGCGCGGTGTTCGCGATCGGTCGGCCGATCGGCACCGAGCCGTCGGCCGGCGTGTCCGGCTCCACCTCGTACGCGGCGCAGCCGACCACGGTCTCGGTCGGCCCGTACTCGTTGACCAGCGCGGTCCGTGGCGCGTGGGTCCGCCAGGGCGCGACCTGGTCGGCGCGCAGGTTCTCGCCGCCGATGACGAAGCACCGGGTGCGACCGGCCAGCTCGTCCGGGCGGAGCTGGTGAGTGACCAGTTCGAGCTGGGCGGGTGTGATCTTGACGAGGCCGAACGGCGTGGTGGTGTCGCGCAGCGCCTCGCCCAGCGCCGCCGGGCCGAGGTGCTCGCCGATCATCCGGACCGTCGCGCCGGCGGCCAGCGGCACCAGCAGGCTGGTGACGGTCAGGTCGAACCCGACCGAGGAGTGCAGCGGGACCACGTCACCGGCGCGCAGCCGGTACGCCTGGGTCGCCCAGCGCACGTAGTTGGCCACCCCCCGGTGGGTGACCATCACGCCCTTCGGGCGGCCGGTCGAGCCGGACGTGTGGATGACGTACGCCAGGTCGTCAGCGGTCGGCGCGGGCCGGCGGCGCGGCCGACGCCGGGGTCCACCGCCGACCCGCGTCGCGCCGGCCCCGGGCACCGGCGCGTCCGGCCCCGGCACCAGCAGCGCCGTGTCGCCGGGCACCAGGTGCGCCAGTTCGGCGCAGGTGAGCACCACCGACGCGGCGGTGTCGTCCATCAGGTGCCGCAGCCGGGCCGGCGGGTTCGCCGGGTCCATCGGCACGTAGGCCGCGCCGGCCCGGAGCACCGCCAGCACCGCCACGGTGAACCCGACCGCGCGGGGCAGCAGCACGCCGACCAGGCCACCGACGCCGACGCCCCGCGCACGCAGCGTCTCCGCCAGCGCCTCGGCCCGCGCGTGCAGCTCCCGGTAGCTCAGCGAGGCGTCGCCGTCGGTCACCGCCACCCCGTCGGGGGTACGCCGGGACTGCTCCTCGATCAACGCGTGCACCAGCTCGTCCGGCTCGGCCGGCGTGGCGGTCCGGTTCCACTCGCCGACCAGTCGCCGGTGCTCCGCGGGGGTCAGCATCGCGACCGAGCCGACCGGCGCGTCCGGGTCGGTCAGCAGCCCCGCCAGCAGCGTCCGGAAGTGGCCGGCGAAGCGGGTCACCAGGTCGGCGTCGAACAGCTCGGTGCGGTACTCCAGCACGGTCCGCAGACCCCTGTCGTCCTCCCGGACGGCCACCGTGAGATCGAACTTGGCGGTCTCGACCGGCACCTCGACGGTGCTCACCTGGAGGCCGTCCAGGCGGGGCGGGGCGGTCTCGCGGCCGTACACGAACATCACCTGGAACAGCGGGCTGAAGCCGGCCCGGCGGGCCGGGCGCAGCGTCTCCAACACCGTCGAGAAGGGCAGTTCCTCCCGGCTCAGCGCGTCGAGGACGGCGACGCGGACCCGCTCCAGCAGCGTGGCGAAGGACGGGTCGTCGTCCAGTCGGGCCCGGATCGCGACGGTGTTCAGCAGCAGGCCGACGAGCCGCCGTGTCTCGGGGCCGCGCCGGCCGGAGACCGGGGTGCCGACCACGACGTCCCGCGCGCCGGTCCACCGGGCCAGCAGCACGTGCAGCACCGCCAGCAGCACCATGTACGGCGACACCCGCGCCTGCCGGCAGTACGCGGCCAGTTCCTCGGTGGGCACGTCCAGCGGCACCGACAGCGTGCCGCCGGCGCCCGACGGCGCCGCCGGGCGGGGACCCCGGGTGGGCAGGTCCAGCGCGGCGGGCGCGCCCGCGAGCTGCTCCCGCCAGTAGTCGAGCTGGGCGGACGCCTCCGGGCCGGCGAGCCACTCCCGCTGCCGGCGGGCGTGGTCGCGGCAGTCGCCCTCGACCGGGTCGAGGGCCGCCGGTCGTCCGGCCCGGTGTGCCGCGTAGAGCCGCTCCCACTCCTCGTGCAGCAGGCCCAGCGACCACTCGTCGACGGCGACGTGGTGGAACGTCAGCAGGAGCACGTGCTCCTCCGGCGCGCAGCGCACCAGGTCGGCCCGGACCACCGGCCCGCGGGCCAGGTCGAGCGGCTCCCGGGCGGCGGCGCGCAGCCGGGCGTCCACCTCCCGGTCCCGCTGCCAGCTCGGCAGTCCGCTGAGGTCGTGCACCCGCAGCAGCCCCGGGCGCGGCTCGTGGACCACCTGGACGAGCCGGGTGTCCGCGCCGTCGCCGCCCGGGTCCGGCGTGTTGGTGCCCGCCGCGGGTCGGTCGACGGCGGGGGGCGGCTCGGCTGCGAGCGTGGTCCGCAGCGCGGCGTGGCGGGCCACCAGGTCGTCAAGCGTCGCGGAGAGCGCCGCCACGTCGAGCGGGCCGTGCAGCCGGTAGGCCAGCGGCACCAGATAACCGGCCGAGCCCGGGTCGAGGCGGTCCAACTGCCACATCTGGCGCTGCGCGGCGGTCGCCGGCGCGGGGCCGCCGGAGTGGGGCCGCGCCGGTGGGACGGGCACCGGCCGGGCCCGCAGGACGTCGGTCATCGCCTCCGCCTTCGTCGCTGCCGGCCGTCGCGCGGGTCGCATCCGGGCGCGGGCGGTCGCCGCGCCGGACCGTCCGGTCGGCCGGGGTGATGGAAAGATCAGGATTCCTCGATGGGGAACCGCGTTCATCATGTCACCGGCGATCTTTGTCCGCCGATCCCCGAATCGTGCCGCCGGTCGATGCTTTCGGTGTCGGGCGCTGCACGTTCGGCCAGTTCCCGGCGGCCGGTAAGAAATGTGACTGCGGCGGCTCGACGCGCAGTCCGGGGCGGCGCCCGGGGTGATGTCGCCCGTATCGGTCATCGGGAGCTTCCGCCGCCTCGACACCATTGTGGAGGGATATGCCGGATGCGGGCGGCGGGCGGTGGCGAGTCGTGCCGCCTGCTCATTGTGGCTGTTCACGGCGTCGTTGACAGCGTGATCTTCGATGGAATACGGTTCCTGGCGTAGCTGGCGCGGTTTCTGGCCGCCGACAATCGGTGTGCGCGTTCCGGCGTCGGTGTGCCGAATTTTCGCGATCGATTCGGTAATTGCTCCGACGCGCCCGCTGCTGTCGGATGTTCGGCGTTCGCCGAAAACGGTTTCCCGTTCGGCGCTTTGTGTCGGCAGGTGACGCCGACCGTCGTGCGCCGGTCCCCGCCCCGCCCTCCGCCGCCGCGCCGACTAGAGATCGATCATGGTGGACGGACCGGACGGCGCGGGACGGGCCGAAAGGCGCGACGGGGGTCCGGGCGGTAGGCGGGCGGCCAGCCGATCGGTGGAGCGGGGTCGCCGTGTGGCCGGAATTGATGACGAGCGGTCGATTACCGGTGCGGCAACGTATCGCGAGCACCCCTTGCCTCCTACGGTGACGTCCGGCACGCGGACGGAGGGAAGTCGGGAGCCACCCGAGGGGCGCCGTCCGGGCGGACAGGGAGAGTTGTCTCGATGCGAGTTTGGAGTCGCGCGGTAGCGGTGCTCGCCGCCGGCGCGGTCGTGGTGGCGGGGGTGCCGGCGTTGGCCGGCGTCGTCACCGTCACCGACGCCGGTGTCACCGGGCGCACCGGCGCCCAGGCGACGGGGGGTCGCGCCGCGCTCGGCGCCGCCCGGACGGTCGCCACCAGGGCGCAGGTCACGCCGGGGGACACCCGGCTGATGCCGAGCACGCCCCGCACCGACACGCCGCGGATCACCAACGGCGAGATCACCGACATCGAGGTGATCGGCAACCGGGTCTTCATCGCCGGCACGTTCACCTCGATCGCGAACGTCGGCGGCACGGCGATCGCGCAGAAGTCGCTGGCCTCGTACAACCTGGACACGGGCAAGGTGGACACCGGCTTCAAGCCGACCATCGACGGCGCGGTGGCGGCCGTCGAGGCGTCGCCGGACGGCACGTCGCTCTACATCGCCGGCTCGTTCAACACGATCAACGGCGTCACCAAGCGCAAGATCGCCCGGCTCAACCCGACCACCGGCGCGCCGGTGGCCGCGTTCACCGCGACCGCCAACGCGCGGGCGACCGCGCTGGCCGTGAGCCCCACCGCCGTCTACGTCGGCGGCCAGTTCGCCACCGTCAACGGCGTCGCCCGCAGCGGCCTGGCCGCGCTGAACCCGACCACCGGCGCCGTGGACACCGCGTTCAACCTGCCGGTGACCGGTGGCATCGGCGTCGGCGGCATGCTCACCGTGCAGCAGCTCAAGCTCACCCACGACCGCAGCAAGCTGCTGGTCGTGCACACCGGCCGCCAGATCGCCGGGCAGGACCGCTACGGCGTGGCCCTGATCGGTACGGCCAGCAAGGCGCTGCTGCCGTGGCGGACCCGGCTGTGGGAGGACAACCTCTCCTTCGTCGGCGGCATCCAGCGCGTCTTCGCCGGTGACATCGCGCCGGACGACTCGTACTTCGTGGTCACCAGCGGTTCGGGCGGCGACCGGCCGCCGATCAACGACACCGCCATCGCGTACTCGCTGACCGGAAACGACCACGTCGAGCCGCTCTGGATCTCCCGGCACTTCGACAGCATCTACTCGGTCGCGATCACCGACACCGCCGTCTACGTCGGCGGTCACTTCAGCTGGCAGGAGTCGCCCACCTCGAACGTGCCGTGGCCCGGCCTGGACAACGTCGGCTACGGCACCGGCCAGGGCCTGAGCGGCTACGGCCTCGGCGACCAGGTGGTCCGCCGCGACCACCTCGGCGCGCTGGACCCGCTCACCGGCACCGCGCTGGAGTGGAACCCCGGCTCCAACTCGTACGAGGGGGAGAAGGCGATGCTGGCCACCGAGCGCGGCCTGCTGGTCGGCGGTGACGGCAACGTCAAGGGCGGCAAGACGACCGGTCGGGTCGCGTTCTTCGACCTGTCCAAGGAGCCGGCGCCGTCGGCGCTGGACACCACGATCACCACGCCGATCGAAGGCGCGGTCAAGCAGGCCGGCGAGTCGTTCGACCTGGGTGGCCAGGCGCTCGCCCCGGCCGGCGTGTCCAAGGTCCAGGTCGAGGTCATGGACCGCAACAGCGGACAGTACCTCCAGGCCGACCTGACGACCTGGGGTGCGTTCAAGTCGCTGAACGCCACGGTCGCCGAGCCGAACGCCACGTCCACCACCTGGAAGCTCCCGGTGTCGCTGCCGGCCGGCGTCTACCAGATCCAGGCGAAGACGGTCGGCCGCGACGGGGCCGGCGACACCACCAAGGCGATCAAGAAGATCGAGGCGTTCCGCTTCGACGACCTGCCGCCGGCCACCCGGATCACCGCGCCGACCGCCGGCCTGATCGCCACCCAGAGCTTCGTCGCCACCGGCACCGCGACCGACGACAAGGGCGTCAGCTCGATGATCTACTCGTTCCGCACGCCGGACAACCGGTACCTGCAGGACGACGGCAGCGTCGCGGCGGTCTACAACACGTTCCGGGGCGAGCCGGACGTGCTCGGCGCGACGTCCGCCACCTGGCAGTACGAGGTGACGCTGCCGACCGAGGGGCAGTGGCGGATGACCGCCACCGCGGTCGACACGGCCGGACAGAGCGACCTGCGCGGCGACACCCGGGACTGGACCGTCTCGGCGACCGGTGTCCCGCCGACCGTGGCGATCACCGCGCCGGTGGCGATGACCCCGCCCACCGCCGCCGCGCCGGTGACCGTGGCGCCCGGCGCCACCGTCACGTTCGCCGGCACCGCGGCCGACGAGGACGCGCTGAAGTCGGTCGAGATCTACCTGCGCAACAACACCACCCGCGAGGCGCTGGCGGCGGACGGCACCTGGGGCGCCGACTCGGTCGCCGCGTACCACCGGATCTCCCCGACCAACCTCGACGCCGCCACGTTCGACTGGTCCTTCACCACGGTTCCGCTCACCCCGGGCGTCTACGACTTCCGGGTACGCGCCACCGACAGGCTCGGCCTGACCACGTCCAACACCAACCTGGGCCGGCTCACCGTCACCGCGCAGGTGCCCGGCGACGCCTTCCCGAACGGGCTGCTCAGCTTCACCGGGACGGACCAGAACGTCGACCGGCTGCACCTCGACCTGGCCGGCACGGCGACCGACGACAAGGGCGTGCAGGCCGTCCGGGTGGCGCTGCGCGACCTGGACACCGGCCGGTACGTCCAGCCGAACGGCACGATGGCCGCGGCGTTCGCCACGCTCGACGCGACGCTCGCCGCCCCGAACGCCACCAGCACCGCGTTCACGCTCCCGGTCGACCTGCCCACGAAGGGCACCTACAGCGTCGAGGCGTGGGCGGTGGACACGGCCGGCCAGCAGGACGGCTCGACAAGTGGCGCCACCGCGAAGTACCTGGTCTACCCCGGTGACCTCGACCCGACGCTGGAGCCGAGCATCACGCCGGTCGAGGGCGAGGTCTACACCGGTGGCCGGATCGTGGTGACCGGCCGGGCGGTCGACGACGTCGGCATGCAGAAGGTGGAGTTGCAGATCACCAATGCCGCCGGGCAGGGCATGAACGCGGCCGGCACGTTCGGCCGGGCCGGGACGTGGATCGCGGCGTTCCTCACCAGCCCGGGTTCGCCGGGGTCGAACTTCGCGTACACGTCGCCGGTGGTGCCGGCCGGCACGTACACGGTGACGATCCGGGGCATGGACAACTACGGGCAGTACCAGCAGCCGGTGCGTACCGTCTCGGTGACCGTCACCGACTGATCCCGGTCGGCCGCGGGCCGGTCCGCGTCGGGTCCTTCCGACGTCGGGCCGGCCCGTCGCCGTCAGGGGCGGACGAGCCGCATCCCGGCGGTGGCCGGCCGGTCCATGGTGGCCAGCGCCGCGGGCGCGTCGGCCAGCCCGAGGACGCCGGTGACCAGCTCGCCGGGTCGCAGCACCCCGGCGGTGACCAGCCGCAGCAACTCGGGATAGGCGTGGGCGGGCATTCCGTGGCTGCCCCGCAACTCCAGCTCGTGGGCGATCACCAGGTCCATCGGCAGCGCGGGCCGGCCCTGCGCGGCGGGCAGCAGCCCGACCTGCACGTGCCGGCCGCGCCGGCGCAGGCTCTCGATCGAGGCGACGCAGGTGGCGTGACTGCCCAGCGCGTCGAGCGAGAGGTGGGCCCCGCCGCCGGTCGCGTCGCGGACCGCGGCGGCCACCTCGCCGGGTCCGCCGAGCGCGGACCCGTCCAGGCAGACCGCCGCGCCGCTGCGCCGGGCCAGCGCCAGCGCGGCGGGCGCGACGTCCACGGCCACCACCAGGGCGCCGCTCGCCGCCGCGATCAGCACGGCGGACAGGCCCACCCCGCCGCACCCGTGTACGGCCACCCACTCGCCCGCGGCCACCCGCCCCTGGGCGACCACGGCCCGGAACGCGGTGGCGAACCGGCAGCCGAGCGCGGCGGCGGTCCCGTCGTCCACCTCGTCCGGCAGTCGGACCAGGTTGACGTCGGCGTGCCGCACCGCCACGTACTCCGCGAACGAGCCCCAGCCGGTGAAGCCCGGCTGGGTCTGCCGCTCGCAGACCTGCTGGTCGCCGACGAGGCAGGTGGGGCACCGCCCGCAGGCGCAGACGAACGGCGCGGTGACCCGGTCGCCCGGCCGCCAGCCGCGTACGTCGGCGCCGACCGTGGCGACGACACCGGCGAACTCGTGCCCGGGCACGTGCGGGAGCCGGATGTCCGGGTCGTGGCCCCGCCAGCCGTGCCAGTCGCTGCGGCACAGCCCGGTCGCGCCGACCCGGACGACCACCCCGTCGCGCGCCGGGACGGGGTCGGCCACTTCCCGCACCTCGGGCCACGCGTTGAACTTCTCGAACACCACCGCCCGCATCCCGCCATCCTCCCCGGCCCCGGGGTGCGGAGGGCAAGGGGCAGGGCGCAAGTTGCGGGAAAGCGGCAGAAATATATTGATGCCGGCAAATCTTGACGCGTGTTCGTGTGGTGGCGCACGGTAAGGAAAGCGGCCGGTAGTGCAGGAGGCGGTCATGCGGTTGAATCCGTTCGCGGGAGCGTATCTCACCGATCCGGCCGGCGTCTGGGCCCGCCTGCTGGCCGCCGACGGCGGCGTGCACCACGACGACGAACTCGGGTTGTGGCTCATCACCCGGCACGCCGACGTCCGGCGGGCGCTGGCCGACGCGCGGACGTTCGGCAACGCGCTCACGCTCGCCCCGGTGTACGACATCTGCCCCGAGGCGCTCGCCCTGGTCGCCGGCATCGACGCCCCACCCACCACCGCCGCGGCCGACCCGCCGGTGCACCCCCGTACCCGCCGGGCGCTGCGGGTCACGTTCGCCAACACCCCGGAACGGGTGGAGCAGCGCTACGGCCGGATCGTGCGTCGCCGGGTCGACGAGCTGGTGGCGCGGCTGGCCACCCGGGCCGGCGACGAGGTCGACCTGGTCCCGGCGTTCACCGCCGAGCTGCCGCTGCTGGTGCTGCTCGACATCCTCGGGGTGCCGGCGGGCGACGTGCCGCGCATCCGGGCCTGGGCGGACGGGCAGATCGCCCTGATCTGGGGCAGCCCCGACCCGGCCGAGCAGGTCCGGCTGGCCGGCGGGCTGTTGGAGTTCTGGCACTACTGCCAGGACCTGGTGCGGCGGCGGCTGGACGGCGGCGGTGACGACTACGTCGCCGAGCTGCTGGCGTACCGGGGCGGCGACGACGAGGTGCTGACCGTCGCCGAGGCGTCGAGCATCGTGTTCAACCTGCTGGTGGCCGGGCACGAGACCACGGCCGGGCTGCTCGCCCACGCGGTCGACCGGGCGCTGTCCGAGCCGGGCCGGTGGCGGTCGCTCGCCGAGCGTCCGGAGCGGGTCCCGGCGTTCGTCACCGAGACGCTGCGCTTCGCGCCCGCCATCGACGGCTGGCTGCGGGTGACCAACCAACCGGTCACGCTCGGCGGCGTGGACATCCCGGCCGGGGCGCGCTGCCTGTTGCTGATCGGCGCCGCCAACCGCGACCCGGCGGTGTTCGATCACCCGGACCGGTTCGACCCGGACCGGCCGGACGCGCACGACCACCTCTCGTTCGGTCACGGCCCGCATTTCTGCATCGGCGCGGCGTTGGCCCGGCTGGAGGCGGGCACCGCGCTCACCCGTCTCGCCGCGGCCCTGCCGGACCTGCGGCCGGCCCCGGGGCATCCCCGCGTCTTCCGGCCCAACCTGGCGTTCCGCGCGCACCGCGGGCTGCCGGTGACCGTCGCGCCGCCGGTGCCGACCGAGCGCCGTCCGGTCGCGCGGCCGGTGGCGTGACCGGGCGGCGTCGGCGGACACGCAGCGGAGTCACGTCTTCACACCCGTACGCCGGTGGGTTAAGAATGACCCCCTGCGAACGCCCAGTCATCGCCCGTCCTCGATCTGCTGCCGATGCCGGTCCGGCGTCGCGAAGGTGAGCACATGGATCGCACGCCCGCGTCGAGCGCCGCTCCCTCCGCCGCCAGCCGCCAGTTCCGTGCCGAGCTGCGCCGCTGGCGGACCCGGCGTGGCCTGACCCAGCGGGCGCTGGCCGAGCGGGTGCGGTTCAGTCGGGAGACGGTCGCCGCGGTCGAGTCCGGCCGGCGGTTCGGCAGCCAGGAGTTCGCCGTCCGGTGCGACGAGGTGCTCGCCACCGGCGGGCGGCTCGCCGAGCTGTGGCCGCAGGTCGCCGCCGAGCAGTTGGCGGCGGACGGTCGACGGGGGCCCCGGCTCGGCGAGGTGGAGCCGGCCGGTTCACCGGCCGCGCGGCGTGATCCGCGCGATCCGCAGGCGGTGGTGGCGGCGATCGACGAGCTGCGGGAACTGATCGGTCAGGTGCTCGCACAGCCCGAACCGGAGGGCCCGCCGCCGTCGGCGGCCAACCGGCACTGACCGGGGTCGATACCTCGGTCCGGGTGTGCCGTCGGCGTCGCCAACTCTGGGTACAGATGCTGGTACGGCCTGTTTGTACCACGGTCGGGTCTGGCCTCGGCGCGTGGCTTCCGGCGGAATGAGACGTGCAATCCGCAAGTGCAGATAGAAGTTTGCCGATCAGCGCGGGGAGTCAGCAGTGGCGTCGAGCACGAGGTCCCACGCGGCCCGACCCTACCCGCCCCGCCGCCGTCGGTGGCGCATCGGCGGCCGGATGCGTCTCATCGTGGCGGCCCCGCTCGTCGCCGTGATGGGTTTCGCCGGGCTGGCGCTGACCGAGAGCGCCCGACAGACCGCCCGCGCCAGCGATCTCGGCCAGCTCGCCCAACTCGGCGCCGAGGCGGGTGGCCTGGCCCACCGGTTGCAGTACGAGCGGATCGTCGCCGCCGACCTGCTCACCCGGGGCGCCCCCGACCAGCAGG
The DNA here is from genome assembly GCF_044455765.1 of Micromonospora sp. NPDC051141. Taxonomy (NCBI): domain Bacteria; kingdom Bacillati; phylum Actinomycetota; class Actinomycetes; order Micromonosporales; family Micromonosporaceae; genus Micromonospora; species Micromonospora sp. NPDC051141. The sequence goes on from NZ_JBITFD010000002.1 coordinate 279,404, forward strand.
ACGCGTTCGCGGACGCCACCACCGCCACCGACGCGGCGGTCGCCGGATACCGCCGGCAGCGGGCCCGGGTGCCCGTCGGCGCCGCCGCCGAACAGGCCGTCCTGCCGCGGATCGACGCGGCGCTGGCCAACCTCGCCCCGCTGCGCGCGCAGGTCCGCACCGCCGAACGCGCCTCGGTCTCGGCGATGACGTTCAGCTACCGCATCGTCATCGCCGACCTGCTCGGTCTCCGGGAGAGCGTCACGCTCGGCGTGGTCGAGCCGCGGATCGCGGACGGCATCCGCGCCTCCGCCGCGCTGTCCACAGTGGCCGAGGCGGTCGGCCAGCAGCAGGTGGCCGTGCTGCGCGCGGTCACCGCCGGCCAGCTCACCCCCGCGCTCCAGCAGGACATCACCGCCGCCCGGACCGGCGTCACCGAGGCGTCGCTGGCCTTCCAGGCGCTCGCCCGGCCGGCCTGGCAGGGCTGGTGGGAGCAGGCCGGCAGCGGCGAGAACGCGCTGCGGCTGCAACGGCTCCTCGACCAGGTGGCCCGGACGGCGGTCGGCGACCGCCTCGAACTGGACCTCGGCACCTGGCTCACCGCCACCCAGCAGTGGGCGGTCCGCCTGGCCGAGCTGCGCCTACGGGTCGACGGGGCGGTGCTCGACGACATCCGGGCCGCGCACGCGGACCAGCGCCGCCGGACCGTGGTGGAGGCGGCGGCGGCCCTGCTGGCACTGCTGCTGACCGCGTTTGTCACCTGGGCGGTGGCCCGCCAGATCACCCGGCGGCTGCGCCGGCTGCGGGACGCGGCCAACGCGGTCGCGTTCGAGCGGCTGCCCCAGGTGGTGGCCCGGCTCCAGGAGCCGGACAGCGCCTCGGTCGACCCGGACGACCTGGCCCGTCGCCAGGCCGTCGACGCGCTGGAGGTCTCCGGCGACGACGAGATCGGTGAGGTCGGGCAGGCGTTCAACGCGGTGCACCGGGCCGCCGTGCGGACCGCCGCGGAGCAGGCCGTGATGCGGGCCAACACGGCGGAGATCTTCATCCACCTGAGCCGGCGGGAACAGCGTCTGGTCGACGCCGTGCTGGCCCAGGTGGACCGCGTCGAGCGGGACGAGACCGACCCGGACCGGCTGCACCAGCTCTACGCGCTGGACAACCTCGCCACCCGGATGGGCCGGATCAACGCCAGCCTGCTCGTGCTGGGCGGGGTGGGCGTCGGCCGGGTCCGCCACCACGACGTGCCGCTGCCGCAGGTGCTCCAGGCCGCGCAGAGCCAGATCGAGCACTACGCCCGCATCCGTCTCGGCCTGGTCGACGGCGACGTCGCGGTGGCCGCCGAGTCGGTCGACGAGGTGGTGCACCTGCTGGCCGAGTTGATGGAGAACGCCACCGGCTACTCACCGCCGGCGACCGAGGCGTGGGTGACCGGTCGGAGCCTCGGCGACCGGGTGATCGTGCAGATCAGCGACGAGGGCGTCGGCCTGCCCCCGCACCGGCGGCAGCAGCTCAACGACCTGCTCGCCCAGCCGCCCGCGATCGACGTGGCCACCGTGCGGGCGATGGGACTGGTCGTGGTGGGGCAGCTCGCCACCCGGCTGGGCGCCGCCGTGCAGCTCCGGTCCGGTCCGCGGCGCGGCACCATCGCCGAGGTGACCCTGCCGGCCGCGCTGCTCCGGCCGCTGCCGCCCGAGGAGTTCCTGCTCACCCCCGAGCGACCGTCGCGCCGGGCGGCCCGCGCCACGGTCGCGTCCCCGGTCGTGCCGGCCACCGTCGTGCCCGCTGGTCCGCGGCCCGCCGTCGTGCCCGCCGGTGCGCGGCCCGCCCCGCAGCCCTGGGCCGGTGGCCCGGCCGCCGACCGGGCGCTCCCGGTCGCTCCGGTGTTCCAGCCGGCGTCGTCGGCCACCGCCGACGCCCCCACCGAGGAGCTGATCATCTTCGACCAGGTCAACCACTGGTTCCAGGCCGACCGGCCGGGCGACGACGCGTCCTGGGCCGGCCCGGCGGACGACGCCTGGCGCACCGCGGCGCGCGCCGACGAGCCCCGGGTCGCCGGCACCACCACGTCCGGGCTGCCGCGCCGGCAGCCGCAGGAACACCTGGTGCCCGGCGGTGTCCCGGCGCCCCGGCAGGCCACCGAGCACCGGGACCCGGCGCGGGTGGCCACCGCCATGGCGGCGTACGCCCGTGGGGTCGCCGGCCGCCGGACCAACCTGATCACCAACTGACCCGACAGGGAGTGCACGTGACCGACCACCAGGATCTCGGCTGGCTGCTGGACGCGTTCGCCGAGCGCGCCGCCGAGGTCACCCACGCGATCGCCATCTCCAGCGACGGTCTGATGGTGGCCGCCACCCGCGGCCTCCCGCCGGATCGGGCCGACCAGTTGGCGGCCACCGGCAGCGGGCTGGTCAGCCTGCTGCGCGGCGCGGCGGCGTTCTTCGACGCCGGCGCGGTGATCTCCAACGTCACCCAGCTGGAGGGCGGCTTCATGTTCTCCATGGCGTTCAACGACGGCGCCTCCCTGCTCGTGCTCGCCGATCCGCGGTGCGACGTCGGCAAGGTCTCCTACGAGATGGCCGAGTTGGCGAACCGCATCGGCGACGCGCTCACCCCCGCGGCCCGCGCGGCCCTGAGCCGCAGCCGCTGACCGCCGGCCTCCCGCCGGACTCCGCACCCCTGACACCAGGAGAGACAGCATGTCCCTGACCCTGACCCGGCGCCGCCGTGCCCGCACCGCGGCGCTGCTCGCGTTCGTCCTGCTCGCGGCGCCCGCCTGCGCCGACGACGGCCCGGCCGCCGGCCCCGGCGGCACCGTCAAGATCGGCCTGCTCGCGTCGCTCTCCGGCACCTACCAGTCGGTCGGCAAGGACATCCGCGACGGTTTCCAGCTCTACCTGTCCGGCCACGACGGCAAGCTCGGCGGGCGGACGGTCGAGCTGGTCGTCGCGGACGAGGGCAACGGCGCGGCCACCGCCGTGCCCGCCGCCACCAAGCTGCTCAAACAGGACCGGGTGGTGGCGCTCACCGGCATCGTCGGCGGCGGCTCGGTGGCCGCGGTCCAACCGCTGCTCACCGAGACGAAGGTGCCGTTCGTCGGCTCCAACGGGCGGCCGGAACTCAAGGACGTGTCCCGGGTCTGGCACACCTCCTACCTCTCCGACGAGCCCGGCGAGGCGATCGCGGCGCACGTGCGCGAGGACGTCAAGGGCAGCGTCTACGCGATCGGCCCGGACTACCAGGGCGGCTGGGACGAGCTGCGGGGCTTCACCGAGGCGTACGCCAAGGCCGGCGGGAAGCTGGCCAACCCGGACGGCAAGACCACGTTCACGCCGTTCCCGGCGACCACCAACTTCACCCCGTACTTCGCCCGGATCAAGGCGTCCGGCGCGGACGCGGTCTACACGTTCTACGCCGGCAGCGCCGCCGTCGACTTCGTCAAGCAGTACGCCCGCTCGGAGATCAGGGACGTGCCGCTCTACGCCGCCGGCTTCCTGACCGAGGGCGGTGTGCTCGACGCGCAGGGCGACGCCGCGCGGGACATCTACTCGGTGCTGAACTACTCACCGGACCTGGACAACGCGGAGAACCGGGCCTTCGTGGCCGCCTGGAAGGCCGAGCACGACGGCTCCCCGACCACGTACGCGATGGCCTCCTACGACGCGGCGGCGGTGCTGGACCGGGCGATCGCGGCGGCCGGCGACGACGCCACCCCGGACCGGATCAACGCGGCCATCGGTCAGCTCGGGCAGATCGCCAGCCCGCGCGGCACCTGGCAGTTCTCGCCGACCACCCACGCCCCGGTGCAGAAGTGGTACCTGCGTCAGGTCCGCCCCGACGGCCGGGCGCTGTCCAACACCGTGGTCGGCGACCTCGCCACCGTGGGCGGTTGAGACGTGCCGGTCGACCCGTACGTCGTCCCGGCCGTGGACGGGGTCGCCTACGGGCTGCTGGTGTTCGTCGCCGCATCCGGGCTGGTGCTCTGCTTCGGCGTGGCCGGCATCCTGAACCTGGCCCACGGCACGTTGTTCGCGATCGGCGGCTACACCGCCGCCGCGTTGCTGGACGGCGGCTGGGCCAGCCTGGCGCTCGCGCTGGCGGTCGGCGTGCTCGCCGCCACCGCCGCCGGCGCGCTGGTCGCGGTGCTGCTCACCCGCGTCGCGGCGGCCGGGCACCTCACCCAGGCGCTCGTCACCTTCGGCGTCGCGCTGGCCGGCGGCAGCCTGCTGGTGGCCGCGTTCGGCCCGGACGACCCGCCGGTCCGGGTACCGGCCGCGCTGGACGGGTCGGTGGCGGTGGCGGGGCACCGCTACGCCGCGTACCGGCTGGTCTTCATCCTGGTGGCCGCGGTGCTCGCCGGCCTGCTGCACCTGGTGGTGCGTCGCACCCGGGCCGGCATGCTGGTGCGGGCCGCGGTCGACGACGCCGAGATGGTCGCCATGCTCGGGGTGAGCCCGGCCGTGGTGCGGGTCGGCGTGCTGGCCGCGGCCGGCGCGCTGGCCGGGGCCGCCGGCGTGCTCGGCGCGCCGATCATCGGGCCGGGGCCGGGCACCGCCGACGCGGTGCTGCTGCTCTCCCTGGTCGTGGTGGTGCTCGGTGGCCTCGGCTCGATGACCGGCACGCTGCTCGCGGCGCTGGCGGTGGGCCAGATCCAGACGCTCGGCGTGGCGCTCGTCCCGTCGGCCGCCCCGTTCCTGCTCTTCGCCGCCATGGCGGTGGTGCTCGCGGTCCGGGCGCGCGGCCTGGCCACCGCCCGGAGGGCGACATGAGGGACCGGGCCGTGCGGGCGTTGCGGGTGACCACGCGGTCCGGGCGGCGCGCGGTGGACGACGTGCGGGAGCGGGCCGTGCGGGCGCTGCGCGTGGCCGTCGCCGCGGCGGTGTTGGTCGGCCTGGTCGCCGCGCCCTGGACGGTGGACGACTACACCGTGGCGTTGCTGGCCCGCACGCTGGCGTTGGGCCTGGTCGCGGTGAGCGTCGCGCTGCTGACCGGCGTGGCCGGGCTGCCCACGCTCGGCCAGACCGCGCCCTACGCGGCCGGCGCGTACGCCGGCGCGGTGGTCGGCGGCCAGCTCTCCGACGTCGGGCCGGTGCACCTGCTCGTCGCGGCCGGGGCGGGGGCGGCGCTGGCCGTGGTGGCGCTGCCGCTGGTGCTCCCGGCCCGCGGGGTGGTGCTCCTGATGATCACGCTGGCGGTCGGCGAGCTGGCGGTGGTCGTCGCCGGCCGGTGGACGTCGGTGACCGGCGGCACGGACGGTCTCGCCGGCATCGCCGCGACCCGGCCGCTGTGGGGGCTGCCGGTGCTGGCCACCGACCGGGCCCGCTACCTCTACACGCTGGTGGTGGTGGCGGTGCTCGCCGGCCTGGTGCTGCTGGTGCTGCGCGGCCGGGTCGGGCTGCTGCTGCGGGCCGGCCGGGACGACGAGGCGCGGCTGCGGGCCAGCGGGCACCGGGTCGCGGCGCACGTGGCCGGCGTCCACGTCGCCGCCGGCGCGATCGCCGGCGCCGCCGGCTCGCTGCTGGTCACCGCGCAGCAGTACGTCTCGCCGGCCGACTTCGGGTTCGACACCTCCGCGCTGTTGCTGCTCGGCGTGGTCGTCGGCGGAACCGCCTCGGTCGGCGGCGCGCTGGTCGGCGCCGTGCTGGTGGTCGCCGCCCGGGACTGGCTGTTCGGCGCGTTGCCCGGGCAGGCGCCGCTGGTGCTGGGCCTGGCCTTCGTCGTGGTCGCGCACCTGCTGCCCACCGCCCGCCGCACCCGCCGGGCCGGGCGTCCCCGGCCGCCGTCCGTCCCGGACGACGCGCGTCCCGGCGACGTCCGCCGGCCACCCGCGGTGACCGGGGTACGCGCATGACGCCGCTGCTCACCGCCGAGGCGGTCACCGTGCGGTACGGGTCGCTGACCGCGCTGGACGGCGTCGACCTGCGGCTGCCGCTCGGGCAGCGGCACGCGCTGATCGGGCCGAACGGCGCGGGCAAGACCACGCTGCTCGACGTGGTGGCCGGCGTCACCCGGCCGGCCGCCGGCCGGATCAGGCTGGGCGGGCACGACGTCACAGGGCTCGGGCCGGCCGCCCGGGCCCGGCGCGGCCTCGGCCGGATCCACCAGCGTCCCGCCGTCTGGGGCTCGCTGACCGCCCGGGAGAACGTGCTGGTCGCCGCGCTGCCCCGACGGGCCGGCCGGTGGCAGCCGGCGGCGCGGCGGCGGGCGGCCGGGCGTACCGCGGACGCGCTGCTGGACCGGGTCGGCCTCGGCGACCTCGCCGCGACGCCGGCCGGGCAGTTCGCCCACGGACAGCGCCGGCAACTGGAGATCGCGGTGGCGCTGGCCGGGCGGCCCCGGCTGCTGCTGCTCGACGAGCCGGCCGCCGGGCTGTCCGCGGCGGAGGTCGGCTGGCTGGCGGAGTTCCTGCGCGGGCTGCCCCGCGCGGTCGCGGTGCTGCTGGTCGAGCACCGGCTGGACCTGGTCTACGCGCTCTGCGACACGGTGACCGTGCTGCGCGACGGCCGGACGCTCGCCACCGGGTCGCCCGCCGAGATCCGCGCGTCCGGCCCGGTCCGGGAGGCGTACGCGGAGGGAGTGACGTGATGCTGCGCATCGACCGGCTCTGCGCCGGTTACGCCGGTGGCACCGTGCTGCACGAGGTGAGCCTCGACGTGCGGCCCGGCACGGTGCAGGTGGTGGTGGGTCGCAACGGCGCCGGCAAGAGCACGCTCGTGCACTGCGTGGCCGGGCTGGTCCGGCCGCACGCCGGGCGGATCGAGCTGGGCGGCGTACCGGTCACCGGCCGGCAGCCGCACCGGATCGCCCGCGCCGGGGTGGGGCTGGTGCCGCAGGGTCGGCGGGTCTTCTCCCGGCTGACCGTGGCCGAGCACCTGGTCCTGGCCGCCGCGCCGTGGCGGGCGGCGACGCCGGGCGGCGAGGGCTGGACGGTCGCCCGGGTGCTGGAGCTGCTGCCCCGGCTCGCCGACCGGCTGCGGCACCGCGGCGACCAGCTCTCCGGCGGCGAACAGCAGATGCTGGCGATCGCCCGGGCGCTGCTCGGCCAGCCCCGCGTGCTGCTGCTCGACGAGCCCTGCGAGGGGCTCGCACCGGACCTGGCGCTGCGGGTCCGCGACCTGGTCCGGTCGCTGGCCGGGGCCGGGCTGACCGTGCTCCTGGTGGAGCAGCAGATCCGGCACGCGGTCGAGGTCGCCGACCGGGTCGCGGTGCTGGAGTACGGCCGGGTGGTCTACGACCGGCCGGCCGACGAGGCCCGGGCCGACCCGGGCGCGGTGGCGGCGCTGCTCAGCGTCGCCGCGGTCGCGGAGCCACCGGCTCCCCGGCCCCGGCCCGGGCTGCCCACGCCCTCGGGCCCGTGACACCGACCGACCGCGAACACAGGAACGAGGAACGATGCCGACCGACGTCCCCGAGACCGGGTCCGCCCCCCGGACCGACTACGCCTTCGACACCGGCGCCGCCGACGCGGTGCCCCAACTGCACGCGCTCGAAGCCTTCCTCGATCCGATCACCACCGGCCGGCTCGCCGCGCCGCTGCTCGCCCCCGGCGTCCGGTGCTGGGAGGTCGGCGCCGGCGGCGGCTCGGTGGCCCGCGCCATGGCCGCCGCCGTCGGCCCGAACGGCCGGGTGCTCGCCACCGACCTCGACCTGACGCACCTGCGGCCGGCCGGCAACCTCGACGTCCGCCGGCACGACGTGCGCCGCGAGCCGCCGCCGGGGGACGGGTTCGACGTGATCCACGCCCGGCTGGTGCTGCTGCACCTGCCGGAGCGGCGCCGGGTCCTGCGCACGCTGGCCGACGCGCTCGCCCCGGGCGGGTGGCTGGTGGTCGAGGAGTTCGACTGCACCGCGCCGCTGCGGGTGCTCACCGCACCGAGCGACGACGCGGCGAAACTCTTCGCCCAGGTCACGGACGCGGTGCTGAGCATCCTCCAGAGCCATGGCGCGGACCTGGCCTGGGCGCAGGACGCGCACGCCGAGATGGCCGCCGCCGGCCTGGTCGACGTGGACACCGTCAGCCACGCGCAGAGTTGGGCGGGCGGCTCGCTCGGCATCTCGCTGTACGGCACGAACTCCCGCCAGCTCGAACCGGAACTGCTCGACGCCGGGCTGTCGCCGGGCCAGCTCGACGCGTTCCGGCGGCTGCTGCGCGATCCCGGGTTCGCGGCGATGTCGTACCAGTTCGTGTCGACCCGGGGCCGGCGTCGGGGTCCGGAACGGCGGTGACGCGCGGGCCTCGGCGTAGCGGGCCCCCGCCGAGGCCGGCGCCACCCGGTCTGGTGGTGCGGGTCGGCCTCGGCGGGTGCTTGGATGGACGGCATGCCCAACCCCGCGATCCTCACCGTCGACGACGACCCGGCCGTCTCCCGGGCGGTCGCCCGCGACATCCGGCGTCGCTACGGCGACCGTTACCGGGTGGTCCGGGCCGACTCCGCCGAGGCGGCGTTGGACGCGCTGCGTGAGTTGAAGCTGCGCGGCGAGCAGGTGGCGGTGCTGCTCGCCGACTACCGGATGCCGCAGATGAACGGCATCGAGTTCCTCGAAGCGGCGATGGACCTGTTCCCCGCCGCGCGCCGGGTCCTGCTCACCGCGTACGCCGACACCGACGCCGCGATCAACGCGATCAACGTGGTGGACCTCGACCACTACCTGCTCAAGCCGTGGCACCCGCCGGAGGAGAAGCTCTACCCGGTGCTGGACCAGCTCCTGGCGTCGTGGACCGCCGAGGGCGCCACGACCACGCCCGAGCTGCGCGTGGTCGGGCACCGCTGGTCGGCGCCGTCGTTCACGGCGCGTGACTTCCTGGCCCGCAACCTGGTGCCGTTCCGCTGGGTGCTCGCCGACGAGCCGGAGGGCGCCGGGCTGCTCAGCGCCGCGGGCGTGACCGCTGCCGACGTACCCCTGGTGGTGACCGCGGACGGCACGTCGCTGGTGCGGCCGACGACGGCCGACCTGGCCGCGCGGGTCGGCCTCGCCACCACGCCGGCCGCCGAGTTCTACGACCTGGTGGTGGTCGGCGCCGGCCCGGCCGGGCTGGGCGCGGCGGTCTACGGCGCCTCGGAGGGGTTGCGGACCGTGCTGATCGAGCGGCGGGCGACCGGCGGGCAGGCCGGGCAGAGCAGCCGGATCGAGAACTACCTCGGCTTTCCGGACGGCGTCTCCGGCGCCCAGCTCACCGACCGGGCCCGCCGGCAGGCGCTGCGGTTCGGCGCGGAGCTGCTGAGCGCGCGGGAGGTGGTGTCGCTGGAGAACGCGGGTGGCGCGCGGGTGCTGCGGTTCAGCGACGGCAGCAGCGTCGCCGCGCACACCGTGGTGCTGGCCACCGGCGTCTCCTACCGGATGCTGCCGGCACCCGGGCTGGCCGAGCTGACCGGGCGCGGCTGCTTCTACGGCTCGGTGGCGAGCGAGGCGCCGAGCTGCGCCGGGGAGGACGTCTACATCGTCGGCGGGGCGAACTCGGCCGGCCAGGCCGCGGTGCACTTCTCCCGGTACGCCCGGCGGGTGCACCTGCTCATTCGCGGCGACGACCTCTCCCGGTCGATGTCCAGCTACCTGATCGACCAGATCGCCCGGATCGACGCCATCGAGGTGCACCCGTGCACCGAGGTGGTCGGCGGCGCCGGGCAGGAGCACCTGGAACGGGTGACGCTGCGGGACATGCGCACCGGCGAGACCCGGGACGCGGACACCTCGTGGCTGTTCGTCTTCATCGGCGCGGAGCCGCACACCGACTGGCTCGACGGCGCGGTGGCCCGGGACCGTCGGGGCTTCGTGCTGACCGGGCCGGACCTCACCCGGGGCGGCCACCGGCCGGCCGGCTGGTCCCTGCCGCGCGACCCCTACCACCTGGAGTCCAGCATGCCGGGCGTGTTCGCCGCCGGGGACGTGCGGGCCGAGTCGGTGAAGCGGGTCGCGTCGGCGGTGGGGGAGGGCGCGATGGCGGTCTCCCTGGTGCACCGGTATCTGGAGGCGCAATGAGTACGGATCGGCTCACCACGGACGAGCTTCGCGGGCTGTTCCTGTTCGAGTCGCTGACCCCGGAGCAGCTCGCCCACCTGGCCGAGCACGGCCGGGTGGAGCGGCGTCGCGCCGGCGAGGCGGTCTACGTCGAGGGCGAGCCGGCGAGCTGCTTCTACGTGCTGCTGGACGGCACCGTGGCGATGCACCAGCGGGTCCAGGGCGACGAGGTGGAGGTGAGCCGCACCAGCCAGCGCGGCGTCTACGGCGGCGCCATGCAGGCGTACGTCGGCGACCCGGCCGAGCAGCGCTACCGCAACAGCCTGCGCGCGGTCACCGACTGCGCGGTGTTCGCGCTGCCGGCGGCGATCATCGCGGACGCCATGCGCGGCTGGTTCCCGATGGCCACCCACCTGCTGGAAGGGCTGTTCATCGGGATGCGCAACACGCAGACCATCGTCGGTGAGCGGGAGCGGCTGCTGGCGCTCGGCGCGCTCTCCGCCGGGCTCACCCACGAGCTGAACAATCCGGCGGCGGCGGCGGTGCGGGCCACGTCGGCGCTGCGCGGCCGGGTGGCGAAGATGCGGCACAAGCTCGCCATGATCGCGGATGGTCGGCTCGACGGTCGGCGTCTGCACGACCTGGTCGCGTTGCAGGAGGAGGCGGTCAAGCGGGCTGCCGCCGCGCCCACGCTGTCGCCGCTGGCGGCCAGCGACGCCGAGGACGAGCTGGCCGACTGGCTCGACGAGCACGGCGTACGCGGGGCCTGGGAGCTGGCCCCGACGCTGGTGGCCGGCGGCCTCGACACCGGCTGGCTGGCTCAGGTCGACGCCGCGGTCGGCGGCGACGACCTGGAGTCGGCGGTGCACTGGATCACCTACACCATCGACACCGAGCTGCTGATGGGCGAGATCGACGACGCGGTCACCCGGGTGTCCGGGCTGGTCGGCGCCGCGAAGCAGTATTCCCAGCTCGACCGCGCGCCCTTCCAGACGGTGGACGTGCACGAGCTGCTCGACGCCACGCTGGTGATGCTCCAGGCGAAGATCCCGGCCGGCGTCCGGGTGGTCCGGGAGTACGACCGGAGTCTACCCACGGTGTCGGCGTACGCGGCCGAACTCAACCAGGTCTGGACGAACCTCATCGACAACGCGCTGGGCGCGATGGCCGGCGACGGCACGTTGACGGTGCGTACCGGCCGCACCGACGACCGGCTGACCGTGGAGATCGCCGACACCGGTCCGGGTATCCCGCCGGCGGTCCGGCCGCGCATCTTCGAGCCGTTCTTCACCACCAAGGCGGTCGGCGAGGGCACCGGTCTCGGGTTGGACATCTCGTACCGGATCGTGGTCAACAAGCACCACGGCGATATCCGGGTCCGATCGGAGCCCGGCGACACCCGGTTCACGGTGCTGCTGCCGCTCACGCCGGCCTGACCGGGCGCGGCCTGACCGGACGCGGCCGGGGGCCGCGCTCGGGCACGGCGCCCGGCCGATGCCGGGTGGCGGGCGGGCGGCCCGCGACGGCGGGGACCGTCAGAACAGGGTGGCCGGGCCGACCGGCTCGGGTTCGGGCGGCGGCGCCAGCTCGGGCAGGCGGGCGCGGACCTGGTCGTGGAACCGGCGGGCCAGCTTGGGGGCGTCCGCGTTGTCCGGCGTGTGCACGAACACGGTCGGCGAGCGGCCTTCGCGCAGCCAGTCGACGACCACGTCCAGCCACGGCTGCCAGCCCTCGACCGTCGCGGCCGGGTCGTCCCGGCCGAGGTAGCGCACCACCGGCCGGTCGGTCAGCGCCCCGGTGCGTCTCGGCAGCCGTGGCTTGCGCGTCCACGCCTCCCGCTCCGCGTCGCTTGTCGGCGGCGTCCGGAAGAACGCGGTGGTGTCGAACGGGATCCACTCCGCGTCGGCCCGGCCGAGCATCCGCTCCAGCGGCCGGGCCGCGCCGGGGTCGGTGAAGAAGGCGGGGTGTCGGACCTCGACCGCGTAGCGGTGGGTGGCGGGCAGGGCGCGCAGGAACCGGTCGAGGTCGGGCACGTCGGTCGGGCCGAACGAGCCGGGCAGTTGCACCCAGAGCATGTGCGCCCGTGGGCCGAGCGGTTCCATCGCGTCCAGGAACGCCCGCAGCTCGGCCTCGTCACCGGTGAGGCGGCGCTCGTGCGTGACCACCTTGGGCAGCTTCGCCAGGAAGCGGAACTCCCTGCCGGTCTGTTCCGCCCAGGACGCCACCGTGTCCCGGGCCGGGATGGCGTAGAACGTGGTGTTGCCCTCGACCGCGTCGCACCAGCCGGCGTACGCGCGCAGCCGCTCACCGGCCGGCAGCGGGTGCGGCAGGAACCGGCCTGCCCAGGACCGGTGCGTCCACATGGCACACCCGACGTGCAGCCGCATCCGGCCTCCTCCCGCGCCGCGGACGGGGACCGCCCGAGCCGGTGACCACCGTATCCGGCTGGGGCGTCAGGCCGTATCTCGGCACCGGTCACCGTGCGTGACCTCGGCGGAGGAACAATCGGGTCTGCGCCGTTATACCTCAGGGTCATATTTATGACGCTGAGGTATAACGCTTCACGTCCCGTGATGCCGCCGGCCCCGACTCGCCGAGGGCGGTCCAGAGACGCCGGGAAGGTGACACCATCACCGACGCTGCCGGCGGCGCCGGCGTCGCCCAGCCGGCGTGGACGGGCGGCGATCCGGTCCGCGGGTGGCGGTCGGTCCGGGGGTGGCGGCCGGTCCGGGGGTGGCGGCCGGTCCGGGGGTGGCGGCCGGCTCGGGGGGTGGCGGCCGGTCGGGGGTGGCGGTCGGGCCGGCGCTGGCGGGCAGGCCATGGACGCCGTCCGAGGCCCGGGCCGATGCGCTTCACGGCCGTTCCACCCGGGTCGGGTCGCCCCGGACCAACTCGTCGTGGGTCCGCCAGCGCGCCGTCGCGCCGTCGCGCCGGGCGGCCTCGTCGTCCTCGGCGACCCGCCGGCTCAGCAGCTCGACCGCGATCCGGCGGTTGAGGTGCAGGTGCCGTTCGGTGTCCACCACCACGACGTGCCCGGACGGGCGGTGGGTGGCCCGGACGGCGGTGCTGGCCTTGTTGCGGTGCTGCCCGCCGGGCCCGCCGGTGCGGCAGGGCACGAACGCGATGTCGGCCTCGTGGAACGGCGTGGACACCGGGTCGGCGCGGTGCGGGCGGGCGGTGACGTACCAGTTCTTGCGCCCGTGACCCGGCCGGTAAGGGCTGGGCGCCTGCCAGCAGAGCGTGTCGGTCCAGCCGGCGGCGAACTCCTCCGCGCCGGCGCCGGTGAGCCGTAGCCGCACCGACCGCCAGGTGCCCGGCCGGTCATCCGGCACGCTCTCCACCCGGGTCGTGCCCAGGCGGTGCCGGGCGGCGTCGGCCTCCAGACGGGACAGCAGGCGGGCCAGTGCCCACGCGCACTCCGCCGGGCCGCGCCCGGCGGACAGGAACAGCTCCGTCACCGCCGCCCCCGGCGGCGGGCCGGCGCGACATCAGGCGTCTTGTAGGTGACCAGGGGCACCGTGGTGGTGACCGGCGTGGCCAGCCGGTGCGCCACCAGGTCGCCGATCACCTGCTCGATCCGCTTGTACGCGGTGGGCGCCTCCTCGAACAGCAGTTGCCGGTCGCCGCACACCACGATCGAGCCGACCGGCGTGCGGCGCAGCTCCTCGACGGTGTGCTTGGCCTTGCCCCGGCGCAGCGCGTCGGCGCGGGACATCTTCCGGCCGGCGCCGTGCGCCACCGAGTGGTTGGCGTCCGCGCCGGCATGCGCGGCCACCAGGTGGGACGGGGTGCCCCGGGTGCCGGCGACCAGCACGTCCCGGCCGTCGCCCGGGGCCGCGCCCTTGCGGTGCAGGTAGTGCCCGTCACGGAGCTCCACCAGGTTGTGGCACTGGTCGACGACCGGCTCGGTGGGCTCGGCGCCCAGCGCGTACGCGACCCGGGCGGCCAGCAGCCGCCGGTTGAGCGAGCCCCACCGGACCGCGTCGTCGTGCCGGGCCAGGTAGGCGTCCGGATCGGGCGCGGGGCCGGCGCCGTGCGCCTCGGTGTGCTCGCGCAGGATCCGCTCGCCCAGCCCACGCGACCCGGAGTGCACCACCAGCACCAGGTCACCGGTGGCCAGCCCGAGCCGCGCGGCGTGCTCCGGCGCGTCGAGCGCGCCGACGCGGGCCAGCTCGACGAAGTGGTTGCCCCGGCCGACCGTGCCGAGGCCGTCGAGGTGGCCCGCGGGCACGTCACCGGTCCGCACCGACCAGGCCGGGTCATCGGCGTCCCGCTCGGGGTGCAGCGCACGGTCCAGGTCGGGGAAACGGGCGGCGAGTCGTTCCGGTACGGCCCGGCGCAGCGCGATCGGGAACACCGCGATGCCGCACCCGATGTCGGAGCCGACCAGGAACGGGTAGAGCACCGTCGAGGCCATGGCGGCGCCGATCGGGGCGCCCTTGCCGGGGTGCAGGTCGGGCATGGCGGCGACGTGCGTCATGCCGTCCAGCGCGGCGACCTGGTGGCACTGGTCGAGTGCGGCGGACTCGATCCAACTGCCGGGGGAGGAGAAGACGGAGACGGAGGCAGGCACGGACCGACACCCTCCCGGACCCCGCCGCGCCCGGCAACCGACTTTCGTCGACATCGGGTCACCGGCTCCATAGACTCCGGTCGTTCTGGTACCACGAGTCCAGGGAGGACCCACGTGTCGAGCGAAACCCGACCGCACGCCGCCCCGCTGCTGGCCCGCCTCGCCGGGGTGACGGTGGCCGCCGTCGCGCTGGTCGCCGGCTCCGCCGTCGCCGCGACCGCGGCCCCGGCCGCCGACCCCGCACCGACCAAGGGGCCGTGCGCGTACACGCCGACGCCGGACGAGCCGGCGGCCCGGCCGGTGCCGCTGCCGCCGGACCCGCGCCGGACGCCGGACCGGGGCACGGTTCGGGTCACGCTGCGCACCAACCAGGGGCCGATCGGGCTGACCCTCGACCGCGAGCAGGCGCCGTGCACCGTGCAGAGCTTCCTGCACCTGGCCCGGCACAAGTTCTACGACCGGACGCCCTGCCACCGGCTCACCGCGTACCCGACGTTGACGGTGCTCCAGTGCGGTGACCCGTCCGGCACCGGCGAGGGCGGCCCGGGTTACCGGTACCGCGACGAGCTGCCCACCGACCTGCCGCCCGCGCCGACCGACCCGACCGGCGTCCGCCGCCTCTACGCCCGCGGCACTTTGGCCATGGCGAACGCCGGCCCGGACACCAACGGCAGCCAGTTCTTCCTGGTCCAGGCGGACTCGGCGCTGCGCCCGAACTACACCGTCTTCGGGCGGGTCGACGCGGCCGGGCTGGCCACGTTGGACCGGATCGCGGCCGGCGGCATCGCCGCCACGCCGGAGGACCCGGCGCCGGTGGACGGCGCGCCGGCCCAGCCGGTGGAGATCTGCAAGGCCACCCGGGGCCGCTGACGGCGACGGCCCGGCGGGACAGCTGACCTCCCGCCGGGCCGCCGGGCGGCTGTCGTCGTCCCGTCGTCCCGCCCGGTAGCCTGCGGCGGTGACGCACGAGCGGGAGATCACCGAGCCGGTCGACCTGTGCCGTCCCGACGGGCGGTTGAACCCGGCGGCGGTCGGGTGGAGTCGCCGCCCGCTGCACCGGTCCAACCTGCGCGGCTGGGGCCGGGCCAAACGGTGGGAGCACTGGGGCGTGGTCACCCCGACACACATCCTCGGCCTGGTCGCGTCCTCGCTGGACTATGCCGGCGTGCAGAGCCTCTACCTGCTCGACCGGCGGACCGGCCGGGAGACCGTCACCGAGGCGGTGGTCCCGTTCGCCCGGGGCGCGGTGTTGCCGCCGGTCAGCGGCGCGGGGGCGGTCCGGGCCCGTGGTGGCGGACTGGTCGTCGAGGTGGACCAGGGCCCCGACGGCAGCGCTGTCCGGGCCACCGCGCCCGGTGTCGAGGTCGACCTGACGGTGCCGCTGCCACCGGGGCACGAGTCGCTCGGCGTGGTGGTGCCGTGGAGCACCCGCCGGTTCCAGTACACGGTCAAGGACGTGGGCCGCCCGGTGCACGGCACGCTGCGGGTGGACGGCACCACGTACCCGGTGGGGGCGGAGTCGTTCGCGGCGCTGGACCACGGTCGCGGCAAGTGGCGGTACGCGGTGCGGTGGAACTGGGCGGCGGGCAGCGGTCCCGGCCGGGCGATCCAACTCGGCGGCACGTGGACCGACGGGACCGGCTCGACCGAGAACGCGGTCTTCGTCGACGGCCGGCTGCACAAGATCGGGGACGACCTCGCCTGGCGGTACGACCGCACCGACTGGCTGCGGCCGTGGCGGATCACCGGTGACCGGGTGGACGTCACCTTCCACCCGTTCCACGAGCGGGTGGCGCGCACGAACCTGGTGGTGCTGGCCGGCGAGACCCACCAGTGCTTCGGGCACTTCACCGGCTGGGCCGCCACCGACGACGGCGCGCGGGTGGACCTCGACGGCCTGGTCGGCTGGGCCGAGGAGGCGCGTAACCGCTGGTGACACGCGTCCCCACCGGGGCCGGCGGGGACGCGTGTCCGGGCGGTCAGGCCGGCAGTCGCCAGACCTGGTTGGCGCCGCCGAAGCAGTCCCAGATCTGCAACCGGGTGCCGTCGGCGGAGCTGTTGTCGGTGGCGTCCAGGCACCGGTTCGACACCGGGTTGCGCAGCGTGCCGTTGCTCTGCGCCTGCCAGACCTGCGCGCCGGTGCCGTTGCAGTCCCAGAGCTGGATCTTCGTGCCGTTCGCGGTGCCGGCGCTTGTCACGTCGAGACACTTGCCCAGCGACCGCAGCGTGCCGTCGCCGCCCACGGTCCAGCTCTGCGCGGCGGTGCCGTTGCAGGTGTAGAGCTGGATCGCGGTGCCGTTGGCGGTGCCGGCGGCGGCGACGTCGACGCACTTGCCGCCGATGCCGGTGATCGGCCCGGTCCGCCCGGACGGCGGTGGGGTGGTGCCGCCGGTGACCGTGTCGTAGATGGCGCTGACCAGCGACGTCGCGCCGGTGGTGTCCTGGGACAACTCCCAGTTCATCATGCCGCCGGCGTTCGCCAGGGCCCACTGCGTCTTGCGCTTGACCGTCGGGAGGCCGTTGTAGCACTGCTGCGCGCCGCCGGCCGTGGTGCAGTCCCGGTTGGCGTTGGCCGGGTCCATGCCGACCAACGCGGCGTACGTGTAGTAGCCGGGCCGGCTGTAGAACGGCACGCCGAGCACCGCCTTGGCGGCGGGCAGGCCGCGCGCCTTCCACCCGTTCACGGCGGCGATCGACCAGTCGTAGTTGGCGTGCGGGGTGCCGCCGTCGTACGCCATGATGTTGAGCCAGTCGACCGAGTTGAAGACCGTGGTGGGTACGCCGTTGACGTAGTAGCCCTCGGCGACCACGGCGGCGGTGAGCAGCTTGCCGCGGCTGTGCAGGGCGCTGCCGAGCTGCTGCATCAGCAGCGTGTAGTTGCTGGCGGACGCGCCCGGGTCGGGGTATTCCCAGTCGATGTCGACCCCGTCGAGGTTGTACTGGTTGACGAAGGCGACCACGTTGTTCACGAACGCGCCGCGGGCGCCGGAGTTGGCGGCGAGCGCCTCGAACGCGGAGTCGTCGCCGTCGTTCCAGCCGCCGATGGCGATGGAGACCTTGACGTTGTTGGCGTGCCCGAGCGAGACCAGCGAGGAGAGCTTGCTCGGGTTCTCCACCGCGCGCAGGCTGCCGTCGCCGTTGGGCAGCACGAAGGCGTAGTTGACGTGGGTGAGTTTGCCGTACTGGATGCTGGTGACGCTGCCGCTCCACGACGGCATGTAGCCGACGCTCTTGAAGCCGTTGGGCAGCACCACCGCCTCGGCGGCGGACGGGCTGAGGGCGAGCGTCGCGGCGGCGGTGGCCAGCGCGAGCGCACCGGCGGCGAGGCGGCGCCGGAGGTGGGGTGTGGGCATCGAGGGCCTTCCCGGGGACGGGGGGCGGACAGGGGGTGTTCCTCGAGGTGGACCAAATATTAAAGACTATTAACTAAGTCGTCAATGATGGACTTCGATGAGTCAGGCGGCGTACGCGGAGAGTTGCGCGAGCTGTCCGGCGGGCCAGCCGGTGTTGCCGGTGAACCGCACCCGCAGGTACCGGACCGGGCTGGCGGTGAACGTCAGCGTCGCCTGGTTGCCGGTGGCCGGGTCGAACCGGACGCCGACCGGCCCGGTCAGCGTGGTGAACGTCGTGCCGTCCGTGCCGCCCTGCACCGCGAGCGTCTGCGTCCGGGCCTCCCAGCCGGCCGGCAGCGCGAGCACCAGGCGGGCCACCGGCCAGGTCGTCCCGAGATCGACCTGCCACCACTGCGGGAACGCGCCGTTCGCCGACTCCCAGTACGTGCCCCGGTCGCCGTCGACCGCGTTGCCGGCGCCGAACGGCCCGTTCTGCTGGCTGCTCGCCGACGCCGGCCGACCGGCCGCCAGGTCGCCGCCGGGTGGCTGGCCGCCCCCGGTCACCGGCGGCGTGGGTCGCACCGCCGTGAGCGCCAACTGGCCCTTGAGCATCCGGCCGCCGTCCGCGGTGATCCGCAGGTAGTAGTCCGCCGAGCAGGCGGTGCCGTCCTCGTCGAGCGCCCGGATCCCGGTCCCGGCCGGGGTGGCCGCCGCCGTCTCGCTGGTCTTGGCGATCTGGTTGCCCTCGTTGAACTCGTCGAACATGGACACGTAGAGGCCCTGTGCGCCGAGTCGCACCATGTTGTAGAGGTGTCGCCAGTAGAAGTCACCGTGCCGCCGGTGGCCGGCGGACAGGTCGCCCGGCATCACGCAGGGCTGGTAGTCGATGCCGTGCGCGGCGCAGTCGGCCAGGTCGGGCGCGTTGACGTTGGTGAGGAACCAGTCCAGCCCGTCGAGCGTGCCGGTGCGCCCGACCATCCACGGGGACAGCATGTCGAACGCGTGGTAGACGTCGGCGAAACCGGGGCGGGAGTCGTTGATCCCCTGCCGCCAGTACGTCGGCACGCCACCGATGACGTAGCAGCCCTGGGCCTTCAGCCACCGCACCACGTCCAGGCAGGCGGCGGGCGCGAACGGCCGGCCGTCGTCGGCGAAGCCGAACCCCCACACGCAGACCACCGGCTTGCCGTTCTGCCGGGCGTACGCCGGTGAGGCGGTGTGCGCCGACATCCTCGTCGCCCAGTCCTCCTTGAGCTGCGATTGCATCGCGGTCCAGCCGGTCACGTCGTACATCACGTAGAACTTGCGGCCGAACCGCTCCGCCGCCGAGCGCACCTTGACCGCCATCGCGTCGCGGGTCGGCCCCTCGTCGCCGAACGGGTTGAACCGCTGTAACGCCGCGGTGTCGCAGCCGTACTCCTGCATCCAGCGGAAGTGGGTGTCCACGGTCTGCTGGTCGTAGGAGGAGAAGAGCGTGGCCGGCCGGCCGTCGCCGAGGTTCGGATAGGCGGTGGGGTAGCCGCGGGCGTACTCCCGCATGTCCGGCCAGGACACGATCGTGGTGTTCGACGGCGAGGGGGACTGGAACCGGTCCCGGCTCCAGTGCCACCAGCCGCCGATCGGGGCCCCGTCGCCGGGACAACTGAACCAGCCCTGGTAGCCGACGGAGACCTTGCCGACCACGTCGCCGGGGGGACTGGCGGCGGCTGCGGGGATGGGGGAGAGCGCGAGGTCGGGCAGCGCGGCGAGCGCGGACCCGGCCACCACGGACCGGATCAGGGTACGGCGGGTGGGCGCCATGTGGACCGCTCCTTCGAGGGGAGGAAGAAATTGACGGTCATCATGACAGCGCACGACACAGAACTGCAATACTCAGACAGGTCTATGAAACAAACAGCGTGAGGGGCGGCCCGCCGGTGGCGGACCGCCCCTCGACCGCGCGTCGGTCAGGCGACCGAGGCCGGGAACCGCTCCCAGACCCGGTGCGCCGCCATCAGTTGCCGCACCGACTCCAGCGCCTCCGCGCCGGAGCCCCCGGTCACCACGCCCGGCGAGCCGGCCACCCCGGTCAGTCGCAGCACCTCGGCGCCGGCGCCCCACGCGCCGATCGCCTTGGCGTGCCGCCACGCCTCCTCGACAAGCAGCGACACCCGCGGGTCGACGGCGGTCGCACCCGGCGCGCCGGCCTTGGCGTCCCGTGCCGGCAACGCGTCCGGCGCCGGCGCCGGCGCGCCGGCCAGCAGGACCGCGTCGAACTCGACGGAACGGGCCGTGGCGAATGTCCGTTGCACCGGCAGCCCGCCCACCGTGCCGCCGTGCGCGGCGATCAGCAGCGGCACCATGCCGGCCGCGAACACCGCGCGCTGGACCTGCGCGACGTCGTCGAGGTCACCGTCGGCGTCGACCACGATGCCCACCATCCGGCCGTCGGCCGGCCACTCCCGGCCGACCTGGGACAGCGCCGGGCTGGGCTGCACCTCGGCCAGCGGCACGGTCGGCTGCGGCGCGGGCAGCCCCAGGCCGGTGGCGACCTGCTCGCAGAGCACCGGGTCGATGTTGGCCAGGCACTGGAGCTGCCGCTCCTTGATCGCCTGGTGGTAGCACTTGCCCAGCTCGAACGTGTACGCCCGGATGATGTGCTCCTTCTCCACCGGCGACATGCTCGCCCAGAAGAGCCGGACCTGGCTGTAGTGGTCGTCGAAGGAGGCGGGCGCGGCCCGGACCTTCGGCGCCTCGGCCACCGTCACCGGCACGTCGACGAACGCGTGCTCCCGGTCACCGGCCGGGAACGGGTTGCCGCCGTCGAGCGAGTTCGGCCGGTAGGGCGCCACCCCGGCGTGCACCGCCTGCTGGTGGAAGCCGTCCCGGAGCATGTCGTTGACGTCGGCGTGCGGCCGGTTGATCGGGATCTGGGTGAAGTTCGGCCCGGCCAGCCGGGTGAGCTGGGTGTCCAGGTACGAGAAGAGCCGACCCTGCAACAGCGGGTCGT
Source organism: Micromonospora sp. NPDC051141 (assembly GCF_044455765.1). Taxonomy (NCBI): domain Bacteria; kingdom Bacillati; phylum Actinomycetota; class Actinomycetes; order Micromonosporales; family Micromonosporaceae; genus Micromonospora; species Micromonospora sp. NPDC051141. The sequence continues at coordinate 300,237 of NZ_JBITFD010000002.1, forward strand.
TGGTGACGTCGATGCCCGGCGGCAGGTGCCCCAGGTGGAACGCCACCTGCTCGGTCTCGGCGAAGAAGTTGCGCGGCGTCCGGTTGAGGGTGAGCGTGCCGATGGCCTGCACCGGCGCCAGCTCCTCCGGCACGATCTTCGTCGGGTCGAGCAGGTCGATCCCGGCGAACGTCTCCTCCGGCGTGTCCGGGAAGACCTGGATGCCCAGCTCCCACTGCGGGTACGCGCCGGCCTCGATGGCGTCGTACAGGTCGCGGCGGTGGAAGTCCGGGTCGATGCCGTTGATCAGCTGCGCCTCCTCCCACTCCAACGAGTGCACCCCGAGCTTCGGCTTCCAGTGGAACTTGACAAGCACCGTCGCGCCGGCGTCGTCGACCAGGCGGAACGTGTGCACGCCGAAGCCCTCCATGGTCCGGTAGGACCGCGGGATGCCCCGGTCGGACATGTTCCAGATGGTGTGGTGCTGCGCCTCGGTGTGCAGCGAGACGAAATCCCAGAACGTGTCGTGCGCGCTCTGCGCCTGCGGGATCTCCCGGTCCGGGTGCGGCTTGGCGGCGTGGATGATGTCCGGGAACTTGATCGCGTCCTGGATGAAGAAGACCGGCATGTTGTTGCCGACCAGGTCGAACGTGCCCTCGTCGGTGTAGAACTTGGTGGCGAAGCCCCGGGTGTCGCGGACCGTGTCCGCCGAGCCGCGCGAGCCCAGCACGGTCGAGAAGCGGACGAAGACCGGCGTCTCGCGCCCCTTCTTCAGGAAGCCGGCGCGGGTGACCTGCTCGGCCGCGCCGTTGGCGACGAAGACGCCGTGCGCGCCGGCCCCTCGGGCGTGCACCACCCGCTCCGGGATCCGCTCGTGGTCGAAGTGCGTGATCTTCTCGCGCAGGTGGTGGTCCTGGAGCAGCACCGGGCCGCGCGGGCCGGCCTTGAGCGAGTGGTCGGTGTCGCGCAGCCGGGCGCCGTTGGCGGTGGTGAGGTACGCCCCCTGCTGCCCCTTGGCGATCTTCGGCACGCCGGTCTCCGCGCCGGTCGGGGTACGCGTGTCCGGCGCGCCCTGCTCGTCCTTGGGTGGCAGCGGGCCGTGCGGCGCGGTGGGCTCCTCGAGCGATGGTGGGGCGCTGCCCGGCGCGCCCGGCACGTCCGGCGTCAGCACCTCGCCGACCTTCTCGACGGCGGCCTCGACGACACCCTTGACGACCTGGGCGGGCTTGCTGGATTCCATCAGGACCTGTCCTCCGTTGCGGTGAAATGACCAGGCCCCTCCGGCCCTACCCCCGACGGGGCGGGACAAACGCGGATCACCCGGGCGGATGTCCCGGGTGCGGCACGACCACCGCGGTCAGCACCAGCCCCCGCTCCACCAGCCAGCGGCCGTCGAGCACGTCCAACGGCGGCCCGCCGTCGGTCCGCGTACCGTCGACCAGCACCCGGGCGGTGAACCGGCCCGCCGGGTCCAGCGTCAGCTCCGCCTCCTCGAACCCGAGCCACCGGCTGGTCAACGGGTACCACGCCTTGTAGACGGACTCCTTCGCGCTGAACAGCAGCCGGTCCCAGTGCACGCCCGCGTCGGCGGCGCGCAGCCCGGCCAGGTGCGCCGGCTCGCCGGCGACGGTGACCGCCTCGGCCACCCCCTCGGGCAGCGGCCCGTGCGGCTCGGCGTCGATGCCCAGCCCGGCCAGCGCGGCGGCCGGGGCCACCACCGCCGCCCGGTACCCGGCGCAGTGGGTGATGCTGCCCACCACCCCGGCCGGCCAGAGCGGCTCCCGCCGGGGACCGGGGCGGATCGGGGCTGGCGGGTGCCCGAGCCGGGCCAGCGCCTCCCGCGCGCAGCGCCGGGCGGTGACGAACTCCTGACGGCGGCTGGCCACCGCGCGGGCCACCAGGTCCTCCTCCCCGGGGTACGGCTCGTCGCCGGCCCGGTCGATGAACGCCTCGACGGCCACCGCCGCCGACGGCAGCAACGCCTCGATCACGGGGCGCCGCCGAGGATCCGCCGCATCGGGCGCGGCTCGCCGCCCCGGCGGCCCCACTCCCGCGGGTAGCCCAGCGACACCTCCTCGAACCGCACCCCGTCGTAGTGGGTGGTGCGGGGGATGTGCAGGTGGCCGTAGACCGCGACGGCGGCCCGGTGCCGCACGTGCCAGTCGGCGCTGCGCTCGGTGCCGCACCACTGCGCGAACTCCGGGAACCAGAGCACGTCGGTGGGCTGGCGGACCAGCGGCCAGTGGTTGACCAACACGGTCGGCAGCGCCGGGTCGGTCGCCGCCAGTCGCCGTTCGGTCGCCGCCAGCCGCGCCCAGCACCACGACTCCCGGTCCGGGTACGGGTCGGGGTGCAGCAGCATCTCGTCGGTGCACACCACCCCGGACTCGTACGCCACCCGCAGCGACTCCTCCTTGGTGGACGTGCCCGGGGCGCGGAACGAGTAGTCGTAGAGCAGGAACAGCGGGGCCACGGTGACCGGCCCGCCCGCGCCCCGCCAGACCGGATAGTCGTCCTCCGGGGTGAGCACGCCCAGGCCCCGGCACATGGCGACGAGCGCCTCGTAGCGCGCCACTCCGCGCAGCGTCACCGGGTCGGTGGGATGGGTCCACAGCTCGTGGTTGCCGGGCGCCCAGACCACCCGGGCGAACCGGTCACGGAGCTGCGCCAACGTCCGCTCGATGTCGGAGAACAGCTCTCCGACGTCGCCGGCCACGATCAGCCAGTCGTCCGCCGACTCCGGTCGCAGGCCGTCCACCACCGCCCGGTTCTCCGGGTACGACACGTGGAGATCACTGACCGCGTACAGCGCACCCGTCATTCGGCCGATCTTGCCAGCGACGGTCCCGAATGGCCAGGCGCGGGAGGGCGGTGTTCAGCTCACCAGGTCGGCGACCCGGTCGACGGCGCGCAGCAGCTCCCGCGCGATGCCCGGCTCGGCCGCCGAGTGGCCCGCGTCCGGCACGATCCGCAGCTCCGCCTCCGGCCACCGGCAGGCCAGGTCGTACGCGGACACCGGCGGGCAGCACAGGTCGTAGCGGCCGTTGACGATCACGGCCGGCAGGTGGCGGATCCGGTCCACGCCGTCGAGCAGTTGCCCCTCCGCGAGGAAGCCGCCGTGCACCGCGTAGTGCGACAGGATCCGGGCGATCGGCAACGCCCGCTCGTCGGCGGTGAAGTGGTCGAGCACCGCCGGGTCGGGGCGCAGCGAGGAGTTCACCGCCTCCCACCGCCCCCAGGAGCGCGCGCAGGCCCGCGCCACGTCGGCGTCCGGGCCGTGCAACCGCCGGTGGTAGGCGGCCAGCACGTCGTCGCGTTCGGCCGGCGGGATCGGGGCGACGAACCGGGCCCACTCCTCGGGCTGGAGGTGACGCAGGCCGCCCTGGTAGAACCAGTCCCGCTCGCTGCGCCGCAGCAGCAGCACGCCGCGCAGCACCAGGCCGGTCACCCGGTCCGGGTGCGCCTGCGCGTACGCCAGGCCGAGCGTGACCCCCCACGAGCCGCCGAACACCAGCCACCTGTCGATGCCGAGCCGCCGTCGGATGGTCTCCAGGTCGGCCACCAGGTGCTCGGTGGTGTTGGCCCGCAGCTCGCCGAACGGGGTGCTGCGGCCCGCGCCGCGCTGGTCGAACAGCACCGCGCGGTAGCGCCCGGGATCGAAGAACCGCCGCGCCGCCGGCACCAGACCACCGCCGGGCCCACCGTGCAGGAACACCACGGGTACGCCGTCCGGCCGGCCGACCTCCTCCACGTGCAGGACGTGGCCGTCACCGACCGGGACCCGGTGGGTGGCGTACGGCTCGACGGGCGGGTGGAGGGCGACTCCGGTCATGCCCGGTGATTCTGCCCGCCCGACCCGCGGCGCGTGGGCCGGCTCAGCAGGCGACGTTGCCGCCGAGGTTGTCGAGCAGCGCGTCGGCGACCCAGCCGGAGACACCGGTGGTGGTGTCCCGCAGGTAGGTCCAGGTGTAGGTGGTGTGCCCGTTCGCGCTGACCCGGTCACCGCTGGCGAAGCAGTGGAAGTCGACGTTGTGGCTGAGCTGGCCGTAGCCCAGGGAACCGCAGGTGGTGTGCGGGCCGCTGCGGATGTTGACGTTGGTGGCGTTGAAGAGCTGGCCGAACTTGGTGTCCACGTTGGAGTGGGGGTGGCTGCAGCTCGCGCTGGCCGGCGTCGCCGCGCCCACCACCGCGACCCCCGCCGCGGCGACGGTCAGGAGCGCCGCCGCGCCGATCGAGGATGCCTTGCGCATGTCGAACCCCCGAAGTCGAGGCGGCAAATAGATCCACATATTTGCATATCGCAAACGCAGGTGGCAAGGGCGCCGGCCGGTGGCCCCGACCGTCAGGCCGGGGCGCGGACGCCGGTGTCCGGCCCGGTGGTCTCCGCCTCGGGCACCGCGCGGGGCGCCGGCGTCCGCACCGCGAACGCGTCGAAGCTCGGCCCGTCCAGCCGCTCGATGAACGGCTCGGCGCGCGGCCGGTCGACGTCGTCCCGCTCGGCCTCCGCCCGCCCCGCCCGGGGCCGGTCGTTCTCGTCCCGCTCGACCTCCACCCGGTCGACCTCCACCCGGTCGGCGTCCGCCCGGTCGGTGTCGGTCCGGTCGGCCGACGCCGGCTCGGTCGCCGCCGCGACGGTCCCCATCAGCCGCGCCGCCACCTGCGGATACTCGGCGGTCTCGCCACCACCCGCGGCGGCTGCCATCACCGCCGCCGCGGCCAGGTCCGCCACTCGCTTGGCCTCCCGCTGCACCCGGGCCCGCGTCTCCTTGGCGTGCTGCTCGGCCAGCTCCGCCGCGCGCCGCGCCTCGTCCAGCCGCCTGGTCTCGGCGGTCAGGTCCCGGCGTACGCCGACCAGCCGCTCCTCCAGCTCGGCACCGGCCCGCTCGATCGTGGTGATCTCCCCACGGGCCTGCTCCAACTGCTTGCCGACGGTCTCCAGCTCGCTCTTGAGCTGGGTCAACGCCTCCTGCCGCTGCTGGATCTCCCGCTGCACGGCGGTGAGCTGCACCTGGTGCGCCGCGGTCTCCTCGTCGGCCCGCTCACGCACCTCGGTGGCGTACTGCTGGGCCTCGGCGACCAGCGCGGCGATGTCCCGCTCGGCGGCCGTCGCCCGGTCGGCCAACTCCTGCTCGGCCGCGGCCCGCCGCTCGTCCAGCTCGCGGGCCATGGTCGCCTGCCACTGGGCCAGCTCCTGCTGGGCCTTGCTCCGGTTGGCCTGCACCTCCTGCTGGATCTGGGTGCGGGCGGCCTTCACCAGCGCCTCGGACGCGGACCGGGCCTGCTCGACCTGCTGCGTGGTCTGCTCGCTGATCCGCTTCGCCTCCTGCTGGGCCCGGTCGTGCACGGCCTGCCCCTCGGCGCGCAGCTTCTCCGCCAGCTCCCGGACCGCGGCCAGCTCCGCCTGCGCGGCGACCCGGCGCTCCTCGTCGGCCCGCTCCTGCTCGGCCCGGCGGTTGGACAGCTCCTCCTCCAGCTCGCGCCGGTCCCGGGCGGCCTGCTCCTGGGCCGCGGTCAGCACCCGCTCGGCCTGGGCCTGGACGTCGTCGGCGCGCTTGGTGGCCATCTCGGTGATCTGGCCGGCCTGCTTCTCGGCCAGGTCGAGGATCTGGTCGACCATCGGGCCGAGGTCGCGGAACGACGCCCGGTCCACCGCCGTCGGACGGTCCCGCAGCTCGACCGTCTCGGCCTGCGCCCGCTGCACCTGCGTGGTCAGGTCGCGGATCTGGGCGTACGCGCGGTCCCGGGCGGCGGTCAACGCGCCGATCTCGCCGTCCATCTGCTCGACGTACCGGTCGACCTGCCGTTTGTCGTAGCCGCGCAACGCCGGGTCGAACCGCGGTCGCGCGGACACGTCGTCGTGGGGTGCGAACGGTTCCTCACCGTTGGACATGCGCCATCCTCCGTCGGTTCGCCAGCGCCAGGCCGCGGGGCACGATGAGGCGCAACGGTACCGTGTGCGCGCACGGCGCTCGCCCCGCCCCGCCCCCGGCCCGCCGGTCGGTCCGACGGTCAGACCGGGAAGTGCGGATTCCCCGCCGTCAGGCGGATGGTGAAACCGTCGGCGTCCCGGTGGTGGGTGACGTGGTCGCAACTCTGGTGGCTGATCCACAACCCCAGGCCGCCCTCGGTGCCGTCACCGGCCGGCAGCAGCCCGGCGTACGGGTCCTTGGGGCCGGCGCCCCGGTCGTGGACGCTCACCACCATCCGGTCCGCCGCGCACCACAACCGCAGGCGCACCGGCGGCGTCCCGTGCCGCGTCGCGTTGCACACCACCTCGCTGACGGCCATCACCAGGTCCTCGACGCTCTCGGGCGGAAGGCGCCCGGGGTCGGCGGCGCGGACCGCCTCGCGGGCGTGGGCCGGCGTCGGGTCGGTCAGCTCGACCAGCGGCGTCGTGTGTTGAACCGGGTCCAGCGGGGGCGGCCGGCACTCGGCCAGATAGGTCGACGGCTCGGTGTAGACGCCGGTCGCCTCGTGACCGCCGTCCGGCCGGGCGATCCGCGGATGGGTGCGCATCACGTCCGCCAGCACGTGCGGCGACGCCACCCGCCGGTCGTAGGCGCAGATGCCCCAGAGCGGGAAACCGTCGTAGGCGTGGTTGATCGCCGACTCGTAGCGGGCCCACGCGTCCCAGGTGGCGCCGAGCAGCGCCGACGGCAGCTCACCGACCATCCGGAGCTGCGCCCGGCCCGGCGCGGCCGAACCGAGCCACTCCCGGTAGGCCCGGATCGCCGTGGCGGGCCGGGCGTAGACGCCCCCACCGGGCAGGAAGGTGACGTCCGCGCCGGCGGGCAACGCCCGGCGTACCAGCTCGGCGTGCGGCGCGTCCAGGCTCACCGCGACGCGTTCGCCGGCCTCGATGCCGTCCAACAGGAACGGCAGCGCCACGGCCAGCAACTCCTCCTCGGAGTCGTAGAGGAGCGCCTCGTGGAAGTAGCCCACGTGGCCGGCCGCCGCGCCGGTCCTCACCGGACCACCTCCACCCGTACCCCGGTCAGGCTCAGCAGCTCGACCAGCCGGGCGGCGGCCGGCCGGCGGGTGCGCAGCACCGCGACCGCGTCGTGCCGACGGGCGTGGTCGCGCAGGAGCAGCAGGCTGCGGTGGTCGACGAAGCGCAGCCCCGTCGCGTCGAACACCAGCCGCCCGGCCGTCGGGCGCGGATCGGCCCGCTCCAGCGCGGCGGCGAAGAGCCGGTGGGCGGTCGGGTCCAGCTCGCCGCCGAGCGCCACCACCGCGTCACCGCCGCCGGCGGACAACCGGAACGGCACGTCGGTGTTGGTCTCCGGATGCATGCAGGCCAGCTCCGCGATCGCCGCGTCGCCGAGCACCCGCCGGTCGTAGGCGCAGACCGCCGACATCGGCCGGTGCCGCATCCAGTGGTCGATGCGGTGCTCGTAGCGGGCGAAGGCGTCGCGCTGCGCGACGGTGCGGACCAGGCTGGTCGCCTCGGCCAGCACCCGCAGGCCGGTGTGGCCGGCGGCCAGCGCCTCGGTGGTGGCCCGCACGTACGCCTGCACCTGCCGCTCCGGGTCGACGACCTCGTCGTGTCGGTAGGCGTGGCCGACCGCGAACAGCCGCACCGCGCCGCGTCGCCGCGCGGCGTCGAAGCCGGGCACCGACCCCAGTCGGCGGGCCACGGTGCCGGCCTCCTCCGGGCCGACCAGCCAGACCTGCTCGCCCGCGGCGAGACCGGTGGTGACCTGCGCGACCGCCCAGGCGTGGAACACCGCCGGGTCGTCGTAGGCGAGGCAGGCATGGCCGTGGCCCGGGTCCGACACGCCCCCGTCGGTCACCGGCTCCACCTCATCGGCCCATCCTATGCCGCGACGAACTGGAGATCGCGCCAGGCGGTGGCGTCGAGCGGCGGGTCACCCAGCGCGAAGTCGGCCCAGTTGTTCCAGTACGCGACCGCGTCCACGTCGGTCTGCTGACGCAGCCAGCCCACGTGGTCCCGGACCGCCTGCGCCCGGCCGGCGCCGGTGGTGTCGGCGGTGGTCCGGCTCAGCCCGTACTCGGGCACCAGCAGCCGGACGCCGGGACAGGCGGCGCGCACCCTGCCGAAGGCCACCCCGAACATCCGGGAGGCGGGCCAGTACGCGGCGGTGTCCCGCGAGAAGCAGTCCACGCCGTAGTGCGTCATGCCCGGGTAGGCCCAGTCGGCCGGGTTGCCGCCGCCCTCGTCCAGCCAGTAGCGGGTGACGATCGGGCCGTGCCCGAGCACCCAGCGCCGGTTGGGGTGCCCGGCCACGAGCTGGGTCACCCGGCCCGCGGTGGCCCGGTACGTCGCCGGCGTCACGTCGCCCATCGGCTCGTGGTACCAGGTCAGGTAGATCGGCCGGCGTACGCCGTCGAGCCAGCCCGCCAACTGCTCGACGTCGTCCTTCCAGGAGACGTGCATGACGGCCGACGGCGCGTCGACGAACTTGCCGGCGTCCAGCGCGGGCAGCTCCGGCAACGCGTCCGCGTCCGGGCCGTCGGTGCCGTAGTCGCGCATGTAGCGGATGTCCGGATAGTCGGCGACCACCTGCCGGGTCCGGGCCCCCTTCTCGGCGCTCATCCCGACCAGCAGCGGCACGGTCAGCGTGAGGCTGCCGGTGCCGGTGCGGCCGGCGGCGTCCCGCGCGGTCGCGGTCACCGTGACCGGGCCCCGGCCGGCCAGGACGGTGACCGTGAAGGTGGTCGGGTCGGTCCCGCTCGGGGTGACCGTCACGCCGGGCGACGTGCTGGTGAGCTGGATGGTCAGCGGGACGCTCAGGTCCACCCGGACCGGAGCGTCCCAGGCGGCGCCGGTGGGGTCGCTGACCCGGCCGGCGACGGTGAACAGCCGCGAGTCGGGGTGGTAGGCGTCGACCCGTACGGTGGTCGACTGCCCGGGCAGCAGGACGGTCCGGGTGGCGGTGACGGAACGGATCACGGGTGCGGCCATCGCGGTCTCCTTCGGGTGGGCTCGTCTGCGCTCCGGCCGCACGTCCTCGGGTGGCCAGAATGGCTCTGACCTGCGCTTTCCTCAGCTTGCCCCGGTTCGGCGCGAATCGCCACGGGTGGCCGCAGATGGCGCGAAACCCGGCCTTCCGGCTCCGGGCCGGTCGTCCGCCGGCCGGTGGGATCAGGGCAGCGGCCGGGCGATGTCGCGGGCGTGGTCGGTCACGGCGGCGCCGACCACGGTGGCGGTCAGCGGCAGCACCTCCAGGCAGCGACGCACCGCGGCGGCCATCAGCGGGTTCGGCACCCGCATGGAGAGCGTGCAGTGCGGCACCCAGCGTCCCGGCCGGTAGTGCTCCACCACGTCGACACCGGCCCGGGCCAGCCGTTCGTGCACCCCGGCGTGGTGGGCCAGCAGCTCCGACGTGGGCGCCGGCCCGAGCCAGAGCACCCGTCCGACGAACTGACCGGCGTGCTGGAACTCCAGGCGCAGCGGCGCGGCCACCACCGTCCCGGCGAGCGCCGTGGCCACCCGCTCCGGGTCGAGGCGGGGCGCGACGGCCAGCGAGACGTGCGGGCGGTGCCGCTGCGCCAGCAGCGACCGCATGCTCGGCACCCCCTCGGACTCCAGCAGGTCCCACAACACCCGGATCCGCCGGGAGGCGTCGGTGTCCAGGTACAGCTCCAGCGCCGCGACCACCCGTCCACCCTAGGCGGCGAGGTTTGCCGCCCCCGCTGGGCGGTACTGCCCGGGGGACGGCACGAGACGGTGGGGGAGTGAGGCGCACGTGGACGTGAACGACCTGCTGACCGAGGCGTACGGGCGACTGCCGGACCTGGTCGCCGGGGCCCTCGACGGGCTCGACCCCGATCAGCTACGGCAGGCCCCGGCGGACGGGGCGAACCCGGTGGGCTGGCTCGTCTGGCACCTGACCCGGATCCAGGACCACTACGTCGCCGACCTGCTCGGCGAGCGGCAGCTCTGGGTCACCGGCGACTGGGCGGGCCGGTGCGGCCTGCGCCCCGATCCGGACGACACCGGCTACGGCCACGGGCCCGAGCAGATCGCCGCCGTGCGCCCGGAGAACGGTGACGTGCTGCTCGACTACCACCGGGCGGTGGTGCAGCGGAGCGTGGCGTACCTGCGCGGGCTGCGTCCGGCCGACCTGGACCGGGTGGTGGACGAGAACTGGGACCCGCCGGTGACGCTCGGCGTCCGGCTGGTGAGCGTGCTCGACGACGACCTCCAGCACGCCGGGCAGGCCGCCTACGTGCGCGGGCTCATCCGGCGGCGCTGACCACCGCCCGCGCGCGGCCCAGCGCGGCCCGCCCGAGCAGGAAGCACGCCTGCGCCTCGGGGGAGGTGCCCGGGCCGGCGAAGTCCGGCGCCCCGCTCACCCCGGTCACCCGCCCGTACCGGTCCACCCGCCGGGCGGCGGCGGCCAGCAGCTCCGCGCCGGTGTCGAACCACGACGGCGGCAGCCAGCCGTCCGCCACCCCGGTCAACGCCGCGTAGCCGAGCAGTTGGGCGGTGTTCGCCTCCCGGAACGTGCCCGGGTCGTCGAGCACGTCGGGAAAGAGGCCGTCGTCGGTGCGGTACCGCAGGCAGGCGGTCAGCACCTCCGCCGCGTGCCCGGCCAGCTCGGCGCGCGTTCCCGCCGGCCAGCCCGACGCCAGGCGCAGCGCCCGGGCGATCCCGGCCACCACCCAGCCGTTGCCGGTCCCCCACGGCTGCGGGCGGTCCAGCTCGCCCCGGTCGGCGTCCCAGCGGGCCGCGTAGAGGCCGGTACGCGCGTCGTGCAGTCGGCGCCGGTGCCCCGTCACCTGGGCGGCGGCCAGCTCGGTCCGGCCGGTCAGCGCGAGCAGCGGCACCACCATGTAGACCGTGTCGGCCCACACCTGGCGGCCGTCGAGCAGGTGGAACAGCGTGCCGTCGACGTCCCGGGGGGCCCGGCGCGTCAGCCAGTCGAGCTGGGCGTCCAGCGCGGCGGCGTACCTCGGATCGCCGGTGCTGATCGCGGCGTGCCGGACCACCTCGCCGCAGGCGGCGCCGTTCACCGCGCCCACCGACCCGGCCAGCTCGCCGAGCCGGCCGTCGGGCCGTTGCCGGGTCACCGCGGCGTCCGCGACGAGCGTCGCCGCGTCCAGGCGGCCCAGGTCGAGCAACGCCTGCCCGGTGATCCCCTGCTCCCAGGACTCCCGCTGCATGGTCAGCAGCGCGAGCAGCACCCGGTCGGTGGTGGCGTCAGCGGTCGTCGACATGGCCGTCCGGTACCCGCCCCGGCGGCCCGTCTCACCCGGAGCGGGTGAGTTGGACTCACCCGGGCGGCGGGAACGCTGCGGCCACGGCGGAGCCGGGCGTCGGGCCGCCGCGACGACGCACGAGGGAGGACCGATGAGCACCTCCGCCGCGGAGCACCTCGCCCGGGGGGCGGCCGGCCGGCACCCCGAGCTGCCGGAGACCACCTCCGGAACCATCCGGTTGGACCTGCGGGAGAACGGCCGGACCGAACACTGGTACCTGAGCATCGACCGGCAGGACGTGCGGGTGGCCCGCTCGGCCGAGGAGGCGGACCTGATCGTCCACGCCGACCGGGAGGTGTTCGACCGGATCGCCGCGGGCCGCCTGCACCTCGCCGCGGCGCTCCTGAGCAACGCCATCACCGTGCAGGGCAACCTGAGACTGCTGATGACGTTGCGCCGGATCTTCCCCGGTCCGCCGGACGCCCGGCACCCCCGGGACGTGGCCGGCTCCCCCCACCGGCCGGCGGTCCGATGAAGCAGGAACTGGTCTCCGTCCTCACCGGCAACACCTTCGCCATGGGCGACGCGCAGGGCGACATGGAGGCCCACCCGTGTGCGCCGATCGGCCTGTTCTCCTTCGACACCCGGTTCCTGTCCCGCTGGGTGCTGACCGTCGACGGCGAGCGGTTGCAGTCGTTGTCCCGCGACGACCTGACCTCCTTCGAGACCCGCTTCGTGCTGGTGCCCGGCGCCGCCAGCCACTACGTGGACGCGGACGTCTCGGTGATCCGTTACCGCTCGCTCGGGGAGACGTTCCACGAGCGGATCATGGTGCTGAACCACTCCGCCGAGCCGGCCGACTTCATCGTGCGGATGGAGATCGGCAGCGACTTCGCCGACACCGCCGAGATCCGCCACCCCGCCCCGCGCCGGCCGGTGGCCACCGTCGACCCGGAGCAGCGCGAGCTGCGGATCCGCTACCAGCGCGGACGGTTCACCCGGGAGACCCGCGTCTCCAGCACCGCGCCGGTCGAGATCGACCAGCGGGGGATGACGTTCCGCATCCGGGTCGACCCGAACGGCGCCTGGCGCACCGACCTGCACGTCCAGATGATCATCCAGGGCGCCGGCGAACGGGACCTGCGGAGCGATATCGAGGCGCACCGCCAGCAGGTCCGGCAGGGCATGCACGACGACCTGGACCGCTGGTTCGACCAGGCGCCGCAACTCGTCGCCGAACGCCAACCCCTGGCCGCCGCGTACCGGCAGGCGCTGACCGACCTGGCCGCGCTGCGGTACACCCCCCTGGCGTACGCCGAGCGGGTGCCGGTCGGCGGGCTGCCCTGGGCGATGACGCTGTACGGCCGCGACGCGCTGATCACCTGCCTGGAGACGCTGCCGTTCACGCCCGAACTGACGCCGCCGACGCTGCGGATGCTCGCGCTGTTGCAGGGCGGTCAGCTCGACGACTACCACGACGAGGAGCCCGGCAAGATCCTCGGCGAGCTGCGGTACGGCGAGGCAGCCGCGTTCGGCGAGGAGCCGACCGCGCTCTACTACGGGGCGGCCGACACCACGCCGCTCTTCGTCGTCCTGCTCGACGAGTACGAGCGCTGGAGCGGCGACGCGGACCTGGTCCGGCAACTGCGGCACCCGGCCCGGATGGCGCTGGACTGGCTGACCGAGTACGGCGACCCGTACGGCGACGGCTACCTGCGCTACCAGTCGCGCAACACGGTCAACGGGCTGGCCAACCAGACCTGGCGCAACTCGCCGGAGGCGATCGTCGACCGGCACGGCGTCGAGCCGCCGTTCCCGCGCGCCACCGCCGAACTTCAGGGGTACGCGTACGACGCGCGGATCCGGGGCGCCCGACTGGCCCGGGAGTGCTGGGACGACCCGGAGTACGCCGAGCGGCTGGAGGCCGACGCGGCGCGGCTGCGGGAACGGTTCAACCGGGACTTCTGGCTCCCCCAGCGGGGCTACTACGCGCTGGCCCTCACCCCCGACGGGGAGCCGGTCGACGCGCTCACCTCCGCCCTCGGGCACCTGCTCTGGAGCGGCATCGTGGAACCCGAGCGGGCCGACGCGCTCGCCGCCCACCTGTGCGGGCCGGCCCTCTTCTCCGGCTGGGGCGTGCGCACGTACGCCGAGGGGCAGCGGCCGTACAACCCGGTCGGCGCGCACCTCGGCGCGGTCTGGCCGTCGGACAACGCGCTCGTCGCGGCCGGTCTGCGCCGCTACGGCTACGACGCGGAGGCCGCCCGGATCGCCGCCGGCGTGCTCGGGGTGGCGGAGACGCTCGGCGGGTCGGTGCCGGAGGTGATCGCCGGCTATCCGCGCCGGGTCACCAAGCACCCGGTGCAGCTCCCGGCCGCCGGCCGACCGCAGTCGTGGGCCTCCGGCGGTCTGCTGATGCTGGTCGCGGTCATGCTGGGACTGCGTCCGTGCGGGGACAACCTGCTGGTGGACCCCGCCATCCCGACCGGCTACGGCCGGATCGAGCTGCTCGACGTGCCGGGCCGGTGGGGGCGGGCCGACTCGTACGGCCGGGAACGCGCCAGCCGCCGACGGCTGCGGGCCGGCACCCCGGAGGCCGCCTGACCCCGCGGCCAGCCGCCGTCAGCCGGCGGCGCGGCTCGCCGGTGTCGTCGGCTCGGTGGCCGGGGACGGTGGCCCGCCCACCGGCGCCGCCGGTTCCGCACCCGCCCGGGCGAGCAGCCGGTCGACGCCCACGAACAGCAGGCCCAGCAGCCAGAACACCGCGGCGAACCCGAGCGCGCTGAGCCCGACGCCGGCGTAGCCGAGCTGCCCGGCGTCGAGGAACGGGTACGGGTAGCGGTGCACGACGAGCCCGCGCACCAGCGCGAACCCGAGGTACGCCAGCGGGAACACCAGCCACCAGGCGGCGTACCGGGGGCGCAGCCGGCCGCGCCTGTCGAACAGCGCCCAGTCGGCGATCGCGAGCAGCGGCACCACGGTGTGCAGGAGGTGGTTGCCCCACCACTCGCCCGGCTCGCGGTGCGGCTGGGCCATCGCGAACGGGCTCGCCGGATTGGCCAGCACCAGGTGGTAGACCGTGCCGGTGATGGTGATGTAGAGCGTCACCGCGCCCTTGAGCACGCTCGGTGGCTCCGGCCGGCCGCGCGCCGCGCACCAGGCGGCGTAGCCGGCGAGGACGCCGGCCGCCACGTTGCTCTGGATGGTGAAGTAGGGCAGCAGGCCGGTCACCGTGGCCGGGCCGAGCGCGGTGAGCACGATGCCGGCCACCACGCCGAGCACCACGGCCAGGCGGAGGAGGATCGCCGGTCGGCGACGCCGTGGGGTCACCGGGGCAAGTTACCAGCCGGTCGTCAACCGGCGCGCCGGCCGGTCGGGTCGGGGGCGGCGTCGTCAGGTGTCCGGTCGGCGCCGGGGCCGCCCGGTGTCCGTGCGGTGTCGGAGCCGGGACCGGCCGGCGTCCGTGCGGTGTCGGCGGTGGGGCTGACCAGCGGTCCGGTGGCGGGGGCGGTCGGTGGCCGTACCGTGCCGGCCGGCGGGCCGGACGGGGCCGGGGTGGGAACGACACCGGTCGGCGGGCCGCCCGTCGGATGCTCCGGCCGCCCGCTCGGGTCGCCCGGCGTCGGGGTGCCGGACCCGGTCGGCGCACCGGTGCCGTCGAGTAGGGCGGCGCAGTAGCCGACCACCCGGTCCGGGCCGCCCGCGGCGGCGACCAGCCCGGCGAAGGCCGGGGTGCCCAGCGCGCGCCGTCGCTCGGCCCCGGCGACCGCCCGGTACGCGGCGCAGAGCCCGGCCGGGGCGGACGGATCGGGGGCGCCGACGGTGGGACCGGGGACCGGACGGCTCGGGCGGCCCGGGGGCGTGGAGGCGGCCGTGGGTCGGGTGCCGGTGCTGACGCCGACCGGTGGCGCCTCGTCGCGGGTGGCGCCGGGCAGGTTGCCGGTCACCGCGGCCAGCGCGACGCCACCGGTGAGCGACGCGGCCAGCGTGGCGACGGCGAGCTTGACGCCCAGCAACCCGGCGAACCGGCGGGCCGGCCGCCCGCCCGCGGCGGGGCGTCCCGCCGCGCGCCGCCGCCCGAGGACGCCGGCTGCCGGCCGCAGCCCGGGGACGCCCGCCGCCGGCCGTCGCCCGGGGACGCCGGCTGCCGGCCGCCGCCCCGGGGCGCCGGCCGCCCGGCCGATGGCCGGGATGCTCGCCCGGAACGCCGCGACGGCGGCGGCCTCGCCGTCGAGCTCCCCGGCGTCGGGCCCCGCCCGGACGGCGTCGAGGAACCTGACGAGCGCGGGGGGAGCGGTCTGCGCACCGTCGGAGGAGCCGGCGAGCAGTCGCTCGACGGTTTCCTGGTCCAGGCGGGATGCGTCCATCTCGTGACCCTCAGCGCCGCCACCTGTGGGAGCGTCACACGCCGGACCGGGCGGGCGGCGTGAGACCGGTCACCCTCGCCCGCGCCGCGCCCCCACCTCGGGGACGGATGGGGGTCAGCCCATGGTCTTCGCGCCGTCGATCGACTCGCGGATGATGTCGGCGTGGCCGGCGTGCTGGGCGATCTCGGCGATCAGGTGCAGCAGCACCCGGCGGACCGTCCAGGCGGCGCCCGGCTCGAACCACGGCTCGTCGGGCAGCGGATGCGCGGCGTCCAGGTCGAGTGTGGTGACCAGCGCGTCCGTCGCGGCGGCCACCCGGTCGAACTCGGCGAGCAGCGCGACCAGGGTGTCGCCCTCGTCCATCCGGAACTGGCCGGACCAGTCGATCGGCTCGCTCCGCATCGCCTCGGCGCCGCCCTCCGCGAAGCGCGCCCAGCTCCGCTCCGTGATCGCCACGTGCTTGACGATCCCGCCGAGGCACAGCTCGCTGGCCGTGCTGCGGCGCGCGGCCTGCGCGTCGTCGAGCCCGGCCACGGTCTGGCGCAGGAAGCCACGGTGCCGGCGCAGGGCGGCGAGCAGATCGGCCCGCTCGCCGGTGGGCACCCGGTCGGTGACAGCCATGCCGTTCGTGACAGCCATGCCGTTCGTCCCTTCGATCGTTTCCGGGCCACGGTACGACCCGGCACCGACAACTCCGGCGCTCCACACCGGAGCCTCCGGTTGCCGGTCCGTCCGGTTCGCGGTGAACTGAACGACATGGGTGTCATCAAGGTGGGCACGTCCTCATGGGCCGATCAGATGTTGGTCCGTTCCGGCTGGTATCCGCGCGGGGCGAACACCCCCGCCGGCCGGCTGCGCTGGTACGCCGAGCACTTCGCGTTGGTCGAGGTGGACACCTCGTACTACGCCGTGCCGGCGCCGGAGACCACGACGGCGTGGGCGGACGCCACCCCGCCCGGATTCACCTTCGACGTCAAGGCGTTCCGGCTCTTCACCGGCCACCACACGCCTGTCGACGCGCTGCCGAAGGACCTGCGGCCGACCGGTGGCCCGAGCCGGATCCGGTGGCGCGACCTGTCCGCCGGGGCGTACGACCAGCTCTGGGAACGGTTCCACGCGGCGCTGGCGCCGCTCGCGGCGGCCGACCGGCTCGGCGCGGTGCTGTTGCAGTTCCCGCCGTGGCTGGCCCGCGGCGAGGCGGCCCGGCGGCGGATCCTGGCCGCCGCCGAACGGTGCCGGCCCTTTCCGGTCACCGTCGAGCTGCGCCACTCCTCCTGGTTCACCGAGGACGCCGTGGTCGACACCGTGACGTTCCTGCGCGAGCACGGCCTCGGATACGGCTGTGTGGACATGCCGCAGGGGCACGTCTCCTCGGTGCCGCCGATCCTGGTCGCCACCACCGACCTGGCGGTGGTCCGGTTCCACGGACACAGCGACGCCTGGTCCAGCGGCGACAAGCAGGAGCGGTTCCGCTACGCCTACGGCGAGTCGGAGCTGCGGCACTGGTCCGTGCTGCTGCGCGAGCTGGCCGACAAGTGCGCCGAGCTGCACGTGCTGACCAACAACTGCTGCGGCGACCAGGCCCAACGGGACGCCGCCCGCCTCGCCGAGCTGCTCGGGGTGGTGCCCGCCGCCGTGCGTGCCTAGCGCCCCGACCGGCCACCGCGCCACCGGAGCACCCGGGTTTTTCCGGCCGCCGCACGGGTACCGGCCAGGGACGACAGCGAGGGGGCGAGCAGGTGGACGAACGGCGGGACGAGACGACAGCGGACGGCCGGGATGCCCGGGCGACCCGGGAGGCCGAGGAGGCGCACGGCGGCAGCATGGCCCCGGGCCTGGTGGACGACACCGGACGACCGGTGACCGGGTCGCCGGTGCCGGAGAACGAACCGTCCGCGCCCGGCGTGCCGGGGGAGGACGGCACCGGCTCCTGACCGGGCACCGCGCGGCCGGCGACCCACCCCGATGTGGGTCGCCGGCCGCGCGGTGGGCTCAGCGGCCGGCCGCGACCAGATGGCGGCCGGCCGCGCCCATGGCGGCCATCTTGCCGAGGTTCTTCGGCGCGGACATCAGCCCGCCTCCGCGGCTCAGCATGCCGCGGAACACCTGACCGGGCTTCTGCTGCTCGCCCATGTAGGCGGTCATCACGACGAGCGCGCCGGTCAGCGCCGGCACCGCCCACTGGAGCAGCTTCATCTGCCGCTGACTGGCCGCGACGGTGGCCGGCGTGTGGTGGTTCGGTTCGGTGATCCCGTCGACGGGCGGCCCGCCCGCCTTCTCCAGCCGCATGCCGATCAGCCGGCTGTAGCCGGTCACCGCCAGCGCGCCGACGGTCAGCGCGGTCTTCACCGCGCTGGCCTTCCCCACCCCGGACTGCCGGGCCATCCGCGGGCTCTCGGTGACCAGTTCACCGACCGCGCCGGCCAGGTGGGCGCCGATCGCCGCCGCGTTCACCGGAGTCCACCGCGCCCAGCCGGCCGAGGCCACCGGCAGTCGCTGAGTCGTGTCGTCGATTCGTGCCGCCGCGCCGTTGACGCCGAGCGCCCCCATCAGTGAGCCGCCGAACCAGGCCGCCAGGCCCAGGTCGTGCATCGAGCGCAACGCGGTGTGCCGTTCGGACATCTGATCCCCCTCCGCCGTGTTCGGGCGGTGCGGCATACCCGTCCTCGGCCGGCTCACGCCCCCGGGAGCCGTCCCGGCAGCGCGCCGGCGAACGCGGCCACCCGGGCGGCCAGCGGCGCCGCCGCGCGGACCCAGGTGAAGTGGTCCAGCGCGGCGCCCGCCTCGGCGACGGTGTAGCGGTGCCGGGTCACCGACGCGCCGGTCAGCTTGTCGCAGAGGTGGTCAAGCGTCTCGTGCGGCGTGTACTGGTCGTCGTCGACGCTGACCGCGAGCACCGGCGTCCGGATCCGCCGCACGGCGGCCTCCGCGTCGACGCCGTCGAGCGCCGGGAACCGGCCGGTACGGGCGGTGTGCGCCCAGTCGCGGATCACGCCGCTCGCCTGCCGGCCGCCGAACCCCCAGCCGGGCCAGACCCCCAGCAACCGGGCCACCGCCGCGATGCCCTGGGTGTACGGCAGCACGCCCCAGCCGCGCCGGCCCGGGTAGCGACGCCACCACGGCAGGCCCACCGCGACCAGCGCCAGCCCGTCCACCCGGCCGGCGTCGTGCAGCGCCTGGTGCAGCACCGCCACCTGCCCGCCGAGGGAGTGCCCGAGCAGTACCCGGACGCGGCCGTCCAGCCGGGGCTTGAGCGCGTCCAGCACCGCGCCGACGTCGGTGGCCAGCTCGGCGTAGCCGTACCGGCAGGTGCGCGCGGGCGCCGGGGTGCTCTCCCCGGTGCCGCGCAGGTCCGCCACGATCACCGCGAGCCCGGCGTCGCGCAGCGCGGCGGCGAACGGGCGGTAGTAGCGGGCCCGGACGCCCATCGCCGGCCAGATCACCACCACCGGCGCGCCGGGTGGCCCGGCCGGCTCCGGATAGACCTGGACGCCGATCCGGGCGCCGTCGACGTCCACGTACTCCTGCGTGTACTCGCCACTCACCGGCCCAGCCTAGCTACCGGCGGGTAGCAAGCGGTGGGTGGACCCGTCGCACCGACCCCGGCCGGTCAGCCGGGCAGCATCCCGGGGCCGAACACCTCGTAGGCGATCCGCCGGGCCGGCACGCCCCGGCGCAGCAGGTCACCCCGGACCAGGTTCATGAACGCGATCGGGCCGCACAGGTGGGCGGTGGCCCCGGCGGCGACCGGGATCCGGTCCGGCTCGACCAGGCCGGCGCGTACCTCCGCCTTCAGCGGGGGCAGTTCGGCGTCGGCGGTGTCCTCGTACCAGAGGTGGACCGCCAGGTTCGGCAGCCGCTCCTGCATCGCGGGCAGTTCGTGCCGCAGCGCGTGGGCGGCGGCGGTGCGGTCGGCGTGCACCACTGTCACCTCGCGGCGCGGGTCCCGCTCGGCCAGGTGCGCCAGCGCCGCCATCGCCGGGGTGAGCCCGATGCCGGCGCTGACCAGCAGCAGCGGCCCGCCGTCACCGGTCGCGTCGACCTCGCCGAACGCCGGGCTCAGCCGGAGCGTGTCGCCCACGGACACCCGGTCGTGCAGGTACCCGGAGACCAGGCCGTCCGGCGCGCCGGCCTGACCACGGACCCGCTTCACGGTGATCCGCCACTCGGCGGCGCCCGGTCGGCCGGAGAGGCTGTACTGCCGGATCTGCCGTCCCCGACCGCCGTCCAGGTCGACCGCGACCGAGACGTACCGGCCGGGCGTGAAGTCGGGGGCCACGCCGCCGTCGGCCGGCGCGAGCGTGAACGAGACGACGTCGGCGGTCTCCCGGGCCCGGCCGGTGACCCGCCAGTCCCGCCACACCGGGCCGCCCTCCGGCACGCCGGCGCCGGCGTACAGTCGCGCCTCCCGGGCGATCAGTTCGCAGGCGAGCAGCCAGTAGACCTCGTCCCAGGCGGCGGCGACCGCCGGCGTGACGGCGTCGCCGAGCACCTCGGCGACCGCGGCGAGCAGATGCCGGCCGACGACCGGGTACTGGGTGGCGGTGATGCCGAGCGAGGCGTGCTTGTGCGCGATCCGGTCCAGGACCGCCCCCCACGGCAGGCCGGCGTCGTCCCCGGTCAGGTGCCCGGCGTACGCGACCACCGCCGCGGCGAGCGCCGCCTTCTGCTGGCCGGTCGCCTGGTTGCCCCGGTTGAACAGGTCGAGCAGTTCCGGGTGGGCGTCGAACATCCGCCGGTAGAACCGGCCGGTGATCGCCTCACCGTGGGCCCGGACGGCGGGCAGGGTCGCGGTCACCACGGCGGCGGAGGATTCCGAGAGCACGGCGTGTCTCCTTCTGGCGTCGAACGGGTCGACCACCACCAAACAGGAATCGAGGATTCCTCTTCAGGGTCCAAGGTCCCGGAACGGGCGTGGCACGGATCACCGTCGATCCGCCCGTGTCGCGTACGGCGTCCAGTGACTAGTGTCGTGGTGTGAGGCTCAACCGGTCGACGGACATGGCGCTGCGGATCGCCATGCTGACCGCGGCGTCCCCGGTCCGGGCCACGGTGGACGAGTTGGCCACCCGGCTCGCCCTGCCCCGCAGCCACGTGGCCAAGGTGGTGCAGCGGTTGCAGCGGCTCGGCGTCCTGGTCACCATCCGGGGCCGCTCCGGCGGGGTGGCCTTCGCCGAGCACGCCGGCGACGTGACAGTCGCCGCGGTGGTGCGCGCCTTCGAGGGCGACGACGAGGTGGTCAACTGCGCCGAACCGGCCTGCCCGCTGGTCACCGGCTGCCGGCTGCGCGGCGAGCTGCGCCGGGCCCAGGCCGCGTTCCTCGCCGTGCTCGACGGCGTACGCCTCGGCGACCTGGTCGACGGCCCGGCCGGGCCGCTCCTGCTCAGCCTCGGCGCCCGGCCGGCCCTCCCCTGATGGGCGTCTCGCACCCGGTCTTCGCCCGGCTCTTCGCCCGGGCCAGCGTCGCGATGGACGCCGCCGGCGCGGCCACCCACCGGGGCCGCCTGGTCGCCGGGTTGCGCGGCCGGGTGGTCGAGGTCGGCGCCGGCAACGGCCGCAACCTGCCGCACTACCCGCCGGCCGTGACCCGGGTGCTCGCCGTGGAGCCGGAACCCCGGCTGCGCGCCCTCGCCCGGGAGGCCGCGGCCACCGCCCCGGTCCCGGTGACGGTCGCCGCCGGCCTGGCCGAGGCGCTCCCGGTCGCCGACGGCGCCGCCGACGCGGTGGTGCTGTCGCTGGTGCTCTGCTCGGTGCCCGACCAGGCGGTGGCGCTGCGCGAGGCGCGCCGGGTGCTCCGGCCCGGCGGTGAGCTGCGTTTCTACGAGCACGTGGTCGCGTCGACGCCGGGCCTGCGCCGGGTCCAGCGTGTCGCCGACGCGACGCTCTGGCCGCTGCTCTGCGCCGGTTGCCACACCGCCCGCGACACCGTGGGCGCGATCCGGGCCGCCGGCTTCACCGTGACCGGGCTGGACCGGTTCCGTTTCCCCGCCGCCGGGATCCCGGCGCCCGCCTCGCCGCACGTGCTCGGCACCGCGACCCGCGCCTGACCGTCCGTGGCGACCTGTCGCTGGCGAACCGAGAGAACCTGGTGCACGCCTCCGACGCGTGCCCACGTGCGGGGACGCCGGCCGGCGACGGCCGGCCGGCGTCCCCGGCGCACGCTGACCGGGTGGCGTCAGCTCACGCTGATGGTGCCGTCCGGGGCACGGACGCAGGACACCGCGCGGGCGCCGGTCACCGCCGCTCCGCTCAGGCAGCGGCCGAGCACCTGGTGGCCGGCGGCGCTCGGGTGCCACGACTCCTGGCAGGTCTGGAAGTAGGTGCCGCAGGCGTTCGCGATCCGCTGGATGTCCAGCTTGTCGTAGCCGGAGAGACTGGTCACGAACGTGCCGCTCGGGCCGTCCATCAGCCGGATCGGGGTGGCCAGCGCGTTCGCCGGGCTGCCCGCCGACTCGCAGAGCCGGGCGCCGTCGAACGCCCGCTGCACGTTCAGGTAGACCAGGTCGTCGGCCGGGAACTCGGCGGCCAGCGTGCCGCGTACGGAGCTGACAAGCGTGCCGAGCCCCTGGGAGAAGCGCTGGCCCGGGGCCAGGCTGGCGCGGTGGATGGGGCAGCCGGCCGCGTACCGCTCCGCGCCCAGCGCGCGGAACTTGTCCCGGGTGTCGTCCCGGCTGTCCTCGCTCCAGTAGCTCTGGTCCAGCTCGTACGGCAGCGGGTTGGTGTAGTCCTGGAACACCACCCGGTGCTGGCCGTCCGCGTCGACCTCGTCGAGCGTGGTGAGCAGTTGCCGCAGCGCCGCCGTGGTCTCCGCGGTGGCGGCCGAGAACTGCGCGGCGGTGCCCAGGTCGGCGTCGGTGCACGGCTTCTGCTCCACCGGCCCGCCCAGGTACGCCCAGAACTCCCACCAGCCCGTCCACGCGTCCGCGATGAAGCGGTTGGCGCACTTCTCCGCCACGCTGCCGAACGTGAAGGAGCTGTTGTTCGAGCCGAGCCCGACCAGCACCAGGTCGATGTCGTGGGTCCGGGCCACCGAACGGAGCTGGTCGAGCTGGGCGGCCACCTGCCGGCCCTTGGCCCGGCTGGCCGAGGCGTTGGCGATGTCGTACGGCTGCCCACCCGAGCAGGCCAGGTTGAACCGCGCGGCGATGCCCGGCAGCTCGGCCCGGAACAGCGAGGCGTTCGGTGAGCGGTGGCAGAAGTAGGCGTTGGCGTTCGCCGCCGACCAGCCGGGGAAGCCCTGCGCGACGCCGTTGACGTCGACCACCGGGGAGTACCCGCCGGCGCCCTCGCCGCTGATGAAGCTGTCACCCAACGCCACCGCGGCGGTGGGCAGCGCCGCGGCGGCGGGCGCGGCGGGCGCCACCGCGGCCGGCAGCGCTGCCGTGGCGAGCGCCAGCGCCGCCACGAGCACGGAACGACGGAACACGGACATGCCCCACCTCACCCTCACACATAGAAACGTGAAAGATCCTCTGAGGTGGCGATCACATCACGGGCGTGTGACGGGCGTCAATGCCCGGACACGCGGTCGCGACCGGTGTTAACAATCCGCCGCGACCGACCGGGAAGACGAGCGGCGGCCCGGTCGTTGTCGGACACGGACGCCGTCCCGCCGTCGTCGGACACCGCCGCCGGGGGGCGGCCCGCGGGTCGACCGGGCAACACCGCACCCGGGTGCATCTCACCTGTCGGAGCGCCGGGCTAGGCTCGCTGCGGCGCGCCGCGCCCGGCGATCGCCGTGGGGACCGCTCACGGTGAACGGCACCACACCGCCGAGACCTGGGAGTACGACCAGTTGACCGCACAGCCTGAGACGCTCTACGGGGCCGACGACCTGACCCACCTGGAGGGCCTCGACGCCGTCCGCAAGCGCCCCGGCATGTACATCGGCTCCACCGACAGCCGTGGCGTGGGTCACCTCGTCAACGAGATCCTCGACAACTCCACCGACGAGGGTGTCGCGGGTCACGCCACCGCCGTCGACGTGATCCTGCACGCCGACGGCTCCGTCCAGGTCGACGACGACGGGCGCGGCATCCCCACCGACGTGCACGCCAAGTCCGGCATCTCCGGCGTCGAGCTGGTGCTCACCCGGCTGCACGCCGGAGGCAAGTTCGGCGGCTCGGGTTACAAGACCTCCGGCGGCCTGCACGGCGTCGGCGCCTCCGCCGTCAACGCGCTCTCCCGCCGCTTCGACGTCACGGTCCGCCGCGCCGGCAAGGTGCACGCCATGTCGTTCCGCCACGGCGTACCGGGGATCTTCGACGGGGACGGCCCGGACGCGCCGTTCACCCCCGGTCCCGGTCTCCAGGTCGTCGGCGCCGTCAAGCGCGGCCAGCGCACCGGCACCTCGATCCGCTGGTGGCACGACCCGCGATACTTCGAGACCGGCGCCGCGCTCGACACCGAGGCGGTCCGGCTCAAGCTGCGCAACACCGCCTTCCTGGTCCCCGGGGTGGCCTACCGGCTGCGCGACGAGACCGGCGAGCAGACGGTCGAGGAGCGCTTCCACTTCCCCGACGGCCTGACCGACATGGTGGAGTTCCTCGCCCCGGCCGGTGACCGCCCGGTCTCCGGCACGCTGCTGGTCACCGGCGAGGGCACCTACCGCGAGAACGCCGCCGACGCCAACGGCGTCATGCAGTCCAACGTGCAGCGTCGCGCCGAGGTCGAGATCGCGTTCCGCTGGGGCACCGGCTACGACCGCACCGTCGAGTGCTTCACCAACACCATCCGCAACGCCCACGGCGGCACCCACCGCAAGGGTTTCGAGCGGGCGCTGGCCCGCACCCTCGCCGAGGCCGCCCGCACCACCCGGGGCCTGCTCAAGCCCAAGGAGGACGCGCCCACCCTGGACGACGTCCTGGAGGGCATGACCGCGGTGGTGCACGTGCGGATCCCGGAGCCGCAGTTCACCTCGCAGACCAAGGACGAGCTCTCCACCGCCGGCATCACCAAGGTGCTCCAGGGCCTGGTCGAGGCGCACCTCAAGAGCTGGCTGGACGACCGCCGCACCAAGGCCGAGGCCCGCACGGTGCTCCAGAAGATCGTCGACGCGGCCCGGGTCCGGCTCACCCAGAAGCAGCAGAAGGACGCGGCCCGCCGCAAGACCGCGCTGGAGGGCGCGGCCATGCCGGCCAAGCTGGTTGACTGCCGCGCCGGAGGCATCGACAGAAGTGAATTGTTCATCGTGGAGGGGGACAGCGCCCTCGGGACGGGGCGCCTCGCCCGATCCGCGGAGTACCAGGCGCTGCTGCCGATCCGGGGCAAGATCCTCAACGTGCAGAAGGCCAACCTCCAGCAGGTGCTGGACAATGCCGAGTGCGCGGCGATCGTGCAGGTGCTGGGCGCCGGCTCCGGGCGGACGTTCGACCTGTCCACGCTGCGCTACGGCCGCGTCCTGATCATGGCGGACGCGGACGTCGACGGCGCGCACATCCGGACGCTGCTGATCACGCTCTTCGCCCGCTACATGCGACCGCTGATCGAGGCCGGCCGGCTCTACGCCGCGATGCCGCCCCTGCACAAGATCACCACCAGGGGGCGTAACCCGCAGACCGTCTACACCTACACCCAGGCCGAGATGGAGGCGACGGTCCGCAAGCTGGAGAAGGCCGGCAAGCAGATCGTCACCCCGATCCCGCGCTTCAAGGGCCTCGGTGAGATGGACGCCGACGAGCTGTGGGAGACCACCATGAACCCGGCCACCCGGGCGGTCCGCCGGATCACGCTCGACGACGTCGACGCCGCCGAGCGGATCCTCGAACTGCTCATGGGGGAGAAGGTCGAGCCCCGCCGCAACTGGCTCATCGACTCCGCCGACCGCGTCGACCGCGACGCCATCGACGCCTGACCACCGCGCTCGTTTCGGAAGGAAGCTGCACCATGGCACGCCGCAAGGACGACCGCGCGAAGGCCGATCTCTCCGCCTTCGACCAGGCCGGCGCCCGCGTCTTCGACAACCCGCTGGTCACCGAGGTTTCCGACTCCTACCTGGAGTACGCGTTCTCGGTCATCCACTCCCGCGCCCTGCCGGACGCCCGGGACGGGCTCAAGCCGGTGCACCGGCGCATCCTGTGGTCGATGCACGAGTCGGGGTTCCGGCCGGACCGCTCCCACGTCAAGTCGGCCCGCGTGGTCGGCGACGTGATGGGTCGCTACCACCCGCACGGCGACACCGCGATCTACGACGCGATGGTCCGACTCGCGCAGGACTTCTCGCTCAACGTCCCGCTCATCGACGGGCACGGCAACTTCGGCAGCCCGGACGACGGCCCGGCCGCGGCGCGCTACACCGAGGCCCGGATGTCGCGGGAGGCCATGCTGCTCGTCGGCGAGCTGGGCGAGGACACCGTCGACGTCGAGCCCAACTACGACGGCTCGCTGACCCAACCCACCGTGCTGCCGGCCGCCTTCCCGAACCTGCTGGTCAACGGCGCGTCCGGGATCGCGGTCGGGATGGCGACCAACATGATCCCGCACAACCTCGGCGAGGTGGTCCAGGCCGCCCGCTGGTTGATCAACCACCCGGACGCCACGCTCGACAAGCTCATGGAGTTCGTGCCCGGCCCCGACCTGCCCACCGGCGGGCTGCTGCTCGGCCTGGACGAGGTGCGCCGGGCGTACGAGACCGGGCGCGGCGTGGTGCGGATGCGTGGCCGGGTGGAGATCGGTCCGCTGGAGGGCAGCCGGGGCCGGCAGGCCATCACCGTCACCGAGCTGCCGTACGGCGTCGGCGCCGAGAAGGTCATCGCGGCCATCACCAACGAGGTCAACAAGACCAAGCGGCTGACCGGCATCGCCGACGTCAAGGACCTCACCGACCGGGAGAACGGCACCCGCCTGGTGGTCGAGTGCAAGGTCGGGGTCAACCCGCAGGCGCTGCTGGCCGACCTCTACCGGCTGACCCCGCTGGAGCAGTCCTTCGGCGTGAACAACCTGGTGCTGGTGGACGGCCAGCCGCGCACGCTCGGGCTCAAGGAGCTGCTGGAGGTGTTCCTGTCCCACCGCTACGAGGTGGTGACCCGGCGCACCGCGTACCGCAAGCGCAAGCGCGAGGAGCGGCTGCACCTGGTCGACGGCCTGCTGATCGCGCTGCTCGACATCGACAAGGTCGTGAAGCTGATCCGGGCCAGCGAGGACGCCCAGGCCGCCAAGGACGGCCTGATGCAGAAGTTCAAGCTCTCCGAGATCCAGGCCGGCTACATCCTGGACACCCCGCTGCGGCGGCTGACGAGGTACGACCGGCTGGAGCTGGAGGCCGAGCAGGAGAAGCTGCGCGGGGAGATCGCCGAGCTGTCGACGATCCTCAACGATGAGAAGGTGCTGCGGAAGCTGGTCTCCGACGAGCTGGCCGCGGTGGTGAAGCAGTTCGGCGTGCCGCGGCGCACCACGCTCGTCGACGGCGACCTGAAGGAGGTCCTCGCCGCCTCGGTGCCGGCCGGCCCGCTGGAGGTCGCCGACGACCCGTGCCAGGTGATCCTCTCCGCGACCGGGCTGGTCGCCCGCACCGCGGCCGAGTCGGAGGAGGCGGCCGAGGCGCGTCGCCGCAGCGGCCGGGTCAAGCACGACGCGGTACGCGCGGTGGTGCACTCCACCGCCCGGGGGCGGGTGCTGCTGGTCACCAGCGCCGGCCGGGCCTTCAAGATCGACGTCCTGCCGTTGCCGGTGCTGCCGGAGCAGTCCGGCACGGTGTCGCTGCGCGGCGGCATGTCGGCCGCCGAGCTGGCGCCGTTGGCGCCGGGGGAGACCGTCGTCGGGTTGGCGCCGTTGGGCCCGTCCGCCGAGGGGTCGCCCGGTCTGGCGCTGGGCACCCGGCAGGGCGTGGTGAAGGTGTGCGCGCCCGACTGGCCGGTCCGCTCGGACGAGTTCGAGGTGATCTCGCTGCGGGAGGGCGACGAGGTGGTCGGCGCGTCCTGGCTGACCGACGGCACCGAGGCGCTGGCGTTCGTCTCCTCGGAGGCGTCGCTGCTGCGCTTCCCGGCGTCCCTGGTCCGTCCGCAGGGCGTCAAGGGCGGCGGGATGGCCGGCATCAACCTCCCGGCGGGGGCGCGGGTGGTCTTCTTCGGCGCGGTCCGCACCGACGACCCGCGGCACGGCGAGCCGATGGTGGTCACCTCGACCGGCGCCACGGTCAAGGTCACGCCGATGACGGCGTACCCGGCGAAGGGCCGGGCGACCGGCGGCGTGCGCGCGCAGCGGCTCCTCAAGGGTGAGGTGGAGCTGTCGGTGGCCTGGATCGGCCCGCGGCCGGTGGGCGCGACGGCCAACGGTGACCCGGTGGACCTGCCCCCGGCCGACCCGCGCCGCGACGGCTCCGGCTTCGCCGTGATGCTCGGCCCCACCGTCATCGGCCACCACATCGACCGCGACTGACCCCCACCCCCACCCCCCACCCCGCCCGGCGCGCGCTGATTCCCGGAAAGAGTGGCTATCCCGTCCCGGATAGCCACTCTTTCCGGGAAAGAGGGGCCGGGGTGAGGGTCAGGGGGTGGTGCCGCGCACGTGGGCGATCAGGCGCATGCCGTGGTAGATCGCCAGGGCGGCGGCGGTGCCCAGCGCGATGCCGTTGAAGGACAGGTCACCGGCGGTAAGCGTGTAGTTGGCGGCGCCGACGATCACCGCGACCGCGGCGGTGAACAGGTTGACCGGGTCGTGGAAGTCGACCCGGTTCTCGATCCAGATGCGGGCGCCGAGCACCGCGATCAGGCCGTACAACGCGGTGGTGGCGCCGCCGAGCACGCCGGCCGGCACGGTGAGGATCAGCGCGCCGAACTTCGGGCAGAGCCCGAGCAGGATCGCCGTGCCGCCGGCCACCCAGTACGCGGCGGTGGAGTAGACGCGGGTCGCGGCCATCACGCCGATGTTCTCCGCGTACGTGGTGGTGCCGGAACCGCCGCCGGAGCCGGCCAGCACGGTGGCGACGCCGTCGCCGAGGAACGCGCGGCCCATCTGCCGGTCGAGGTTCCGGCCGGTCATCGCCGCGACCGCCTTGACGTGCCCGGCGTTCTCCGCGATCAGCACCAGGATGACCGGGATGACCAGCACGACGGCGCGCAGGCTGAAGCTGGGCGTGTGGAACTCCGGCAACCCCACCCAGGCGGCCTGCCGGAGCCCGGTGACCGCCTGCTGGTCGAGCTGACCGGTCAGCGCCGCGACCAGCCAGCCGACCACCACGCCGAGCAGGATCGACAGCCGGGCCAGGAACCCGCGGAACAGCACGGTGGTGACCAGGATCGCCAGCAGCGTGACCACGGCGATCAGCGGTTGCGCCTTGACGCCGGTGCCGGCGCCGGCGCCGTCCCAGGCGACCGGCGCGAGGTTGAGCCCGATCAGCGCGACGATCGCGCCGGTGACCACCGGCGGCATCAGGGCGTCGATCCACCGGGCGCCGGCCACGTGCACCACGACGCCGACCAGCGCCAGCGCGGCGCCCGCGACCACGATGCCGCCGAGCGCCGCGCCGATGCCGCCGTCGGTCTTGGCGGCGATCACCGGGGCGATGAACGCGAACGACGAGCCGAGGTACGACGGCAGCCGGTTACCGGTGATCAGCAGGAACAGCAGCGTGCCCAGGCCGGAGAAGAACAGCGTGGTGGCCGGCGGGAAGCCGGTGATCAGCGGCACGGTGAAGGTGGCGCCGAACATGGCGACCACGTGCTGCACGCCCACCCCGACGGTGCGCGGCCAGGAGAGCCGTTCGTCGGGATGGACCACGTCGCCGGGGCGTACCGACCGGCCGTCGCCGTGAAGGCTCCACGGGGAGCGGCGGATCATGGGGAACCGGGTCATCGCCTCGCCCTTCGTCTCGGGTGACGGGGCGGGATCGACCCTGGGAGTTGTTTCTAGCACGGGGCCGGGTCAGGCCACCCCGGCGGGGCGGAACTGGACGCTGACCCGGGGCCCGACCGGGCGGGTGGTCTTCGGCACGGCGTGTTCCCAGGTGCGTTGGCAGGAGCCGCCCATCACCACCAGGTCGCCGTGGCCGAGCGGAAAGCGCAGGCCGGGGCCGCCCCCGCCGCGCGGGCGCAGCAGCAGCGGGCGGGGCGAGCCGAACGAGACGATCGCCACCATGGTGTCGGTGTGCGCGGAGCGGCCCTTGGTGTCGCCGTGCCAGGCGACGCTGTCCCGGCCGTCGCGGTAGAGGCACAGGCCGGCGGTGACGAACGGTTCCCCCAGCTCGGGGGCGTAGTGCCGGCTGAGCGCGTCGCGGGCGGCGGTGAGCACCGGGTGCGGCAGCGGTCGGCCGCCGGCGTACCAGCAGAGCAGGCGCGGCACGTCGACCTCGGTGTCGTACATGGTGCGGCGCTCGGCCCGCCACGGCACGTCGTGCCGGAGCGTGTCGAGCACCGAGTCGGAGCCCCGCACCCAGCCGGGCAGGTGGTCGACCCAGGCGCCCCGGCTCAGCTCGTGCCGGGTCCGCCCCGCGAGCGGACCGAGGGTCGGCCCGTGCTCGGCCAGATCGAGCATCGAGGGCTGGTACGCGACGTCGGACACGCAGGCGATCGTACCCCGGCGGTCGAACAGGCGTACGACGGATCAGCGTCGCAGCATCCGGCGGACCGGGTCCGGGACGGCCTGCTTGATCCGCTCGCGCAGCCCCTGTGCGCGCAGCGTGCGCACGGTGTCGGCGAGCCGACGGTTCTCGTCGTGGAGCCGCTGGATGCGGGTCAGCAGCTCGGCCGGCGGGGTGGTGCCGGCCGGTCGGACGGCCGGCGGGAACTCGGTCTCCGCGACCCGCCTGTCGAACGCCGCGGCGCTGTCGCCGTCGGCGAACGAGGTGCCGAGGTCGTGCTTGGCGAGGAACGCGGTGATGGTGTCGAAGCGGGCCTTGTGGCCCTCGGTCAGCGCGGTGTAGTCGGCCTCGGCGTAGAGGTCGGCGGCGTCGACGTCGGCCGGCACGTCCCGCATGATCCGGTGCGGGATGCCGAAGTACCGGGCCAGCTCCAGGGTGCGCGAGTCGTGCGCGAACAGGTAGCCGGGCGTGCCGGCGATCAGCGCGGTGATGGTGCCGTGGATGCGGGTGCCGAAGTTGAAGTCGAAGCCGGACAGGTGCGCCATCCAGGTCCACGGGTCGACGAACATCCGCACCTTGTCCTCGACGAAGAGCGGATGCGAGGTGTGCAGTGGCATCTCGCTGTGCTTGCCCCGGTGCTCGGGCGCGTCGCCGTAGAGCAGCGTGCCGAGCGTGCGCAGGTCCTGCGGCACGTAGCACAGGTTCGGGTAGCGCTCCCGGTGGCGGCGGACGACCGGGGCCATCGACGAGACGTACGGGGAGATGGTCAGCGCGATCCGGTCGTCGGTGGTCAGCTCCGGCCGGGTCTTCTCCAGCGTGAACGTGTCCCCGTGCAGGAACATCGACGGGCAGCCGATCTGCTCCACCGCGGAGAAACCGAGCGTACGCAGGTAGCTCTCGGTGATCTCGCCGCGCACCCCGATGCTGTGCGACCGGTCGAGCACCGCCCGGCAGAACGCGCTCACCGGCTCGTCGATCTGGCGGAGGTACTCCCGGTCGCCGTCGACGTTCGTCTGCACGCCCACACCGAGGACCACCACCGGGATCTTCAGCCGCTCGATCAGCCGGGTCATCGGTTCGAGGCGGTTGACGAAGCTGCGCCGGAACGCGTTGGCCAGCGGAATGACGAAGACGTCGTACCGTTCGTTGATCTCGTCGGCGTCGCGCGGGTCGGCGAGCTTCCGGGTCGACGTGACCTCCGCCGTGGAGGTGGCCAGCAGCTTGTTCGCGGCATGGCTGAAGACCAGGTTGCCGGTGTTGTCGCTGATCCAGTTGCCGGCGAAGGTCTCCTCGGGCGTCAGGACGTCGAACGGGCCCTTGCGGGCGCGGAGGAGGATCCGCTGGTGCATCCGGTTGCTCACCTTCCGTACGGGCCCGGCGGGCCCGTACGGGGCCCCGCCGCGCGGGAACGGAAATCCTATCCGC
This sequence comes from Micromonospora sp. NPDC051141, assembly GCF_044455765.1. Classification (NCBI taxonomy): domain Bacteria; kingdom Bacillati; phylum Actinomycetota; class Actinomycetes; order Micromonosporales; family Micromonosporaceae; genus Micromonospora; species Micromonospora sp. NPDC051141. The sequence goes on from NZ_JBITFD010000002.1 coordinate 331,689, forward strand.
CGCCTGCCGGAACCGGTCCGGACCTCGCCGCGCCGGAATCCGCCCCCGGCCACCCGGTAAGGTGCCCGGGATGACCAGCGCCCCGACCACCACCCGTGCTCCGCGTCTGCCGTCGCTGACCGGGCTGCGCTGGATGGGAGCCCTGCTGGTCTTCGGCTTCCACGCGGGCACCATGCGGATCATCGCGGAGCCGCAGTGGCAGGCGGTGATGGGCAAGGTCTTCAGCCTCGGCCTCTCCGGCGTCGAGTTCTTCTTCATCCTCAGTGGCTTCGTGCTCGTCTGGTCGTACCGGGACGGCGAGTCGGGGTGGACGTTCCTGCGCCGCCGGGCGGCCAAGATCTACCCGAACCACGTGGTGACGTTCCTGGCGGCCCTGGCCGTGGCGGCCTGGTTCGCCGACCCGGTGCTGCCGTGGGCCGCGATCGGGAACCTGTTCCTGGTCCAGGCGTGGATCCCGCTCAACGGCTACTTCTACAGCATCAACAACGTGAGCTGGTCGCTCTCCTGCGAGCTGGCCTTCTACCTGTGCCTGCCGCTGGTGGTGCCGTGGCTGCGCCGGGCGCGTACCGGCGTGCTCCGGGCCGTGCTGGTCGCCGCGCCGCTGCTCATTCTGGCGCTCTGGCCGGGCCAGCACCTGGTGCCCGAGGAGCAGCGGTGGTGGTTCACGCAGATCTTCCCGGTCACCCGCTCGTTCGAGTTCTGGATGGGGGCGGCGGCGGCCGAGCTGATGCGCCGCCACCGCTGGCGGGGACCCGGGCTGACCACCGCCAGCCTGGCCTTCGTCGCCACCTGGGTGGTCGCCGCGCTGTGGATCCGGGCCGAGTTCTGGGCGGCGCTGCTCGCCGTCGCGTACCTCTTGGTCATCACCGCGGCGGCGGGCGCCGACGTGCGGGGTCGGCGGACCCCGTGGCGGTCCCGGCCGATGCTCTGGCTCGGTGAGGTGTCGTTCGCGTTCTACCTGGTCCACGTGCTGGTCATGGTGACCGTGCTGCGGCTCACCGGGGACTGGGGGACCGGGCTGCCCGGGTGGCGGGGCCCGCTCGCGGTGCTCGGCTTCCTGCTGCTCACCCTGGCGCTCGCCGCCGTGCTGCACCGCTGGGTGGAGGAGCCGATGATGCGCCGCCTCGGCCCGTCGCGCCGGGCCCGCTGCGGTCCGGCCGCCGCCGCGCCGGCACCGGGCGTGCCCGCACCGCGAGCGGCCGTCGACGACACCGGCGCGGCGTCCGCCGGGGAGCCGGACCCGTCGATCGAGTACGCCGGGCGGCGCCGGCCGGACTGAGCGGTCCACCCTGGTCAACGGCGTCGCGACACGCCGGGCGACGATGCGCTGTGCCCGGATCGGCGGTAATTTGTTCCCGTGGCTCCGATCGCGCTCACCTGTCCCGTGTGGTGGGTGGCGCGCTGGGTCGCCCGGACGCTGGCCAGCCTGGCCGTGGTCGTCGCCTGTTCGCTGGGTGCCGCCACGCTGCCGACCGGCGTGTCCCCGATCGCACCCGCGGCGGCTGGCCCGGTCGCCGGGTTGCGGGCCGCCGACGCCGACCGACCGGCCAGCCGTGTCGCCGACCGACCGGCCGGCTCCGCCACCGACCGGCGGGGCGACACCGTCGCCGACCGGCGGGGCGACACCGTCGCCGACCGGCGGGACGTCACCGTCGCCGAGCGGCAGGGCGACGCCGTCGCCGACCGGCAGGGCGTCCCCGCCGTCGATCGGCAGCGGAGCCACGTCGGCGTTCCCGAGCCGCAGCCGGTGGGCGATGTCCCGCCCCCGACCGGGCGGCACCCGTTCCCGGTCGGCCAGCCGCCGGCTCCGTCCGGTCCGCGGGCCCCGCCCGCCCGCTGACCCGCCGAGGTCCACGCCCGCCCGCTGACCCGCCACGGGCCCGGCCCGTGACCGCGCCCACCGAACCTCACCCCGCACCGCCCCTCGGCGGCCCGGCGGCGCCCGAACTCCGGCCGCGCCCCGCCCCCGACCGGCCGTGCGGAGTTACCCGCCACTGTCTTCCGTGAGGTGCCGACCATGTCGCAGACCGTTCTTCTCAATTTCCTCACCGCCGTCCCCGAGGCCGCCGCCATCTGGTCGGCGCTGACCGTGCTCGCCCTCGTCCTGCTCGCCGTGCTGGTCGCGCGACCGGAACGCGACGGCGCGGAGGAGCCGGCACCCGAACCGGTCGACGCGGAGGCGCTCCACCGCGCCGACCTGGCCCGCTACGCCGACGAGGTGGCGGTGGCCGCGGCCGGGGCCGCGCAGACCGCCCGTCGCCGTCGCGAGCAGTGGCTGGCTGCCCAGAGCGAGGCCGAACGGGCCTGGAGGGCCTACGACGAGGCGGACGCCGCCGCCCGCCGCCTGGCCGGCGCCGGCGCGCTGCCCGCCCCGCACACCCCCCGCACCCCCGCCGAGTACGCGGCGCGCGAGCGCTGGCTGCACCACGCCGCCATGACCGCGCACTGGCGGGGGGAGCTGACCGCCCGCCAGCTCGCCGACGTGCTCGCCCACCGCAACGGGTGGGACCCGCGCCGGCACCCGGCCGAGCAGGAGATCGTGCTGGCCCGAACCGTCCGCGACGGTCGGCGGGCCGGCTGGGAGACGGCCGCCGAGCGGGAACGCCTGGCGTGGCGGGACGCCGAACTGGCCGCCGAGGCGGCCCGCACGCTCGCCGCCGAGGCGTACGCGGCTGCCACGGCGCTGCGGCCGGTGCCCACGTCCCGCGTCCCGACGGCGAGCCGCGTTCCGGTCCCGTCGGCGGTGCGGGGGGCCCGGTGGCGTCCGGCCCGCGTCGGCTGAGCGCCCCCGGGGAGCACGTCGACCGAATCGTTACCCGGAACCGGTGAGGCCGGTCACCGGAGGTGTCCGCCGGCGACCGGCCGGATCGATGGCCCCTGCTGCGCCCGTTGCCCGGTTCTCCGCCGTCCGGATGTCCGCTTCCTGCCGCACGGCGCCGAGCTGGCCGCTCGTCCCATTGAGGGAGGTCGGTGACCGGCTGTTCCGAATCCGTAGTCGTAGAGGACGTTTACGCAGGTGAGGGCGCTTGGCAGGGCGTGTACCCGCCGGTAGTGTCGGCGCGTCCGGTGCGGTTCCCGATCGCAGATGGCGACGCCGCGCCGACCCGCCTAATCGTGCATACGAACCGGGGACCCAACGCAACACCGGGGTGAATCCGCGAGCCCACGGCCGCGGTAGGGCGTACTTCCCGCCCGAATCCGTCAGCTAACCCGGTCGGCGGCCACGGAAGGAGTTCCATCCCGTGCCCACCACCCCCCGAACGTCTCCCCGCCTCCACGGCCCCGGGGTGCCGGCGCTCGCCTGACGCGACGCGCTTCCGACCCCGTCCCGCCCGGCATCCGGGCGACTTCCCGCGGCCGTCCCGCCCGCCAGCGCGTGTGAGTTCCTCCACGCGCGGGGTCGGCGCGTGCCGCCCACCCCCGTGGAGGAAACCCGTGAAGTACCACCTGAAGCGCCACCTGCGTCGCCTCGCGACCGAGCGTCCGTACCAGATCATCGCCGGTTCGGCGGCGGCCCTCGTGCTGGCCGGCGGCACCGGCGCCGCGCTGACCGCCACCGACGACGCGCCGACCCGGCAGGAGAACACCGCCGCGGTGGCGGAACTCGGCTCCCGCCTCGGCGACACCGCCAGCCGCAGCGAGGCGCGCATCGCCGTCCCGTCGCCGAGCGCGTCGCCCAGCGCCTCGCCGAGCGCCTCCCCCCGCCGCTCGCCCAGCGCCTCGCCCACGGCCTCGCCGTCGGCGAAGGTCGCCGACCCGGACACCACCCGCAAGGCCACGCCGAAGCCGCCGTCGAGCAAGGTGCTCGACTACGACTACCAGGCGCAGACCACCTACTACTACTGCGGCCCGGCCGCGGTGCGGAACGCGCTCAGCGCCACCGGCATCGAGCGCAGCCAGGACACGCTCGCCGTCGCGCTCGGTACCACCGAGATGGGCACCAACTCGGCCGAGGACACCACCCGGGTGCTCAACCAGCAGGTCAAGGGCGACCCGTACCGGACCCGCATGATTCCTGGCGCGGCCACCAAGGAGCAGATCGACCGGCTCCAGGCCGACGTGGTCAACGCGGTCCGCAACGGCCGGGCGGTGGTCTCGAACGTCGTCGGGGACGCCACCGACACCAACGGCGGCTGGCACTCGTTCCCGGGCGGCCACTACATCGCCGTGGTCGGCTACCAGAACGACGGCCGGACCGTACGGATCGCCGACTCGGCGGACCCGTCGCTGCCGGCGTACTGGGTCAGCACCATCGACCTGGCGAACTGGATGGCCACGCGCGGCTACTCCGCCTGACCGTACGCGTCGAAGGCCGGCACCCCGGTTCGGGGTGCCGGCCTTCGTGGTGTCTCAGCTGTTCCAGTGCTGGTTGACGAGGTCGGTGGCCTGCTTCTCCCACTGCGCGTACGCGTCCGGGTAGGCCGACACCTGCACGGTCTGGGCGGCCTTGGTCAGCGGCATGTCCTGCCAGCCGTCGACCTGCTTCAACCCCTTCAGGAACGCGAGCGTGGAGTATTCGGGGTCGGTGATCTGCTCCGGGGTGCCCCAACCAGAGGAGGGGCGCTGCTGGAACAGACCCAGCGAGTCGTGGTCGTTGCGGTCACCGAGGTGACCCAGGTTCTCCAGCTTCGACTCCTGCAACGCGGTGGCGATCGAGATGACCGCGGCCCGCTCCGGCAGCCCGGCCTTCTTCGTCGCCGCGATGATCGCCTTGACGTTGGCCGTCTGCTCGTCGTTCAGGTTGATCGTGGACTGCTCACCCTGCACGCTCGCCACCGTGACCGGCTTGCCGGCGGTAGCGGCGTGCGCGGACTCGACGTGACCGGCGATCGGACCGGCGAACACACCACCGGTGAAAGCCAGACCAGCAATACCCAGCACACTCTTACGCAGCATCGTGTTCACGGGGGGCTCCATTCGGGGGTCAACGCACCCGGGGGGTGCGGGCACCGTCAGGCGCACAAGACAAGTTCTGGCTGCTCGCGGGGCGGGGGCCTCAATCGCGGCGCCGGAAGTGTGTGCAACGACCGGGGACCCACCGTCATTCCCGGGCGGGGCCGGCGGCGGGGGCCGCTTGCCTTCCTCGGCCGTGCACCGGGATACAACGCCGCCACCCCGTCGACGATTCCGCCGCGAGCGTGCCGCCCACCACCCCGAAACCGGACAACGCACCCACTGAGGCACGCCCGGCACTGGAACGCTACGGATGTCTCACGCGCGCCCAGACGTCCACCGCGTTCCACTCGCCGCCCCACCCGGCCGTTGGCTGGCGGACAGTCAGTGCTCCGGAGCCTGCAAACCTGATGGCGTGGACGGGTCAGGACGGCGACCCGTCCACGCCCTCAAGTTCGTAGCGCTGCGGGCGCAAGCACCGCCCGGCGTGCCCGACGCGTCGACACCGCTCCGCGCCCAGCTTCTGGAACGACGCGGTGGTGTCTCCCGGTTCCGAGGACGGTCACCGCGTTCCATTCGACCCGGGGCGGCACCGGCCGTGCGTGGTCTCGCGCGGGGTGTCCGTGCGGTGGCAGACTGCGGCGTATGGGCGATGCGACGGCGACCCGCCACCTGGTGCTCCTGCACGGCATGGGCGCCACCGGCGAGGTGTGGTTGCCCTGGGCGCCGCTGCTGGAGCGTCGCTGGCAGGGACGTTGGCTCGCCCCCGACCTGGCCGGCCACGGCTGGTCACCGCCGTTGCCGGGCGCCGGGTACTCGTTCGCGGCCCTGGCGCGGCGCGTGGCGGACGGGCTCGACGCGCTCCGGCTCGGCCCGCACGACCGACTGGTGCTGCTCGGGCACTCGCTCGGTGGTGTGGTGGCGCTGGCGCTCGCCGCACGGCAGCGGGGCCTGCCGGTCGACGCGGTGGTCGGGCTGGGCATCAAGGTGGTCTGGTCACCGGCCGAGCTGGCCAAGGCGGACGAGTTGGCGGCCCGGCCGGTGACCTGGTTCGCCACCCGTGACGAGGCGGCCCGCCGCTACCTGCGGGTCTCCGGGCTCGCCGGCCTGTTCGCCCCCGACCACCCGGTGGTCGACGCGGGGCTGCGGCGGGAGGACGGCCGCGGGCACCGGAGCCACCCCGGCGGCGACGAGCGGGGCGGTGGACGGTGGCGGCTGGCCATGGATCCGGCCGCGTTCGCGGTGGGTGAGCCCGACATGCCCGCCCTGTTGGCCGCCGCCGACGCGCCGGTGCTGCTGGCGCGCGGCGAGACGGATCCGATGGTGACGGACGCCCAGCTCAAGGCGTTCGGCGTGCCGGTGGCCACCCTGCCCGGGTTGGGCCACCACGCCCACGTCGAGGACCCGGCGGCGGTGCTCGCCCTGCTCGACCCCTATCTCTAGGCCGGACGCGGCGCCGGGACGGCCCAGTCCGGTTCCAGCTCGCGGCGGGCGGCGGAGAGGAACGCCTCGGCGTAGCCGTCGGCGGGGAAGTCGCCCAGGTAGCGGGTCCGGGCCGTCCAGCGCTCGGCAGCCTTCGGGTCGGTGTCGAGCAGCGCGGTGAGCACGTCGTCCACGTTGGACATGTCGCGGCGCAACACGTAGCCGGTGGCCGCGAGTGGGAACCGCTCGACGAAGTGCGCGCCGTCGGCGCCGGTGTCGGTGACCGCGTAGGGCTTGCCGGAGTAGAGCCAGTCGGAGATGACCCCGGAGACGTCGGAGACCAGCGCGTCGGCGCGGTTGACGCACTCGGTGAGCGTCAGCTCCCGGGCCGCCGCCGCGCCCCACAGGTGCGGCCGGCCGGTCTTCGCCCTGTCGGCGGCGAGCAGTTCGGTGAGCCGGGCGAGCTGTCGCGCCGAGGCCGGGTTCCGGTCGGTGTACGGGTGGGCGCGCAGGATCACCGCCGCGCCCCGGTCGATCAGTCGGCGGATCAGCGTCTCGGCCACCGGCAGCGAACAGTAGTTGGCGTCGGCGTGGTGCCCGGTCCAGGTCGGGGTGTAGAGGACGGTCGGGTGCGCCGACGCCGGCCTCGGCTCCCCGCGTACCTCGATGGCCTCGACCTGGGGGCGGCCGACCACGACGAACTTCTCGGCGGGGATCTCCACGCCGGCGCGGGCGTACCTGTCGATCGCGGCCTGGCCGGCCACGAAGATCTTGTCGAAGATCGCCGACACCGGGTTGGCGCTGGGCGCCTTGTCGCTGTCGCCGTGGTGCAACTGCACGTGGGTGAGCTGGTGGAACCGGATCACGTGGGCGTTCTTCGCGCCGTGGTTGACGTAGAACGCCGCCCGCAGGCTGGGCACCAGCGCCTCGTCGAGCGCCTTCAGGGTGGGGCAGAGGACCACCGGTGCGCGGGTGGCGGCGGCCACGGTGGACAGGAACTCGGGCTCACGCACCACCACCAGGAACGGCCGGCCGATCCGTTCCAGGTAGGGCAGCCACATGGTGACCTGATACTCCGACCCGGGCGGGGCGGAGAAGTGCAGCACGAACTCCGGCTGTTGCCGACGCAACGCCCGGCCGACCGGACCGCCCCCGGCCGGCGGCCGGAACCGGCGCCGGGCGAGGTCGAACGCGATCGCGGCACAACCGGCGCCGACCAGCAGCGTGGCGGCCAGCGGCAGCCAGGCCGGCAGCGGCCACGCGGCGGCGAGCGCCACCAGGGCGAGCAGCGCCAGCAGGGCGTCGCCGAGCCGGGCGGTGACCAGCGGCGTCCAGGAGCGGACCGGCAGGTTCGCTGCCCGGATCTCCAGCGCGCCGGCCTGCCGCAGCGGGCCGACCAGCAGCACCAGGCCGAGCAGGACCAGCGCGGTGGCGGCCAGCGCCGGATCGAACCCGTCGTCGGCGCGGCGGGCGTAGCCGACCAGGATCCCGGCGGCCACCAGCACCGTCTCGACGAGCCCGTCGGCGCTGGGCCGGACCCGGCGCTCCCAGGCGGCGGCGGCCAGCGCGGCGACCGCCAACGCCAGGCCGGCGCCGGTGGCGCCGGTGAGCGCCACGACGAGGAACGCCAGCACCGCCAGCCCGCTGGTCAGTACCCGGGCGAGCAGCTTCCGGACCAGGTCACCACGCATCTGCACGTCCCTCGGATCAGGCGCGGGTGGACAGCTCGGACCGGTGCGCGCCGGGCTGCGCCGGCACGTCCGCCACCGGTTCGCCGGGAGCCCGGCGGACGTCGACCACCTGACCGGTCAGTTCGGAGATCAGCACGTCCAGGGATGCCTGGGCGACCGCCTCGGAGGCGAGCAGCGTGTGCTCCGGCTCCTCGCCGAACGCCTTGGTCCGCATCGGGGTGGCGGTGCGTTCCGGGTTGACGCAGTTGACCCGTACGCCGAACTCCGCCCACTCGTCGGCGAGCGCCTGGGTGAGGTTGACCAGCGCGGCCTTGGTGGCCGAGTAGAGCGCGTACCGGGCCCGGCCCCTGGTGTAGGAGCTGGACGTGTAGAGCAGCAGCTGCCCCTTGGTCTGCTGGAGGTACGGCAGCGACTGGCGCGCGATGGTGACCGGGCCGACGAAGTTGACGTGCAGGAGCCGGTCCATCGTCTCGTCGTCCATCTCGGCGAGCGCGCCCTTCTCCAGGATGCCGGCGGTGACCACCACGTGGTCGATCCGGCCGGTCGCCTCGAAGGCGGTCTTCAGCGCGGCGGCCACGTCCTCGGCGCGCTCCACGTGGGTGCCGGTGCTGGACCGGCTGAACGGGAAGACCTGGGCGCCGTAGCCGCGGGCCAGTTCGGTGAGGTCGTGCCCGATGCCGTAGCTGCCGCCGAAGACCACGATGGTCCGGCCGGTCAGCTCCTCGGCGTAGCCGCGGTGGCTGAGCCGGGGCGCCTGGGCGGCGGCGAGCTGGAACAGCTTGTCGGCCAGGTGCACGTCGACCGGGTGGGTGACCTTGATGTTCTCGTCCGAGCCGTCGATCACCTTGATCGGCGTGCCGGGCAGGTAGCGCAGCACCACACCGCAGTCGTCGGTGGCGGCGAAGTCGGGGTCGCCCTCGGCCCGCCGGTACGCCTCCCGGATGGTGCCGGAGCGGAACGCCTGCGGGGTCTGGCCCCGGCGCAGCCGGGACCGGACCGGGATGTCGGTGATGCAGTCGTCCGCGTCGACCTGGACGATCGTGTCGGCGGACGGGATGGCCACGTCGACCGCCGAGTAGCTCCAGAGCGCGTTCACGCACTCGCGCACGATCCGCGCGCTGACCAGCGGGCGGACCGCGTCGTGGAAGAGGATGTTGACGTCGCCCTCGCCGACCGCGTCGAGCGCGATCCGGGTGGTGTCGTTGCGCGTCTCGCCGCCCTCGATCACCTTGGTGACCTTCCGGAAGCCGGCGCCGGCGACGATCCGTTCGGCGTCCGGCACGTGGCCGGTGGCCATCAGCACGATGATCTCGTCGATCTCCGGCGCGGCCTCGAAGACGGCAAGCGTGTGCTCGATGATCGGCTTGCCGGCGATCTTCAGGAGCTGCTTCGGGATGCCCAGACCGAGGCGGGTCCCGGTGCCCCCGGCGAGGATCACGGCCACCGTACGCGTGGGGCGCCAGGGTGCCGGGCTCGCCGGCGCGGCGTCCGGTGCGGTGGTGTGGTCCTGCGTCATTGCCGTACCTCACTCTGGGTGAAGGGGATGGGTCCGGAAACCTTAACGCGAACGGCGGAGCGCACCGCCCGGACCGATCCCGGGTCGGTGCGCTCCGGCGGGTTACTTCTGGTTCTCGTAGGCGTCGCAGACCTCCTGGGTGGGGCCGTCCATCCGCAGGACGCCGCTCTCCAGCCAGATGGTCCGCTCGCAGGTGTCCCGGATCGAGCCGATCGAGTGGCTGACCAGGAACACGGTGCCGGCGCTGTCGCGCAGCTCCCGGACCCGCTGCTCGCTGCGGACCCGGAACTTGCGGTCGCCGGTGGCCAGCGCCTCGTCGATGAGCAGCACGTCGTGCTTCTTCGCCGAGGAGATCGCGAAGCGCAGCCGGGCGCCCATGCCGGAGGAGTAGGTGCGCATCGGCAGCGAGGCGAAGTCGCCGCGCTCGTTGATCCCGGAGAACTCGATGATCTCCGGGGCGATGCGCTTGACCTCGTCCGGGTGCATGCCCATGGCGAGGCAGCCGAGCACCACGTTCCGCTCGCCGGAGAGGTCGTTGAGCAGCGCGGCGTTCACGCCGAGCAGGGACGGCTGGCCCTGCGTGTAGACCGCGCCCCGGGCCGGCGGGAGCAGGCCGGCGATGGCCCGCAGCAGAGTCGACTTGCCGGAGCCGTTGCTGCCGATCAGGCCGATGGCCTCACCCTCGTACGCGGTGAAGCTCACTCCCTTGACGGCGTGCACCTCGCGGATGTTCGGCGCCTTGGTGCGGGAGACGATCCGCTTGAGCGCGGAGACCGGGGTGGTGCCGCCGGCCGCGCCCTTGTGGATCCGGTAGATCACGTGCACGTCGTCCACCACCACGGTGGGGACGCGGCCCGAGTCGGTCACGGTGCCGGCGTTCACCGGCAGCGTCTGCTCAGCCACGGCCGTACTCCTTCTCTCCGCGCCAGAAGTAGACGAATCCGCCGACGCCCATGACGACCGCCCAGAACACGCCGAGCGCCCAGAGCTTCGGCGGGGAGCTCACCATGTTGGGCTGGTGCGAGTCGAGCAGCGCGTAGCGGGCCAGCTCGATGAAGACCAGCGGCGGGTTCCACTCCAGGATGCTGGCCGCCCAGGAGGGCAGGTGCTCGCGCAGCAGCGCCACCGGGTAGAGCACGCCGGAGGCGTACAGCCAGGTGCGCATCACGAACGGCATGATCTGCTTGAGGTCGGCGACCTTGGAGCCGAGGCGGGCCATCACCATGCTCAGCCCGACGTTGAAGATCGTCTGAAGCAGCAGCATCGGGGGCAGCAGCAGCCAGCGGAACGTGACCGGCTCGCCGGTGAGCAGCACGATCGCGGCCAGCACCACCATCGACATGAGGAGCTGCTGGAGCTGCACCAGGGTGACCGTGATCGGCAGCGCGGCGCGCGGGAACTGCAACGCCCGGATCAGCCCCAGGTTGCCGGTGATGGCGCTGGTGCCGTTGGTGGCCGCGGTCTGGGTGAAGATGAAGATGAACACACCGGTGCACAGGTACGCGATGAAGTTGTTCACGTTCCGGTGCTGGGCCAGGATCAGCCCGAAGATCAGGAAGTAGACCGCCGCGTTGGTCAGCGGGGTCAGCACCTGCCAGAGTTGGCCGAGCTGGGTGTTGCTCAGCGAGGACGCGACCTTCGCCCGCGAGTACGCGGTCATGAAGTGCCGGTACGCCCAGAGCCGGCGGGCGTACTCGCCCAGCGGCGGTCGTTCGCCGGCGACCCGCAGTCCGTACCGCCCGGCCAGTTGGGCCCGGGTCAGTCCGGATTCGGGGTCGGCCACCGCGGTGTTGGCCATGGTCAGGCGCTCCGATCTTTTCGTGCCGATGGGGAGCAGTGCGGTGAAGACATCCAGCGTGGCCGGGCGGGGAGGAGCCGCCTCGCTGCTGCATGGAAGGTAGTCCACCGAACGTCGGGACGCAACCGTACCGTCGTTGCGCTACATTGTCCCACGTGACGACCGAGAAGAGGCGTGCCCCGGCCGGCGCGGCGGTGCTGCGCGGCGAGATCACCAGCGCCATCCGCACCGCCGTGATGCAGGAGTTGGCCCAGGTCGGCTACGGTCGCCTCTCGATCGAGGCGGTGGCCCGCCGGGCCGGCGTGAGCAAGACCGCGATCTACCGACGGTGGCGTTCCAAGCTCGACCTGGTGCTGGACATGGTCTCCGCGGTGGCCGGGCGGAACATCCCGCTGCTGGACACCGGGAGCCTCCTGGGCGACCTGGAGATCCTGCTGCACGTGATGGCGCGTGCGTTGCGTCACCGACTGGCCGCGCAGATCATCCCGGACCTGCTGGCCGAGGCGGCGCGCAACCCCCAGATCGCCGAGAAGCTCCAGGCCGCGCTGGACGACTACCAGCAGGCCGTCGGCCGGATCCTGATCGGCCGGGCGGTGGACCGCGGGGAGCTGTCCCCGGACACCGACCGGCGGGCCGCGGTCGACCTGATCGTCGGGCCGGTCTACTGGCGGATGGCCATCTCCCGGGCCCCGCTGGAGGCGGCCGAGGTGCCCCGGATGGCCGCCGCGATCGTCGCGGCGCTGCGGGTAGCATGCTTGGGGCCTGCCCGCGACGAGGTGGAAGTATGAGTCACCCGTCGATCATGAACAGCGCGGAACATCCGGTCGGACACTGAGCGCGAACGCAGCGTTTTCCGTCCAGACCGTTACCATCCCCCCGAACGTCCCCCACAGTCACGCGTCGACAGGAGGAAGCCCCATGGCCGGGCCGCATCCAGAGTTCATTCCCCCAGCACGACCGATCATCGGCGAGGCCGAGATCGAGGCGGCTGTCCGGGTGCTGCGGAGCGGCCGGGTGGTGCAGGGCCCCGAGGTCGCCGCGTTCGAGGAGGAGTTCGGCGACCTGGTCGCCGGCCGGCACTGCGTCGCCGTCAACTCCGGCACGTCCGCGCTCCAGCTCACCCTGATGGCGCTCGGCTTCGGCCCGGGCGACGAGATCATCGTGCCCTCGTTCTCGTTCGCCGCCAGCGGCAACGCGGTCCGGCTGGTCGGCGCCGAGCCGGTCTTCGTGGACATCGAGCCGGGCAGCTTCTGCGTCGACCCGGAGGCGGTCGCCGCCGCGATCACCCCGAAGACGGTCGCCATCATGCCGGTGCACCTCTACGGCCACCCCGCCGCGATGGACCGGATCATGGCGATCGCGCAGCAGCACGGCCTCGCCGTCGTCGAGGACGCCGCCCAGGCGCACGGCGCCGAGCTGAACGGCACCCCGGTCGGCGCGTTCGGCACCGCCGGCTGCTTCAGCTTCTACCCGACCAAGAACATGCACTCCCTCGAGGGCGGCATGATCACCACCGCCGACGCCGGGCTCGCCCGCACGCTGCGGCTGCTGCGCAACCAGGGCATGGAGCAGCGGTACGCCAACGAGATCGTCGGCGCCAACATGCGGATGACCGACGTGGCCGCCGCCATCGGCCGGGTGCAGCTCGGCCAGCTCGCCGGGTGGACCGAGCAGCGTCGCGCGAACGCCAAGTTCCTCGACTCCGCGATCACCGGCATGGTCACCCCGCCGGTCGCCGACGGCGCGAAGCACGTCTACCACCAGTACACGGTGCGGGTGACCGGCGACCGCGACGCCGCCCAGGCCCGCCTCACCGAGCTGGGCATCGGCAACGCGGTCTACTACCCGACCCCGATCCACCGGCTCAAGCCCTACCTGAACGCCGACGGCCAGCCCGGCCCGTGGGAGCTGCCGGAGACCGAGCGGGCCGCCGCCGAGGTGGTCTCGCTGCCGGTGCACCCGTCGCTGAGCCAGGCCGAGCTGGAGCGGATCGCCGACGCGGCGAACGTCGCGGGCGGTGCCCGATGAGCGGGGGACGCAAGCTGCGCGCCGGGCTGATCGGCCTCGGCGCCATGGGCCGCAACCACGCCCGGGTGCTGTCCAACCTGGACGGCGTCGAGCTGGTCGGCATCGTCGACCCGGCCGGCGACACGACCGGCACGCTGCGCGCGCCGGTCGTGGCCGAGCTGAGCGACCTGCTGGCGCTGGGCGTCGACTACGCGGTGGTCGCCTGTCCGACCGCGCTGCACGAGTCGATCGGCCTGGAGTTGGCCGCCAACGGCGTCTGCGCGTTGATCGAGAAGCCGCTCGCGCAGTCCGTCGAGGCGGCCACCAAGCTGGTCGACGCGTTCGAGACGGCCGGGCTGGTCGCCGGCGTCGGTCACATCGAGCGCTACAACCCGGCGTTGCAGAGCCTGCGTACCCGGCTGGAGGCCGGTGAGCTGGGCGAGGTCTTCCAGGTGGTCACCCGCCGGCAGGGCCCGTTCCCGCACCGCATCGCCGACGTCGGCGTGGTGATGGACCTGGCCACCCACGACATCGACCTGACCGCCTGGGTGACCGGCCAGGAATACACGTCGGTCGCCGCCCGCACGGTCTCCCGCAGCGGCCGGCTGCACGAGGACATGGTCGCCGTGGTCGGCACGCTCGCCGACGGCACCATGGTCAACCACCTGGTCAACTGGCTGAGCCCGCTGAAGGAGCGGTCCACCGTGGTCACCGGCGACAAGGGCTGCTTCGTCGCCGACACGCTCACAGCGGACCTCACCTTCTACGCCAACGCCGCCATCGACACCGAGTGGGAGGCGCTGCGCGCGTTCCGCGGCGTGGCCGAGGGCGACATGGTCCGCTACGCCATCCCGAAGCGGGAACCGCTGCTGGTCGAGCACGAGCGCTTCCGCGACGCGGTCGAGGGCAAGCAGAGCGACATCGTCACCCTGCGGCAGGGTCTGCGTACCGTGCAGGTGGCGGCGGCGCTGCTGGAGTCCGCGTCCGACGGCAAGGTCGTGTCGGTCGTGTCGAGCGGCAGCGACGCGGAGCCGGCGCTGCGATGAGCCCCGCGCCGGTGCGGCGGACGGTCTCGGCGGTACGGCGGCGGATCCCCCGGCGGTGGCGCATCGCGCTCCGCCGGGCCGCCGCCGGCACCCGGCCCTTCCAGACCCCGTCGGTACGCGAGCTGTGTGAGCTGCCCGCCGGCACGCCGCTCCTGGTGCACGCCGGTGGGATCACGGCGGACCGGGCGCTGGACGGGGTGGTCCGCACGCTCGACCGGTTGCCCGAGTTCCACCTCGCGTTGGTCTGCGACGAGGCGGAGCGCACGGCGGCCCGGGACCTGATCTCCCGCGCCGGCAAGGCACGTCGCCGGATCCACCAGGTGCCACGCCCCCGCGCGGTGACCGCCGCGTTCCTCGCCTCGGCGGACGTGGCGGTGTTCGGCTTCGACCCGGACGCCGGTCTGGCGCTGCTCGACACCTACCTCGCCGCCGGGCTGCGGATCGTCGCGGCGGACAGCCGGGTGGTCCGCGAGCACCTGGCTGCCCGACACGGGGCCGGCGAGCTCTTCGCGCCCGGCTCGCTGCCCTCCTTCGCGAAGGCGGTGCAGCGGGCCCGGCAGCACGACGACGGGCCACCCGCGCCGGACGCGCCCCCGGTCGCGCCGATCGAGGCCGGCACCCCGGGCCCCTGGCGGGCGCTCGGCGCCGGCCCGGTCCGGCTGGGGCTGGGCACCGCCAACTACGCCGGGCAGCTCTCCGCCCTGGCGGTGGCGCTCACCACCGCCCGGACGGACGTCGGCGTCGAGCTGGTGATGGCCAAGCCGCCGGAGACCTACCGCTACCCGGCCGACCGTTACCTGAACTACCCGGGCGAGCACCGGCTCGACGTGCAGGCGGAGCAGGCCCGCCGGGTGCTCGGCTGGTACACCCACCTGATCGTGGACGCGTTCCGCCCGGTGCTCGGCCGGGCCAACGGCGACGACATCGCCGCCGACCTGCCCGCGCTGCGCCGGGCCCGGCTCAAGGTCGCGCTGCTGGCGCACGGCAGCGAGATCCGCCATCCGGGCACGCACCTGGAACGGCACGCCGAGTCCGCGTTCCGGGACGCCGACCCCGAGCTGCGCGAGCGGCTCACCACGGTCGCCGAACGCAACCGCCGCACCGCCGAGGAGAGCGGCCTGCCGTTCTTCGTGACCACCCCCGACCTGCTGGACGACGTGCCGTTCGCCACCTGGGCGCCGCTGATCGTCGACGTGGCCGACTGGGCCTGCGACCGCCCGGTGCTGGAACGCGCCCGGCCGGTGGTGCTGCACGCGCCGTCGAAGCGGTGGACCAAGGGCACCGACCGGCTCCTGCCCCGGTTACAGGAGCTGCACGACCGCCACGTCATCGACCTGCGCCTGGTGGAAGGGCTGCCGCACCACGAGATGCGCCGCCAGGTGCAGGACTGCGACATCGTGGTCGACCAGCTCGTGATGGGCAGCTACGGCACCTTCTCCTGCGAGGGGATGGCCGCCGGCCGGGTCGTCGTGGCGTACGTCAGCGAGGGCCCGCACCGGGCCGCCGGCGTCCGCCCGCCGATCGCCAACGCCACGCCCGACACCCTGGTCAAGGCCATCGAGTCGCTGCTCGACGACCGGCCCGCCGCGGTCGCGCTCGCCGCGGAGGGCACGCGTTACGTCCGTGACCACCACGACGGGCGACGGACGGCCGAGGTCTTCGACGCCTTCCTCCGATAGCCCCGCCCGCGCCCGCCCCCCGTCAACGAGGAGAAGCACCCGATGCAAGCTGGCTCGAACACCGATGCCCGACCGACCCGGGGACGGGTGGTGATGCTGGTCGACAACGGGGTCCACGGCGACTCCCGGGTGCAGAAGGCCGCCCGGTCCGCGGCGGACGCCGGCTGGGAGGTCGTGCTGCTCGGCATCCGCAACGCCCGCTCCGAGGTGGACACCTGGCGGATCGGCGGCGCGGAGGTGCGCCTGCTGCGCGTGCCCAAGCCGCTGCACCGACTGCCCCGGGAGTACAGCCGCTCACTGCGCCGGCCGCTGGCGTACGCGTCGACCAGCCGGGCCGCGTACCGGGTCCAGGAGATCAAGGCATGGCAGGCCGACCTCTACGAGCGCCGGGTCCGCGCCCGGGCGCTCGGCGGCGGGCTGCCCGCGACCGTGGGACAGGCGGCCCAACTGCCGTCCCGCGCCGCCGCCACGGCGCTGGCCCGCTGGGTCCGGTTCCGCAACGGGGAGACGCACCGGCTGCGCAAGGCCCAGCTCGACCCGGAGGCGCCGCTCACCCGGCTGCCCATCCGGCTCTGGCAGAGCGTGCTGGGCAACCGCGCCTGGCGTCGGCTGGACCCCGGGCTGTGGGACTTCGAGCTGGCGTTCCGGACCGCGCTCGACGAGCTGAAGCCGGACATCATCCACGCCAACGACTTCCGGATGCTCGGCATCGGGGCGCGGGCGACGCTGCGGGCCCGGGCCGCCGGTCGGCACACCAAGCTGGTCTGGGACGCGCACGAGTTCGTCGGCGGCATCACCGGCCGGGCCGACAACCCGCGCTGGCTGCCGGCCCAGATCGCCTACACGGCCGAGTACGCGGCCTACCCGGACGCGGTGGTGACGGTCTCCGACACGCTCGCCGACCTGCTCCAGGAGACCCACAGCCTGCCGGAGCGGCCGGCCGTGGTGCTCAACGCGCCGATGGCCCCGCCGGCCGAGGCCGAGGGCGAGGTGCCGGACCTGCGGGCGCTGTGCGGCGTGGACGACCGGACGCCGGTGCTCGTCTACTCCGGCGCGGTGAACCCGAGCCGGGGCTGCCAGATCATGGTGGAGGCGCTGCCGGAACTGCCCGACGTGCACGTCGCGTTCGTGACCATGAATCCGAACGGCGACAACACGTTCTCCGAGCGGCTGCGGGAGCGGGCCGTCGAGCTGGGCGTCGCGGACCGCGTGCACCTGCTGCCGTACGTGGCGCACTGGCAGGTGGTGCCGTTCCTGTCCGCCGCGGACGCCGGGGTCATCCCGATCCACCACAAGCCCAACCACGAGCTGGCGCTGATCACGAAGTTCCTGGAGTACTCGCACGCCCGCCTGCCCATCGTGGTCAGCGACGTGAAGACGATGGCGCAGACCGCGCGGGCCACCGGCCAGGGCGAGGTGTTCACCGCCGAGGACCTGGCCGACTACGCTCGCGCCGTGCGGGCCGTGCTCGCCGACCCGCAGCGCTACCGGGCCGCCTACGACAAGCCGGGCCTGCTGGACGGCTGGACGTGGGAGGCGCAGGCCCGCATCCTCGACGAGGTCTACACCTCGCTGCGGGGCGCGTCGCGCGCCGGCGGGGGCCGCCCGCCGGCGTCCCGGCCGGCCGAGGACAAGCAGCAGCTCGCCGGCACCTCGCGCTGACCCGACGAACGAGTTCGGCCGGCTCCCCGAGGGGGAGCCGGCCGAATCCGTTTCCGCCGGTCAGTCCGCGCTGGTCGGCGGCTCCAGCAGCAGCCGGTCGAAGTCCTTCTGGGTGACCGACCAGTCCCAGGTGCTCAACACGTGCGACGCCGCCGCCCGGCCCGCCTCGCGCCAGACCTCCTCCGACGCGGTGAGCGCCAGGATCCGCTCGGCGGCCTCCTCCGGCGTGCCCACCACCCAGTCGCTCGGGAAGAGCGTCCGGGCGCTGTGCTGGCGGCCGGCGAAGAACGGCCAGTCCCGGACCACCGGCACGGCGCCGCTGGCCGCGCCCTCGACGAGCGCGCAGTGGAAGCTCTCGCGCAGCGAGGTGCTGAGGATGACGCCGACGTCGGTGAGCGCACCGGGCACGTCGTCGGTGCGGCCGACCCGCACCACCGCGCCGGCCGCCTCCAACTCGGCCAGCTCGGCGTCGAGGTTCCGGACGTACGCCGCGACCGCCGGGCTGAGTTCCGGGTTGAGCGGGTCGCCGACCAGCTTGAGGCGGTACCTGTCGTCGCGGCGGCGCAGCTCCCGCAGCACGGCGAGGGCCCAGCGCGGATCCTTCGCCAGCGAACTCAACCCGACCAGCCCGAGGGTGAACCGGCTGTCGGCGGAGACCTTCGGCGCCACGTACCGGTGCAGGTCCATGGCGTTGAAGATCATGTGCGTCCGGGGCCCCTGCGGGGCACGCAGCCGCGGCACCGCGGCCAGCGCCAGGTCGCGGAGGTGCTCGGAGACGAATACCACGTCGTCCACCCGGGACCAGTCGGTCACGTGCGGCCACCAGCTGAACGCCTCGAAGCTGTGCAGCCGGACGACCACCCGGGTGGTGCCCGGGTCGATCATCGACAACATCGCGGCGCCCAGGTTGCACCAGTCCACGAAGACCGTGTCGGCCCAGTCGAGGTGCGGACCCCATGCCTCCTGGACCTCGCCGGCCCGCTTGGAGGCGCCGGCGAGCATGTGGAGCGTCACGTTCGTGCGGCCGTTGCTGAGCACCGGGAGGATCGACTCCTCCATCAGGTTCAGCCGGCGGACCTCCACCCCGGGCATCGCCTCGTAGCGGTCCAGGATCGGCCCGAGGAAGTTGTCGTTCAAGCCGGTGAAGAAGAGCATCCGGTGCGGCCGGTCGGCCGGCGGGAACGCCGCCGGCTGCTGCCGGCCGCGCGGGGTCGCCAGCGCCCGGCCGGCGTCGCTGTCGTGCAGCGGCGCGAGGAACTTCGCCGGGTCCTCGGCCAGCGGCGAGGTGGTGCCGTCGAACTGCACGACCCGGTGGAACAGCAGGTTGAACGCGCGCAGCACGTGCGGCGCGGCCTTGCCCGGGTTGCGCTTCTTCAGGAAGCCGTCGGCCAGTTTGAGCTGGCCCCGCACCACGGTCATCAGGTGCTCGGGCACCCGGCCCTGGCTCAGCTCCGCGTCGACGATCGGGCCGAGGAGCTGCCCCCGGGTCGTCGGGCTCTTCAGGCGGCCCTGCGCCGCCAACGCCACCCGCTTCGCGCTGGCGCCGTGCCCGGACTTGAGCATCGTGCCGGTGACCCGCTGGGCGATCTTGCCACGGTGCCGTTCCGGCAGGCCGGGCGCCGTGACGGCCCCCTGCCAGAACCAGCGCACCGGGCTGAGCTTCATGGCCCGCTTGCCGGTGCTCAGCTCGAACATCCGCTTCGCCAGGTCGACGGTCTGGTTGCGGGTCGCGCTCGTCAGCACGGACGGGGCGGGGCCGACGGTGTGCAGCCGGGGACGGCGGTAGCGCGCCGGGTCGGCCGACCGCTTCTCCACCGCGCGCAGCGCCGGGGCGATGCCGTAGACCGCGTCCGCGCGCCGGTGCCGCTGGGCCAACTGCCAGACCGTGTGCAGCGCCTGCGCGTCCAGCGCGACCAGGACGTCGGCGCGCCTGGCGTGCCGGCGGACCCACGGGTCGCGCTGGGCGCGCAGCCAGGGCCGCCGGGCCGGGCTGGCCCGCTTGACCATCCGGCCGAACCGCGGGCCCAGCTCCTTGGCGGTCGGCAGCAGGTGCAGCTCGGCCAGCTCAGCCGCCGCCGGGATCCGCTCCGCCGGGTCGAACGTGGTGGCCACCCGTACGGTGACGCCCAGGTCGCGGAACTGCGTCAACGCGTCGGTGAGGACCGCCACCCGCCCGGGGACGGTGCCCATCACCATCAGGACCTCGATCATGACCTACCTTCTCGGGCCAGGACGCGTGCGCCGGCGGGGGACGTCCGCGGGGCGCCGGTGCCGAGGACCAGCTCGGTGACCTCGCGGACGGCGGGAATGAGCTGCTCCTCGCGGGCGTACTGCCGCGCCTCGGCGCGGGCCTCCGCCCGCTCCCGGGGGCCGGCCTCGCGGGCCATCGCGGCGGCTCGCCGGAACGCGCCGGCCAGCTCGGCCGGGTCCAACCCGACCGCGCCGGTCCAGAGCGGGTACGTCGACAGCACGGTGGAGGCGTCGTGGTCCGCCTCGTGGGCGGAGACCACCGGCATCCCGGTGGCCATGTACTCGTAGACCTTGCCGGAGGTCATGAACCGGCCACCGGTCACCATCAGCACCACCGCGTCCCACCGGGAGTAGAGGTCCACCACCTCGGCCTTGGGCACCGAGCCGCCGACCACCACCCCGTCGACGGCGGCGGCCCGGAGCAGCTCGGCGTGGGCGTTGTCGCCGCGCGCCCAGGCCGCGCCGATGTGGCCGCGGACCTCGAAGCGGGCGTCGGCCAGCGCCGGGTCCTCCGCGCGCGCCGTCCGCCAGCCCTCCAGCACGGCGCTCAGCAGCGGCACCGGCAGGTTGAGCGCGCCGAGGTAGCCGAAGGTGAGCGGCCGGTCGGCGGGGGCGGGGAGCGTCTCGGCCGGGATGCTGGCCGCGTCGTAGCCGTTGCGCACGACCCGCATCTTGTGCGCCAGCTCCGGATAGCGTTCGCGGTACCAGCGGGAGATCGGCTCGTTCACGTTCCAGATGGCGATGGCGTTGGTCAGCAGCTTGATCTCCCACTGCCCGGAGACCGACTCGCGGGTGAACGCCTCGCCGTTGTTGATCACGTCGACCGACCAGCCGTCGCGGAAGTCCACCACGTACGGGACCCGGTGGGTCTCCCACAGCTTCCACGTGGCGGACAGGTTCACGTACGGGGCGCAGGTGGTGACCAGCAGGTCGACCGGCCGCTCCCGGTGGATCTGGAGCAGGGCCTTCTCCAGCGCGGGACGCCAGCCGCCGAAGACCGGCTCCGGGAAGATCTTCAGGTTCTGCTTGCGCAGCTCGGCCAGGTAGTCCAGGTGGGCAAGCGCACGCTGCTCGGTGAACGCGCGGATGTCGGTCTCCAGGTCGTCCCGGAACAGCGGCAGCTTCACCACCCGGACGTGCGGGTCCAGCCCCTGGGACAACGTGTGGTCCAGCCCGTACTCGCGCTCCCACGCCTCGTCCGCGATGGTGACCGCGGTCACGTCCCAGCCCGCCGCGGCGAACTGGTTCGCGGTCTCCCGCATCCGGTAGGCGCAGCTCTTGGCGGCCGGCGGAAAGCCGATGGCCAAATAGATCATGTGCGGTCGGGACCCGGACCGTCGCGGCCGGGGGAGCTTCAACGAGTCCCAGAGAGTTCGCCCGTTGTTCATCGATTCCGATCCTGGGAGGGTGGGGGAGAGCGGAACGGCCCTCGGACAGCCTGCGGACCCTACAATAACGCCGTCCCGCGCGCCGGACGTGCCACCGAGGGGTGGGGGCCACCGCTTTCGTAGACTGCTACGCCATGACCTCGCCCGCGCCCGACACCCGCGATCGTGAGCCCGTCCCCGCCGGGGACGCCGAGGTGGCCGGTGGCGACACCCCCGGTCCGGCGCCGGCGGCCGAGGGTCGTCCGGCCCGCCGGCGGTGGTCCCGGGTCGACGCGGTGGTCGCGCTGGTGTTCCTGCTCGGCGCGGTCTGGGTCACCGCCCGGGGCTGGCGGGACCCGGGCGGGCGACTGCTCGGCAGCCGCCCCAACGACCAGGGCTTCAACGAGTGGATGCTGGCGTACGCGGCGCACGCGGTCAGCCACCTGGAGAACCCGTTCTTCACCACGCTCCAGAACGCCCCGACCGGGGTGAACCTGATGACAAACGTCGGGCTCCAGCTCCCCGGGCTGGTGCTCGCCCCGGTCACCCTGCTGTTCGGCGCGTCCTTCTCCTATCTGTTGTTCATCACGCTGAACCTGGCCGGCACCGGATACGCCTGGTACCACGTGCTCTCCCGGCACCTGGTCGACTCCCGGGCCGCCGCGTTCCTCGGCGGGCTGTTCTGCGCCTTCGCCCCGGCGCTGGTGTCGCACAGCAACGGCCACCCGCACATCACCGCGCAGTGGCTGGTGCCGTTCATCGTCTGGCGGGTGGTCGCGCTGTCCCGCGGTGGGCACGTGGTCCGCGACGGCCTGGTGCTGGGCGGGCTGGTGGTGGCCCAGTTCTTCGTGAGCCTGGAGATCCTCTTCCTCACCGCGCTCGGCTGCCTGATGCTGGTCCTGGCCCACCTGGCGGTGCGACCCCGTGACGCGCTGCGCCGGGCCCGCCCGATGCTGCCCGGGCTGGCGATCACCGCCGTGCTGGTGGGGGCCGCGGCGGCGTACCCGCTCTGGATGCAGTTCGCCGGGCCGCAGCACCGGGTGGGCCATCCGGGCACCCCGGACATCTACGCCCTCAAGCTCGGCTCGTACGTCAAGTACGCCACCCAGTCGGTGGCCGGCGGCCCGACCAGCGCGGTCGGCTGGGCGCCGAACACCACCGAGCAGGCCAGCTTCTACGGCTGGTCGCTGCTGGTGCTCGCGGCCGGCGCGCTGTGGTGGCTGCGGCGGGACGTGACCGCCCGGGTGCTCGGCGTCGTCGGCCTGGTCTCGGCGCTGTTCTCGATCGGCACCACCTGGACGTCCGGCACCCGCCGTACCGACATCCCGGCGCCGTTCGCGCTGGTGCAGGACCTGCCCGTGTTCGACTCCGTGGTGGTGGCCCGGTTCGCGCTGATCACCACCGTGGCGCTCGGCGTCCTGCTGGCCGTGGCCGCCGACCGGCTCGCCGCCCGGCGGGACGAGCCGTCCGGGCGACTGGCCGCCCGGGTCGGCGCCGTCGCGGTGGCCGCCGCACTGCTGCCGGTGCTGCCGGTGCCGCTGGAGGCGCGGGGCCGCACGCCGGTGCCGGAGTTCGTCACCGGTGGGGCCTGGCGCGACCACGTGGCGCCCGGTCGCACCCTGGTGCCGGTGCCGGTCAACGGCATGACGTCGCTGTACTGGAGTTCCGCCGCGGTGGCCGGCTTCGCGGTGCCGGAGGGCTACTTCCTCGGGCCGGTCTCGGCGACCGACGCCACCGGGCGCTGGGGCGTCGACCCGCAGCCGACCGCCAAGCTGCTCACCGCCGTGTCCCGGGGCGAACGGGACACCGCGGTCGGACCGGCCGACATCGCCCAGGCCCGCACCGACGTGCGGCACTGGAAGGCCGACGCGGTGGTGCTGCCGGACCGGGGGGCGCGCCGCCACGACGACCTGAAGGTCGTGCTCGACGCACTGTACGGCCCCGGCCGGCGGGTCGACGACGTGTGGCTCTGGGACGTCCGGCCGGTCACCCGCTGACCGCCCGGCGGCGGGCCGGTCAGGGCGACTTCGTCCAGATCAGCAGCAGGTACCCGCCGAAGTAGGCGGAGAACACGACGAGCGTCACCAGCACCGTGACGGCCCGGGCCCGACCGGCCCGGGCCAGGCCCACGGCCGCCGGCAGCAGCAGCGGGAACGCCGGCAGCAGGAACCGCGCCTTGGAGTGGTAGTAGCCGGCCGCGCCGAGCGTGGTCACCAGCAGCAGGCCGCTGTAGAGCAGCAGTGGCCAGGGCTGCCGGTCGAGCACGCTCAGCACGAAGAACATCAGCGACACCACCGCCACCACGGTGACCACCAGCAGCGGCAGCGCGGCCACCTGCACCAGCGCCTGCTGCCCCCGGTCGACGGTGTAGACGCCGAAGTCGAACGAGGTGCCCCAGCCGGCCGACTGGATGTGGAACCAGCCGTCCGGCCGTCCGGTCCGCGCCCCCACCCAGGCCAGGTACGCCAGCCAGCCGGCGGGCGCGAGCAGCAGCGCCGCGTACGGCCGCCAGCCGTCCCGCCGCCGGAGCGCCGCCAGCAGCGCGGCCAGCCCGACCACCGGGATCAGGGACGAGGCGGTGGGCCGGGTCAGGCCGGCGAACAGGCAGACCACCCCGGCGGTGACCCAGTGCCGGCGCAGCAGCGCGTACAGCGTCCACGCGGCGAGCGCGGTGAACAGGCTCTCGCTGTAGCCCATCGACTCCACCACCGCGTGCGGCACCGCCGCCCAGAGCGCGGCGAGCAGGACGCCGGTGCGCCGGTCGTGCAGGTACGCGCCGATCGCGAACAGCGCCCACGCGGCGGCCAGCCCGGCCAGCCACGCCACCAGCAGCGCCGACTCGCGGGGGCTGAGCGGGGAGATCCGGTCCAGGGCCCCGGTCAGGCCGGGGTAGAGCGGGAAGAACGCCATGTTGCTCTGCGTCTTCTCGTACCCGTCGTAGCCGTGCCGCGCGATCGCGAGATACCAGCCGCCGTCGGCCCGGGTGAGCTCCTCGACCGGGTTGCGCCCCACGTTGCGGGCCCAGATCCAGACGGTCAGCAGCCCGATCAGGCGGATCACGGCGTAGACCGCCAACGCGGGCAGCGCGGCGCGGGCGGCGTGGCGCAGCCGCCCGGCGGGCGTGGGCCGGGGCGGGTCGGGCGCTGCCGACGCCGGGCGGCTCGGTTCCTCGGTCGTCACCACGTCCATTGTCTGATCCATCCGCGCTGACCTGGAGTGATCCGGCGGCACGGGGGCCGCGGGCGGGCGGCCTACCGCCGGCCCGGCGACGACCCGGGGCGAGCGCCGGTCGTTGAACAGCATGGAGGGTAGCAATCGGCGCGACAGGTCACGGACCGCCGACGGCGGCCGGCGTGGCGGCCGGAACCCTTGTCGTAGACTCGCTCGGGTCCGCGGGCGCGGTGCTGGCGACGACGAAACGGGCAGGGATGGGATCTGACGGCACGAGCGCAGCGGCGGGCACCCGGGGACGGGTGGTCATGCTGGTGGACAACGGGGTCATCGGGGACTCCCGGGTGCAGAAGGCGGCACGGTCCGCCGCCGACGCCGGCTGGGACGTCGTCCTGCTCGGGCGCGCGCCGGTGGGCCAGCCGCAGAGCTGGCGGCTCGGCGCCGCCGAGGTGCGCCTGATCCCGATGGCCGAGCCGCTGTCCCGTCGCCGGCACGAGTTCCGCCGCGCCTGGCTGCGGCATCCGCTGGCGTACCCGCCGAGCGGCGTCGCCGCGCACCGCACCCAGACGGTCCGGGCGTGGCGCGCGGACCTGGCCGTCCGTCGGGCGGCGCTGACCACCGCCGCCCGCGAGTCCGGCGCCGGCCGTCCCGGCGGGCTGCCCTGGGCCACGCTGCGCGCCGAGGAGAAGCTGGCCGGCCTGACCCGTCGGTGGGTCGGGTTCCGCAACCGCCAGCTCACCCGCGCCCGCAAGGGCCGCAAGCTGGACGGCCCCTGGGACCGCGCGTACACGGCGTTCTGGCGGAAGCTGCGTGGCGACGGCGCGTGGCGCCGGCTGGAGCCCGGCCTCTGGGACTACGAACTGGCCTACGGCCCGGTCGTCGACGAGCTGGCGCCGGACCTGATCCACGCCAACGACTTCCGGATGCTCGGCGTCGGCGCCCGCGCGAAGATCCGGGCCGCCGCCAGGGGCCGGCGGATCGCGCTGGTGTGGGACGCCCACGAATACCTCCCCGGTGTGCAGCCGTGGCGGGACAACGCCCGCTGGCTGCCCGGCAACGTGGCGCACGAGCGGGAGTACGTGCCGTACGCGGACGCCACCACCACCGTCTCCGGCGGCCTGGCCGACCTGCTGCGCGAGGAGCACCGGCTGGCCGAGCGTCCGGCCGTCGTGCTCAACGCCCCCGCGGTCGACGAGGTGCCGGCCGACCCGACCGGGCCGGTGCCGGACATCCGCGCGCTGTGCGGGCTCGGGCCGGACGCCCCGCTGCTGGTCTACAGCGGGGTGGCCGCCGCCAAGCGCGGGCTGGGCGTGCTGGTCGAGGCGCTGCCCCGGCTGCCCGGCGCGCACGTCGCCCTGGTGGTCAACAAGCCCACCTCGGCGTACGTCAGGGGTCTGGTCACCCGGGCCGGCGAGCTGGACGTGGCGGACCGGCTGCACGTGCTGCCGTACGTGCCGCACCACCAGGTGGTCCGCTTCCTGGCCGGGGCGCAGGTCGGCGTCATCCCGATCCAGCACTGGCCGAACCACGAGATCGCGCTGATCACCAAGTTCTTCGAGTATTCACACGCCCGCCTGCCGCTCGTCGTCTCCGACGTGCGGACCATGGCCGAGACTGTCCGGGAGACCGGCCAGGGCGAGGTGTTCCGCGCCGAGGACGTGGCCGACTTCGTCCGGGCGGTCACCGCGGTGCTCGCCGACCCGGCGCGGTACCGCGCCGCGTACGACCGGCCGGGCCTGCTGGCCGACTGGACCTGGGAGGCGCAGGCGCGGGTGCTCGACGACGTCTACGCCCGGCTGCTGCCCGACGCGCCGCCCCGCCCGGCCACGCCGGCGTCCGCGCCGGCTCCGGGCGTGGTTCCGGCTTCGGTGGAGGTGGGCGCGTGAGCCAGCCGGACGTGACGGTGGTGGTGGCCGTCTACAACACCATGCCGTACCTCACCGCCTGCCTGGACTCGCTGGTCGGCCAGACCATCGGCCGGGACCGGCTGGAGGTCGTCGCGGTCGACGACGGCTCCACCGACGGCAGCGGCGCGGAGTTGGACCGTTACGCCACCCGCTACCCGGGGACGGTCCGGGTGCTGCACCAGGCCAACTCCGGTGGCCCGGCGGCGCCGAGCAACCTGGCGCTGGACCACGCCCGGGGCCGCTACGTCTTCTTCGTCGGCTCCGACGACCACCTCGGGCCGGAGGCCCTGGAGCGCCTGGTCGCCGCCGCCGACCGGTGGGACTCCGACGTGGTGCTCGGCCGGATGGTCGGCACCAACAAGCGCTACGTGCACCAGGCGGCGTACGCCTGCACCGCGGAGCGGCTCGACCTGTTCGACAGCGCGCTGCCCTGGTCGTTGTCGAACACCAAGCTGTTCCGGCGGGACCTCGTCGAGCAGCACGGGCTGCGGTTCCGCACCGACATGCCGATGGGCAGCGACCAGCCGTTCACGCTGGAGGCGTGCTTCCGGGCGAAGAAGGTCTCGGTCCTCGGCGACTACGACTACTACTTCGCCGTCAAGCGGGACAACGCCCAGAACATCACCTACGCCAGCCGCTTCGAGGAGCGGCTGCGCTGCGCCGAGGAGCTGGTCGCGTTCGTGGCCGGCCTGATCGGGCCGGGCCCGAAGCGGGACGCGGTGCTGGTGCGCCACTTCAGCTGGGAGGTGGCGAAGCTGCTCCGCGAGGAGTTCCTGGCCCTCTCCCCGGACGTGCAGCAGCACGTGCACGACCGGGTCCGGAAGCTGGCCGGGGCGTACCTCACCGAGGGTGTGCTCGCCCGGATGGAGCCGGCCCTGCGGGTGCGGCTGGCGGTGGCGCGCGACGGCGGGCTCGACGCGCTGCGCGAGCTGATCGGGCAGCAGGCCGACAAGACGCTGCCCGAGGTCACCGTGGACGACGGCCGCTGGTACGCCCACCATGTCGGGTTCCGCGACCCCGCGTTCGGCTACCCGGACGACTGGTACGACGTCACCGACCGGGCCGCCGCGCAGCTCGCGAAGCTGACCGCGACCGGGCTTGCCTGGGGGCGGGACGCGGCCGGCGCGCGGGCCCTGGTGGTCACCGCCCGGAGCCGGTGGGCGGAGCTGGCCGAGCTGAGCGCCGAGGCGCTGCGGGTGAGCGTGGGCGATCTCACGGGTGCCACGTCGGTGACGCCGGACGGGCCCGGTACCGTCGTACGGACCGACTTCGCGGTGGACCGGCTGTTGGCGGTCGTCGCGCCGAACGGGGAACGGCGGACGGTACGCGCCGAGGTGTCCGCGCTGGGCGGGGCCGGCTCGGCGCCGATGCGCACCGACCGACCCGTCGTCGCGCCCAAGCTGCTGGCCCGCCACGGCGCCCGGTTGCACCTCGTCACACCCACCACGAACCACAAGGGCCACGTGATCGTCGCGATCACGCCGGTGACCCCCGGTCGGTTCCTTGCCCGCCTGCGCCGCATCTGGCCCTCTGGAGGAAAGTAGTTCATGAACATCTGCGTCGTCGCGCTCGGAAAGATCGGCCTGCCGCTCGCCGTGCAGTTCGCCTCGAAGGGGCACCGGGTGATCGGTGCGGACGTCTCCGAGCGGGTCGTCCAGCTGGTCAACGACGGTGCCGTGCCCTTCCCGGGTGAGGCCGACCTGGACGTCAAGCTGAAGGAGGCGGTCGCCGCCGGGCTGCTGTCGGCCACCACCGACACCGCCGCCGCGGTCGCCGAGTCGGAGGCGGTCGTCGTGGTCGTGCCGCTGTTCGTGGACGCCGAGGGCGTACCGGACTTCGGCTGGATGGACGACGCCACCCGGGCCATCGCCCGTGGCCTGAAGCCGGGCACGCTGGTCAGCTACGAGACCACGCTGCCGGTCGGCACCACCCGCAGCCGCTGGGCGCCGATGCTGTCCGAGGGCTCCGGCCTCACCGCCGGCACCGACTTCCACCTGGTGTTCAGCCCCGAGCGGGTGCTCACCGGCCGGGTCTTCGCCGACCTGCGCCGCTACCCGAAGCTGGTCGGCGGCATCGACGAGGCGTCCGCCGCGCACGGCGTGCGGTTCTACGAGGCGGTGCTCGACTTCGACGAGCGAGCCGACCTGGACAAGCCCAACGGCGTGTGGGACCTCGGTTCGGCGGAGGCGTCCGAGCTGGCCAAGCTCGCCGAGACGACCTACCGGGATGTGAACATCGGCCTGGCGAACCAGTTCGCCCGCTTCGCGGACACGGTCGGCGTGGACGTCACCAAGGTGATCGAGGCGTGCAACACCCAGCCGTACAGCCACATCCACTCGCCGGGCATCGCGGTCGGCGGCCACTGCATCCCGATCTACCCGCGGATGTACCTGTGGAACGACCCGGCGGCCACCGTGGTCCGCTCGGCGCGCGAGGCCAACGCCGCGATGCCGGACTACGCGGTCGACCTGCTCGCCGCCGCGTACGGCGACCTGACCGGGGTGGGTGTGCTGGTGCTGGGCGCCGCCTACCGGGGCGGCGTGAAGGAGACCGCCTTCTCGGGCGTCTTCCCGACCGTGGAGGCGCTGCGTCGGCGGGGCGCGACCCCGTACGTCGCCGACCCGATGTACTCGAACGAGGAGCTGGCCGCGCACGGCCTGCCCGGTTACGCCGGTGAGCCGGTCGGCGCGGCGGTGATCCAGGCCGACCACGCGGAGTACCGCAACCTCACCCCGGCCGATCTGCCCGGCGTGACGGTGCTGGTGGACGGCCGTCGGGTCACCGACCCGGCCCGCTGGGCGGGCGTGCGCCGGGTGGTCATCGGCGGTTGATCAGGTTGCGCGGCGGGCCCCGGCCGGAACGGCCGGGGCCCGCTTCGCGTTGTGCCCCGGCGGGGACCGGGTGGGAAAGCCGTCGTCCGATGTTCACCTCTCGGACACCCCGGTAATACTTGCGTCACTTGACCCGTTTAGGGTCGCAGCCGTCCGGTATCGGGCCTCGCCGACACCGGCGGGCAGACAGGGAGCGTGTCGTTGTTCAGCAGAGTACGCAGCCAGCAGGGCCTCGCCGCGGTGGGCGCGACGCTCCTCGGGTACGGCGTCATGATCCTCGCCGGGGCGCTCGGCCTGGTGGTCCCGTACGCGGTGGCCGCGGTGGTCGCCCTCGCCGGTGAGGCGGCCCTGACCGTCCGGTACGCCGGGACGGCCGAGCTGCTCGCCAAGGCCGGTGTGGGCGCCACGTTCCGACGGTTGCTGCGGGACCTGTCGGTGGTCCTGCTGGTGCTCGCCGCCGTGCGTCCGGGCGTCGCCGGCACGGTCGCGGTGCTGCTGCTGCCCGCCGCGCTGTGGACCCTCGCCGTGCTCACCACCGCCGTGACGAAGACGATCGACGGGCGGGTCGACCCGCCGGCGTACACCCGCAACATCGACCTCGGCGCGCTGCGCCGCGTCCCGGTGCCGCCGGCCTGGGCACGCGGGCTGGCCGGGCTGCGGATGCCGCTGCTCAACGTGCTGCTGGTGCCGGCGGCGGTGGTGGCCGCCGCGCTGGACCGGGTCGCCCCCGTGGTGCTCACCGGCCTGGTCACGCTGGTCGCCGGTCTGGTCACCGCCGTGGTGCTGGCGCTGACCGCGCTGCGCGGCCGGGGCGGGTCGCCGGGCGTGCTGCCCGCCGTGCACGACTGGTTGGCCCGGGAACAGCCCGAGGTGGCGCTCTACTTCGCCGGCCCGGCCAAGGACGTCTACCAGGCCAACATGTGGCTCGCGCCGCTGGAGGCGACCGGCCGTCGCGCGGTGGTGCTGCTGCGCGCCGCGGACGCGTTCGGCCAGCTCGCCGACACCCGGCTGCCGGTGGTCTGCGTGCCGGCCGGCGTCGACTTCATGAACCTCGACCTGGGCTCGCTGCGGGTCGCGCTGTACGCGGCGAACGTCGGCGCCAACATCCACCTGCTGCGCGAGCCGGGCGTGAAGCACGTCTTCGTCGGCCACGGCGACAGCGACAAGGCGGCCAGCGTCAACCCGTACAGCAAGGTGTACGACGAGGTGTGGGTGGCCGGTCCCGCCGGCCGGGAGCGGTACGCCCGGGCCGGCGTCGGCGTGCTGGACCGCGACATCGTGGAGGTGGGCCGCCCGCAGCTCGCCGGCGTGCACACGTTCGGCTCCGGCGCGACCGACCACGCGTTCACCGTGCTCTACGCGCCGACCTGGGAGGGCTGGCTGGACGACGACCCCTACCACACCTCGCTGGTGCTGATGGGGGAGCGGATCGTGGCCGGGCTGCTGGCCGCCGGGAACCTGCGGGTGGTCTACAAGCCGCACCCGTTGACCGGCACCCGCTCGCCGAAGGCCAGGGCGGCGCACGAGCGGATCGTGGCCCGGATCCGGGCCGCCGGCGGCGACACCGACCCGACCTCGCTCGACGGTGCCGCGCACCTGGTGGTCACCGGCCGCACGCCGGCGCTGTTCGACTGCTTCAACGTCACCGACCTGCTGGTCAGCGACGTGTCCAGCGTGGTCTCCGACTTCGTGCAGAGCGAGCGGCCGTACGTGGTGGCGAACCCGGCCGGGCTGTCCGAGGACGACTTCCGCCGGCAGTTCCCCACCGCGCGGGCGGCGTACCTGCTCTCGGCGGACTGCGGCGAGCTGGCCAAGATCCTGGACGTGACCCGGGTCGGCGACGACCCGATGACCGAGGCGCGGCGGGAGCTGAAGGAATACCTGCTCGGCCCGGCCGGGTCCAACCCGATGGACCGGTTCCGGGACGAGATCGGCCGGCTCTGCGGCTGACCGGCGCACCGACGCGCGGGGGCGACGACCGGTCCGGTCGCCGCCCCCGTCGCGCGTTCAGCCCTGCCGCGGCGGGTTGTCGACGTCCCGGGAGACGACCTCGCCCTTGGCGTCGACCCAGCCCTTGGGGCGGGCCGGGTTGCCGGCCACGAGCTGGTACGGCTGGACGTCCCGGGTGACCACCGAACCGGCCGCGATCATCGCGTACTCGCCGACCTCGATGCCGCAGACCAGCGTGGCGTTGGCGCCGATCGACGCGCCGCGGCGGACCAGCGTCGGGGTGATCGTCCAGTCCGGATTCTGGGCGCGCGGCCGGAAGTCGTTGGTGAACACCGCGCACGGCCCGACGAAGACCTCGTCCTCGATGGTGACGCCCTGGTAGACCGAGACGTTGTTCTGGATCTTCACCCGGTCACCGACCGTGACGCTCGCGTCGACGTACACGTTGCGGCCGATCACGCAGCCGGCACCGACCTGGGCGCTCGACCGGATGTGGGCCAGGTGCCAGACCTTGGTGCCGTCGCCGACCCGGGCGCCGTCCTCGACGTCGGCCGTCGGGTGGACGAAGACGGAGGCGGACCGGTCGTTGCTGTCAGTCATTTCCACTCGCATCGTTGCGGGGCGCGTCGCGCCGTCGGGCGGGGCTCGACGCAGCATAACGAGCGCTTCAGGTGACCAGTTCGGCCACCGCGTCGGCGGCCGGCCGGTCCGCCGGCAGCGCGTGCGCGGCGAGCACCGCGTCGACCGGCAGCGCGGCGTACAGGTGCGGGAAGAGCGCGCCGTCGCGGGACTCCTCCCACCGCAACGCGTCGCCGAGCCGGGCCTCGTCCACCGCGAGCAGCGTGAGGCCGGTGACGCCGGCGAAGTACCGGCGCGCGGTCTCCACCACCTGCCCGGCGGCGGAGAGGTGGAGGTAGCCGTCCTGCCGGTCCAGGGCGGTGCCGGCGAAACTCCCGGCCGCCCGCGCCGCCCGCCACTCGTCGTCGGCGAGAATCTTGTAGATCACCACCGCAGCCTAGAACGGCCCTCGCGTCCGGGCGACGCGTCTGCCACCATTCCGGGGGCAACAGGTCGAGCGGACGGAGAGACACGGGTGCGGATCCTCCTGGTCGAGGACGACCGACGGGTCGCCGCGGCGCTGTCGTCCGCGCTCACCCGCCGGGGGTACCAGGTGGAGCACGCCGCCACGGTGGCCGCCGCGCTCTCCGCCGCTCCCTGCGACCTGGTGCTGCTGGACCTGACGCTGCCCGACGGCGACGGCACCGACCTGTGTCGCGAGCTGCGCCGGCGCAGCAGCCAGCTCGGCATCATCGCGGTGACCGCCCGGGGCGAGGAACGCGACCGGGTGCTGGGCCTGCGGCTGGGCGCCGACGACTACGTGGTCAAGCCGTTCTCGATGGTGGAGTTGCAGGCCCGGATCGAGGCGGTGCTGCGCCGGGCCGCGCACACCGTGCCGGAACGCCACCTGATCGAGGCGGGCGAGGTCCGCATCGACGTGGGCGGCCGGACGGTCAGCGTGGCCGGGCGGGCGGTGACGCTGACCCGTAAGGAGTTCGACATCCTGCTCTCGCTGGCCCGCCAGCCCGGGGTGGCGGTGCCCCGGGACCGCATCCTGCTCGACGTGTGGGGCACCACCTGGGCCGACCGGCACACCGTCGAGGTGCACGTCGGTTCGTTGCGCGGCAAGCTCGGCGACCCGACGCTGGTGGAGACCGTCCGCGGGGTCGGCTACCGGCTCCGCACCACGTGAGGAGGCCGCGGTGCGCCGCCGGTTGGTGATCAGCTACCTGCTGCTGATGGTGCTGGTGCTGCTCGCGCTGGAGACCCCGCTGGCGGTGACGCTGGCGTCCCGGGAGACCGATCGGGTCCGGGCCGATCGGCTCGCCGACGCCACCCGCTTCGCGTCGCTCGCCGGCCCGGCGCTGCGCGGCGGCAGTCCCGGCCCGCTGGACGGGGAGCTGGCCGCCTACGACGACCTCTACCGCATCGGCGCGGCGGTGGTGGACCGGGACCGCCGCACCGTGGCCGCGTCGTCCCGATGGGAGCCGGACGCCGGCACCGGCCCGGCGGTCGACACCGCGCTGTCCGGGCAGCAGTTCAGCGGCCCGGAGTCGGTCTGGCCCTGGGTGGACGGGCCGCTGGTGACGGCCGTCCCGATCAACGACGGCGGCGAGGTGCTCGGCGCGGTGGTCACCACCACCCCGGCCGACACGGTGCGCCGCACCGTCACGCTGTGGTGGCTGATGCTGGCCGGCATCGGCCTGCTCGCGGTGCTGGCCTGCGTCTCCACCGCGTTCGGGCTGGCCGGCTGGGTGCTGCGCCCGGTCACCGAGCTGGACGCGGCGACCCACGAGATCGCCGAGGGACGCCGCACCGCCCGGGTCCGGCCCCGCCTCGGCCCGCCGGAGCTGCGCCGGTTGGCGACCAGCTTCAACCACATGGCCGACGCGGTCTCCGACGTGATGGACCGGCAGCGGGCCTTCGTCGCGCACGCCAGCCACCAGCTCCGCAACCCGTTGACCGCGCTGCGGCTGCGGGTGGAGGAGCTGGGCCCCAGCCTCACCGACCCGGACGGCCGGGCCGAGCACCGACTGGCGCTGGAGGAGACCGACCGGCTGGCCACCGTGCTCGACGCGCTGCTGACGCTGGCCCGGGCCGAGCGGGAGGAGAACCAGCGGGTCACCGTGGACGCGGGCGCCGCCGCCGCGTCCCGGGTGGCGGCCTGGCTGCCGCTGGCCCGGCACCGGGCGGTCACGCTCCGACTCCACCCGGTCGACACGCCGGCGTACGCCCGGACCGTGCCGACCGCGATCGACCAGGCGCTCGACGCGCTGATCGACAACGCGGTCAAGTTCAGCGGCGCCGGGGGAGAGGTGACGGTGACCGTCCGCCCGGCCGACGGCGGGACGGCGCTGACCGTGGTCGACACCGGCCCCGGCATGACGGCCAGCCAGCTCGACCAGGCCACCGAGCGGTTCTGGCGGGCGCCGGACGCGCAGAACGTGGACGGCGCGGGGCTGGGCCTGACCATCGCCGCGGTGCTCGTCGACGCGTCCGACGGCCGGCTCACCATGCGCCAGGGGGAGCCGCGGGGCCTGGTCGCCGAGCTGTGGTTCCCGGCGCCGCCCGACGACGCCGGCGCCCTCGACCCGGCCGACCGGCCGGCCGCGCCGCAGCCCCACCACGAGCCGGTCGGCCGCTGAGCGGCCCGCATCAGCGGGCCGGAAGGCTCCGGTGTCCGGTCAGGGCTTGGCGTCGCGGTACCACCGGGCCGCGCCCGGGTGCAGCGGCAGCGGGGTGGTCACGATCGCCGACCGAGGGCTCATCCGGCCGGCCGCCGGATGCGCCGCGGCCAGCTCCTCCCGGCGTTCCATCAGCAACCGGGTCACCTCGCGTACCAGGTCGGCGGGGAGGCTGGCGCGGACGATCAGGTAGTTCGGGTTCGCCACCGTGCTGACCGGCTCCGCCTGGTAGACCGAGCGGGGAATGTCCCGGGTGACGTAGACCTGCCCGTACGCGCGCCGCAGCGGCTCGGTCCAGTCGCCCAGGTCGACCATCCGCAGCGCGCTGCGCTGGGCCAGCTCGGTGACGCCACGCACCGGCAGGCCGCCGGAGAAGAAGAACGCGTCGATCCGCCCCTCGCGCAGCGCGGCCACCGAGTCGTCCAGCCCCAGGTGCTCCTGGCGGATCCGGGCGCCGCCGAGCTGCGCCACCTCCAGCAGCCGGGTGGCGGTGACCTCGGTGCCGGAGCCGTCGGCGCCCACCGAGACCCGCCGCCCCCGCAGGTCGGCCAGCGTACGAACCGGGCCGCCGGCGGTGGTCACCAGGTGCAGCAGGTCGTCGTAGACCCGGGCCACGGCGAGCACGGCCGGGTGGGCCGGCTCCCGGGGCGGCAGCACGTCGGCCTGGGTGAAGCCCAGCTCCGCGTCGCCGGCGCCGACCAGCCGGACGTTCTGCGCGGAGGCGGCGGTCACCACCACGTCCGCCCGCACTCCGGGCAGCTCCCGGTTGAGCAGCGCGGCGAGCGACTGGCCGAAGGCATGGTAGACGGCGGTCGGGCTGCCGGTGGCGATGCGGATCCGCACCGGCTGGGTGGGCTCGTCCCGGCAACCGGCCACCCCGGCGACGAACAGCAGCAGCAACGCCAGCGGGGCCGCGGTCCGGCGCCGCCCGCGCGCAGACCAGTGTCGGTTCACGCGCTGCACTCTGCGCCGTGCGACCGCCGCCGCGCAAGCCCACCGCCGGGACCGGTCAGCCCAGGGCGGCGCTCTCGGTGATCCGGGCCCGGTGCTCGCCGTTGGCGACGCTCACCAGGAAACAGCCCGAACCCGGCCGCAACGCCGCCGGCACCTCCAGTAGCGCCGCGCCGCGCACCAGCACCGCCGCCAGGTCCCGGTCGGTGAGCCGGATGCCGAGGCAGTGCCGGCGTACGTGCCGGCCGCCGGCGAGCAGCGCGGCCCGCCAGACCGCGGTGGCCAGCCGGGGACGCCAGACGCGGCGGGCCGCCGACGCGCCCGGGAACGGCCCGCCGAGCAGCTCGCGACGGCCCTGCCGCCAGCCGGCCGCCAGCAGGTTCGCGTACGCCGAGCGGTGCTCCGGGAGCACCGACAGCCGGTGCAGCTCGTACCGGCGGCGCAGCCCACCGGTGGTCAGCTCGTGCGCGACCGGCACGTCCAGCCGGCGCAGCAAGTACCGCATCCGGTGCGCCGCGTCCTCCCGGTTGAACTCGGCGATCCCGCCCCGGTACGGGTCGACGTCGAGTCGGCGGACGTGCGCGGCCGGTGGCGTCGTGCAGCGCACCAGGCAGGCGAGTTCGAAGGCGTCGGTCAGGGTCGGCCAGTCCAGCGGCGGGGGCGACGACGGGCGCGGCCGGTCGAGCAGCGTGGTGGGCCCGGAGAGCATCGGCACAGCTCCTTGGTCGGCGTCGGGGCCCCTCTACCGTGGCCCGCGCCGCCGGGCCGGGGAACCGCTGCGCCCGAGCCTTGAGCAAAATTTGCGCGAAGCCGCGCTCAGAGTTCGGTGACGACCACGTCGAGCAGCCGGGGCCGGCCGGGCGTGCGGGGGGCCTCCTCGACCGTGTGCCCCAGCTCGCGCAGCGCCCCCACCAGCGCGGTGGCGCTGCGCGGGCGGGCGTCGGCGACGAGCAGGTCCCGGACCAGCCGGCCCTTGGTGGCCTTGTTGAAGTGGCTCACCACGGACCGGGACGGGGTGCCGTCCACCAGCCGCTCGTGCAGCACCCGCACCGTCACCGTCCGGTCGGCGAGTGGGCCCGCCGGTGTCCAGGTGGCCGCGTACGCGCCGGAGCGCAGGTCCAGCACCGGGCCGCGACCCGCCGCCGCCGTCACGGCCGGGTCCAGCGCGGCCCGCCAGTACGCCGACAGCGCCCCGATGCCCGGCAGCCGCGCCCCGACCGGGCAGCGGTACGGCGGCACCCGGTCGGTGAGCCGCACCGCGCCCCACAGGCCGGAGCTGATCAGCACCGACCGCCGGGCGGCCCGCTGCGCCGCCGGGGGGAGCGTGGCCAGGTCGAGCGCCTCGTAGAGCACCCCGGTGTAGAGCCGCCCGGCCGGCGCGGTCGCCGCCACCCGCAGGCGCGCGTTGCGGCGCAGCTCGCCGCGCTGCCCCTCGCTCAGCCCCAACGCCTCCCGGGCGGCGGCCTCGTCCGGCCCGGCGCAGAGCGCGACGAGCGCGTCCAGCACCGCGTCCCGGGCCGGGTTCAGCTCGGGCAGGGAGAGCCGGGACAGGTCCAGCCGGCGGCCGGTGCCGGCGTCGGCCTTGCCCTCGGACGGGGGCAGCAGGATGAGCATCGGCACAGCGTACGGGCGGGCGTCAGCGCCAAGGCCGCACGGCACGCTCCGGGTGGTACACGCGACTGTGCCCCACCTCGGCCACCACCGCCGCGTCGGCCCGGCCGCCCAGCAGCCGCCGCAGGGCGCGTTCGGCCGGCGACCCGACCGCCACCACGTACCCGGGGCGGGCCGCCCGAGCCACCCGCTGCCAGTACGCCGGGTAACGGTTCTGCCCGGGGGTCAGGTTGCCGTCCAGCACGCCGCAGGCCACCGCCTCGCCGGTGTTGAAGACCAGTCGGTTGCAGGTCCAGTAGTCGCCGTACACCTCGTGCAGCCCGGCCCGCCGCACCGCGCCGGCCAACCGGCGGGCGTCCCGCTCGTCGGCGCGGATCCCGGGCAGGCCGACCAGGAACGTCGCGGTGCCGGCCAGCGTGGCGGCGGTCAGCCCGGCCAGCACCACGGCGGCCGGCACGCCGCGCAGCCGGTCCGCCCGGCCGGCGGTGGCCCGCAGCGCGGGTACGGCGGCCCGCCAGAGCGGCCAGAGCACCGCCGGCAGCGACACCTGGAGCACCGACAGGTACCGCGCGTCGCCGAGCGGGTCGGTGGCGGCGAGCGGGCTGCGCACGTACGCCAGCAGCGTCAACGCGGCGCCGGCGACCAGCGCGAGGATCGCCGCGGCCCGGACCCGCGCGGCCGGGTCCCCGGCCCGGCGGTACGCGACCACGCCGAGCCCGGCGGCGGTCACCAGCAGCACCGGGTAGAGCACCCCGAACCACTGCGCCCAGCGCGCGCAGCCGTCCATCGGGCAGAGCCCGGACGCCAGCGGCACCCCCTCCAGCAGCCCGCCGTGCAGCCGCGCCGCGAGCGACGGCGCGACCCCCTCCTTCGTGCTGATCTCCCGGAACACCGACAGCGAGTCCTGCCCGTCCGGCGCCACCACGTTGTCCTTGATCATCGGTGCGACGCCGGCCAGGAAACCGACGACCAGCAGCACGCCCGGCCAGCCGATCAGGTCCCGGGGCGCGGCCAGCGCCAGCACCACGCCGGCCGCCAGCAGGTAGGGCGTGATCAGCCAGTCCGACCAGAGCGCCAGCCCGGTGAGCAGGCCGAACGCGCCGGTGGCGAGCCAGCGGTGCCGGACCCGCCGCTCGCCGAGCGCGACCGCGAGCAACAGCATCGCCAGCACCGCCGGTTTGACCTCCGGCCGGCCGCCGACCACGGTGAGCTGGTCCCGGACCACCCGCTCCGAGCCGAGCGCCAGCAGGCCCACCACGACCACCGCCAGCCACGGGGAGAACAGCCGGCGGGTCAACCGGTACGCCAACCACAGGAAGACCGCGTAGAGCGCGAGCAGTGGCAGCCGCAGCACCGGCCAGCTCGGTCCGGCCCAGCCCACCAGCGGCGCGGCCAGGTACGACTCCAGCATCCCCATGTAGCGCTGGCCGTAGAGGAAGACCGGCCGTTCGTGGCCGCCGGCGATGTGCAGCGCGGCCAGGCCGAACGTGGCCTCGTCGCTGTTCGACGCGGGCACCGTGAACAGCGTCAGCACCAGCCGGTAGCCGACCCCGGCCGCGCCGAGCAGCAACGCCACCAGCGCCGGCGCGTCCGGGTTGCGCTTCGCTGTCGACACGACCCAGGCCCCCGTCGTCGCCCTCGACCGCAGTCTGACACGCCGCTCACCCGGTGCCGGGGCGGATCGGCGGAGATCACTCGCGTGGCCGGGCCCGGCCGGTTGTGGCAGGGTTGGCACGTGCCGCCCACACCACCGGACCAGCTCGCCGTGCCCCAACTGCACCGCGCCGCGCGCATCGAGGACGCGCTGCACGGCCTGGTGGAGCGCCGGTTGCGGCGCACCGGGTGGCAGCCCAACATCATCGCGTACGCCGGCTACGGCGCGCCGGGCTGGGCGCGGGTGCTCTGCCGCGTGCTGCTGGGCCGACCGGACACCCGCCGCCGCGGCCGGCTGGACAAGGTGCGCGGCTGGCGCAGCTTCGCCACCCTGCCGGCCAAGCACGCCCGGGTGACCGTCGAGGTCAACGGCGTGCGCCACGAGGTGACCGCGGACCGCAGCGGCTTCGTCGACACCGTCGTCGAGGGCGACTTCACGCCCGGCTGGGGCTGCGTACGCCTGAGCGTGGCGGACGCCGAGCCGGTGGAGGCGCTGGTGCGCGTCCTCGACCCGAACGTCCGGTTCGGCATCCTCTCCGACATCGACGACACGGTCATGGTGACCGCGCTGCCCCGGCCGATGCTCGCCGCGTGGAACACGTTCGTGCTCGACGAGCACGCCCGCAACGCCGTGCCCGGCATGGCGGTGCTCTACGAGCGCCTGGCCACCGCCCACCCCGGCGCGCCGGTCTTCTACCTCTCCACCGGCGCGTGGAACGTCGCGCCCACGCTGACCCGGTTCCTGTCCCGGCACCTCTACCCGGCCGGGCCGCTGCTGCTCACCGACTGGGGGCCGACCGCCGACCGCTGGTTCCGCAGCGGGCGGGAGCACAAGCGGGCCACGCTGGCCCGGCTGTCCCGCGAGTTCCCCGAGGTGCGCTGGCTGCTCATCGGCGACGACGGGCAGCACGACCCGGAGATCTACCGGGAGTTCGCCGCCGCCCACCCGGACAACGTGGCCGGCGTGGCGATCCGACGACTCTCGCCGACGCAGTCCGTGCTCGCCGGCAGCCTCCCCGCGCCGCAGGGACGGTCCTCCTCCGGCCCGGTCGGCCAGAAGTGGCTCAGCGCCCCCGACGGCGCCGGCCTGTGGAAACTCCTCCGCGAAGCCGACCTGGTCTAACCGCCGTTCTCACCCGCACCCCGCACCCTTCACCCCTTTTCGCGCGCTGATTCACGGAAAGCGTGGCCATTTCGCGTCGCATGGCCACGCTTTCCGTGAATCAGCGCGGTGGGTGGGTGGTGGGGTGGGGTGGGGTCAGTTCTGGCGGAGCCAGAGGACGCCCAGCGGGGGGACCTGGAGGGCCGCGGAGGCGGGCAGGCCGTGCCACGGAGTGTTCTCCGCGTGCACCTCGCCCAGGTTCCCCACCCCCGACCCGCCGTAGTGGTGGGCGTCGGTGTTCAGCGCCTCGGTCCAGGTGCCACCCGCCGGCAGGCCGATCCGGTAGTCCGCCAGCGGCGTCGCGGAGAAGTTCGCCACGCACACCAGCGTCCCGCCGTCCGGGGCGATCCGGATGAACGAGACCGCGTTGTTGGCGACGTCGTCGCCGGCGATCCAGCGGAACCCGGCCGGGTCGGTGTCCTGCGCCCAGAGCGCCGGGGTGGCCCGGTAGGCGCGGTTCAGGTCGGCGACCAGGCGCTGCACGCCGGCGCGGGCCGGGTCGTGGGTGAGGTACCAGTCGAGGCCGCGTTCCTCGCTCCACTCCCGGTCGTCGGCCAGTTCGCAGCCCATGAAGAGCAACTGCTTGCCCGGGTGCGCCCACATGTACGCCAGCAACGCCCGCACGTTCGCCAGCCGCTGCCAGGTGTCGCCCGGCATCTTCCCGGCGAGCGACCCCTTGCCGTGCACCACCTCGTCGTGGCTGATCGGCAGCACGTAGTTCTCGCTCCACGCGTACGCCAGGGAGAACGTGAGCTGGTGGTGGTGGTGCTGGCGGTAGATCGGGTCCTTCGACGTGTAGAGCAGGGTGTCGTGCATCCAGCCCATGTTCCACTTGAAGCCGAAGCCCAGCCCGCCGTCCGAGGTCGGCCGCGTCACGCCCGGCCAGGCGGTGGACTCCTCGGCGACCATCAGCACGCCCGGATGGTGCCGGTAGACGGTGGCGTTGACCTCCTGGAGCAGCGCGATGGCCTCCAGGTTCTCCCGGCCGCCGTGCACGTTCGGGGCCCACTGCCCCTCCGGCCGGGAGTAGTCGAGGTACAGCATCGAGGCGACCGCGTCGACGCGCAGCCCGTCGACGTGGAACTCGTCCAGCCAGTACAGCGCGTTGGCGACCAGGAAGTTGCGCACCTCGTTGCGGCCGAAGTCGAACACGTACGTGCCCCAGTCGGGGTGCTCGCCCCGACGCGGGTCCGGGTGCTCGTAGAGCGGGGTGCCGTCGAAGCGGGCCAGGGCCCACTCGTCCTTGGGGAAGTGCGCCGGCACCCAGTCGAGGATCACCCCGATGCCGGCGGCGTGCAGCCGGTCCACCAGGTGCCGGAAGTCGTCCGGGTCGCCGAACCGCGCGGTGGGCGCGTAGTAGCCGGTGACCTGGTAGCCCCACGAGCCGCCGAACGGGTGCTCCATCACCGGCAGCAGCTCCACGTGCGTGAAGCCCATCTCGGTGACGTACGCGGTCAACTGCTCGGCCAGCTCGCGGTAGCCGAGGCCGGGCCGCCAGGAGCCCAGGTGCACCTCGTACACGCTCATCGGCTCCTCGTGCGGCCGCCGCGTCGCCCGGCGCTCCAGCCACTCCGCGTCGCCCCACGCGTACGCCGAATGGTGCACCACCGACGCGGTGGCCGGCGGCACCTCGGTGCGGGTGGCCATCGGGTCGGCCTTGTCCCGCCACCGACCGTCGGCGCCGAGGACGCGGTACTTGTAGCGGCTGCCGGCCGGCACACCGGGCAGGAAGACCTCCCACACGCCGCTGGACCCGAGCGAGCGCATCGGCCAGCCGTCGTCCGGCCCCCAGCCGGTGAAGTCGCCGACCACCCGCACGCCACGGGCGTTGGGCGCCCAGACCGTGAACGCCACGCCCTCGTCGAAGACCCGGGCGCCGAGCGCCGCCCAGAGCCGTTCGTGCCGCCCCTCGCCGATCAGGTGCAGGTCCAGGTCGCCCAGCGTGGGCGGGTATCGGTACGGGTCGTCGAGCGTCGCGCCGTCCACCTCGACCCGGTAGTCGAGCACCTCGCCGGGCACCACCGACTCGAAGACGCCGACGTCGTGCACCCGCTTCATCGGGTGCCGTTCCCCGTCGACGAGCAGCGTCACCTCGCCGGCGCCCCGGCGCAGCGTGCGGATCGTGGTGCTCCCGTCGGCCGGGTGCGCGCCGAGCACGGCGTGCGGGTCGTGCGCCTCGCCGGCGATCAGCTGGTCCATCGTGCGTCGTCCTTCTCGGCCGGTGCGGTCGGGGCGGTGCCGCCGGAGAGGTCGGCGGGTACGTCTTCGACGGTCAGGTCGGGCGTCGCCGGGTGCGCCGGCTCGGCGTCGGCCGGTGGCGTCGGGCGGCGCACGGTGAGCACGTGCGCCGGTTGCAGGTACGGGTCGAGGCGCACCGCGTTGCGCTGCCCCCAGTCGTACTCCGCGCCGGTCAGCTCGTCACGCACGGTGAACCGCTCGTGCCAGTCGAACCCGAGCGCCGGCATGTCGAGCGTGGTGTTGCCCCACTGCACGGCGCGGGAGTCGAACGAGCAGACCACGATCACCGTGTTGCCGGTCGCCGGGTCGTGCTTCGACCAGCACAGCAGCGCCGGGTTGTCGATGTCGTGGAAACGCAGGTTGCGGAGCTGGTGCAGGGCCGGGTTGTCGCGCCGGACCCGGTTGAGCGTGGTGATGAACGGCGCCAGCGACCGCCCGCGCGCCAGCGCGCCGGCCCAGTCGCGGGGCCGCAGCTCGTACTTCTCGTTGTCCAGGTACTCCTCGGCGCCGGGCCGCGCGACGTGCTCGAACAGCTCGAAGCCGGCGTACATGCCCCAGGACGGGCTGAGCAGCGCGGCCAGCACCGCCCGGATCTTGAACATCGGCGGCCCGCCGTGCTGCAACGACTCGTGCAGGATGTCGGGCGTGTTGGGCCAGAAGTTCGGCCGCATCCAGTCCGCCGAGGCGACCAGCTCCTCGCAGTACTCCCGCATCTCGGCCGCCGTCGTGCGCCAGGTGAAATAGGTGTACGACTGGGTGAAGCCGACCTTGCCCAGCCCGTGCATGATCGCCGGGCGGGTGAACGCCTCGGCCAGGAACAACACGTCCGGGTCGACGCGCTTGACCTCGGCGATCAGCCAGTGCCAGAAGTCGAACGGCTTGGTGTGCGGGTTGTCGACCCGGAAGATCTTCACGCCCTCGCCGACCCAGTGCAGGACCACCCGCAGCACCTCGGCCCGGATGCCCTCCGGGTCGTTGTCGAAGTTCACCGGGTAGATGTCCTGGTACTTCTTCGGCGGGTTCTCCGCGTACGCGATGCTGCCGTCGGCGCGGGTGGTGAACCACTCCGGGTGCTCGGTGACCCACGGGTGGTCCGGCGCGCACTGCAACGCCAGGTCCATCGCCACCTCCAGGCCCTGCTCGGCGGCGGCGGCGACGAAGTCGCGGAAGTCCTCCGGCGTACCCAGGTCGGGGTGGATGGCGTCGTGGCCACCCTCGGCCGCGCCGATCGCCCACGGCGAGCCCACGTCGTCCGGCCCGGCGGTGAGCGCGTTGTTGCGGCCCTTGCGGTTGACCCGGCCGATCGGGTGGATCGGCGGCAGGTAGAGCACGTCGAAGCCCATCGCGGCGACGCCGGGCAGCCGGTCGAGCGCGGTGACGAAC
The DNA here is from genome assembly GCF_044455765.1 of Micromonospora sp. NPDC051141. NCBI lineage: Bacteria > Bacillati > Actinomycetota > Actinomycetes > Micromonosporales > Micromonosporaceae > Micromonospora > Micromonospora sp. NPDC051141. The sequence continues at coordinate 375,119 of NZ_JBITFD010000002.1, forward strand.
GTGCCGGAGCGGGCCGGCGCGTCCACGGTGGCCGGGATCGCGCCCTCGGAACGGGGGAAGAACTCGTACCAGGCGGAGAACAAGGCGCGCGGCCGGTCCACCCACAGCGTCCGCTCGTCGCCGGTGGTGACCAGCTCACGGACCGGGTGCGCCCAGAGCAGCGGCGCGAGGTCCAGCGCCGGGCTGACCCGGCGGGGCAGGTCCTCGTCGTCGTCGCGCAACGCCTTGACGGCTGCCCGCACGCGTTCCTGGTCGGTCGTCGGCACCAGGTCGAGCGCGGCGGTCAGCACCCGCGCGCCCTCGGCCAGGTCGTTGGCCAGCTCGGCCGGCCCCTGCCCGGCGGCCAGCTTCTTGGTCACCGCGTTCTGCCAGGTGAGGTACGGATCCTGGAACGCCTCGACGGTGAACCGCCACTCGCCGACCGCGTCCGGGCAGATGGCGGCGTGCCAGCGGTCCTGCCCCGGCTCGCCGGGACGCATCCGGGTGAACGGGCGGGCCGCGCCGTCCGGGCCGAGCCAGACCACGTTGCAGCCGAGCGCGTCGTGGCCCTCACGGTAGGCGCGGGCCGACACCGGCACGACCTCGCCGACCACCGCCTTGGCCGGGTAGCGACCGCAGGCGACGACGGGGGAGACGTCTTCGATCGGGAACCGTCCAGTCACCCGCCCAACCTACTGCGCGAGATCGTCTCGCGCTCGGCAGCGCCCCCCGATGCCCCCGTCGGTGCCCCACCGCCGCGCGATGGTCGTCTCCGGCGCGCGCAGGCACCCATCGCGTGCCGGCCTGCCAACTTGATGGCGTGGACGGTTCGCCTCGTGACTCGTCCACGCCATCACGTTCGTAGCGGCGCGAGCGCACCACCGCCCAGCGCGGCCCCGAAGCCTCCGATCGCTGCGAAGTCCCGCACCCGGCTCAGCCGGCCCGCCCCGTCCCGCCGCCGGCCGGCCCGCCTAGGGCTCCCGCATCCGGGCCCGGAGCACGTCGAACTCGCATCCCGGCGCGTCCGGGTCGAAGCCGTGCTCGATCAGCCAGCGCGACGCCACCAGGCTGCGCAGCGACCACCAGGCGCGGATCGCCTCCCGGTCCGCGCCGGGGCCGTAGCCCGCGAGCAGGTCGTCCAGGCGTTCCTCGTGCCCGAGCGTCAGCGTCGCGAGGTCGGCCATGGCGTCCCCGGGAGCCGCCTCGGACCAGTCGATGACGCCGGTGACCTCGTCGCCGTCGACGAACACGTGGGTGATCTGGAGGTCGCCGTGGACGAACACCGGCCGCCGCGGGCGGAGCGCGGCCCCGGCGATCTCCCGGTTGCGCCGGACCACCTCGGCGGGCAGGACGGCGTTGGCGAGCAGCCACGCGCACTCGCGGTCGAGTTCGGCCGCCACGCCGTCGAGCCGGCGTCCCGGCCAGGGCGGCAACGGCGCGTCGTGCAGCCGCCGGACGGCGGCGCCCGTGGCGGCCCACGCCGCCGGCGACGCGGCCGACGGTTCGCCGAGGAGGCCGAGCGCCGTGCCGGGCACGGCGGCGATCGCGAGCACGGGCGGCTCGTGCCAGCGGACCGCCGGGGTCGGTATCGGCGCGAGGGCCATCGCCCGCACCTCGATGTCGGCGTGCGCCGGGTCGCCGTCGATCTTGAGGAACACGTCGCCGACGCGCAGCGTCACGCGCTGGCGGTGGGCGACGACGACTTCGACGTCCTGCGTGCCGGACGTCCCGGCGGGCTCTGCCATGTCGGCCATCCTGGCCCGGACGGCCGCCGATGTCGCCGGAGTTTGGCGGCGGGACGCGTCCGCCGACCCGTGAGAGGGGCCCCGGCGCTACCGGAGGCGTCAGGAAGGGGCCCCGCCTTTCACGGAGTGGTAGAGGGCGAGCGTCTGATCGGCGATTGCCGTCCACGAGAAGTGCTCGACCGCGCGTCGCCGGCCCGCCGCGCCGAACGCCGCGATCCGCGCCGGGTCGGCCAGCAGCTCGTTCATCCGGTCGGCCAGGTCGGCCACGAAGCGTTCCGGGTCACGTGGCGTGCCGGAGCCGTCGGCGGCCTGCTCGATCGGCACCAGCAGCCCGGTCTCGCCGTCGGCGACGACCTCCGGGATGCCGCCGGTGGCGGTGGCCACCACGGCCGTCTCGCAGGCCATCGCCTCCAGGTTGACGATGCCCATCGGCTCGTAGACGGACGGGCAGACGAAGATCGTGGCGTGCGTGAGCACCTGGATCACCTCGTGCTTGGGCAGCATCGCCGCCACCCAGACCACGCCCGAGCGCGTCGCCCGCAGCTCGGCGGCCAGCTCCTCCACCTCGGCGCCGATCTCCGGCGTGTCCGGCGCGCCGGCCAGCAGCACGAGCTGGGTGTCGGCGGGTAGCTCCCGGGCCGCGCGCAGCAGGTACGGCAGGCCCTTCTGCCGGGTGATCCGCCCGACGTAGACCACGCTGGGCCGGGCCGGGTCGATGCCGAGCCGGTCGAGCACGTCGGTGTTCCGGTCCGGGGCGTACTGCGCGGTGTCGATGCCGTTGTAGACCACCCGGACCCGGTCCGGGTCCACCGCCGGGTACGCGGTGAGCACGTCGCGCCGCATGCCCTCGCTCACCGCGATGATCGCGTCGGCGCTCTCGTACGCGGTCCGCTCGCACCAGGAGGAGAGCGCGTACCCGCCGCCGAGCTGCTCGGCCTTCCACGGGCGCAGCGGCTCCAGGCTGTGCGCGCTCACCACGTGCGGCACCCCGTGCAGCAGCTTCGCGGTGTGCCCGGCGAGGTTGGCGTACCAGGTGTGGCTGTGCACCACGTCGGTGCCGGCGGTGCCGGCGGCCATCTCCAGGTCGACGCCCATGACGCGCAGCGCGGCGTTCGCGCCGGCCAACCCGGTCGGCTCGGCGTACGCGGTGACGCCCGGGGAGTCGCGCGGCGCGCCGAAGCAGTGCACCCGCACGTCGGCGAGGCGGCGCAGCTCGCGGGCCAGGTACTCCACGTGCACCCCGGCCCCGCCGTAGACCTCCGGCGGGTATTCACGGGTGAGCAGGTCGACGCGCATCGGTGCCATGCCCGCACCCTAGTGCAGACCGCCGGATCGCACCCGGTACGCAAGTGTGGCCGTCCGAGTGGTGAAGTCGCGCCCGGGTGGATAGCGTCTGACCATGGCTGCCAAGGTGCTCGCGATCGTCCTGGCCGGCGGGGAGGGCAAGCGCCTGATGCCCCTGACCACCGACCGGGCGAAGCCGGCCGTCCCCTTCGGCGGGATGTACCGCATGGTCGACTTCGTCCTCTCCAACCTGGCGAACGCCGGCTTTCTCAAGATCGTCGTGCTGACCCAGTACAAGTCCCACTCCCTGGACCGTCACATCACCAAGACCTGGCGGATGTCGACGCTGCTCGGCAACTACGTCACGCCGGTGCCGGCGCAGCAGCGCCGCGGCCCGTGGTGGTTCGCCGGCTCGGCCGACGCGATCTACCAGAGCTTCAACCTGATCAACGACGAGCAGCCCGACTACGTGATCGTCTTCGGCGCCGACCACATCTACCGGATGGACCCCCGGCAGATGGTGGAGGACCACATCGCCTCCGGCGCCGGGGTGACCGTGGCCGGCATCCGCCAGCCGCTGAACATGGCCGACCAGTTCGGCGTGATCGAGGTCGGCGAGGACGGCAAGCGGATCCGGGCGTTCCGGGAGAAGCCGACCGACGCGGTGGGGCTGCCCGACGCGCCCGACCAGATCTACGCCTCGATGGGCAACTACGTGTTCTCCACCGGCGCGCTCTGCGAGGCGGTCGAGCGCGACGCGGAGGACAAGACGAGCAAGCACGACATGGGCGGCAGCATCATCCCGATGCTTGTCGAGCGCGGCGAGGCCAACGTCTACGACTTCAAGGACAACGAGGTGCCGGGCAGCACCGACCGGGACCGTGGCTACTGGCGCGACGTGGGGACGCTCGACTCGTTCTACGACGCGCACATGGATCTGATCAACGTGCACCCGGTGTTCAACCTCTACAACTTCGACTGGCCGATCTACACCGACCAGCCGCCGTACCCGCCGGCCAAGTTCGTGCACCAGTGGGGCGAGCGGGTCGGCCGGGCGGTCGGCTCGATGGTCTCGCCCGGCGCGGTGATCTCCGGCTCGCTGGTGGAGAACTCGGTCGTCTCGCCGAAGGTCAAGGTGCACTCCTGGGCACACGTCGACGGCGCGGTGCTGATGGAGGGCGTCGAGATCGGCCGGCACGCGGTCGTCCGCCGCGCGATCCTGGACAAGAACGTCTACGTTCCGGAGGGCGCCGAGATCGGCGTCGACCTGGAGAAGGACCGCCAGCGCTACACCGTCTCCGACAACGGCATCGTCGTCATCGGCAAGGGCCAGCGCGTCGAGCCCTGACCGGCCCCATCCCACCCGAGGAGGATCCCGCAGTGGCCCACCCCCGTGCCGGGCAGCCCGCCGAGCCCGCCGACCTGGTCGACGTGCCCCGGCTGGTCACCGCCTACTACGCCGAGCACCCGGACCCGGACGACCCGGCGCAGCAGGTCTCCTTCGGCACCTCCGGGCACCGCGGGTCGAGCCTGCGCAACGCGTTCAACTCCGACCACATCCTCGCCGTGACCCAGGCGCTCTGCGACTACCGGCGGGAGCACGGCGTGGACGGGCCGCTGTTCCTGGCCCGGGACACCCACGCGCTCTCCGCGCCGGCCGAGGCCGACGCGCTGGAGGTGCTGGCCGCGAACGAGGTCACCGTGCTGCGCGACAGCCGGGACGGCTACACCCCGACCCCAGCGGCGTCGCACGCCATCCTCACCCACAACCGGGGCCGCAGGTCCGGGCTCGCCGACGGCATCGCGATCACGCCGTCGCACAACCCGCCGTCCGACGGCGGGTTCAAGTACAACCCCACCAACGGCGGGCCGGCCGACACCGACGTCACGAAGTGGATCCAGGACCGCGCGAACGCCATCCTCGCCGCCGGGCTCAAGGAGGTGAAGCGCATCCCGTATGCGCGGGCCCGCGCCGCCGACACCACCGGGGAGTACGACTTCCTCGCCCGGTACGTCGACGACCTGCCCGCCGTGCTGGACATCGACGCGATCCGGGACGCCGGGGTGCGCGTCGGGGCCGACCCGATGGGCGGGGCGAGCGTGGCGTACTGGGGGGAGATCGCCGAGCGGCACCGCCTCGACCTGACGGTGATCAACCCGGAGGTGGACCCGACCTGGCGGTTCATGACGCTCGACGGCGACGGCAAGATCCGGATGGACTGCTCCTCGCCGAACGCGATGGCCTCGCTGATCGCCGCCCGGGACCGCTTCGCGGTCTCCACCGGCAACGACGCCGACGCCGACCGCCACGGCATCGTCACGCCCGACGGCGGGCTGATGAACCCCAACCACTACCTTGCGGTGGCGATCGGCCACCTGTTCCGTACCCGGGAGCGGTGGAGCCCGGCCGCGGCGGTGGGCAAGACGCTCGTCTCCTCCTCGATGATCGACCGGGTCGCGGCCGACCTGGGCCGGCCGCTGCTGGAGGTGCCGGTCGGCTTCAAGTGGTTCGTGCCCGGCCTGCTCGACGGCACGGTCGGCTTCGGCGGCGAGGAGAGCGCCGGCGCGTCCTTCCTGCGCCGCGACGGCAGCACCTGGACCACCGACAAGGACGGCATCCTGCTCTGCCTGCTGGCCGCCGAGATCATCGCGGTGACCGGGCGCACGCCCAGCGAACACTGGGTCGAGCTGGCCGAGCGGTTCGGCGCGCCCGCCTACGCCCGGATCGACGCCCCGGCCAGCCGGGAGCAGAAGGCCGTGCTCGGCAAGCTCTCGCCGGAGCAGGTGACCGCCACCGAGCTGGCCGGCGAGCCGATCACCGCCACGCTCACCAGCGCGCCGGGCAACGGCGCGTCGATCGGCGGGCTGAAGGTGACCACCGAGTCGGGCTGGTTCGCGGCCCGGCCGTCGGGCACCGAGGACGTCTACAAGATCTATGCCGAGTCGTTCCAGGGGCCGGCGCACCTGGCCCGCATCCAGGACGAGGCGAAGTCACTCGTCGACGGCGTGCTCGGCACGGCCTGACGGTCAGCGGTCCGGGGGCAGCTCACGGCGGTTGAGCTGCTCCCGCAGCCCGTCCGGCAGCAGCTCGCGGAGCTGGTCGGGCAGCAGCGGCAGGTCCAGCAGGCTCAGCTTGAGCTGGTTGCGTTCCTGGTAGCGGCGCGGGTCGAGGCGGACCACCCGGCCGGCGTCGCGGACGTACCGGACGTGCACCGAACCGCCGGTCGCCGCCTCGCGGATCAGCAGCCCGTCCATCTCCACCGCCACCGGCGCCGAGTCCGGCCGCAGCTCCAGGTGGACGCTCTCGTGCGGGGAGAGCAGCACCGACCGGGAGATCCCGGCCATCGGCGCCGACGGCGTCACCACCACCGCCTCCGTGGCCGGCGAGACCAGCGGACCGCCGGCGGCGTAGCTGTACGCGGTCGAGCCGGTCGGCGTGCTCACCACGATCGCGTCGCACCGGTAGTAGCCGTACCGCTGACCGTCCACCGCGAGCGTGGCGGTGACGAAGCCGGCCCCCGGCTGCCGGACCAGCGCGATGTCGTTGAACGCCACCACGTCGTCGCCGCACACGTCACAGGCCAGGCAGGCGTGCGACTCGATGGTGAAGTCGTGCGCCACCAGCCGTTCCAGCGCCCGGGGTAGATCGGGCGGCTGCACCTCGACCAGGAAACCGACCCGGCCCAGGTGCACCCCGAGCACCGGTTTCGGGTCCCGCACGGCCAGCCGCAACGCGCCGAGCATGGTGCCGTCCCCGCCGATGCTGATCAGCGCGTCGCTCTGCGCGGCCAGCGCGTCGGCGGCCACCGCCGCCACCGAGGGCGGCACGCGGTGCCGGTCCTCGGCGCGTACGGCAAGCGTCTTGCCGTGCCGGGTGGCCCAACCCACGACCATCTCCACCACCTCGGAGACGTCCCGAGTCGGGTGCAGCACCAGCCCGAACACATACCCCGCCACCGAGACAGCTCACCACACCGGCGGGCGGCCCGCCGGGTGTACGGCCGCGACCGCGCGGCTCAGCGGGAGGTGACGAAGACGAGCTGCTCACCGGGCCAGGGCTCGGTGATGCGCTGGCGGTCCAGGAGCGTCATGCCACGGGCCTCGATCGCCTTGACCAGGTCGTCGGTCTCTTTCCAGGCGGTGGCGGCCCACGCGTCGAAGGCAGCCGCGTCGGCGACGCCCTGCTGCGCGTCCACGATCAGCCGGCCGTCGGGCCGGAGCACCCGCCGGATCTCGTCGACCGTGCGGTCCAGGTCGAGCGCGTGGTCCAGGGCGTTGCAGTAGACGGCGTCCACGCACCGGTTGGGGAAGACCAGATGGTGGAAATCGCCGTGCAGCACCCACGGGTTCTCCTCGCCGGGGTTCAGGTCGATGCCGACGGCGAAGGCGCCCACGTCGTGGAACGCCTTGACCTCGGTGCCGAGCCGGGCGGCGAGGCAGAGCACCGATCGGCCCGTCCAGTCCTCCCCGGCCAGCCTCGCGGCCAGCGCGGCGCGGAACCTCCGGTCGTACTCCGACAGGTCCAGCAGCGCGAGCTTGCTGCGCTGGTGGGCCACGTACGCCTTGTACGAGCGGTAGCGGCGGCTGGTCACGAGCTGGTCGGCGTCCGCTGGTTGCCAGGACCGGGCGTCGCGGACGAACCAGGCCAGGCCGGCCCAGGCCCGGCGGTCCAGCAGGACCCGGGTGGTACGCACGGGGCGTCGGACGGCCTTGGTGACGGTCCTGGCGAGGGTGCGCGCGCTCATCGTGCTCCTTCCGGGTGATCGCGATGCGGGCGTGGATCACCATCCGACCTGCGGGCGGCGTTCGACCCGCTCCTGTCGTCCTACCAACGGACGCCGTCCGGTCCGGTGATGGGCACCCGAAGGATTTGTCCCTTTAGTGCGGTTGCGCCGCCTCGGTCGCCCGGGTCGCCGGACGTGACCTCCCGCCGCGGTGGTCGTTAGGTGGTGGGTCGGGTGGGAACGGATCAGCGTTCTCGGGGACCAAAACTCCCGCTTTGCACCACTTGGTGGCGTTTTATCGCACAGAATGTCCACGGTGTGCATCGCAGGAGACGACAAGGAGAGTCCACGTGCCAGGTGACGGTGGGTCGCTGCGGCATCAGCCGCCGACGCGGCCGATGACTGCACACGCTCGCCCGCAGCGGCGGTCCCGCCCGTACGACACGGTCAAGCGGATCATGGACGTCGCGCTGGCCGTCGTCCTGCTCGTCCTCGCGGCCCCGCTCATGCTGCTGGTGGCGGGCGTGATCCTGGCGACGCACGGGCGCCCGGTGCTGTTCCGGCACACCCGGCCGGGCCGGGACGGCGCATTGTTCGACGTCGTCAAGTTCCGCACCATGCTGCCGTTGGACCCCCGCCGTGGCCTGGTCACCGACGCCGACCGGCTGACCCGGCTCGGGGCCTGGCTCCGCGCCAGCAGCCTGGACGAGCTGCCGGAGCTGTGGAACGTGCTCCGCGGCGAGATGAGCCTGGTGGGCCCCCGCCCGCACCTGGTCAGCTACCTGGAGCGGTACACCCCGGAACAGGCCCGCCGCCACGAGGTCCGCCCCGGTCTGACCGGTCTCGCGCAGGTGCGCGGGCGCAACGCGTTGAGCTGGGAGAAGAAGTTCGAGTACGACCTGGAGTACGTCGACCGGCGGTCCCTCGCCCTGGACCTGCGGATCCTCGCCGAGACCGTCAAGGTGGTGCTGCGTCGGGAGGGCATCTCGGCGCCCGGCACCGTCACCTGGCACGAGTTCATGGGCACCCCGAGCGAGCGTGAGGCCAGTGACCGTCGCCCGTCCCCGGCGGCGACATCGGCACGTTCGTCCGGCTGATCTCGACACGACGGGAGCCCCATGGTCAGGATCCTGCTCTTCGGCGCGTCCGGCTTCATCGGCCGTGCGGTCCGGGTCGTCCTCGCGGAGCACTTCACGGTCGTCGCGCCGAGCCGGCGGGAATGCGACCTCGTCGCGCTGGACCGGGCGGACCTGATCGCCTTCCTGCGACGGGTACGACCCGACGCGGTGGTCAACTGCGCCGGGCGGATCGTCGGCACCGCCGCCCAGTTCATCGAGGCGCACACGCTGGTCACCGCCAAGCTGATCGAGGGGGTCGAGGCCGTCTCGCCGCGGACCCGGCTGGTCCGGATCGGCTCGGCGGCCGAGTACGGGATCATCCCGTACGGCGGCGACGCGGCCGAGACCGATCCGGCCCACCCGGTGAGCGAGTACGGGATCAGTCAGCTCGCCGCGACCGACCTGGTGCGGCTGGCCGCCGGTCGTCCCCAGGTCGACGCCGTGGTGCTGCGGGTCTTCAACCCGGTCGGACCGGGTTCGCCCCACGGCACGGTGCTGGGGCGAGCCGCCGACCTGCTGAAAGCCGCGTCGGCCAGCGGAGCCGGACAGATCGAGCTGGGGCTCAGCGACGCCCACCGCGATTTCGTCGACGTCCGCGACGTGGCGGGGGCGGTGCTGGCGGCGCTGCGGGCCGATCGTCTGCCGGCGCCCGTCTTCAACGTGGGCAGCGGTCGGGCGGTCGCCGTCCGGGAGGCCGTCGAGATGCTCGCCCGCCAGGCCGGGTTCACCGGGCACATCGTCGACGGGCTGCGATCGCCGGCCGCCGAGCGGTCCTCGGCGGTGCCCTGGACCCGCGCCGACATCAGCCGGGCCGCCGACGCGCTGGGGTGGTCTCCCCGGCACTCGCTGGCCGACTCCCTGGCCGGACTGTGGGCCGGCCGGCTGGGTGCCCCGGCCGCGCCGAACGACACCCTCGCGTTCGAGTCGGTCACCTCCTGACACCCACTTCCACCTCGACGAAAGAGGACAGTGTTGAGTACGACCCGCGTACTGGTCACCGGCGGTGGCGGCTTCGTCGGAAGCAACCTCGTCCGGGCCGCCCTGGCCCGGGGCGCGTTCGCCGACATCCGGGTGATCGACGACTTCTCCGTCGGCCTGGAGAGCAACCTGGACGGTTGCGACGTTGAGGTGATCCGCGGCTCGATCCTCGACCCGTCGGCGCTGCACCGGGCGATGGCCGACCGGGACGCCGTCGTGCACCTGGCCGCCCTGCCGAGCGTGCCGCGCTCGCTGCGCGACCCGATGGCCTCGCATGCCGCCAACGCCACCGGCACGTTGGCGGTCCTCGACGCCGCACGGCACGCCCAGGTGGGCCACGTGATCGTCGCCTCCTCGTCGTCGGTGTACGGCAGCAATCCGGCGCTGCCCAAGAGCGAGACGGACTGGACCCGGCCGCTGAGCCCGTACAGCGCCAGCAAACTCGCCACCGAGGCGTACGCGTTGGCGTTCCAGTCCAGCTTCGGCCTGCCCGCCCTGGCCTTCCGCTTCTTCAACATCTACGGCCCCGGCCAACGTCACGACCACGCCTACGCCGCGGTGATCCCCCGCTTCGCGTACGCGGCACTCGTCGGTGAGCCGCTCACCGTGCACGGTGACGGCGGCCAGTCCCGGGACTTCACCTACGTGGAGACCGTCTGCCAGGTGCTGATCGACGCGGTGCTCCGCCGGGTCGCGCATCCGCAACCGGTGAACCTCGCCTTCGGCACCCGCACCGACCTGCGCACCGTGCTGGACGAACTCCGCCTGCTCGTGGACCGGCCGCTCACCGTCCGGCACGAGCCGCCCCGGCCCGGGGACGTGCGGCACTCCCAGGCCGACAACCTGCTGCTACGAGAGCTGTTCCCCGGCATCCGCCCGGCGCCGTTCGCCGACGGCCTGCGCCAGACGGTGGACTGGCTGCGGTCCCGGCTCGGCCCGCTCACCGCCCGGGTTCACGGCGAGGTGGCCCCCAGCGGTTCGCTCAGCGCGCGTACCGTGCGGTAGAAGTCGGACCGGCGGGTGTCGAGCACCTCGGCGCGGTAGTCCTGGGCGCGCCGCAGGTTCCGCCGCGACGCCTCGGTCAGCCGCGCCGGATCGGCCACCAGCGCCCGGATGCGCTCCGCCAGCGCCGCCGGGTCGTCCGGCCGGACCAGGACGTCCTCGGCCAGCAGCTCCGGGATGCCCCCGGCGGTCGAGCCGATCGCCGGCAGGCCCCGCGCCATCGCCTCGATCAACGCCCGGGGCAGCCCCTCCGTGCGCGACGGCATCACGAACACGTCCGCCCGGTCCAGCACCGCGCGCAGGGCCGTGGGGGAGGACACCCAACCGGCGAACGTGACCTGCCCGGCCACTCCTCGTTCGTCGGCGTACCGGCGTAGCTGGTCGGCGAACCGCCCCACGCCGACATGGGTCAGCTCGTGCCGCTCGCCGGTGCGGTTCAGTTCGACGAGCGCGTCGATCAGGGTGTCGACGCCCTTGTACATCTGGTCGAGCGAGCCGACGCAGAGCAGTCGGGCCGCCGGCAGGGCCGCGGCGTGCACCCGCGGTGCGTCGACGTACGCCTCCGCGGGCAGGTCCACCGACGAGATGCTGACCGAGGGCGCGCCGGCCGCGGCCGGATACCGTCGTTGGAGCACGTGCTCGGTCTCGTAGGAGACGGCGGTGGCGGAGCGGCACTGCTGCTGCATGGTGGTGGTGGCCCAGTAGCGCAGGGCCGGCCGCGCCGGGTGCTGCACCCCGCCGGGGGCGAACAGGTCGTAGGGATCCCCGATGACCTCGACGGCATACGGCCGGCCCCGCCGCCGCAACCGACCGCTGGCGACCGCGGCGATCGGTGAGGGCACCCGGAGGATGACCGAGTCGGCGTCCACCACCGCCCGGGCGATCGACTGCCGGATCGCCACGTGGTGCCGGGCGAACTGGGCCGGGCCCTCGTAGTACGGAACCGCCCACACCTCGACACCGGGTCCGTCCACCCGGCCGGCGTCGGGCGGCGCGGCGTCGACATGGCGTACCCGGGACACCAACCGGACCTCGTCGAAGGCGGCCAGATAGCGGGACCAGATCGAATGGTCGGGTCCGGCCTCGATCCAGGTGCGACCGTCGGGCGTTCGCAGCAGCCGATACTCCGACGTGACGACGACTGTGGACATCAGTTCTCCCGTCGAGAGTCGGACAGGCGTGTTACCGGGACGCCATCAGCGTTCTATCAGAAGAGGCAGGCACTTGTTGTCGCTTCCTCGAAAAAGGGCGGACATCCGTTCCCCTGAACGATTTCCGTGGTGCTGCCCGTCACTTTCCGCGTGACAAGATCGTTGCACCGGACGGTGCGGCAGGCTGGGCGTGGCCGACATTCCATCTCGGGGGCTCAAAGGGGGAATTCGGTGTTCTCGTTCGTCGGACTGCCAGGAAGGCCGTGAACCGGGGCTACGCCGGCGCGCACGCCGCCACCGCCGAGGTGGCCACGCGGCGGGACCGCGCCGCTCAGCGGGTCGACGGAGCCCGGATAGCTGACCCGGGCAAGGTGCTCTGGGCCATGCTCGGCCTGGGCGTGGCGTCGGTGGCCCAGTGGGCGGTCATCACGTTGCTCGCCCGCTTCGGCACCCCGCACATGGTGGGCCAGTACGCACTCGGTCTCGCGGTCAGCGCGCCGGTGATGCTGGTGGCCGGCCTCGGCCTGCGTACCGTCCTGGTCACCGAGACGCAGGGGCGCTTCGACTTCGACGACTACCTGCGGCTGGGTGTCGTCGCGGCGCTGGCCGGGCTCGTGCCGCTCACCCTCGTCGCCGGTGTGCGAGGATCCGCCGACGGCGTGATCATCATGCTCGTCGGGCTCGCCAAGGCGATCGACGGGATCGGTGAGATCTACTTCGGGTTCTTCCAGCGGCGGCTGCTCATTCGAACGATCAGTATCGCGATGATGGTCAACAGCTTTCTCACGCTGCTGTTGATGGGATTCCTGCTGCTGCTCACCGGCAATGCGGCGTGGGCGACGCTCGGCTCGGTCATCGGGTCGACCATCGGGTCGATCGCCTACTCCCGCCGGGCGGCCCGTCGACTGACCGAACCCTCGGCGCCGGGCGTCGGTGGAAAGGCATGGCGGCGCTCTCGGCTGCTCCTGGTGATCGCCTTTCCGGTGGGGCTGTCCGTGGGGCTCAATTCGTTCACCACAAACATTCCTCGATATATTCTGGAGCGGCAGCAGGGCACCGCCGCACTCGGAATCTTCGCCGCGCTCAGCTACGTGGTGCTGGCCGCCAACACATTCTTCTCGGCGGTGTCGCAGACGGTGTTGCCCCGGATGGCTCAGCTCCACCAGGACGGTCATCACCGCCGGCTGGCGGCGCTGACCGGGCGGCTGGTTCTCGCCTGCCTGGTGCTCGGCGCCTGCGCCTGTCTCGTCGCCGCGGTGGTCGGTGGGCCGGCGCTGAGGTTGCTGTACGGGGCCGAGTATGCCGACTACACGGGCGTCCTCGTCATCCTCACCGTCGCGGTGGCGTTCAGCGGGACGCTGTTCTTCATCAACACCGCGTTGCTCGCCGCCCGACGGTTCGGCACCCAGTTGACGGCGAGTGTCGCGATGCTGGGGCTCACCATGGCCGTCAGCGTCCTGCTGGTTCCGGCGTACGGCCTCGTCGGCGCCGCGTGGACGGTGGTGGTCGCGCTCGTCGTCGAGACCCTGATCAAGGTGGTGATGCTGGTCCGGTCGCTCTCGATCCGCCCCGGGCCGAGGGCTCCGCGTTCCGGCCGACGGTCAGGTCCGGATCCTGGCGGGGCCCGGCACGTCGGCCCGCAGCATCGGCGGGGACGGATCCGTGCCTGAGGACGGCCGGGGCATCGCGTCCCTCACCAGCCGGTAGAAGCCGTCGCGTCGAGGCTCCAGGATCTCCCGGGAGAACTGACGGGCCCGTGCCAGGTTCCGTGCCGAGGCCGCATCCATTCGAGCGGGGTCGTCGAGCATCAGGGCAATGGCCGTGGCCAGAGCCGAAGGATCCCCTGGAAGCACCGTGTCAGCCGCGGGCAGCAGTTCGGGGATGCCACCGACCCGCGTGCCGATGGCCGGCAGCGCGCGTGCCATGGCCTCGATCAGCGCGCGCGGCAACCCTTCCGTCCGCGACGGCATCACGAACAGGTCCGCGCGGTCGAGCTGGTCCCGAAGCGGGGTACCGGGGGCGACCCATCCGGCGAGGGTCACCCGGTCGGCCACGCCGTGCTCGGTGATCAGACGACGCAGCCGGTTCCGGTACTGACCGTCCCCGAGGTGCACGAGTCGCACCCGCACCCCGCGGGCGGCGAGCTGCGCCACCGCGAGGACGAGCGTGTCGACCCCCTTGTACATCTGCTCCAGCGTGCCCACCGCGACGATGGTGGGCACGACACCGGCCTGCCTGACGAAGCGTCGAGGACGAGCCACGAATGCCTCGGCCGGCAGATCGATGCTGGACACGGCGACGGTCGGCGCACCCGGCGCGCTGGGATACCGGGCCTGGAGGTGCGACTCCGTCACGTACGACACGGCTGCCGCGGCACGGCACTCCCGCCGCAGCCGCCCTGTTGCCCGGCGCCGCAACAGCGGACGGAGGGGATGCCGGATGACGCCCTTGGCGAAGACGTCCCAGGGATCACCCACGACCTCCACGGCGAACGGTAGTCCCTGCCGGACGCGGGCCGCGCACAGCAGCGTTCCGAGGACGGACGGGACCCGGAGGATCACGGCGTCGTCCGCGGTGGCGGCGGCCCCGACGGCGCGGCGTACCGCGCGACGTCGACGCAGATACTGCCAGGGACCGAGGTAGTAGGGCACCGCATGGACCTCGACGCCCTCGCCGTCGACCCGTCGTGGGTCGGCCGGAGGCTCCCGCTGGTCCCGGACCCGGGCCACGACTCGGACCTGGTCGAAGGCGCTGAGGTAGCGTCGCCAGAAGCGGTAGTCGGCTGTCGTGGACGTCCACACCCGGCCGTCCGGAGTGCGGACGAGCCTGCTCTCCGTGGTGACCACGACCCTCACTCGGCGGTCTCCAGGGAAGAACGCCGAGTGCCGGCTACCGGGCGTCGCGTGCGGTCGGGCGCATGTCGCTCGACGGCCTCCTCGATGAGGTCGACCATCCGGTGTTCCGCCCGCTGCCTGTCGAAATGCTGCTCGGCGTAGCGGCGGGCATGGTCGCCACGGGCGTCCAGCCGCCCCGCCGCGTACTCGCGGTACGCCACCTCCAGGCCCTCGACCAGGGCGTCGACGTCGTCTCGGGGCACCACCCAGCCGGACCGCCCGTCCACCGTCTCCGGCAGTCCACCCGCATCGCTGACCACACTCGGCACCGACATGGCGCTGGCCTCCACCGGGGCCCCGTGCCCCTCGGACAGGGATGGGCTGACGCTGAGATTCGCCGCCCGGTAGGCCGGGCGCACATCCTCGACCGAGTTCAGCCACGTCACGCTCGGATCGGCGGTGACGTCGAACCGCCGGATCAGCTCGTTCCGATGCGCCACCCCGACCCGGTTGGTGCCACCGCCGACCAGCAGGAGGTGCGCGTCGGGCCGGCGGGCCCGGAACGACCGCCATGCCTCCAGCAGCACGTCGTGGCCCTTGATGCCCCGTCGGCTCGTGCCCACCCACCGTGGTGGATAGACGAAGGCGACCATGATGACCACGAAGCCCGACAGCGGCAGGCCGAGGTCGGCCCGGGCCTTGGCCCGCTCCCGGTCCCGGTGTGACGGGGGCCGGTAGCGGGAGATGTCGACCCCCACCGTCACCGCGGGGCGGCGCTCGCTCGACAGGCCGAGCTCTCCGTAGAGTCGGGAGGTGTAGGCGGTACCGCAGATCACGAGCTGGTCCAGCCGGCAGAGCACCCGTTCCACCGCGCGGATCACGGGCGACTCGAGGAACAGCGGGCCGACCACCGTGTGCACCCGGCAGAACCCGAGCCCCAGGGAGGCGATTCGGGCGGCGAGGGCGGCGGCGTACAGGTGGTGGTTCACCACGTCGGGACGCAGCTCGCGCAGGAGCCGGCGGAGCCGCCACAGTTGGCGCACCGTGGCGGGAGTCGGCCGGAAGCGGAAGCCGAAGGGGGACGGCACGGTCCGTACGCCGATCTCGTGCAGGCGTTCGGTGAGCCGGCCGGGGCCGGCCGGAAGGACGACGACGGGCTCGTGCCCACGGTCGCGCAGGGTCGCTGCCTGCGTGGCGACCCAGGCGCCGCCCACGTTGGTCTTGACGACGATGGCGATGCGCAGACCGCTCATGGGGTACCTCCTCGGGCGAGGGCCGCGAAACGTCCGACGGGCACGGCGTCGGGCTCGGCTGGAGCCGTCACCACGTTCACCCACGCTCCAGGAACCGCTCGATGGTCCGGAAAACGTGTGCCTCCTGTGAGTCGTCCATGGCCGAGCCGCTCGGCAGCGCCAGACCGTGGGCGAAGAGTCGGTCCGACACCCCGTTCAACGCTGCTCGGGCGCCTGCGTAGACCGGCTGGCGGTGCATCGGCTTCCACAGCGGACGGGTCTCGATGTCGGCGCGGGAGAGTGCCGCCGCGAGGTCGGCGGCCGGCCAACTCGACCGTTCGGGATCGACCACGACACAGGTCAGCCAACAGTTGCTCTCGACGTCACCCTCGCCGAGCAGGCGCACTCCGGGTACGGCGGCGAAGAACTTGGCGTACCGCTCGCGCAGTTGCCGGCGGCGTGACCTCATCTCGTCGAGCCGGGTCAGTTGGGCCCGGCCGAGAGCGGCCAGCAGGTTGCTCAGCCGGTAGTTGTAGCCGACCTCGTGGTGCTCGTAGTGCACGACCGGCTGCCGGGACTGGGTGGCCAGATGCCGGCACCGCTCCACCAACTCGCCGTCGTCGGAGACCAGCATCCCGCCACCGGAGGTGGTGATTATCTTGTTGCCGTTGAAGGAGAAGACTCCGGCACGTCCGAACGAACCGGCCGGGCGTCCGCCGTGGGCCGCGCCCAACGACTCGGCGGCATCCTCCAGCAACGGAACGCCGGCCGCGTCGCACACCGGGACCAGGCGGGTGTAGTCGGCGCAGGCGCCGAAGAGGTCGACCGCCATGACCGCCGCGACGCTTCGGCCCTCAGCCCGCAGCGTCTCCAGCAGCGCGGCGAGAAGCGCGGGATCGATGTTGCCGGTGTTGGGCTCGCTGTCGACGAAGACGGGCTCGGCGCCGGTGTAGACCACCGCGTTCGCGCTGGCCACGAACGTCATGGTGGGTACGACGACGACCTGGCCCGGGCGGACGCCCAAGGCGAGCAGCGCGAGGTGCAGCGCCGCGGTGCCCGAGCTGACGGCCACGGCATGGGCGCAGCCGGCCCGCTCCGCGATGTCCCGCTCGAAAGCGGTCACCTCGGGACCTACCGGCGCGATCCAGCCGGACCGCAGGGCGTTGATGAGGTAGGACTCCTCGAGCTGCCCCACGTCGGGCGGGGACAGATGGACCCGGCCGCTCATGCAGTCTCCCGTCACGATGGTGGACACCCTCGGGGGTTCATACAGGGATGAACAAATCTTATCCGACATAAACCTTTAAACCGGTCATAATTCCCTCAACGGGTAACCGAAAGATGATCGGCCCACTTCCCGTGGTGGCCCGACACTCGCGGCGGCATCCGGCCCTGCGGCTAGACGGCCGACGTGACCGATGCGCGCCGGTGCCGGCCCGTCAGTTCGTCGCGAACGGGCCCCGGTGGCGAGGGCGGGACGCGAGCGGGATCGCGTGGAGAGGCGTGGTGGGTTCGGCGGGAGAAGAAGACGACGGTGATCAGCGGCAGCGCGATCTTCACGAGGTACCAGAGCAGATTGTCGAGGTCGCTGCCGAGGGCAAGGATCACGATCACCCCGGCGATGCCGCTCATCACCGCCACCCCGGATTCTCTGCTCAACCGGGCGCCGAGGTAACGGCGGCGGGCGGTCCGGACCACGGCGGCCAGCACGGCGAACGACGCTACCGAGCCGGCCGGACCGAAGTTCAGCAGCGCCTCCCCGGCAAGGCCGTAGATGCGGGACGATCGCCAGCCGGAGTCGAAGGCGCCCGCGCCCATCAGCATGTCGGTCCCGGCCTGCACCTTGTCGTGCATCCACTCTGGACGTGAGGCGTCGGGAATCATGAACGCCGCGGCGCCGACATAGGTGAGGCCGTAGCTCAGCGGCGCGTATCCGGCTTGTTCGTGGTGGAGAAGTACCGCTTGGATATCGGACCGGCCGAGGTCGCCGAGCAGCATGGTCGGCATGGTCCGCCCCGTCTCGTCGCCCAGTTCGGTGACCGAGGTGGCTCCTCTGGTCGCGAACAGGATCTCGCTACCGGCGCTCTTGTAGACGCCATAGGCGTACATGAAGACCAGGAACGAGATGCCCATCGCGGCGAGGGCGCGTCGAGTGACCGGCCGCACCGCCAGGTGTACGACGATCAGTCCGATGAGCAGGGGCCAGATCGTGTTGCTGCGGGAGCCGCGCAGGCCGCCGACGGCGAACTGCGTGATCGCGAACACCAGGAACAGTGCCGACAGGGCGGCTGGCCGCCCCGTCAGTGCCACCCGGAATCGCACCACCGCCACGACGAATCCGACAAGCGGGAACGACTCACCGATGAGGAGCAACCACCCGTAGCCGATGAAGGAATCGCGATCGTCGGCGGCTGCCGACACGTATCCGCTGAGGCCGCCGAAATGGATGATGACGGCGATGAAGCCGGCCAGGCCGACCGCGAACGCCAACCATCCGAGCTGGACGAACACCCGATCGTTCAGCTTCCGGGCGATGCGCGGGCTCCGTGTCGACGGCACCCGCAGGTTCAGCACCACGCGGTAGACAGCCAGGCCCAACACGTTCAGCACGGCCATCGCGCCGAGCCCGGCCTTCCAGTCGGGAAGCGGTTCGATGAACCTGGGCCAGTAATCGAGCATGACGTGCAGGATCGGCGCCAGATAGAAGAAGTGGAATCCGAACAGGCCGACCAGCGCCCGCGGGTCGAACGTGTCCAGACGCCGCGCCGCCCAGTTCACCACGTCCGGCGCGATCAGCATGCCGCAGACGGTGACCGGGATCATGTACCAGTGCAGGAGTCGGGCATCGAATGCCATGAGGACCAGGCTGATCAGGGTGGGCAGGATGACGGCGAAGGGCCAGGGGTCACCGCCCCTGGTGGTCCTCATCATGCCGTTGTTGCCGATCATCAGCGCCATCCCCGTGTGCGTCCTGCCGTCTTCCCGCACCGACGACCGTGATCGCAGACGCGGCCTGCCGTATGGCTAACGGAACCAGGCGTGGAAAGTTGTGAGGGAATCTGCGACGAACGGAAATCGCGAAAGGGGCCGTCTGCCCGCACCTCTCCCTCTACCCTCCGACCAGGTCGAGTCGTGTGTGACGATCAGCAGGGAGGGCCGAGATGGCCACCGTCATCCCCACCGGGGCCGCGGCGGCGACGCCCCCGACCGCTGGCCGAGGCGCCACTCGCACGGTCGTCTTCGTGGCGGGCGTCGGAATGACGCTCACCAACATCGTCGCGCCCGTCGCACGCTCGCTCGCCGACCGTGGCATCCGGCGGGTGGCGGTGGCCGGGCGTGGTTCCGTCGGCCCCGAACTGCTGGCTTCCTTCGACGAGGTCCGCGAGGTGACGCCGTTCCGCCGGGGGCGACCGGCGGAGATCGTCCGGGCGGCCGGGGAACTGCGTCGCATCGTCCGCGAGGAACGGGCGGCCCTGCTGCACCTGCACTCGCCGTTCGGCATCGCGGTGGGCCGGCTCGTCGCCCGCAGCAGCCGGACCCGCCATCTGGCGGTGGTGAGCGGTACCCTCTTCGGCGTCCCGGGGATGTCCGGCCGCGTCTTCACCGTGGCCGAGGCGGTGTCCGCGTGGTGCACGCCCACCTACGTCACCCTCAACCCGGAGGACGAGCGCACCTACCGCCGTCTCGCGCCCTGGAGCCAGGTCCACCGTGCGCCGTGCGGAGCGGCCGGGGTGGACCCGACGCAACTGCGCCTCGACGACGCCGCGGACCCGGCGCCGAGGGTCCGGCCGCCCCGGGTGCTGGTGCTCGGCCGCCTCACCCCGGACAAGAACCTCGACCTGGCGGTCGCGGCGTGGCGCCGGGCCCGGTCCCACCTGCCGGATCTCGAACTGCGCATCGTGGGGTCGTCGCCGCCCGGCGAGAGGGCGTGGACGCCACCTGCCGAGCCGGGGGTGAGTGTCGGTCCGTGGACCTCCCGGCCGGGCGCGGAGCTCGCCCGGGCCGACGTGCTGCTCTCCACCAGTGGCCGGGAGGGCCTGCCGATGACCCAGGTGGAGGCGCTCAGCCTCGGCACGCCGGTGGTGGCGGTGCAGAACCGGGGCAGCCGCGCGTTGGCCGACCAGGTGGAGGCGGGGTTCACGCTGGTGCCGGCCGGCGCCGAGGCGGTGGCGGACGCGCTGCTGGACCAGCTGCGGGCCAAGCGGGTGGTGGTTCCGGCCCAGGTGCTGCGGAACTGGGAACGGCAGTCGGTGGTCGACTTCCACGTCCGGCTGATCCTGCGGGAGCTCGGGGTCGGGTGATCGGGCTGGCGGACCGTCCGCGGGGTCCGGCGGCGCGGTGTAGGGTGCGACGACCTGTGTCCCGACCGGCCGTCCTGGAGTTTGCCCGTGCTGCACCTGAGGGTGATCGCGCCCGGCGACCGGTCGTCGGCCGTCGTCGACCTGTTGGCCGCCGACCCCGGCGTGACGCACCTCGTGGTGCTCCCCGGCGCCGCCCGGGAACCGGCCGGCGACTACGTCACCTGCGACGTGGTCCGGGAGAGCGCGGACGGGGTGCTGCACAAGCTGCGGGAACTCGGCGTCGAGGCGCACGGGGCGATCGCCGCCGAGGACGTGGAGCTGACGCTCTCCGCGGCGGCCGACCGGGCCGCCGACGAGGCTCCGGGGCACGGCGAGGACGCGGTGGTCTGGGACGAGATCGCGGCGAAGACAGGTGAGCAGACGGTGCTCACCGGCACCTTCCTCGCGCTGATCACCGTGGCCACCATGATCGCCGGTATCGGCGTGCTGCTCGACCAGCCCATCCTGATCGTCGGCGCGATGGTGGTCGGCCCCGAGTTCGGCCCGCTCGCCGCGCTCTGCGTGGCGCTGCTGCGCCGTCAGCCCGGCGTCGTCGGCCGCTCGGTGCAGGCCCTGACCGTCGGCTTCCTCGTCGCCATGGTGGCCACCGTGTTGAGCACCTGGGCGCTCACCGCGGCCGGTCTGGTCAGCCGGGACATGCTGCTCGCCGAGCGCCCGCTCACCGACTTCATCTGGCGCCCGGACGCGCTCTCCTGGGTGGTCGGGCTGCTCGCCGGTGTCGCCGGCATGCTGTCCCTGACCTCGAAGAAGTCCGGCTCGCTCGTCGGCGTGCTGATCTCGGTGACCACCGTCCCGGCGGCTGCGAACGTGGCGGTCGCGGCGGGCTACGGAGTGTGGCACGAGGCGGCCGGCTCCGCCCTCCAACTGGTGATCAACCTGGCCGCCATCGTGCTGGCCGGGCTGCTCACGCTGGTGGTGCAGTTGTGCTGGTGGCGGCGGGTGGCGCGGCGGGCCGGGCGGGGAGTGCCGCGGCAGCGGGCCGACCGGCCGACGCCGGTCACCGCCAGTCGTCGCCCGCCTCGAGACGCCGGCTGAGCAGCGTCGCCAGCGGAACGGACTCGCCGTCCCGGCCGCCCCGCCCGACCACCAGCGGGGGCGCGCTCGGCGGCGGCTCGGCCCCGAACAGCCGCGCCCCCAGGCTCGGCGGCACGCTGAGCAGGTAGAAACGCCCGTCGGTGTCCACGGCCCGGCTGCGCGCCCGATCCACGTACCAACCGGTGATCCGGGTGCGGTAGCGACCGCGGCCGTCGTGGGCGGTCGCGACCAGCCGGTCGGTCGCCAGGCCGCGCCGTCGCGCCTCGGCGGCGAACGCGGCCACCAGCTTCGCGGCCTCCGCCTGCTCCGCGGCGCGTTCCCGGGCGTCGGCCGCCGCGTGCGCCGCCACGGCCCGACGTTGCCGCTCCCGCCACTGCGCGTCGTCGTCCACACCCACGACCGCGAGGGTACGCCCGCGCCGCGCGCCCGCGCGCGTCCCACGACCGCCGGGCCGGGCGGCCCCGCTCGTGTGGGCGGGGTCCGGCGCGGTCGCGGTCCACCGGCCGGGTCCGCGGTGCTGGCCGGGTCGCGGGACCCGCCCGGCGTGGGCGGGCGCCACCCGCCTCGCGGCGCTGTCGGGCTGAGTCGTTCGTGACATCACCGCCGAGTCGTTCGCGCTCTCAGCTCGGCAGGGCCGCGACCGGCGACGGGTCAGGCCAGCCCGGCGCGGCGCAACGCCTCCGCCATGGCGTCGTTGACCGGCGCGGAGGCGCCACCGCCGCGCCCCTGACGCGGCTGTGAGCCGCCCCGGTCCCCACGCTGACGGCCGCCGCCCTGCCCGCGGTCCTGTCCGCCGCTTTGGCCGCCGCGCTGGCCGCCGCCCTGCCCACGGTCCTGCCCGGCCTGCCCGCCGCCGGCCTGCCCGCCACCCGGACGGCCACCGCCCGCACCGCCTCGGCCACCGCCCGCACCGCCTCGGCTGCCGTCCGCACCGCCTCGGCCGTCGCGGTCCCGCCGGCCCTCGCCGCCGGCCGGGCGTCCGCCGGTCGGCGCCTCGTCGTCCAGACGCAGCGTCAACGAGATCCGCTTGCGCGGCACGTCCACGTCGAGCACCCGCACCCGGACCACGTCGCCGGACTTCACCACGTCGCGCGGGTCCTTGACGAACGTGTGCGACATGGCGGAGACGTGCACCAGACCGTCCTGGTGCACGCCCACGTCGACGAACGCGCCGAACGCGGCCACGTTGGTGACCACACCCTCCAGCACCATGCCGGGCGTCAGGTCGCCGATCTTCTCGACACCCTCGACGAACGTCGCGGTGCGGAACTCCGGCCGCGGGTCGCGACCGGGCTTCTCCAGCTCGGCCAGGATGTCGGTGACGGTGGGCAGGCCGAACGTGTCGTCCACGAAGTCGGTCGCCCGCAGGCCGCGCAGGATCGCGGACCGGCCGATCAGCGCGCGCAGGTCCTGCCCGGTGGAGGCGAGGATGCGGCGCACCACCGGGTACGACTCGGGGTGCACGCTTGACGAGTCGAGCGGGTCGTCGCCGCCCGGGATGCGCAGGAAGCCGGCGCACTGCTCGAACGCCTTCGGGCCGAGCCGGGCCACCTTCTTCAGCTCGGTCCGGGTGCGGAACGGCCCGTTCGCGTCCCGGTGCAGCACGATGTTCTCCGCCAGCCCGGCGCCGATCCCGGAGACCCGGGTGAGCAGCGGCGCGGAGGCGGTGTTGACGTCCACGCCGACCGCGTTGACGCAGTCCTCGACGACGGCGTCCAGCGAGCGGGACAGTTTCACCTCGGACAGGTCGTGCTGGTACTGCCCGACGCCTATCGAACGCGGGTCGATCTTCACGAGTTCGGCGAGCGGGTCCTGGAGACGCCGGGCGATGGAGACCGCCCCGCGCAGCGACACGTCCAGCCCCGGCAGCTCCTGCGAGGCGTACGCGGAGGCGGAGTAGACCGACGCGCCCGCCTCGGAGACCACCACCTTGGTCAGTGTCAGCTCGGGGTGCTGCTTGATCAGCTCACCGGCCAGCTTGTCGGTCTCCCGGCTGGCGGTGCCGTTGCCGATCGCCACCAGCTCGACGCCGTGCGTCGCGGCCAGCGTGGCGAGCGTGTGCAGCGACGCGTCCCACTGCCGGCGCGGCTCGTGCGGGTAGATCGTGTCGGTGGCGACCACCTTGCCGGTCGCGTCGACCACGGCCACCTTGACGCCGGTGCGCAGGCCCGGGTCGAGACCCATGGTGGGCCGCGCGCCGGCGGGCGCGGCGAGCAGCAGGTCCCGCAGGTTGGTGGCGAAGACCCGGACCGCCTCCTCCTCGGCCGCCTGCCAGAGCCGCGTCCGCAGGTCGGCGGCGAGGTGGATGAGGATGCGGGTACGCCAGGCCCAGCGCACCGTGTCGGCCAGCCACCGGTCGGCGGGGCGGCCCCGGTCGCTGACGCCGAACCGGCCGGCCACGGCGGCCTCGTAGCGGCTGGGCCCGGTGACGGTGTCGGCGTCGTCCTCGGCGTCCGGAGCCATGGTCAGCTCCAGCACGCCCTCCTTCTCGCCGCGGAACATGGCGAGGATCCGGTGCGACGGCAGTTTCGGGTACGGCTCGGCGAAGTCGAAGTAGTCGGCGAACTTGGCGCCGGCCGCCTCCTGGCCCTCGCGTACCCGGGAGACCAGCCGGCCCCGCGACCACATCTGCTCGCGGAGCGTGCCGATCAGGTCGGCGTCCTCGGCGAAGCGCTCGATCAGGATGGCCCGTGCCCCGTCCAGCGCGGCGGCGGCGTCGGCCACGCCCTTCTCCGCGTCGACGAAGCCGGCCGCGGTGGCGCGCGGGTCCTGCGTCGGGTCGGTGAGGAGCGTGTCGGCCAGCGGCTCCAGCCCGGCCTCGCGGGCGATCTGCGCGCGGGTCCGCCGCTTCGGCTTGAACGGCAGGTAGATGTCCTCCAGCCGGGACTTCGAGTCCGCCGCCAGGATCTGGGCTTCCAGCGCGTCGTCGAGCTTGCCCTGACCGCGGATCGACTCCAGCACCGCGGCCCGCCGCTCGTCCAGCTCCCGCAGGTAGCGCAGCCGCTCTTCGAGCGTGCGTAGCTGCGCGTCGTCGAGGGTGCCGGTGGCCTCCTTGCGGTAGCGGGCGATGAACGGCACGGTGGCGCCGCCGTCGAGCAGCTCCACGGCCGCCCGCACCTGACGCTCGGCGACGCCGAGTTCCTCGGCGATCCGCTGGTGCACAGACTGAGTCACGATCTTGCTCCGCCTCTTCCCGGTGAGTTCGTCGTGCATTCTGCCCGCCGGTGCCGACGGTCGCGCAGCCGCCCGATGGCAAAGCCGACGAATAACATGAAAGCGCCCCTGCGCTGCCAACGGTGCCTCTAGCCTCCAACCAGGAATTTCTACTCCTGTCTGGAGAACCGGGTGATCACGGAGAAAGTAGTCGTCATCGGTCAGGGCTACGTCGGTCTGCCGCTGGCCGTACGCGCCGTCGAGGCCGGCTTCGACGTGGTGGGCCTGGACGTGGACGCCGACCGGGTCAAGCGGCTCGCCTCGGGGGAGTCCTACGTGGAGGACATCCCGGCCGAGCGCCTCGGCCGGGCCCTCGGCAGCGGCCGTTACCGCCCGAGCACCGAGTACGCCGACGCCGAGGGCTTCGACGTCTGCGTGATCACGGTGCCGACCCCGCTCCGGGACGGCACCCCGGATCTGAGCTTCGTCGAACAGGCCGGCCACCACGTCGGCCCGTACGTGCGGCCGGGCGCCACGGTGGTGCTGGAGTCGACGACGTACCCGGGCACCACCGAGGAGCTGTTGCGCCCGCTCCTGGAGACGGCGAGCGGACTGCAGGCGCCCGGGGACTTCCACCTCGGCTACAGCCCGGAACGCATCGACCCGGGCAACCCGACCTGGCGGTTGGAGAACACCCCCAAGGTGGTCTCCGGCGTGGACGCCGCCGCGCTGGAACGGGTGGACGGCTTCTACCGCCGGATCGTGGCCCGCACGGTGCCGGTGCCGTCCACCCGGGTCGCGGAGCTGACCAAGCTGATCGAGAACACGTTCCGCCAGGTGAACCTCGGGTTGATCAACGAGCTCACGATCCTCTCCCACCACCTCGGCATCGACGTCTGGCAGGCGATCGACGCCGCCGAGACGAAGCCGTTCGGCTTCATGCCGTTCCGGCCCGGGCCCGGCGTCGGCGGCCACTGCCTCCCGATCGACCCCTGCTACCTGTCCTGGCAGGTCAAACGGCGGCTGGGCCGGCAGTTCCGGTTCATCGAGCTGGCCAACGACGTCAACCACGAGATGCCCGAGCACGTCACCCAGCGGATCATGGCCGGCCTCAACCGGGCCGGCCGGGCGGTCAGCGGCGCCCGGCTGCTGATGCTCGGCCTGGCGTACAAGAAGAACACCGGCGACATGCGTGACTCGCCGGCGGTGGACGTCGCGCGCCGGCTGTGCGACCTCGGCGCGGACGTGCGGGCCGCCGAGCCGTACGCCGAGCCGCACCAGATACCCGCCGGCGTGCTGGTCGTGCCGCTCACCGAACACGAGGTCGACGCCGCCGACGCGGTGATCGTCGCGACCGACCACGACGTCTTCGACTACGAGATGGTGGCCGGCCGGGCCCGTTACGTCTTCGACGCGCGGAACCGGTGTTCGGGACCGACAGTGGAGCGGCTCTAGGAGCACCCCGACCCGACCGCCGACGGCTGCGCTAGCGTGGCGATCATGGAGGCACCTGCGGATCCACGGGCCCGGCGACTCTTCGGGGGCAGCGCCCGGGCGCTCGGCGACCTGGCCGCCGGTCCGTTCCGGGCCGACCGGGACCGGATCGTCGGCTCGCCGTTCTTCGCCCGGCTGAACGGCGTCACCCAGGTGATCAGTCCGGGCGGCTCCGGCCTGCTGGTGCACAACCGGCTCACGCACAGCCTGAAGGTGGCCCAGGTGGCCCGCGCGATCGCCGAACGGCTGACCGCCGACCCGGCGCACCGGGACCTGCTGGAGAAGCTGGGCGGCTGCGACCCGGACGTGGTCGAGGCCGCCGCGCTCGCCCACGACCTCGGGCATCCGCCGTTCGGGCACCTGGGGGAGCGGGTCCTCGACCGGCTGGCCCGGCAGCGGCTGGGGCTGCCGGACGGCTTCGAGGGCAACGCCCAGTCGTACCGGATCGTCACCAGCACCGAGATCCGCGGCGCCGCGACCACCGGGCTGGACCTGACCGCCGCGGTCCGGGCGGCGATGCTGAAGTATCCGTGGACCCGGCTGGACCATCCCGACCCGCATCCGCGGCACCTCGACCCGACGCCCCGGGGCGCCGCGCCGCCGCCGGACGACCCGGAGAGCGGGTCGCTGAAGTTCGGCGCGTACCGCACCGAGCTGGACGACCTGCGGGCGGCCCGGGAGCCGTTCGCCGGGCGGATCCCGGACTGGCAGCAGACGCCGGAGGCGTCCGTGATGGACACCGCCGACGACATCGCGTACGCCATCCACGACGTGGAGGACTTCTACCGCGTCGGGGTGCTCCAGCAGGGCGCGGTGGCCGCCGAGCTGATGGCCTGGCAACGTGAGTGCGGGCACCTGCGGTCGATCACCGCCTCGGCGCTGGACACCGCGGGCCGGCGGCCCGGCACGGCGATCGAGCGGCTGCGCCGCCAACTGCACCGCAAGGACGGCTGGATCGCCGACGACGAGGCGTTCGCCGCAGCGGTCGAACACGTCCGCGAGGAGCTGGTGGAGGGGCTGCTGGCGTTGCCGTTCGACGGCTCGATCGAGGCGGAGCAGTACGTCGCCCGCTTCTCCGCCCGCTGGTCCACCCGCTTCGTGGACGCCATCACGGTGACCCCGGAGCCGGACGTCCGCTCCGGGTACGTGCTGCTGGGCAAGGCGCAGTGGCACGAGGTGCAGGTGCTCAAGTTCGTCCACCACCGGTTCGTGCTGGCCCGTCCCGACCTGGCGCTGCACCAGCGCGGCCAGGCGCGGCTGCTGGACACGCTGGTCGAGGCGCTCTGGGAGTGGCTGCTGGACCCGGAGGAGGAGTCCCGGCTGCCCCGCCGGCTGCACGACCTGGTGGAGCTGGCCGAGGCCGAGCTGCACCCGCGTACCCCGGACCGGATCGGCCGGGCCCGGGGCCGGGCCATCGTCGACTTCGTCGCGCAGCTCACCGACGGTCAGGCGGTGGCGATGCTGGACGCGCTCTCCGGGCGTTCCGGCGCGTTGTGGACCGACGCGTTCGTGCTCTGAGGCCCGCTCAGCGCGCCGGTACTCCCTTGACCACGAGGCCCGGCGCCACGTCGCGCACCACGCAGGCACCGGCGCCGACTGTCGCGCCGGCCCCCACCCGGACGCCCGGCAGCACCACGGCGCCCGCTCCGACCAGCGCTGCGGTGTCGATGCGGCAGTCGCCCGACACGGCCGCGAGAGGGTGCAGGGAGACGTAGTCACCGACCACACAGTCGTGGGCGAGGGTGGCGTTCTGGTTGACGTGCAGGTGCCGGCCGGCGGTGACTCCGGTGGTGATCCGGCCGCCGGCGAACACCACCAGACCCTCGGCCGACACCAGGTCCGGGCCGACGGTCGCGTCCGGGTGGACGAGGCTGGCCGCGGGCAGGCCGAACACGTCGACCCGCGTGCCGACGACCCGCCGGATCCGTGGGTCGCCGAGGCCGAGGACGACGTGGGTCGCCGGCGACAGGCGGCCGAGTGTGGCCACGGTCCCGAGGTAGCTGACACCTGTCGACTCGACGCGCTTACGGTTCCGCTCCGACGGGTCGTCGTCGACGAAGCCGACCAGTCGCCAGGGCGGCCGGTTCGCGGCGGCGTTGACCGCGGCCACGACCTGCGCGATCTCCCGACCGTGGCCGCCGCATCCGACGATGACGAGGTCGAGACCCATCTCCGCTACCGTCCCGCCGTCGCCGGTTCGGGCTGCTCCGGGGCGGTGCCGCGGAACTCGTGCGCGGTGGCGGTGCCAGGTGCGTTGATTCCCCGCCGGCGGAGCACGGCCACCGCCGTCCGGGCCAGGATGCGGGCATCGAGGCTGAGGCTCCAGTGGTCCACGTACCGGAGGTCGTAGGCGAACCGCTTCTCCCAGTCGAGCTCGTTGCGGCCGTTGACCTGCGCCAGGCCGGTCAGCCCCGGTCGGACGGCGTGGCGCCGGAACTGCTCCGGCGTGTAGAGATCGCGGTAGCCGGTCGGGAACGGGCGAGGACCCACGAGGCTCATGTCCCCTCGCAGGATGTTCCAGAGGCTGGGCAGTTCGTCCAGGCTGGTGGACCGCAGCCACCGCCCCAACGGGGTCAGCCGGAGCTGGTCGTCGTCGGGCGAGAAGGCGTGGCCGCCGCCGGCCATGGAACGAAACTTCACGATGGTGAACTCGCGGCCCCGCCAGCCGATCCGCCGTTGCCGGAAGAGCACCGGGCGGCCCAGGCCGAGCAGCACCGCGACCGCCACCACGGCCAGCACCGGGGCCATGACCACCAGCGCGGTCGAGGCGACGACGACGTCGACGACCCGCTTGACGACCGCGACGCCGCCCCGGGGTGAGGTGGGTGTCGCGGGATCTACCACGCTTGGGGAGAGGCGAACCTGCATGCTGTCCTCCGGCCGCTGACTCGTCAGCGAACAGAGTACGCAAAAACGGACCGAAGAGTGCCTTGTCTGTCTTTTTCCGCCAAGTCAGGCGATCGCCTGCCACCAGCCGTCCACCGCCGGCGGCTCGTCCACCGCGACCCGCTCGCCGGGGCGCGGCACCGCCAGCCGGACGCCCCGCGCCTTCGCCTCGGCCCAGAGCCGGTCCACCGGCTCCGACCAGTCGTGCAGGGCCAGGTTGAACGTGCCCCAGTGCACCGGCACCAGCAGCTCGCCACGGACGTCGAGGTGGGCGGCGACCGCCTCCTCCGGGAACATGTGGATGTTCGGCCAGGCCCGGTCGTACGCGCCGATCTGCATGAGCGTGACGTCGAACGGGCCGTGTTCGGCGCCGATCGCGGCGTAACCGTCGAAGTAGCCGGAGTCGCCGGTGTAGAACACCTTCCGCCGCGCGCCGGCCACCACCCAGGAACTCCAGAGCGTGCCGTCGCGGCGCAGCCCGCGCCCGGAGAAGTGCTGCGCGGCGGTGGCGGTGAGCGTCACGCCGCCGACCCGGTGGCGCTCCGACCAGTCCAGCTCGACGATGCGGTCCGCCGGCACGCCCCAGCGTTCCAGGTGGGCGCCGACGCCGAGCGGCACCAGGAACGGCGCGGACTGGTGGGCCAGCAGCCCCCGGATCGTCGCCATGTCCAGGTGGTCGTAGTGGTCGTGCGAGATCAGGACGGCGTCGAGCCGGGGCAGTTCGTCGAGGCGGACCGGCGGCTCGTGGATGCGGCGCGGGCCGACCAGCGCCGACGGTGAGCACCTGTCGCTCCACACCGGGTCGAGCAGCACCCGGTGGCCCTCGATCTCCACCAGCGTGGAGGCGTGGCCGTACCAGATCACGTTCAGCTCGTCGGCCGGGTCGGCGGGCGCGGCGTCGGTCGGGCGCAGCAGCGGCACGGCGCTGCCCGGCCGCCGCTTCTGCTTGCCGAAGATCAGCTCCCGGACCAGGTTGCGGCCCGGGTCGGCGACCATTGTGGCGTTCGTGCCGGTCGGGTTGTGGAACGTGCCGTCGCGGAACCGCGGTGACCGGGCGGCCCGTTCCGCCCGGGCGCCGGTGAGCCGGCCCCCGAGCTGGGCCGGCACGTCACGCGCCGCCCACGCCAGCCCGGCCACGGCGGCCAGCCCGGCGAGCCGCCACCCCCGCCCGCCGCCCGCCGTGCCCGGTTCGCGTTCCGTCGGTGCCCGCATGGTCGTCCCCTCCGCCGTGTCCCGCAGTACACGGTAGCCACCACCGTCCCCGTTCGTGGAACGACGGGGGTGGGGACGCTGACTCAGCTCAACCGCCGCCGTACCGCCGACCCGACCATCGCGGTCGCCCCGCCCACGGTCCGGACCACCCGCGACAGGTCGGGCAGCCAGCCGCCCCGGACCGCCTCGCCGGCCGGGTTGGGCGTGAACACCGCGCCCTCGGTCGGCGGCACCGGCCGGCCGGTGAGCCCGCCGAGCCGCATCAGTGGGCCGACCAGCACGTCGTAGACGGCCGGCAGCGCGGTGAAACCGACCCGCATGACCAGGTTGACCCGGCCCACCGAGATCTCCCGACGGGGCTTGTCGGCGCAGTGCGCGATGGCCCGGGCCACCCGTTCCGGGGTGGTGATCGGCAGCGGGGGCCGCCCGATCCGTCCCACGTAGTTCGCCGCCTGCTGGTAGACCGGGGTGTCCACGCTGCCGGGGGTGACCAGGCAGACGTTGACGCCGGGCAGGTCCCGGGACTCCTGCTGCAACGCCCGGGCCAGCCCTTGCAGGCCCCACTTGCTGGTGACGTACCCGCTCATGTAGGGCGCGGTGATGTGACCGAGCACGGAACCGGTGAGGATCAGCGTGCCCGCACCGGCCTCCTTGAAGTGCCGCAGCGCCACCCGAGCCACCCCGGCGGAGCCCAGCAGGTCGGTGCGGACCACCTGCTCGAAGACCTCCGCCGGGATCTCCTCGAAGCGCCCGTACGCCATCACGGCGGCGGTGTGCACCCAGACGTCGATCCGGCCGAACCCGGTGACCGCGGTCGCCGTGAGCGCGTCCAGCGCGCCCGGTTCGGTGACGTCGGTGGGCACGACGCGCACCTCCGCCGCGCCGGCGGCGGCGCACTCCCGGCGTACCTGCTCCAGGGTTTCGGGCGCGCGGGCCGCGAGGACCAACCGGTCCCCGCGGCCCGCGAACTCCCGGGCCGCCGCCCGGCCGATCCCGCTGGTCGCGCCGGTGACGACCACCGTCCGGGTCACGGTGCGAGCACGACCTTGACGCAGCCGTCCTCCTTCTTCTGGAACATCTCGTACGCCTGCGGCGCCTGCGCCAGCGGCAGCCGGTGGGTCCGCAGGTCCTCGACGCCCAGCGGGTCGTCGTCGCCCTCCAGCAGCGGAATGATCTCGTCCACCCAGCGGCGCACGTGGCACTGGCCCATCCGCAACTGGATGCCCCGATCGAACATCTCCATCAGCGGCATCGGGTCCTGCTCGCCGCCGTACACCCCGGAGATCGAGACGGTGCCGCCGCGCCGGACCGCCTTGAGCGCGGCGTGCAGCACCACCAGCCGGTCCACGCCGGCCGCGTCGATCATCGGCTGGGCCAGCTTGTCCGGGAGCAGCCCGGCGGCGGCCTGCGCGATCTTGCCGACCGGCGCGCCGTGCGCCTCCATGCCGACCGCGTCGATCACCGCGTCCGGGCCCCGCCCGTCGACCAGGTCGATGAGCGCGCCCGGCACGTCGTCGAGCTGGCTGACGTCGAGCACCTCGATGCCGTGCCGGCGGGCCATCTCCAGCCGCTCCGGCACCAGGTCCAGGCCGATCACCCGGCCGGCGCCGAGGTGCCGGCCGATCCGGGCGGAGAACTGCCCGACCGGGCCGAGGCCGAACACGGCCAGCGTGCCGCCGGGCGGGGTGTCCGCGTACTTCACCGCCTGCCAGGCAGTGGGCAGGATGTCGGAGAGGTAGAGCCAACGCTCGTCCGGCCCGGTGTCGGGAATCTTGATCGGGCCGAACTGGGCCTGCGGGACGCGCAGGTACTCGGCCTGGCCGCCCGGGACCGAGCCGTAGAGCGAGGTGTAGCCGAACAGCGACGCGCCCTTGCCCTCGGCCGTCACCTGGGTGGTCTCGCACTGGGCGTAGAGCTGCCGCTCACACATCCAGCAGTGCCCGCAGGAGATGTTGAAGGGGACGACCACCCGGTCGCCCTTCTTCAGCCGGGTCACCCCGGGGCCGACCTCCTCGACGATGCCCATCGGCTCGTGGCCGAGGATGTCGCCGGGCTTCAGGTACGGCCCGAGCACCTCGTACAGGTGCAGGTCGGAACCGCAGATGGCGGTCGAGGTGATCCGGACGATCGCGTCGGTCGGCTCCTCGATCCGGGGGTCCGGGACGTCCTCGACCCGGACGTCACGCTTGCCTTGCCAGGTCAGTGCCTTCATGCCTGAATGTCCCTCCTCGGTGCCGTCCATGGGACTGCTACCCGCGCGAAGTGACTTGAACCGGCGGCGTTTCCTCGCTGTCCACCGCCGCTGCTCCGCGGCCGTCCCGCTCGGGCCCGGCGCGCCGGTGCGGGCCAGCCCGATGGGTGCCCCGAGAGTGCCTACGAACTTGATGACGAATGTGGTTCAGCCCCACGCCCGTGCCGCGCCGTGCGGGCCGGCTGTGCCCATACCAAGATCGGCCGGGGCCAGGGCCGGGGCCAGGGCCGGGGCCGGGGCCGGGGCCGGCGGGGCTGCGTACGCCGGAAAGGGCCGACCGCCGCGCCCCTGGCTGCGGGGCGCGGCGGTCGGGTGGTTCGGCGGCGAAGGTCAGGAGCCGGGGGTGCCGGCCCGCTTCGTGGTCGCCTTGAGGTAGTCCCGGTTGAGGCGGCCGATGGTGTTCAGCGGAATGCCCTTCGGGCAGGCCGAGGCGCACTCGCCGATGTTGGTGCAGCCGCCGAAGCCGGCCTCGTCGTGCGCGTCCACCATGCCGATCACCCGGGTGTAGCGCTCGGGCTGCCCCTGGGGCAGCAGCGAGAGCTGGGTGATCTTGGCGGCGGTGAACAGCATGCCGGAGCCGTTCGGGCAGGCCGCGACGCAGGCGCCGCAGCCGATGCAGGCGGCCGAGGAGAACGCGGCGTCCGCGTCGTCCTTCGGCACCGGGGTGGAGTGCGCCTCCGGGGCGCTGCCGGTCGGCGCGGTGACGTAGCCACCGGCGGCGATGATCTTGTCGAACGCGTTCCGGTTCACCACCAGGTCCTTGACGACCGGGAAGGCCCGGGCCCGCCAGGGCTCGATGTCGATCGTGTCGCCGTCGGAGAACTGCCGCATGTGCAGCTGGCAGGCGGTGGTGCCGCGCTGCGGGCCGTGCGCCTCGCCGTTGATCATGAGGCTGCACGCGCCGCAGATGCCCTCACGGCAGTCGTGGTCGAACGCGACCGGCTCCTCGCCGTCGAGGATCAGCCGCTCGTTGAGCACGTCGAGCATCTCCAGGAAGGACATGTCCGGGGACACGTCCGGCACCGGGTAGGTCACCATCCGACCCTTGTCCTCGGGGCCGGTCTGGCGCCAGATGCGCAGGGTCAGGTTCACTTGTAGCTCCGCTGCGAGGGGTGGACGTATTCGAAGGTCAGGTCTTCCTTGTGCAGCACGGGCTCGCCGGTGCCGGTGTACTCCCAGGCGGCCACGTACGCGAACCGGTCGTCGTCGCGCTGCGCCTCGCCGTCCGGGGTCTGGTGCTCGGCCCGGAAGTGGCCGCCGCAGGACTCCTCGCGGTGCAGGGCGTCGATGCACATCAGCTCGGCCAGCTCGAAGAAGTCGGCCACCCGGCCGGCCTTCTCCAGCGACTGGTTGAGCCCCTCGCCGTCGCCCGGGACGCGGACCCGCTGCCAGAACTGCTCGCGCAGCGCCCGGATCTCGGCGATGGCCTTGCGCAGCCCGGCGTCGGAGCGCTCCATGCCGCAGTGCTCCCACATGATCTGGCCCAGCTCCCGGTGGAACGAGTCCACCGTGCGGTCGCCGTTGACCGCGAGCAGCCGCGTGATCCGGTCCTCGACGTCGGTACGTGCCGCGACCGCCTCCGGGTGGCTGGCGTCGACCTTCTCCATCGGGTTGGCGGCCAGGTAGTTCGCGAGCGTGCTCGGCAGCACGAAGTAGCCGTCGGCCAGGCCCTGCATCAGCGCCGAGGCGCCGAGCCGGTTCGCGCCGTGGTCGGAGAAGTTCGCCTCGCCGATCACGAACAGGCCGGGGATGGTCGACTGGAGGTCGTAGTCGACCCAGAGACCGCCCATCGTGTAGTGCACGGCGGGGTAGATCCGCATCGGCACCTGGTACGGGTCCTCGCCGGTGATCCGCTCGTACATCTCGAAGAGGTTGCCGTACTTGGCCTCGATGGCCTTGCGGCCGAGCCGGTCGATGGCGTCGGCGAAGTCGAGGTAGACGCCGAGGCCGGTGGGGCCGACGCCGCGTCCCTCGTCGCACACGTTCTTCGCGGCGCGGGAGGCGATGTCGCGGGGGACCAGGTTGCCGAAGGACGGGTAGA
This sequence comes from Micromonospora sp. NPDC051141, assembly GCF_044455765.1. Taxonomy (NCBI): domain Bacteria; kingdom Bacillati; phylum Actinomycetota; class Actinomycetes; order Micromonosporales; family Micromonosporaceae; genus Micromonospora; species Micromonospora sp. NPDC051141. Next base: position 409,599 of record NZ_JBITFD010000002.1, read on the forward strand.
TCCGCTCCAGGTAGTAGTCCCGCTCGTCCTCGGGGATGTCCCGCGGGCCACGGTCGTCGCCCTTGGCCTTCGGCACCCACACCCGGCCGTCGTTGCGCAGCGACTCGCTCATCAGGGTCAGCTTCGACTGGTGGTCGCCGGAGACCGGGATGCAGGTCGGGTGGATCTGGGTGTAGCAGGGGTTGGCGAAGTACGCGCCCTTGCGGTGCGCCCGCCAGGAGGCGGTGACGTTGCAGCCCTTGGCGTTGGTGGAGAGGTAGAAGACGTTGCCGTAGCCGCCGGAGGCGAGCACCACCGCGTCCGCCATCTCGGTGCTGATCTCGCCGGTGACCATGTCGCGGACCACGATGCCGCGCGCCCGGCCGTCGACGACCACCAGTTCGAGCATCTCGTGGCGGGCGTTCATCTCCACGTTGCCCAGGCCGATCTGCCGTTCGAGGGCCTGGTACGCGCCGAGCAGGAGCTGCTGGCCGGTCTGGCCCCGGGCGTAGAAGGTGCGCTGCACCTGGGCGCCGCCGAACGAGCGGGTGTCGAGCAGGCCGCCGTACTCGCGGGCGAACGGGACGCCCTGGGCGACGCACTGGTCGATGATGTTGACCGAGACCTCGGCCAGCCGGTGCACGTTCGACTCCCGGGAGCGGAAGTCGCCGCCCTTGACCGTGTCGTAGAAGAGGCGGTGCACCGAGTCGCCGTCGTTGCGGTAGTTCTTGGCGGCGTTGATGCCGCCCTGCGCGGCGATCGAGTGGGCCCGGCGCGGGCTGTCCTGGTAGCAGTAGGACTTCACGTGGTAGCCCTGCTCGGCCAGCGTCGCAGCGGCGGAGCCGCCGGCCAGGCCGGTGCCGACCACGATCACGGTCAGCTTCCGGCGGTTGGCCGGGTTCACCAGCTTCATGTCGAAGCGGTGGCGGTCCCACCGGGTCTCCACCGGGCCGTCCGGGGCCCGGGTGTCGGCGATCGGGTCGCCCTCGGTGTACAGATCCATGTCAGGCCACCAATCCGGTGAGTACGGCGAACGGGACCACCAGGTAGCCGGCGCAGAGCACGACGGCGAAGACGAGCGCGGCGGCGCGGGCCCGGCGCTCGACCCGCGGCGTCTGCTGGCCGAGGCTGCGGAACGCGCTGAACGCGCCGTGCCGCAGGTGGAAGCCGAGGGTCACGATGGCGAGCGTGTAGAAGAGGGTGACGTACCAGCGTTCCGGGGCGAAGTCGGCGACCACGTTGCCGTACGGGTTGGCCGGGTCGCCCTGCGGGTTCAGGTGACCGGTGGTCAGGTCCAGGATGTGGTAGATCACGAAGAGCAGGATGATCACACCACCCCAGCGCATGGTGCGGGCCGCGTAGTTCACGTGGATCTTTCGCCGGTGCGCGTACGCCACCGGGCGGGCGGCCCGGGCCCGCATGGCGAGCACGACGGCCGCGCCGATGTGGGCGAGCACCGCCACGGTGAGGACGGCGCGCTGGATCCACAGGTACCAGGTGCTGGGCAGCAGCGGCGTGCCGAGGTCCCGCAGCCAGTGCGCGTAGTGGTCGAACGACGTCTCGCCCGTGAAGATCTTCAGGTTCCCGAGCATGTGCACGATCAGGAACAGCACCAGGAGGATGCCCGTCACCGCCATGACGGCCTTCAGGCCGACGTTCGAGCGGATGGGCGACCGAGTTTTCGTGATTACCACACGACCGACGCTAGGAGCACTTCGATCAGGCGTCCAATGCATCGAAATCACAGTCTTGATAGCCGTAAGCTATAGAGATGCAGCTCCATCAGCTCCGGTACTTCGTGGCGGTCGCAGAAGTACGACATTTCACCCAGGCGGCCGATGTCGTCGGCATAACGCAGCCCTCGTTGAGTAAGCAAATTCACGCCCTGGAGGCCGACCTCGGGGCGCCGCTCTTCGAGCGGGTAAGGGGCAACATCACGCTCACCACGGCTGGCGACGTGCTGCTGCCGCTGGCCAAGCGGATCCTCGCCGACGTGGACACCGCGACGCGCGAGGTGCAGGAGCTGGTCGGGCTGCGCCGGGGGCGGGTCCGGCTCGGCGCCACGCCCAGCCTGGCCACCTCGCTGGCGCCCCCGGTGCTGCGCCGGTTCCGTGACGCCCACCCCACCGTCGACCTGCGCGTCGAGGAGGGCGGCTCACAGGATCTCGTCCGCGACATGCTCCGCGGCGACCTCGACCTCGCCCTGATCATCATGCCGTCCGGTGGCGCCGATCCGGGGTTGCGCGTCGACCCGATCCTGCGGGAGAGCCTGGTGGTCGCCTCGGTCGACCCGCTGCCGGGCGTCTCGGCCGGCGGCGAGCTGCGCATCACCGACCTGCGGGACCAGCCACTCGTCATGTTCCGCGAGGGCTACGACCTGCGCGACGCCACGCTCCAGGCGTGCCGGGCGGCCGGCTTCGAGCCGGCCCTGTCGGTGGACGGCGGGGAGATGGACGCCGTGCTCAGTTTCGTCGAGGCCGGGCTCGGCGTCGCGCTGGTGCCCGGCATCGTGGTGGCCCGCCGGCCCGGCATCCGGGTCACCCGGCTCGCGCCGCCCGGCGTGCGCCGCACCATCGCGGTGGCCCGCCGCCGGGACGTGGTGCCCACCCACGCCGGCCGCGAGCTGCGCCGGATCCTCCTGGAGTACGTGCACGACGCGACCGCTACCGACCGGCTCCCGGCCGGGGTGGAGCCGCTGGCCTAGCTGCCGCCGTCAGCGCGTCGATCTTGCACTCGGCGCCCCGGCATACGGGGCGAATGCCCCGGATCGAAGGCCGCGAGTGCAAGATCGACGAGGCGGGGGCGGGGGCGGGGCGGGGGCGGGTAGGGAAGGGGGTCAGCGGGCCTCGGCGTCGTCCATGGCGCGGTAGATGCGTTGCTCGGAGACCGGGTAGGGGGTGCCCAGGGCCTGGGCGAACACGTTCACCCGCAGCTCCTCGATCATCCAGCGGATCTGGCGGGCCGCCGTCGAGCCGCGCCGGGCCGGCGGCAACGCGGCCAGCATGTCCTGGTACTCCTTCTGCACCACCGCGATGCGGTCCTGCTGCTGCTTGTCGCGCTGCGGGTTGCCGGGCAACCGGTCCAGCCGGCGCTCGATCGCAGTCAGGTAGCGCAGCAGGTCGGGCAGGCGCGCGTAACCGGCCTCGGTCAGGAAGCCGGCGTGCACCAGGCCGGTGAGCTGGGCGCGGATGTCGGCGAGCGCGGCCACCACGGCCAGGTTGCGGGTGGCGCCGAGTCGCTGCTCCACCGCGTACGCGGCGGCCAGCACCTGCCGGGCCCGGGCCATCATCTCGACCACGGTGTCGACCAGGTCGGCGCGGACCCGCTCACGTAGTGCGGCGAAGCCGTCGGCGTCCCAGGCCGGGCCGCCCGCGTCCGCCATCAGCTTGTCGATGGCGGCGCCGGTGGCGTCCTCGATCAGCGCCGGCACCCCGCCGTGCGGGTTGCGGGACAGCGCCAGCTTCGCCTCGTTGCTCAGCCGCCCCTGAAGGAACCGCGCCGGCGACGGCATGGTCAGCCGCAGCAGTCGACGGGTGCCGGCCCAGTGCGCGGCCTCCTGCTCGCCGGCGGAGTCGAACACCTTCACCCCGACGGTCGCGCCCTCGTCCACCAGCGCCGGGTACGCGGTCACCGCGAAACCGGCGCGCACCTGCTCGATGGTGCGGGGCAGGCTGCCGATCGACCACTCGGTGAGCCCGCTGCGGGCCACGTCCGGCGCGGCGGCGGCGACGACCTGGCGTACCTCCTGGCGGAGCCGGCGTTGCAGCGCCGGCAGGTCCTTGCCCTCGGCGACCGGCTTGTCGTCGTCGCCGAGCACCCGGAACGTGACCCGCAGGTGCGGCGGCAGCTTGCCGACGTCCCACGCGTCCGGCGGCACGGTCACCCCGGTCATCCGGCGCAGTTGCCGGGTCAGCGCGGCCAGCAGCGGCTCCTCGCCGGGCGTGATGGCGGCCAGCGCCGCCCGCGCGTAGTCGGGCACCGGCACGAAGTTGCGCCGCACCGGCTTGGGCAGCGAGCGGATCAACGCGATGACCAGTTCCTCGCGCAGCCCCGGCACCTGCCAGTCGAAGCTCTCCGCCGGCACCTGGTTGAGCAGCGGCAGCGGGATGTCCACGGTGACGCCGTCGGTGGGCGCGGTCGGGTCGAACGTGTACGTCAGCGGCAGCGTGACGCCGTCGGCCCGCCACTCGTCCGGGTAGTCCTCCTCGTCGACGCCGCCGCGCCCGGCGTTGACCAGCAGCTCGCGGGTGAACGTGAGCAGGTCCGGCTGCTCCCGGCGGGTCTTCTTCCACCAGGTGTCGAAGTGCCGGCCGGAGACCACGTCGGCGGGAATCCGCTGGTCGTAGAAGGCGAAGATGGTCTCGTCGTCGACCAGGATGTCGCGTCGTCGGGCCCGGTTCTCCAGCTCCTCGACCTCGGTCAGGAGTTTCTGGTTGTCCCGCCAGAACTGGTGGTGGGTCTGCCAGTCGCCCTCCACCAGCGCGTGCCGGATGAACAGCTCCCGGCTCAGCACCGGGTCGATCCGACCGAAGGTGACCTTGCGGGAGGTGACCAGCGGGATGCCGTAGAGCGTGACCTTCTCGTAGGCCATCACCGCGGCCTGCTTCTTCTCCCAGTGCGGCTCGCTGTAGCTGCGCTTGACCAGGTGCTGGGCCAGCGGTTCGACCCACTCGGGCTCGACCCGCCCGGCGACCCGGCCGAACAGCCGGGACGTCTCGACCAGCTCGGCGGCCATCACCCACCGCGGCGGCTTCCGGAACAGCGCCGAGCCGGGGAAGATCACGAACTTCGCGCCGCGTGCGCCGAGGTACTCGTGCTTCTGCGCGTCCTTGAGCCCGAGGTGGGACAGCAGGCCGGGCAGCAGCGACTGGTGCACCTTCGGGGTGTCGATCTCTTCCGGCAGGTCCGCGCCGGCGCCGCGCCGGCCCTCACCCCTCTCCGAGGTACGCAGCACCTGGCGCACCTGGCTGACGATGTCCTGCCACTCGCGCACCCGCAGGTAGTTGAGGTATTCCGCCTTGCACATCCGACGGAACGCGCTTGACGACAGCTCCCGCTGCTTCTCCCGCAGGTGCCGCCACAGGTTGAGGTAGGCGACGAAGTCCGACTCCTTGTCGGCGAACCGGGCGTGCGCCTGGTCGGCCTGGGCCTGCCGGTCGGCCGGGCGCTCGCGGGGGTCCTGGATGGAGAGCGCGGCGGCGATCACCACCACCTCGGTGGCGCAGCCGTTGCGTTCGCCCTCGATCACCATCCGGGCCAGTCGCGGGTCGACCGGGAGCTGGGCCAGCCGCCGGCCCAGCGCGGTCAGCCGCTTCGCCGGGTCGGCCTCGGTCGGGTCGAGCGCGCCCAGCTCGTGCAGCAGGTTGACGCCGTCGGTCACGTTGCGCCGGTCCGGCGGGTCGATGAACGGGAAGGCGGCGACGTCGCCGAGCCCGATCGCGGTCATCTGGAGGATGACCGAGGCCAGGTTGGTGCGCAGGATCTCCGGGTCGGTGAACTCCGGGCGGGAGTCGAAGTCCGACTCGTCGTAGAGGCGGACGCAGATGCCGTCGGAGGTGCGCCCGCAGCGCCCCTTGCGCTGGTTGGCGCTGGCCTGCGAGACCGGCTCGATCGGCAGCCGCTGCACCTTGAGCCGGCTGGAGTAGCGGGAGATCCGGGCGGTGCCCGGGTCCACCACGTACTTGATGCCGGGGACGGTCAGCGAGGTCTCCGCGACGTTGGTGGCCAGCACCACCCGGCGGTTGCTGTGCGCGGCGAAGACCCGGTGCTGCTCGGCGGTGGAGAGCCGGGCGAACAGCGGCAGGATCTCGGTGCCGAGCAACGAGCGTCTGGACTGCACCAGTTTGCCGAGCGCGTCGGCGGTGTCCCGGATCTCCCGTTCGCCGCTGAGGAAGACCAGGATGTCGCCCGGCCCCTCGGCGGCCAGTTCCTCGACCGCGTCGCCGATGGCCTGGATCTGGTCCCGGACGTTCTCCTCGTCGGCCTCGTCCTCCCCGTCGGCCTCGGTGACCTCGACCAGCGGCCGGTACCGCACCTCCACCGGGTAGGTGCGACCGGAGACCTCCACCACCGGCGCCGGGTTGCCGTCGGCGTCGGCGAAGTGCCGGGCGAACCGGTCGGTCTCGATGGTCGCCGAGGTGATGACCACCTTGAGGTCGGGCCGGCGGGGCAGGAGCTGCCGCAGGTAGCCGAGGATGAAGTCGATGTTCAGGCTGCGCTCGTGCGCCTCGTCGATGATCAACGTGTCGTACTGCCGGAGCATCCGGTCGGTCTGCAACTCGGCCAGCAGGATGCCGTCGGTCATGAGCTTGACCAGGCTGTTCTCGCCCACCTGGTCGGAGAAGCGGACCTTGTAGCCGACCACGCCGCCCAGCTCGGTGCCGAGTTCCTCGGCGATCCGGTCGGCGACCGTCCGGGCGGCCAGCCGCCGGGGCTGGGTGTGCCCGATCAGACCGGTGACGCCGCGTCCCAGCTCCAGACAGATCTTCGGGAGCTGGGTGGTCTTGCCGGACCCGGTCTCGCCGGCCACGATCACCACCTGGTGGTCCCGAATGGCGGCGGCGATGTCGTCCTTGCGCTCGCTGACCGGAAGCTGCGCCGGGTAGGTGACGGTCGGCACCGCGGCCCGCCGGGCCGCCAGGCGCGCCTCGGCGCGGGCCACCTCGGCCCCGATCTCGGCCAGCGCCGCCTCCCGCCGCTGCGGGTCCCGCAGCTTCCGCGCGCCGTCGAGCCGCCGCTGGAGCCGGCGCTGGTCGCGGAACATCAGGGGGCCGAGGCGGCGGTGCAGGTCGCGGGTGGTCTCTTCAGCGGCGGGTACGGCTGGATTCTGCATGTCGTCGCCAAGGATAGGCAGCCGCGCGGCGGACCGCTCCCGGGTTACCCGCGCGTGGGCGTGCCGTCCGGGCGCGACGTCCCGGCGCGGATAGGGTTGCCGCCGACGAGGTCGACGAAGGGGCGGGGATGATCATGCGGGACACCGACCGGGCGCTCGTGCAGGCCGCCACCGCCGTCGCGAAGCTTCGCTGCCGCAGCGAGAACCACACCGTCGCGGCGGCCGTGCGCAGCGCCGACGGGCGGGTGTTCAGCGGCGTGAACGTCTACCACTTCACCGGTGGCCCGTGCGCCGAGGTGGTGGCGCTCGGCGCGGCGGCCACCCAGGGGGCGGGCGAGCTGGAGACGATCGTCGCGGTGGGGGACCGGGGGCGGGGCGTCCTTCCGCCGTGCGGGCGCTGCCGGCAGGTGCTGCTCGACTACTTCCCGTCGATCCGGGTGATCGTCGGGCCGTCGGACGGGCTGCGCGCGGTGCCGGTGGCCGAGCTGCTGCCCGAGACGTACGTCTGGTCGGACCACCAGGCCGACGTGCCGGCCGTGCCGCGTACCGGGGTGTGGCCGCAGCCGGTGGTGCCGGTGAGCCGCCAGTCCGCGGAGGACTGAGTTCCGCGCTTGCGGTCGCTTTCCAACGTTGTAATACTCGGGTCCCGTCCTCAGGAGGCCCGATGACTCCCTCTTCCGCGCCCGACGACGAGACTCCGGTCGAGGCGCTCGGCGACCTGTACCGCGACGGCATCACCGCCTGCCGGGGCGCCTTCGAGGTGGACTGGGTGACCCGGGTCGGCGAGGACGTCGAGGCCGCGTTCGCCGAGGCCCGGTCCCGGCCCGACGGCGCGGTCGGTCGGGGCCCCGAGCGCTGGTACGTCGAGATCCACCCGGAGCAGCTACGCGGCTTCGTCGACCTGGTCACCCACCCCTGGGTGGTCTCGGTGTGCCGGGCCGTGCTCGGCCCGGAGTACGAGATCGTCGAGCTGGGCTTCGACATCCCGTTCCCCGGCGCGAAGATGCAGCCCTGGCACCGCGACTTCCCGATGCCCGAGGAGACGCGGCTGCGCCGCCGGCTCACCTCGCTGGCGTTCAACCTCACCACCGTCGACACGGTCGAGGAGATGGGCCCGTTCGAGATCGCCCCGGGCACCCAGTGGGACGACGGCCGCTCGTTCGACCACGAGATGTTCCCGCCGAAGGACCGGTACCCGCGCTACGAGGCCCGCGCGGTCCGCAAGTACCCGAAGCGCGGCGACCTCTCGGCGCGCTCCGCGCTCACCCTCCACCGGGGCACGCCGAACGTCAGCGACCGGGCCCGCCCGGTGCTGGTGCTCGGCGTCGACGCCCCGGGCGCGGGCAACGCGGCCCACCACGACCTGGCCGTCACCCGCCCCTACTGGGACGCGCTGCCCGACCTGGTCCGCGACCACCTGCGCTGCCCGGTGGTGGACACGCTCGTCCCGATCCGCCAGAAGCACACCATCGAAGGACTGGTGATGGGCGCGGAGTAGGCCCGCCGCGTCAGCCGCCGCCCGCTCGGGCGCGCAGTGCCCGGATCGTCCAGTCCAGCACCGGCGTGAGGCTCTCGGCCGGTGGCCACCCGTTCACCACCGAGAGCAGGTGCTCGTAACGCTCCCGCCGAGGGTCGTGGGCAGCCTCCAGCCGGTCCAGCAGCCGCCGCCGCAGGTCCGCGTCGTCCGGCCGGCCGCAGAGCCGGGCGTAGCGGGCCGTCGCCCGGTCCAGGGTCGCGTCGGCCCGGGGCGAGGCCGGGTCCACGCCCGCGGCCAGCGCCGGGGCCGCCTCCTCCCGGACCACGGCGACCGCGTCCCGGCGTACGCCCTCGACGCCCACGCGGTCGGCCGCGTGCAACTCGGCCAGCCGGCGCAGGGCGGCCCGGAAACCCGGGTCCAGCGTCAGCTCGGCCAGCTCCACCCAGGCCTCCAACCGGGCGTCGTCCGCGTCGGCCGGCAGTTCCGGGGTGAGCGAGCGGCGGACACCCACGAGACCGGGATCGGTCAGGCCGGTGAAGGCCGCGTCGAGGAACTCGTCGACGAGCCGCCGGCGCTCCCGCTCGGCCAGCCCGGCCAGCCGACGCAGCAGGTCGGCCTGGGTCGGGGTGGACCCCCGTCGGGCGATCATGGTCAGCACCGCGCGACGCGACCGCAGCACGCGGATCTGCGCGGCCAGGGCGTCCGCGTGCGTCGCGGCGGCCTCGGGCAGGGTGACCTCCAGGGCCACCACCCGGCGCACCGTGGCCAGGTCGACGCCCAGCTCGCGCAGCGTGCGCACCAGGTCGATCCGGGCCGCCGCCTCGGGACCGTAGCGGCGGTGACCGGTCGGGCCCCGGTCAATCGCCGGCACGATCCCCCGGTCGGACCAGAACCGGATGGTCTTCACCGGCACGCCGGTCCGCCGGGCCAGGTCGCCGATCGAGTAGCGCTCTCCACCGTCCATGCCGCCACCCTGCCGGCTCCCCCCGGTGGAGGCGCAAGCCCATCGACAACGCCGAGTTAGGCGTGCCTTACCTGGTCAGTTAAGGTAAGGCGTACCTAATCGGAAGGCGAACACCCCCGTGACCACCGTCGCCGTCCGGCCCGCCCGGGCCGACGCCCCCGCCCGCCCCGGCGCGTCCCGCCGCGTCGCGGTCACGTTCGCGGCGGTGCTCCTGCTCGTCGCCGCGCTGCTGGCCAGCCTGGCGCTCGGCAGCCGCCACCTGCCGGTCGACCAGGTGTGGCACGCGCTGGTGGCGCCGGACGACGGCGACGCCACCACCGTGGTCCGCGAGCTGCGGGTGCCGCGTACCGCCCTCGGGCTGGTCGTCGGGCTCGCGCTCGCGCTGGCCGGGGTGCTGTTCCAGGCCGTCACCCGCAACCCGCTCGCCGAGCCGCGCATCCTCGGCGTCAGCGCCGGCGCGTCCTTCGGCGTGGTGCTGGCCATCGCCGTGTTCGGGGTCGGCACGCTGGCCGGCTACGTCTGGTTCGGCATCGCCGGCGCGCTGCTCGCCGGGCTGCTGGTGTTCGCCGTCGCCAACCGCACCCGCGACGGCGCCAGCCCGGTCACGCTCGCGCTGGTCGGCGCGGCGCTCGACGCCGGTCTCGGCGCCATCGTGTACGCGTTGCTCAGCATCGACGCCCGCACGTTCGAGGAGTACCGCTTCTGGGTGGTCGGCGGGCTCACCGGCCGGGACGTGGGCGTCGCCGGGCAGGTGCTTCCGTTCGTGCTGGCCGGCGTGCTGCTGGCCGCGCTGGCCGCCCGGGGCCTGGACGCGCTCGCCCTCGGCGACGACGTCGCCCGCGGGCTGGGGCACCGGGTGGCCCTGGTCCGGCTGGCCGCCGGCGGCGGCGGGGTGCTGCTCACCGGCGCCGCGGTGGCCGCCGCCGGCCCGATCGCGTTTGTCGGACTGGCCGTGCCGCACCTGGCCCGGGCCCTGGTCGGCGCCGACCACCGCTGGACGCTGCTGGTCGCCGCGCTGCTCGGCCCCGCGCTGGTGCTGGCCGCCGACGTGGCCGGCCGACTGGTCGCCCCGCCCGGCGAGGTCCCCGCCGGCATCATCACCGCCCTCCTAGGCGCCCCCCTGCTCGCCATCCTGGTCCGCCGCGCCAAGGTCGTCACCTCATGACCACCCCCACCCCCACCCCCACTCCCCGCGATCTTGCAGTGGTGGCCCCGGCAAAGCAGACAAGTGCCGCACTCGACGGGCCGAAACCGCAAGATCGCCGAGGACGGGGTGGGGCGCTGGCCGGGAAGGCGCTGCTGCGGGTCGGGCCGGTGGCGGTGCCGTTCCGGTGGCGGGCGGTGGTCGTGGCGGGGGTGCTGCTGGGGCTGCTTCTCGGGGCGGTGGTGGTCAGCCTCTCGCTCGGGACGCCGTACGTGGCGCCGGCTGACGTGCTGCGGTCGCTGTCCGGGGCGGGCACGCCGTACGACCTCGTGGTGCGCGACCTGCGACTGCCCCGCGCGGTGCTCGCGGCGCTGGCCGGGGCGGCCTTCGGGGTGGCCGGCACGCTGATCCAGAGCGTCGCCCGCAACCCGCTGGCCAGCCCCGACGTCATCGGCGTCACGCAGGGCGCCGGACTGGCCGCCACGGTGGCGCTGACCAGCGGGGCGGCGGCGGTGCTGGTGGCGCCGGCGGCGCTGCTCGGTGGCCTGGCCGCGGCCGTGCTGGTGTTCGCGCTCGGCGCGCGGCACGGTCTGGCCGCCCAGCGGTTCGTGCTGGCCGGCGTGGCGGTGGCGTTCGCGTTCCGGGCGCTCACCGAGGTGGTGATGCTCACCGCCGAGCCGATCGACGGCCTGCGCGCCCAGCTCTGGCTGATCGGCACGCTGGCCGGCAAGGGGTGGACCGAGGCAGGCTGGATCGCCGGCACGCTCGCCGTGCTGCTGCCGGTGCTGCTCTGGGCCGGCTGGGCGCTGCGCGGCGCCGCCCTGGACGACGACACCGCCCGGGGGATCGGGCTGCGCCCGGTGGCCCGGCGGATCGGCCTGGCCGGCGCCGGCGTGCTGGCCGCCGCCGCGGTCACCGCCCAGGTCGGCGCCGTGGACTTCGTGGCGCTCGTCGCGCCGCAGGTGGCCCGCCGGCTGGTCCGCGCGGAACGCCCGCCGATGCTCTGCGCCGCGCTGCTGGGCGCGCTGTTGCTGGTGCTGGCAGACCTGGCCGGCCGGCGCCTGTTCGCGCCCACCCAGTTGCCGGCCGGTGTGCTGACCGCGGCCATCGGCGGCCCGTACCTCATCTTCGTGCTGCTGCGTACCCGAGGGAGGCGGTCGTGACCGCGCTGCTGTCCACCCGCGACCTGGTCGTCGGCTACGAGGGCCGGACCGTGCTGGACGGGCTGGACCTCGACCTGCCGGCCGACGCGTTCACCGTGATCGTCGGCCCGAACGCCTGCGGCAAGTCGACGCTGCTGCGCACCATGGCCCGGCTGCTCACCCCGCGGAGCGGCGCGGTGCTGCTCGACGGTACGCAGATCCGCGACCTGCCCACCCGGGACGTGGCGCGGCGGCTCGGCGTGCTGCCGCAGAGCCCATTGGTGCCCGAGGGGATCACCGTGGCCGACCTGGTCGGGCGTGGCCGGCAGCCCTACCAGCGCTGGTGGCGGCAGTGGTCGACCGAGGACGGGCGGGCCGTCGACGAGGCGATGCGGCTGGCCGATGTGACCGCGCTCGCCGACCGCCCGGTGGACACGCTCTCCGGCGGGCAGCGCCAACGGGTGTGGATCGCCATGACGCTCGCCCAGGACACCGACGCGCTGTTGCTGGACGAGCCCACCACGTTCCTGGACCTGGCCCACCAGGTGGAGGTGCTGGACCTGCTGCACCGGCTGCGCGCCGAGCGGGGCCGGACCGTGGTGGCCGTGCTGCACGACCTCAACCAGGCCGCCCGGTACGCCGACCACCTGGTCGCCATGCGCGACGGCGCGGTGGTCGCGGTCGGCCCGCCGCGCGAGATCCTCACCGCCGACCTCGTCCGCGACGTGTTCGGGCTCGACTGCGTGGTCGTGCCCTGCCCGGTCACCGGCGCCCCGCTCGTGGTGCCCGCCCGCACCCAGACCTCGGCCGCCGGCACCCAGACCCCGGCCGCCGGCACCCGGCCTCTGGCCGTTCCGGCCGGCACGTCGGCCGCCTCAACCCGAACGTCGGCCGCTCCGGCCGCCGGCACCCAGACCCCAGCCGTTCCCGCCGCCCGCACCCAGACCTCGGCCGCTCCGGCCGGCGCCCCCGTCGGCGACGCCTGAGCGTGCCGACCGCACCCGCACCACGGAAAGGAACCTGATGCGTCGCCTCGCCGCCGTACTCACCACCGCTCTCGCCCTCGGCGTCGGCCTCACCGCCTGCGGGGAGAGCGACCCCGTCACCGACGCCGGCGCCGGGGAGACCCGGGAGATCACCCACGCGATGGGCGCCACCAAGGTGCCGGCCGCGCCGAAGCGCGTGGTGGTGCTCGACACCGACAAGATCGACACCGCGCTGTCGCTGGGCGTCACGCCGGTCGGCGCGGCCACCGCCGGCGAGGCGAAGAGCTGGCCCACCTACTTCGGCGAGGAGAAGCTCACCGGCATCACCGAGGTCGGCGTGCTCACCGAGCCGGACCTGGAGGCGATCAACGCGCTCAAGCCGGACCTGATTCTGGGCAGCAAGTTCCGCCAGGAGAAGTTCTACGACGAGCTGTCCGCCATCGCGCCCACCGTGTTCACCGAGAAGGTGGGCGTGACCTGGAAGGAGAACTTCCTCCTCGACGGCCGGGCGCTCGGCAAGGAGCAGGAGGCCAAGGACCTGCTGGCCGCGTACGAGAAGCGGGCGAAGGACGTCGGCGCGAAGCTCGGTGACCCGGGCGCGCGGAAGGTCTCCATCGTGCGCTTCATCCCGGGCAACATCCGGGTGTACGGGCCGGACTCGTTCTCCGGCATCGTGGTCGGCGACACCGGACTGGGCCGCCCCGAGCGGCAGCGCCTGGACGGCAAGGAGGACAAGCGGTTCGACCTGGTCAGCGCCGAGCGGGTCAACGAGGTCGACGGCGACGTGGTGTTCGTGACCGCGTACGGCGAGAAGGCCGCCGCCGAGCAGGCGAAGGTCACCGCCGGCAGTCTCTGGCAGGGCCTGTCCGCGGTCAAGGCGGGCAAGGCGCACGTGGTCTCCGACGAGACGTGGATGACCGGCATCGGCGTCACCGCCGCCAACAAGATCCTCGACGACCTCGAAAAGCACCTCACCGCCTGACCTCCTCGCCCACCCCTTTCGGGGGCGCTGATGCACGGAAAGAGTGGCTGTCCGACGCCGGACAGCCACTCTTTCCGGGAAAGCGCAGCGGCCGTGCGGTCAACGGGGGCGACGGGTGGCCAGGGCGGTGCGGATTTCGGTGAGCACGCCGTCGAAGTCCTCGGCCATGCGTTTCGCGGTGACGTGCAGGACGAGCCAGTCGTCGCCCAGGATCTGGTTCAGGCGACGGCGGTCCCGGTGGAACTGTTCGGCGTCGTGGTGCCAGAGCCCGTCGTACTCCACGGCCACCCTGCGGTCGGGCCACGCGAGATCGACCCTCGCCACGAACCGTCCCTGCCGCGAGATGACGTGCTGGGTCACCGGCCGGGGGAGGCCGGCACGGATCAGTCGAACCCGCAGCCGGGACTCGGGTAACGACTCCGCGCCGCCGTCGACGAGCGGCAACGCCTCGGCGAACCGGCGGGCGCCGCGTTCCCCGCCGCGTCGTCGCTGGTACGCCGCCAGCTCGGCGTGATCGGTGACGCCCCGACGGAGCAGCGCGTCGATGTGCGCCACCGCCTCCACGCCGTCCAGCCAGCGGGCGAGGTCCCAGCAGGTGCGGACCGGGGTGGTGACCGGCGCCCGGTCGACCCGCAACACCTCACCCTCCCGCCAGTTCGCCACGTGGATGCGCAGGCCGGCCACCGGTCCGAAGCGGGCCGACGGCTCCACCAGCACCTCGACGGGTTCGTCGGGACGGGGCTGGGGTCCGCCGAGCAGAGCGACCGCCGAGCGGCCGGCGATGGCGCAGCCGGGAGGGAACAGCCACGACGCGGCCGCCCGGGCGCGCATGACGTGCGAGATCTCCAGCCGCGCGTCGGCGTAGACGTTGTGGAACAACTGCCGCCAGGCGCTGCTCCGGAGGTCGTTTCTGGTGAGCAGTCCGAGATGAACCGCTTCCCGCGCGAAGAACATCTTGCCGACCAGTTCGGTCGGCCGACGAGGAGGACGAGCCACCCCTCAACCCTGCTGTCTTCCCCACCCGTCCGAAACCCCCTGTGGACAACCCTCCCCGCCGCGGTGCGCTTTCACGGAAAGAGTGGCTATTCGACGTCGAATAGCCACTCTTTCCGTGAATCAGCGCGCGGGCGGGGCGGGGGAGGGGGAGGGGGAGAGGGGAGGGCTAGGCGGCGGTGGACCAGATGGCGCGGAAGGCGGCGGCCTCGCCGGCCAGCCACTGCTCGATTCGTTCGGGCTTGGCGTCGGCCGGCATGCGGTGCGCCTCGCCTCGCCGCACGTCGACCAGCACCGGCTCGGCGTGCGGCAGCACCGCGTCCATGTGCCGGGCCATCAGGTGCAGCGTGGCAAGCGTCGCCTCCTCGCTCGGCGGCGCCTCGTCGAAGTGCAGCCGGATCGCCTCGGCCCGGCCGTCGGCGAACCGCACGCCGAACTGCGGGTTGATCTTCACGGGCAGGTCGCCCAGCATCGCCAGCGCATCCCGGGTCTGGGCCAGGTCGACGCCGGTCGGCTCGCCGAGCGAGTGCAGCCAGCGCGTCGCGCCCGGCACGAGGGCCTCGTAGAGCGGGCGCCAGCGTGGCTTGACCACGTCGGCGACCTGGGCCAGGTGGGTGCCGCCGGTGTGGAACGCGACGTCGGCCTTGAGCGCCTTGACGAACTGCCCGTGCGGGTTGAAGCCATGCCGGCTCGCCCGCTGCCGGCGCAGGCCGCCGACGAACGTCGCCTTGGTGGGGCCGGTCCGGTCGACGTAGCGGGTGAAGCCGAGGAGGGTGGCGTAGGGGGTGAGAGGGGCGGCTGAGGTGGGCGCAGTCACGAGCATCCTCCCAGGTCAAAAGCTCGTTTAGTACATACATTCTAATCGACGGGTATGACATCGCCCAGCGTTTGGGCACGCCCGCGTACGCGGATGGCGCAGAACGCCCGCGGTGGCCGCACGCTCGTCGCGGCCGGCCTGTCGGCGTCGTAAACCGGTTGTCGGTTCGTCCGGTTCGTGCCAACCTGGCGGCATGATCTCCTGACCCGCACCCAGCCCGCCCTACGGGACTGATCGCCGGGAAGGAGTCTCATGGCCACCCAACTCGCGCTGCGCGCGGTGAGCAAGGCGTACGCCCACGGCCAGGTGCTGGACGCGGTGTCCGGCACGGTCCGCGACGGCGAACGGGCCGCCGTGGTCGGTGAGAACGGCGCCGGGAAGTCCACCCTCCTGCGGCTGCTGGCCGGGCAGGAAGCACCGGACGAGGGCGAGGTCGTGGTCACCGCCGACGGCGGGATCGGCCATCTCGGCCAGGTTCTCGACCTGCCGGACACGGCCACGGTCGGGGACGCGGTCGACGCGGCCCTCGCCGACCTGCGCGACCTCCAGCGCCGGATCACCGAGGCGGAGCAGGCCCTGAGCGCCGGCGAGGACGGGCTGCTCAGCGCGTACGGGGAACTGTCGACCGCCTTCGAACTGCGCGACGGATACCGGGCCGACGCGCGGGTCCGGGCGGCGATGTCCACCCTCGGAATCGGCGAGCTGGCGCCGGAGCGTGCGCTCGGCACGCTCTCCGGTGGGCAGCGGGCGCGGCTCGCGCTGGCCGGGGTGCTGTCGGCGGAGCCGGAGTTGCTGCTGCTCGACGAGCCCACCAACCACCTCGACGAGGCGGCGCTGGCCTGGCTGGAGGACCGGCTGCGCCGGCACCGGGGCACGCTCGTGGTGGTGACCCACGACCGGCTGCTGCTGCGGCGGGTGGCCACCACCATCCTGGAGGTCGACGGGGACCGGGCCACGGTGGTGCGCTACGGCAACGGGTACGCCGGTTACCTCGCCGAGAAGCGGGCGGCGCGGCAGCGGTGGGAGCAGTCCTACGCGGCGTGGACCGCCGAGATCGCGCACTGGACCGGGTGGGCGGAGACGACCGCGTACCGGGTCGCGCCCGGCCGGGCCATCAAGGACCACAACAAGTGCAAGTACAACGGCGACGGCCGCCGGGTCCAGGCGTCGATCTCCACCCGGGTACGCGGCGCGGTCGAACGGCTCGACCGGTTGCGCGCCGAGCCGGTGCCCCGGCCACCGGAGCCGCTGCGCCTGCACGCGCCGCTGGATGCGGCGGTCCGGGAGGGTGCCGTGCTCGCGGCGCACCGCGTACGGGTCGCCGGCCGGCTCCGGGTGCCCGCGCTGACGGTCGGCGCCGGTGAACAGGTGCTGGTCACCGGGCCGAACGGCGCAGGTAAGTCGACCCTGCTCGACGTGCTGGCGGGTGTGCTGACCCCGGACGAGGGATCGGTGGCGCGCCGGGGGCGTCTCGGGTACCTGCCGCAGGAGAGCACGATCAGCGTGCCGTCGCGCGACCTGCTCTCGGCGTTCGCGTCCGGCCGCGCCGGCAGCCGGGAGGAACAGGCCGAGCGGTTGGCGTCGCTGGGCCTGTTCCGCGTCGCCGACTTCGACAAGCCGGTCGGCGCGCTGTCGGTCGGGCAGCGCCGCCGCCTGGCGCTGGCCCGCCTGCTGGCCGGCGAGGCCGACGTGCTGCTGCTCGACGAGCCCACCAACCACCTGTCGCCGGCGCTGGTCGAGCAACTGGAGCAGGCGCTGGCCGAGTACCCGGGCGCGGTGGTGGTGGTCTCGCACGACCGGATGTTCCGGAAGCGCTGGGCTGGCGCCGAGGTGGCCCTCGCCGCCGGCCGGCTCCTCGGGTCGGATCGGGTCAGAGCTGGCCGACGTCGGTGACCCGGACCACCGCCGCGCCCACCTCGTCCGAGGCGGCCAGGTCCACCTCCGCGCTGATCCCCCAGTCGCGGTCGCCGTCCGGGTCGTCCAGGATCTGGCGTACGGTCCACCGCTCCCGACCCTGCTCGATCATCAGCAGCGCCGGCCCGCGGGCGTCCGCCCCCACCCCGATCGAGTCGTACGCCTCGAAGTACGGCTCCAGCGCGTCCGCCCACGCGTCCGCGTGCCAGCCGTCCCCGGCGTCCAGCTCGGCGAGCAGGTCCCAGCGGCGCAACGCGGCCAGCTCGACGCGACGGAACAGCGTGTTGCGCACCAGCACCCGGAACGCCCGCGCGTTACGGGTCACCGCCGGCGGCCGGTCGTCGAGCGAGGCGGCCACCTCGGCCACGTCGGACGGGTTGCGCAGCCGCTCCCACTCGTCGATCAGGCTGGAGTCGACCTGGCGGACCAGCTCGCCCAGCCACTCGATGAGGTCGACCAGTTCCTCGGTCTTGGCGTCCTCCGGCACGGTCTGCCGCAGCGTCTTGTACGCGTCCGCGAGGTAGCGCAGCACCAGCCCCTCGGAGCGGGACAGCCCGTAGAACTGGACGTACTCCGGGAACGTCATGGCCCGCTCGTACATGTCCCGGACCACGGACTTCGGGGCGAGCTGGTGGTCGGCGACCCACGGGTGGCCCTGGCGGTACATCTCGTACGCGCCCTCCAGCAGCTCGGCGAGCGGCTTGGGCCAGGTCACCTCGTCGAGCAGCTCCAGGCGGGCCTCGTACTCGATGCCGTCGGCCTTCATCGCGGCGACCGCCTCGCCGCGGGCCTTGAACTGCTGCGCGGAGAGGATCTGCCGCGGGTCGTCCAGGATCGCCTCGATCACGCTGAGCACGTCCAGCGCGTACGCCGGGGACTCCCGGTCGAGCAGCTCGATGGTGGCCAGCGCGAGCGGCGACAGCGGCTGGTTGAGCGCGAAGTCGAGTTGGAGGTCGACGGTGAGGCGTACCCGGCGACCCGCCTCGTCCGGCTCGGGCAGCTCCTCGACCACGCCGCCGGCACGCAGCGCCCGGTAGATGGCGATGGCCCGGCGGATGTGCCGCCGCTGGGCGGCCGGGTCCTCGTGGTTGTCGGTGAGCAGGTGCCGCATCGAGGCGAACGCGTCGCCGGGGCGGCCGATCACGTTGAGCAGCATCGAGTGGCTGACCTGGAAGCTGGAGGTGAGCGGCTCCGGCTCGGCCTCGACCAGGCGCTGGAACGTCGGCTCACCCCAGCCGATGGAGCCCTCCGGCGGCTTCTTCTTCACCACCTTGCGGCGCTTCTTCGGGTCGTCGCCGGCCTTGGCGAGCGCCTTCTCGTTCTCAATCACGTGCTCGGGCGCCTGCACCACCACCCGGCCGATGGTGTCGAAGCCGGCCCGCCCGGCCCGGCCGGCGATCTGGTGGAACTCGCGCGCCTTCAGCAGCCGGGTACGGATGCCGTCGTACTTGCTCAGGCCGGTGAACAGCACGGTGCGGATCGGCACGTTGATGCCGACGCCGAGCGTGTCGGTGCCGCAGATGACCTTGAGCAGGCCGGCCTGGGCGAGCGTCTCCACCAGGCGGCGGTACTTCGGGAGCATGCCGGCGTGGTGCACGCCGATGCCGTGCCGGACCAGCCGGGACAGCGTCCTGCCGAAGCCGGAGGTGAACCGGAAGTTGCCGATCGCGGTGGCGATCATGTCCTTCTCGGCGCGGGTGCAGACGTTCACGCTCATCAGCGCCTGGGCGCGTTCCAGCGCGGCGGCCTGGGTGAAGTGCACCACGTACACCGGGGCCTGCTTGGTCTCCAGCAGCTCTTCGAGCGTCTCGTGCAGCGGCGTGGTCGCGTACGAGAAGAGGAGCGGGACCGGTCGCTCGGCCGAGCGGACGACGGCGGTCGGCCGGCCGGTGCGCCGGGTCAGGTCGTCGACGAAGCGGGTGGTGTCGCCGAGCGTGGCGGACATCAGCACGAACTGGGCCTGCGGCAGCTCGATGATCGGCACCTGCCAGGCCCAGCCCCGGTCCGGCTCGGCGTAGAAGTGGAACTCGTCCATGATCACCTGGCCGACGTCGGCGCGGCGGCCCTCCCGCAGCGCCAGGTTGGCCAGGATCTCCGCGGTGCAGCAGATGATCGGCGCGTCCGCGTTGACGCTGGCGTCGCCGGTGAGCATGCCGACGTTCTCCGCGCCGAAGACCTCGCAGAGCGCGAAGAACTTCTCCGACACCAGCGCCTTGATCGGCGCGGTGTAGAACGTCGTCCGGTCGTCGGCGAGGGCCGCGAAGTGTGCCGCGATCGCCACCAGGCTCTTGCCCGAGCCGGTCGGCGTATTCATGATCAGGTTCGCGCCGGAGACGATCTCGATGACCGCCTCCTCCTGGTGGGGGTAGAGGTCGAGACCGCGCTCGGACGCCCAGGAGGCGAACGCGTCGTAGAGCGTGTCGGGGTCGGCGGTCTTCGGCAGCGCGGCGGTGAGAGTCATGGCGGCTCCCATCGTGCCTGGGCGGTGCCGTCCCGCGCCAACCGGGTTCAGCGCTGCGGTGTCAGCGCACCGGTGTCAGCGCCGCCGGTGGATCAGGTCGAAGACGTCCCGACCGGCGGTCAGCGCGCGCCGCTCGAACTTGGTCACCGGCCGGTGCGCCGGGCGGGGAGCGTAGCCCCCGTGCACGTCGACCAGCTCCGGGTCGGCGGTCAGCGTCGCCCGCATCGACTCAGCGTACTCGGCCCAGTCGGTGGCGCAGTGCAGCGTGCCGCCGGGGACCAGCCGGGACCGCAGCAGCGCCACGTGCGCCGGCGCGATGATCCGCCGCTTGTGGTGCCGGGTCTTCGGCCACGGGTCCGGGAAGTAGACGTGCACCGCGTCCAGGCAGCCCTCGGGCATGGCCCGGACCAGGTCCAACGCGTCGCCCTCGGCGACCCGTACGTTCTCCAGCCGGTGCCGTTCCACCAGGTCCAGCAGGTTGGCGATTCCCGGCGTGTGCACCTCGACCGCCAGATAGTGTCGGCTCGGGTCGGCCGCCGCCATCGCGGCGGTGGCGTCGCCCATGCCGGAGCCGATCTCCAGCACCAGCGGCGCCCGCCGTCCGAACAGCGCCGCCGGATCGCACGGCCCGTCGAGGGCGGCGATCTCCAGGCCGTACGCGGGCCAGAGCCGGGTCAACGCGTCGCGCTGCCGGTCACTCATCCGGCCGCGACGTGGATGGAAGGTGCGGATGCGGGCGGTGGAGACGTCGGTGGTGGTCACAGCGACCCGAGCCTACGCGACCGACGCGGCCGTTCGGATGTGAGGTGCGGCCGGGGGTGAGAGGATTCATTCCCGTACGCCGGGAGGGGTCATGGGGTCAGTCAGGGGACGCGCGGCGCTGCTGGTCGCGGTCGGCGCGTGCGCCTTCCCGCTGCTCGGCGCCGTGCCCGCCCGGGCCGAACCGGTGCCCGAGCAGCCCGCCGGTGACGTGATCTTCGTGGAGGTCACCCCGGGCACGGTCGAGCCGGGTTTCCTGGTCGGCATCCGGGCCAGTTGCCGGGACAATTCGGTGCCCGCGATCGTGGCCTCCGACGCCTTCGGCAAGATCCAGGTGCAGCCGCAGCGCGGCCTGCTCACCGCCTCGCCGATGGTCAACGAGCGCACCCGACCCGGCAACTACCGGGTCAAACTGGAGTGCCCGAGCGGGGAGACCGCGTCCACCATGCTCCAGGTCGTCAAGCGGGCCCAACCCACCCGGCCGCCGAGTCACCCGCCCAGCCACTTCCCCAGCCGCGGCCCGGCGACCGGCTTCGGCGGCACCGCCGGCCCCGGCCTCGGCGGTCTGCTGGTGCCGATCGGATTGGCGCTGACCATGGTCGGCGCCGGTCTCGGTGTGGCCGCCTCCCGCCGGCACGCCGCCGGACGCTGAGGCCCGCCATGGCCGACCACGCCGCCCCACCGCCCGCCGGTTCCCGGCGCTCCGGCTGGCCGTTCCTCGCCCTGCCCCCGCCCGCCGCCCCGCCGCGATCCGCCGGCTTTCGTTCTGCCGCGCCGGCCACCGGCTCCCGGCCGGCCACCGCGCCCCCGGGCGGCTCGGAGCGGTGGAGTCCGCCTCCCGCCGGCTCGGCGTCGGTCGAGGCGCCGCCCGCCGGGTCCCGTCCGGCCACCTCGTCGTCGACGACGGGGGCGCGACCCTGGCTGCCGCCGCCCGCCGCCGTCCGGCCGTGGAACCCGCCACCGGCCGGGCCGCCTCCCGTGCGCTCCCGGCCGGTGGGCCTGCCTCCTGCCGGCGGATCGCCGTCCGGTCCGCCCCCGTCCGGTCCGCCCCCGTCCGGTCCGCCTCCCGTGCGCTCCCGGCCGGTGGGCCCGCCTCCTGCCGGCGGATCGCCGTCCGGTCCGCCGCCGGGCTCTGCGCCGAGGCGGGACCGGGGCCGGAGCCCGTGGTCGAAGCCGCTGGCCGTGGTGCTGGTACTGGTCGGCGTGTTCGCCGTCGGGGCCGGGCTCGGACGCACCGCCGGGCCGTTCGACTGGGCCGAGGCGTCGGCCGGGTCGAGCGCTGCCGCACCCGCGCCGACCACCGCACCGGCCCGGAAACCGGTCGGCCGTCCGGTCCGCCTGGCCGTGCCGGCCATCAAGGTCGACGCGCCGGTCACCCCGGTCGGTCAGGCGCGGGACGGGTCGGTGGACGTGCCGCCGCTGACCGAGACCGACCAGACCGGCTGGTACAACCGGGGCGCGGTGCCGGGAGAGCCGGGGCGGGCGATCATCGTCGGTCACGTCGACAGCAAGAGCGGGCCGGCGGTGTTCTACCGGCTCCGCGAGCTGAAGCCGGGCGCGCTGATCCGGGTGACCCGCGCGGACCGGAGCGTGGTGTCGTTCACCGTCGACAGCGTCGAGTACTTCGACAAGGCGAACCTGCCCGCCGCCCGGGTCTACGGCGACTCCGGCCCGGCCGAGTTGCGCCTGATCACCTGCGGCGGCACGTGGCTCGGTGGTCGCACCGGCTACGAGGACAACGTGATCGTCTTCGCCACCCGCACCCCCTGACCAACCTTCCGCCCACGACGACGGACCGGCAGACGTGTCACGTCCATGCCGTTTCACTCATGGCGCGCTGGCCGAGTGAGTGGAACGGTGTGCCAGAGGGGGCGAGGTTTGGGTGCGTCTGTGGTTGCCAGGGCGACAACAGGTGCACCCAAACGGCGTGATCAAGGCGGACCGCCGAGCGTCCGACGGCAGGGGTCAGACCAGCCCGGCGGGTCACCGACGCACGAGCGCGGCACGGGCGCTGCGCTGCGGTGGTTGAGACGACTGAGTCGGGTTCCCTGGGTTCGGCAAACTCCTGGGTTCCTGCCTCGCACGCCCACCTGTGGAGCACGACGCATGGGCTCCGCCCCCGGGCGGGGCTTGGTCATGCCCGCGTGGGGAGGGTGGTTTCGCGATGTCGATGGATCACCCTGACGAAGGCTCGACGTTCCGCAGGCTGTTCGAGATCAGGCGGACGCCTGACGCCCACTTCCGGGCGGCCGGCACTACGCCCCGGCGACCAGGATGCACGAGCTGCGTCGACTTCTTCAACCGCGCTCACTTGGACTGGGCGATCACGGAGTTCGCCGGCGTCCTCACGAGAATGGAGTCCAGGCGCTGACATCCGTCGATCACGTTGACCCGCACGCCGAGCGGAGCGCGGGGGCGAGGCTGCGATCAGTTGGTGTTCATGAGGTTGGCGGCGAGAAAACGGACGACGAAAGCCGCCAACCTCATGGTCGCCGGGGCAGGGTCAGGGGGTGTGGGGGACCTGGAGGGCCACCTCGAACTCCAGGAGGGTGGCGCCGGTGGCCACCGGCTTGCGCGGTTCGGCGCCCTCGGGGGTGGCGTGCGCGGCCCGGGACGAGCCCTGCGCCCACGCCTGGTACGCCTCCTCCGTCTCCCACCTCGTGTAAACGAAGTAGCGGGTCTCGCCGGCGACCGGGCGGAGCAGCTCGAAACCGAGGAACCCGGGGGAGTTCTCCACCGCGCCGGCCCGGGCGGCGAACCGCTTCTCCAACTCCTCGCCGGCGCCGGGCGGGACGTCGATCGCGTTGATCTTCACGACTGCCATGCCGTCCAGCCTACGGCGACTCAGAACGCCTCGACGGCGGGCGTCAGGTCGGCGTCGACCACGATCGGGGCGTGGTCGGAGGGGCCCTTGCCCTTGCGGGCCTCCCGGTCGACGTACGCGGAGCGGACCGCGCGGGCGAACGGCGCGGTGGCGTACACCAGGTCGATCCGCATGCCCTTGTTCTGGTGGAACATGCCGGCCCGGTAGTCCCAGTAGGTGTAGGGGTGCGGGCCCTTCATCGGGGTGGGCACCACGTCGCTGAGCCCCAGGTCGCGCAGCGCGGCCAGCGCGGCCCGCTCGGCCGGCGTGACGTGGGTGGAGGTGGCGAACAGCGCCGGGTCCCAGACGTCGGCGTCGGTCGGCGCGACGTTGAAGTCACCGCAGACGGCGAGCGGCCGGGCCGCGGCCACCTCCGACTCCAGCGCGTCGCGCAGCGCCGCGAACCAGGCCAGTTTGTACGCGTAGTGCGGGTCGTCCGGGGCGCGACCGTTCGGCACGTACACCGACCAGACCCGCACGCCGTCGCAGGTGGCGGCGATGGCTCTCGCCTCCGGCTCGGGGAACCCGGGCTCGCCGGGGAAGCCGACCGCCACGTCGGCCAGCCCGACCCGGGACAGCACGGCCACGCCGTTCCACCGGCCGTCGCTGTGGCTGGCCACCTCGTAACCCAGCGCGCCCACCTCGGCGACCGGGAAGGCTCCGTCCGGGCACTTCGTCTCCTGGAGACAGAGCACGTCGGGCTTCGTGGTGCCCAGCCAGTCGAGCAGCCGGGGCAGGCGGGCCTTCACCGAGTTGACGTTCCAGGTCGCCAGGCGCATGGCTCCAGCCTGCCGCATCCCGGCCCGCTCCGCCCGGTCAGCGTTCCGGGGTGTCGCCCGGGCGGGTCTGCTCGGCGAGGAAGCGTTCCAGCTCGGCGCCGAGTTCGTCGGCGCTGGGCAGCGGGCCGGTCTCGGTGGCGAGCAGGCTCTTCTCGCCGCGACCCCGGGCGAACGCGTCGTACTGCTCCTCCAGCGCCTGGACCAGCGTGGCCGCCTCGTCCGTCTGGGCCACCTGGCGGTCGATCTCCACCCGGATCGCCTCGGCCGCGGTGCGCAGGCCGTCGCGGGGCAGCAGCAGGCCGGTGCCCTTGGACACGGCGGCGAGCAGCGCCTCGGCGGCGGCCGGGTACTCGGTCTGGGCGACGTAGTGCGGCACGTGCGCGGCGAAGCCCAGCGCGTCGCGTCCCTGCTCGCCGAGGCGGTACTCCAGCAGGTGCCCGACGCTGGCCGGCACCTGCACCTTCTGGAGCCAGGGCTCGTGCCCGGCGATCAGCTCCGGCCGGGTGGCGTGCGCGGTGACGCCGCTGGGCCGGGTGTGCGGCACCGCCATCGGGATCGAGTTGAGCCCGACGGTGAGCCGGACGTCGAGGCGGGCCGACAGCCCGGCGACGGCGGCCACGAACCGCTCCCACTGGAGGTCCGGCTCGGGGCCGGTGAGCAGGAGGAAGGGGGTCTCGTCGTCGTCGTGCAGCAGGTGCAGCTCGACCTCCGGGGCGTCGTAGTCGGCCCAGTGGTCCTCGACGAAGGTCATCACCGGTCGGCGGGACCGGTAGTCGAACATCTGGTCGATGTCGAAGCGGGCGATGGTGCGGGCGTCCAGGGAGGTGAGCAACTGTTCGCGGGCCAGCCGGGTGGCGCTGCCGGCGTCGACGAAGCCGGTGAGCGCCTGGATCAGCACCGGCTGGCCGAGGTCGTCGGGCAGCTCGTCGGTGAGTTCGTAGAGCTCGTGTGGGTCGAGCACCGGTGGGTCCTCCCTGTCGACGCGTACGGGGGGCGTCGCGCGAACGCGTCCCCGATTCGGCAAACGTACCGGGGGGAGTGGTCCATTCCGTTACGGACCCGTCGACCGCTCGGCGCGTGATCACAATTCGGCCACGGCTCGGTCCGGCGGCCCATGCGTGGGTGGCCCGAACGGACGAGTTAGTCGATCATCGGCCGCTCCGCCGCCGGCCGCGTGCTTCCTGCCCAGGCCGACCGGCTGCGCGGCGGACCGGCGGTTGGCCCGTTCCGCGAGGTCGGCACCGTCCTGGGCGGGCCCGCACGCGAATGTCCCGCGGCGTCCCCCCGAAGTGTGGCAAGGACCACCCGTTGAGCCTGGGTGATCCCTATTTGCCCTGTCTAGCCTCGTCGGATGCGTGACAACGGCACCCCCGACGACCCGAACGACCCCGGCCGCCCGACTGACCGTTTGGACGATACCCCCTCAACCGAGTGGACAACCACTGCCTCGACGGGTGCCCGGCGTACCCGCCTGCGGGCGCTGCTGAACCCCCGCGCCCGGCTGGCGGTCGCCGCCGGCACGGCCTGCTGCCTCGGCCTGGTCGGCGTCAGCCAGCTCGGCCTCGGCGCCCCGGACCGCCCCGCCAAGCCCGCCCCCGCTGTGGGGCTGGCCGAGCGCGCGGCGCTGGACGCGGCCTCCCGCGGCCTGGCCCGGCCGAGCGCCGTCCCGACCACCCCGGCCACCCCGAGCGCCAGCCCGTCCCCGTCCCTGTCCCCGTCCGCGACACCGAAGCCGAAGGTCAAGGCCACGCCGAAGGCGAAGCCCAAGCCCCGCCGGATCGTCCCGGTGGCCGGCCTGAACCGCACCCAGATGGACAACGCCACGAAGATCGTGCGGGCCGGCCGGGAGATGGGTGTGCCGCGCCGTGGGCTGGTCATCGCGGTGGCCACCGCGATGCAGGAGAGCACGCTGCTCAACTACGCCAGCGGCGTGCTGCCCGAGTCGCAGAGCTACCCGCACCAGGCCGTCGGCTGGGACCACGACTCGGTCGGGCTGTTCCAGCAGCGGCCGAGCAGCGGCTGGGGCACGGTGGCCCAGCTGATGGACCCGGAGTACGCGACCCAGGCGTTCCTGGCCGCGCTGGAGGAGATCCCCGGCTGGCAGGACCTGCCGCTGTCGGTCGCCGCCCAGGCGGTGCAGATCTCGGCGTTCCCCGACGCGTACGCGCAGCACGAGTGGCTGGCCGGCGAGGTGGTGGCGGAGATCCTCGGCTGACCGAACCGGACGGTTGCCGGACGGCCGGTCCGGGTACCAGGAGGTTGCCGGTTCCAGGTACACATGAGGGGGACCGCGAACAGGAGGACGCCATGTCGCTGATGCAACGGATCACCACCTTCCTGCGGTCGCCGCGTGGTCAGCAGTTGGTCGACCGGGGCCGGCGCGAGATGGCCAAGCCGGAGAACCAGGCCCGGCTGCGGCAGCTCGCCACCCGGCTGTCGTCGACCCGTCGTCGCTGACCGGCCCACCCCCCGCCGTACGAACCCCGGAGCGTCCCGTGACCGACCCCGCCCCCGTCGACGGGGAACCCACCGCCGTCCCCGCCGCCCCGGTCCCGCCGGTGGAGGCGCCCGAAGCGCCGCCGGCCACGCTGTGGGACCGGATGCGCGAGGACCCGCAGTACGCGCCGGAGCACCTCGCGCTGGAGGCGGTGCGCCGGCTCGGCCCCGAGGCCGCGCAGTGGGCCGCCCGGGCGCGGGCGGAGCGGCCGGACGCACCCCCCGAGCAGGTGGCCGACCAGGCGGTGCGCAAGTTCGTCAACCACGCCCGGCTCTCCGGCGCGGTCTCCGGCGCCGCCGGGCTGCCCGGCGCGGTGATCGACGTGGGCGTGCTGGCCTGGACCCAGGCCCGGCTGGTGCTGCACGTGGCCGCCGCCTACGGCGTCGACCCGACCCATCCCGACCGGGCCACCGACCTGCTGGTGCTCCAGCGGGTGCACAAGGCCGCCGAGACCGCCCGGCTGGCGCTGGGCGTGGCCGCCGGCCGGGAACGCGCCGGCGCGTTGTTCGGCTCCGCCGGCAACCGGGCACTGGGTCGGGTGATGCTCCAGCTCGGCGTGCGGCTGGCCCGGATGGCCGGGGTCCGCGCCGCCAAGCGCATGTTCGCCAAGGTCGTCCCCGGCGCCGCGATCATCCTCGGCACCTGGGCCAACTCGTCGGCCACCAAGGAACTCGCCGACCGGGCCCGCGCGCTCTACCGGGTCGCCGGCCCACGGCAGCTCCCGGGCCCGCGCCAACCCTGACCGGGCCGGTCGGTCTCAGTCGCGGTCCCACCCGGAGGCGTTCCAGGCCACCTCGGCCAGCCGGCCCTGGCCGGCCGCGTTCGGGTGGAACCAGTCCAGCGCGTTGACCTGGTCCAAGCCGAACCGGTGGCGGTGCACCGCGCCACCGTCCCAGCGGCAGCGCGACCCGTACGCGCGACAGGCGGCGCGCAGCTCGTCGTCGTACGCCTCGATCCGGGCCCTGACCTTGGCCCGGCGGGCCGTCGCGGCCGGCGCGGTCGACGTGGCGTCGGCCAGCAGCGCCGGGCAGACGCCGCGCGACCAGGCCCGGACGGCCCGCGACTCGGTGTGCCCGAGCTGCCAGAGGCGGTAGAGGTCGGGGATGCTGACCACCAGCACCCGCGCCTTCGGCCGGCCCTTGCGCACCACCGCCAGCGCCGCGTCGACCTGGTCCCGGAACGTGTCGGCCGGGGTCATCGCGTCGACCCCGGCCCGGCACACGTCGTTCGCGCCGATCAGCACGGTGACCAGGTCCGCCTTGTCGCGGACCGCGGACCGGGCCTGGTCGGCGAGCCCGGCCGCGCGGGCGCCGGGCTCGGCCCGGTTGTACGCCCGCAGCGCCGGCGCGTCCGCGCGCAGCCGGCGGTAGACGCTCTCCACCCGCAGGCTGTCCCCGCTCGACCACGAGTTGCGTTCACAACTCACCAGCACCAGGCAGGAGCCGAAGCCGGTGGTGACCGAGTCGCCGAGCGCGGTCAGCACCCGGGGGTCACCGGACCGCGGCGTGTCGGACGGGCGGGGCGACGCCGAGCCGGAGCCGTCGCAGGCCAGCGCCACCAGCGCCGCGACGCAGGCGAGCGCGGTGATCCAGCGTCGAGGCATGCGGGTTCCCCCGTCCGGCGGCACCAAGCGGCGCGTCGACCCTATGCGCCTCGGTCGTCCGTACGGAAGGTCTGTCGCCCATCTTTCATTGACACCGGTCGTTCACATTCGCGGGCTCAGCGCCGCCAGGGCGCCGGCTGGCCGTGCAGCCACCAGTGCAGCGCCCGGGTGATCCGCGGCAGCACCAGGTAGGTCATCAGCGGGGTCAGCACGAGCGTCATCAGCAGCGTCCGGCCCGCCAGCGGCACGTCGGCGACGAACCGGGCGGTCAGCAGCGTGGCGGTGAGGCTGAGCGGGAAGAACGCCAGCCAGATGGTGACCGCCTGCTTCCAGCGCGGCGGCGCGGCCGGAGTCGCCGGCTCGGCCGCCCCGACCGTCTCCACCACGTGGTCCACCGGCCGGTCGAACCAGCCCTCGATGCCGGTACGGCGTTCCACCCGGGTCTGCTCGACGATGCCCTGCGCGGAGCTGAGCCACCAGTGCCGCTGCGGGGAGTCCTCCCAGCCGCGCAGCGTGTCCGCGTCGGCGAAGCGGTACATCACGTGCCACTCGGCGGAACCCGGGGCGCTGCGGACGAAGCCGGCGCCCAGGAACCCCGGGAAGCTCTCCGCGAGCGCCGTGCCGGCCCGCATCCACGCCACCATCTCCCCGGTACGCGCCGGGTCGGCGCGCCGCGAGACGGCGACGGTCACGGGCACCGCCTGCATCGTGGTCATGCCATCCTCTCCACCGCCGCGGGATCTCCGCCGGAACCGGCAGACCGATCCAACGCGTTCACCCCGCTGTCGCATCCGGCGCGTGCCCGCACCGTGGCCGGGATCACCGGTCGCACCCGCCGCGCCGGTTAACCCCGGCCGAGCCGGGGTAGCCGGGAAGAATGACCCGATCACAGCCCCGCCGCGCCCGTGGCACGGTCGGACACGCGAACAGCGCGCTGAACCTGCGCCTCGTGCTCGCCCTGTTCGGTGTGGTCGTGATGACCGTCCTCGCGGTGTTCGCGTTCGCCGCCGAACTGGCCTGGCTGGGCGTCGTCTGCGCGATCCTCGCCGTGGTGGCCGTGGTCGATCTGGTCGTCATCCAGCGCCGTCGCGCCGCCCGCCGCCGGGAGGAGCCGGGCGTGCGGCACTCGCTGTTCGAGTGACAGGAGTCGCCATGCCCATCGCCACCACCAATCCCGCCACAGGACAGGTGCTCAAGACGTACGACGCGATGTCGGACGAGCAGGTCGACGCCGCGATCGAGCGGGCCGACCTCGCGTACCGGCAGTTGCGGGACACCACGATCGCGCAGCGCGCCGGGTGGCTCACCGCCGCCGCCGACCTGCTCGACGCCGAGCGGGACTCCACCGCGCGGCTGATGACCACCGAGATGGGCAAGACGTACGCCGCCGCCAAGGCGGAGGTCACCAAGTGCGCCACCGCCTGCCGCTTCTACGCGGCCAACGCGCCGGCGATGCTCGCCGACGAGCCGGCCGACGCCGCCGCGGTCAAGGCGAAGCGGGCGTACGTCCGCTACCAGCCGATCGGAGCGGTGCTGGCGGTGATGCCGTGGAACTTCCCGCTGTGGCAGGTGATGCGCTTCGCCGCCCCGGCCCTGATGGCCGGCAACACCGGCCTGCTCAAGCACGCCTCGAACGTGCCGCAGACCGCGCTCTACCTGGAGGACCTGTTCCGCCGCGCCGGTTTTCCCGAGGGCGCGTTCACCACGCTGCTGGTCGGCTCCGACGCGGTGGGCCGGATCCTCGGCGACCCCCGGGTCCGCGCCGCCACGCTCACCGGCAGCGAACCGGCCGGCCGCTCCATCGCGCAGATCGCCGGCCGGGAACTCAAGAAGACCGTGCTGGAGCTGGGCGGCAGCGACCCGTTCGTGGTGATGCCCTCGGCCGACCTGGACAAGGCCGCCGAGGTGGCCACCACCGCCCGCTGCCAGAACAACGGCCAGTCCTGCATCGCCGCCAAGCGGTTCATCGTGCACACCGACGTCTTCGACGCGTTCGCCGAGAGGTTCGCCGCCCGGATGGCGGCGCTGCGGGTCGGCGACCCGATGGACGACGGCACCGACGTCGGCCCGCTGGCCAGCGAACGCGGCCGGGACGAGGTGCACGAGCAGGTGACCGACGCGGTGCGGCAGGGCGCCACCGTGCTCTGCGGCGGCGAGAAGCCGACCGGGGACGGCTGGTTCTACCCGCCGACAGTGGTCACCGACCTGCGGCCGGAGATGCGGATGTGGAGCGAGGAGGTGTTCGGCCCGGTCGCCGGCCTCTACCGGGTCGGCTCGTACGACGAGGCGATCGAGGTGGCCAACGGCACCAACTTCGGCCTCGGCTCGAACGCCTGGACCACCGACCCGGCCGAGCAGGAACGCTTCGCCACCGACCTGGACGCCGGCAACGTGTTCGTCAACGGCATGACCACGTCCTATCCGGAGCTGCCGTTCGGCGGCGTGAAGAACTCCGGGTACGGCCGTGAGCTGTCCGCGCTGGGCATGCGCGAGTTCTGCAACACCAAGACGGTGTGGATCGGCGAGGGTGAGGCCGGCGCGGGCGCCGGCGCGCACGCCGAGTGAGGTGTTGAGCGGGGGCCCCGCCGCTACCGGAGGCGTTGAGCGGGGGCCCTGCTTACATCTGCGCCGGCATGGGTAGGAGTGCTGCCCATGACGGCGTTCGGCTTCCACGCATCCCATGAGCAGATCCATCCGGCGAAGCTGCTGGAGGCGGTGATCCACGCCGAACGGGCCGGCTTCGACGCGGCCATGTGCTCCGACCACTTCTCCCCGTGGAGCGAGCGGCAGGGCCAGTCCGGGTTCGCCTGGTCCTGGCTCGGCGCCGCGCTCCAGGCCACCAACCTCTCCTTCGGCGTGGTCAACGCGCCCGGCCAGCGCTACCACCCGGCGATCATCGCGCAGGCCATCGGCACGCTCGGCGCCATGTACCCCGGCCGCTTCTGGGCGGCGCTGGGCACCGGCGAGGCCAGCAACGAGCACATCACCGGCGACGTCTGGCCCCGCAAGGAGCTGCGCAACGCCCGGCTGCGCGAGTGCGTCGACGTGATCCGGGCGCTGCTGGCCGGCGAGGAGGTCAGCCACGACGGGCTGGTCACCGTGGACCGGGCCAAGCTGTGGACCCGCCCCGAGGAGCCGCCCGCGCTGGTCGGCGCCGCGGTCAGCGTGGCCACCGCCCGCTGGTGCGCCGAGTGGGCGGACGGGCTGATCACGGTCAACGCGCCGGTCGACCACCTCCGGCAGATGATCGACGCCTACCGGGACGCCGGCGGGCGCGGGCCGCTGCACCTCCAGGTGCACGTGAGCTGGGCGCCCGAGCAGGCCGAGGCCGAGGCGATCGCGTACGAGCAGTGGCGCAGCAACGTGTTCGCGCCGCCGGTCTGCTGGGACCTGGAGACCGCCGAGCACTTCGACGTGGTCAGCGCCGACGTGCCGATGTCGAAGGTCACCGACAGCGTCAACGTCTCCGCCGACCTGGGCCGGCACGTCGGCTGGCTCCAGGAGTACGTCGAGTTGGGCTTCGACCAGATCGCCCTGCACCACGTGGGCCAGGAACAGCGCGCGTTCCTCGACGCGTTCGGGGCCGAGGTGCTGCCGAAGGTCCGCCCGACCGCGTGATCACGGGCCGGTCGGGGGACGCCTAGGCTCGTACCCCATGGAAGCTCTGTTCGAGGTCGTGGTGTTCCTGGCGATCGCCACGTTCGGGGCGGCGCTGGCCCGCCGGCTCGGGTTGCTCGCGCCGATCCTGCTGGTGGTGCTCGGCCTCGCGCTGTCCTTCCTGCCGTTCTTCCCGCACGTGCGGCTGGAACCGGACCTGGTGCTCGTCGGCATCCTGCCGCCGCTGCTCTACGTGGCGGCGGTGAACACCTCGGTGCCGGCGTTCCGGCTCAACCTACGGCCGATCCTGCTGCTCGCGGTCGGGCTGGTGATCTTCACCGCGTTCGTGGTGGGCACCGTGGTGCACCTGTTCCTGCCCGACCTGCCGTACGCGATCTGCGTGGCGCTCGGCGCGGTGGTGGCGCCGCCCGACGCGGTCGCCGCCACCGCGGTGGCCCGGCGGGTCGGCCTGCCTCGGCGGGTCGTCACCATCCTGGAGGGCGAGAGCCTGGTCAACGACGCCACCGCGCTGGTGCTGCTGCGGGTGGCGATCGTCGCGGCCACCGCCAGCACCGGCGGCGTCGGCGTCGGCTACGTGGCCCGGGAGGTGCTGATCGCCGCCGGTGGTGGCGTCGTGGTCGGGGTGCTGGGCGTGGTGGTCTTCGGTTACCTGCACAAGCGCATCACCGACCCGGTGCTGGACAACGCGCTGTCGCTGATCGTGCCGTTCGCGGTGGTGTACGCCGCCGAGGAGATCCACGCATCCGGCGTGGTCGCGGTGGTGGTGACCGGGCTCGGCATCGGCCACAAGCTGCCGATGCTCATGTCGGCCGGCTCCCGCCTCCAGGTGACCGCGTTCTGGCGACTGATCCAGTTCCTGCTGGAGGGGCTGGTGTTCCTCCTGGTCGGCCTGCAACTGCCCGAGGTGGTGCGCGACCTCGACGAACCGGTCGGCTCGCTGGTCGGGATCACCGCCGCGGTGCTCGCCGCCGTCTTCCTGTCCCGGTTCGTCTGGATGTTCCCGGCCACCTACCTGGCCCGGCTGGTGCCCCGGATCCGGCAGCGCGACCCCGCGCCGCCGGTGCAGTTCCCCATCGTCATCGGCTGGGCCGGCATGCGCGGCGTGGTGACGTTGGCCGCCGCGCTGGGTCTGCCGCTCACCCTCGCCGACGACCGGCCGTACCCGCGTGCGCTGCTGATCTGGCTGGCCTTCGCGGTGATCGTGGTCACCCTGGTCGGGCAGGGCGCCACCCTGCCGTGGCTGGCCCGGCGGCTGCGGCTGCCCCCGGACGACCCGGTGCAGGACGCGCTCTCCGCCGCCGGCGTGCAGCAGCGGGCCAGCCGCGCCGCCCGGGAACGGCTCGACGCGCTGGCCGGCGACGCGCCCGAGGCGGTGGTGGAGCGGCTGCGCGGGCTGACCACGTCCCGCGCCAACCTGGCCTGGGAACGGCTCGGCGGCACCGACCGGGAGACCCCCTCCCAGGCGTACGCGCGGCTGCGGCAGGAGATGATCGACGCCGAGCGGGAGGTGTTCCGGGCCGCCCGCGACTCCGGCCAGATCCCGGAGGAGGTGCTCACCCGCGCCTACCGTGATCTGGACCTGGAGGAGTCGCTGCTACGACAGGAGGTTCTCGAATGAGCTGTCCGCACCTGACCGGGGCCGGCGACGCCGAGCCGGTCACCACCACCGAGTGCCCCGACTGCGTGGCGGTCGGCAACCGGGACTGGGTGCACCTGCGCGCCTGCCTGACCTGCGGGCACGTGGGCTGCTGCGACTCGTCGCCGTACCAGCACGCGAGTAAGCACTTCGGGTCCACCGGCCACCCGGTGATGCGGTCGATCGAGCCGGGGGAGTCGTGGCGCTGGTGCTTCGAGGACGAGGAGATCGGCTGACGTCGGCGGCGCTCAGTCGAGCCGGCGGGCCAGCACCTGCCCCGGCCACGGCGGCCGACCCGGTCGGATCACCGTGAACGGCTCGGTGGCGGTGAAACCGCAGCCCTCGTAGAAGCGCACCAACGCCCGGTCGGCGCTCCGGAAGCAGTCCACCCGCAGCAGGCCGAGCCCGCGTTCGCGGGCCAGATCCGCCGCGTGCGCGAGCAGCCGTGCGCCGACCCCCCGGCCCGCGTACGCCCGGTCGGTGACCAGCAGGTTGACGTACAGCTCCGGCCCGGTGGCCGGCGGCACGTACTCCGTCGCCGCGCCCACCACCAGCGCGCCGACCGCCGTGCCGTCGATCTCGGCGAACCACAGGCCGTCGCCGTGGGCGTAGCCGTCGGCCTGCGCGATCCGGCGGGGGTCGGTGGAGGCCGCGCCGGTGCCCCACTGCTCGGGCCGGCCGCGTTCGACCAACCACGCGATGGCGCTGTCGAACAGCCGCAGCACGGTCGGCGCGTCCGCCGGGCCGCCGGGACGGATGGTGATGCTTCCCCGTTCGGTCATCCCGTCATCCTGCTACCCCGGGGTGACAGGTTGCCCGGTCGGTGCTCCGGTGGGCGCCGGCCGGCTCGCCACCGCGCGGCGGACCAGCGGCGGCAACCGCAACAGCAGCGCCGCCGAGAGCAGGTAGGTGGCCGCGTTGCCGACCACCAGCACCTGGTACGCCCGGTGGGTGTCCGCCGCCAGCGCGATCCCGGCCAGCGCGGTGCCGACGCTGATGCCCAGGTTGGCCACCGCACGCAGGGTGGCGAACGCGTGCACCCGGCCGGTCGGGCCGCCGACCGCGGCGGCCAGCGCCGCCCGGACCGCCAGGTTGCCGGCCGCCAACAGCGCCTCCGGCACCGCCACCGCCAGGAACGCCGCCAGCGAGTCGACGAGCAGGTACGCCGCCGCGGCGAGCGCCTGGCCCACCTGGAGCACGGCGCGCAGCGTACGCGGGTCCCACCGGTCCGCCAGCCCGCCCACCGGCACGCTGGCGGTCAGCCCGACCAGGCCGGCGACGGTCAGCCCGGCGCCCACCGAGGTGGCGGAGAGGCCGACGTCCCGGGTCAGGTACAACGCGCCGCCGGCCAGCCAGAGCCCGGTGCCGACGGTGTTGGCCAGGGTGGCGGACGCCAGCGTGCGCAGCGGGCCGGGCGGCGGGGCGAACCTCACCCGCGCCGGACGGGCACGACCGTGGCGACCTCGATGCGCACGACGCCTTCGTTGACGGTCATGACAGCGACGCTAGGGCCGGGCATGCCCGACGGGTGCCCCGACCGGGGCGACACCGATCACATCGGACGGCCCGGTCGAGGGCTCGAACGCTCGGGCGTGTCGCGGCGGCAGGATGGCGGCGTCGCGAGCGATATGACACCTGGTCATAATTATGACCGAGCGGTATATCGTGTCCATCCACATGGTCGCGCTGACGCGTCACGCACCGTGACGGCGGGTGGGCCCTCCCGGCACGGTCACCGAGTGGCCGACCGCTCCCGGGGGTGCGGCACCCGGACCGACGCCATCCCCGCCGCCGTCGCC
The DNA here is from genome assembly GCF_044455765.1 of Micromonospora sp. NPDC051141. NCBI lineage: Bacteria > Bacillati > Actinomycetota > Actinomycetes > Micromonosporales > Micromonosporaceae > Micromonospora > Micromonospora sp. NPDC051141. Next base: position 444,844 of record NZ_JBITFD010000002.1, read on the forward strand.
GCCGCCACGCCGAGATCGGTGTCCTCGAAGACGAGACAGCCGGCCGGCTCGACGCCGAGCCGTCGCGCGGCCAACAGGTAGCCCTCCGGGTCCGGCTTGGGCCGCGCGCAGTCCTCGGCGCAGACCAGCGTGTCGAACCGGTCGAGCAGGCCCAGCGTGGTCAACGACGCGGTCACCGACTCCGGGTGCTGCCGGAGACGACCGCGAACGGCACCCGCCCGTGCGCGTCCTCGATGTGCGCCAGCACCTCGGGCACGGCGCTCACCCCGGGCAGCAGTCGCTGGAACAGCTCCTCCCGGCGGCGCGCCACCGCCTCGACCGGCATGGCCAGCCCGTGCCGCCGGTTCAGGTCGACGACGATGTCGACGACCGGCCGGCCGCCCCAGGCGTAGAAGAGATCCTCCGGGAACTCGCAGCCCCACTCGGCCAGCGCCGCGCACCAGGCCCGGTGGTGCACCGGCATCGAGTCGACGATCGTGCCGTCGCAGTCGAACAGGTACGCGCGGAAGTCGCCGGCCGGCAGCGGAAGGGTCACCGGTGCAGGGTACGCCGAAATCCGCTCGCCTCTTTCCCTCCGCTCTGTCAGGGTCGGCGCCGTGCCGCAGACCAGAATCGCCCGCGCCGACGAACTGACCGGGATCCAGCGCGTCGAGGTGGCCTCCGGGGCCCCGTTCCGCGACCTCGGCATGCACCTGGTGGCCGACATGCCGCCGTTGCCACTGGAGGCGCTGGCCGTCGGGCAGCGTGCCGGCCGGCTGCGGGTGGCGGTCGACGCGGCGGATCGGCCGATCGCGTTCGCGCTCGTCGACCTCGTCGACGGGGCGGCCCACGTGCAGCAGCTCAGCGTCGACCCGGCGTACGCCCGGCGCGGCATCGGACGGGGCCTGCTCGACGAGGTGGCCGCTTGGGCGGCGGCCGAGGGGTGGCCGGCGTTGACGCTGACCACGTTCCGGTCGGTGCCGTGGAACGCGCCCTACTACGCGCGCTGCGGGTTCCGCGAGCTGGCCGAGGCGGAGCTGACCCCGGGCCTGGCCGGGTTCCTCGCGGCCGAGGCGGCGCTCGGCTTCGACGCGTCCGACCGGGTCGCGATGCGCCGGCCGGTCGGCCGAACCGACCCGGCGACCTGGGCAGGCGGGGTGGGGACCGGGCCGACGTCGGTCAGTGGGCGCCGCCGAGGTTGAGCACCACCACGCCGGCGATGACCAGCCCGGCCCCGACGACCTTGGTGACGCTCAGCGGCTCGCCCAGGAACGCCGCGCCGACCGCCATGATGGCGGCGGTGCCGAGCCCGGACCAGATCGCGTACGCCACGCCCACCGGGACGTCCCGGACCACGAGGGCGAGCAGCCCGAACGCCGCCAGGTAGCACGCCACCAGGCCGATCGTGGGCCAGAGCCGGGTGAAGCCGTCGCTCGCCTTGAGCAGGCTCGTGCCGATCACCTCGGCGGTGATCGCGAGGGCCAGGAGCAGGTACGCCATCGGAGGACCGTACCTGCCGACGTCGCCGACCGCGCGGTGACGACGCCGGACGGGCGCCGCCACCGCACGGTCGCGGGGACGGGAACGGGTCAGGAGATGGTGCAGGCCCTCCCGTTCAGGGTGATCAGGGTGGGATCGGGGTTGGGGGCCCCGGAGCCGGTGCCGTTCAGGCCGAACGTGGTCGACGCGCCCGGTGCCAGCGTGGCGTTCCACGCCAGGTTCTTCGCGGTCACCGTGGCGCCGCTCTGGGCGACCTGCGCCGACCAGGACTGGCTCACCTTCTGGTCGCCGGTGAAGGCCCAGCGCAGGCTCCACCCGTTCACCGCCGACGTGCCGGTGTTGCGCACCGTCACCTGGGTGGTGAAGCCGGACGGCCAGCTCCCGTGGGTGGTGTAGGTGACCGCGCAGGTGGGCGTCGGCACCGCCGCCGCGTCACCCTGGTCGGCCAGGAACGAGGCGAGCCAGGCCAGCGCCGAGTTCCAGTTGATCGCCACCTCGTTCGTCGCGTACGAGTTGATGTCGTCGACGTAGCAGAACATCGGCGCGCAGCCGGCGAGCAGGTTCGCCGCGTACGGGTCCTGGAGCGCGGCGTTCGGGCCGCCGGCGAGCGAGCCGGCCGGCGGGGCCGGCAGGTCCGGGTTGAGCTGGTGGCCGAAGATCCGGCTGTGCTGGTTGTGGGCGTTCTGCTCGCCCCAACCGGTCACGTAGGACATGTTCAGCGCGTTGCGGCCGAACAGGTAGTCGGCGGCCTGCACCGCGCCGTCCCGGTACTTCGCGTTCCGGCTCAGGTCGAACGCGGTGGCCAGCACGATCGTGTTGTTCACGATGTTGCTGTTGCTGCCCCAGACGTACGCGTCGGCGGTGCCGGGCATCGGCAGCCCGTACGCCTGGTCGGCGATCGTGGCCAGGTAGCGGTCCGCGGCGGCGGTGATCGACGCGCGGATCCGGGTCTTCTCCGCCGCCGGGAGCGTGTTCGGCACGGTGGCCAGGTCGAGCCGGCCCAGCGCGGCCACGCTCTGCCACCCGAACGCGCCGTTGGGGGTGAACACGTCGGCGGTGTGCAGCGGCGAGCCGGTGACGTCGGCCAGGTACGCCTTGTCGCCGGTGGTCAGCCACAGCTCGGCCGCGGCCCAGTAGAACTCGTCGGTGACGTTGTTGTCCTCGTACGCGCCACCGCCGGTGCCGTCGCTGGCCGAGGCGTAGATCGCCGGGTGCGCCTTGGCCGCCGCGTACGCGGTCTTCGCGGCCGTGCCGCAGCGGGTCGCGAACGCGGCGTCGTACGGGGCGAACAGCCGCGCGCACTGGGCGGCGACGGCGGCCAGGTTGAGCGTGGCCGCGGTGGACGGCGGGTGCAGCTCACGCACCTGCGGGTCGTCCTGCGGGGCGAGCGGGAGACCGGTCCAGTTCTGGTCGTGGATCTTGTGGTGGACCATCCCGGCCAGCGGCTTGCCGGCCGGCACCTGCATGCGCAGCAGGAAGTCCAGCTCCCAGCGGGCCTCGTCGAGCACGTCCGGCACGTCGTTGCCGCGCTCGGGCACCCGCAGGGTGGCGTCGCCGAGCGCCGCGCCGCCGTCGGCGGTCTCCGCGGTCTTGGTGCGCTCGAACGTGTTGAGTAGCTGGTAGGTGGCGATGCCGCCGTTGACCACGTACTTGCCGTGGTCGCCGGCGTCGTACCAGCCGCCGCGCACGTCCAGCTTGTAGTCGCAGACGCCGGGCTGGCAGGGCACGTCGGTGTCGCCCTTGTTGGGGGCGACGTCGAGGTGGCCGGCGGGGCGGGCGTACTCGTCGCCGATCAGGTCGCCGTCGATCGCGATGCCGCTGCGCTGGGCGTAGAAGAACTGGAGCGAGTCGGCGCGCAGCCGGTCGTAGAGCGTGCCGGAGATGTCGAACGGGTGGCTGGTCTCCCCGTCGACGGTCAGCGTGTAGCCGGTTCCGGGCGTGCGGTACGCGGAGAAGTCGACGGTCTGCACGTTCTGCGCCGACGCCTCGTCCACGCCGCGCGGGGTGGTCTCGCCGCTGGCCACCACGGCCCCGGCGGCGGACTTGAGCTGCCAGGGCAGCGCCCCGGTGGCCTCGGTGACCACGGTGGCGTGCTTCGGGCCGCCGGGCAGGTAGCCCACCTGGTTGACCCGGACCCGGGGACCGGTGTCCGGCTCGTACGGCGGGGCCGCCTCGCCGCCGCGCAGCGACACGTTGTCGAGGCAGAACGTCTGCGCCTGCGCGCTGCCGCCGACCTGGAAGATGAGCTGCGCGCCGGCGTTGTCGGCCGGCGCGGTGAACGTGGTGGTGACGTGCTTGGCGGTGCCGGTGGCGGTGGCGTCCACGCTGGCGTACGTGGTGTACGGGGCGCTGCCGAGCTGGAGCACCGCCTTGAGCGCCGCCCCGGGGGTGGCGGAGACGTCGAAGGAGAGTTCGTACTCGGCGCCGGAGATCAGCGGCACCGCGTCCTGGCCGATGCCGGCGTCCCAGGGGTTGGCCGTGCCGGCGGCGACCGTGGTGCAGAGCCGGCCGTCGGTGACCGCCAGCTCGCCGGTGCCGTAGGAGAACCAGGGGGAGACGCCGGCGCTGAAGTCGCCGTTGCGGAGTTGTTCGGGGGCGTCCGGTGGCACCTCGGCGAGGGCCGGGCCGGCGGTGGCGCCGGTGAACGCCAGGGCGGCGGTCGCGGCGAGCGCGACCAGCCGACGACGGGAACGGGTCACGGAGGGTTCCTTCCGTGCTTCGGGAGTGACGGTGGGGGAGCGGCGGGAGCTGGGAGCGCTCCCAATATCAGGCCGATGTTTCCATCGCGTTCCGTCGCTGTCAATCGATCCGGTCCGATGGCGGGCGCGCGCCCACGCGCAGTGAGATTCACCGCGCCACGTACGATGGTGGTGATCTCCTAGAGACAACCGAGCCCTCGACCTGGCAGGCTGCGTCCCATGACCCTGAAGCTTCGTTCCGTCGGAGCGAGCGACCGTGGGCTGATCCGCAGCGGCAACCAGGACGCCCAGCACGCGGGCCCCTGGCTGGTCGCGGTCGCCGACGGCATGGGCGGCATGGCGGCCGGCGACCTGGCCAGCCGCATCGCGATCGACGCGATCGCCCCGCTGGACGTGGAGACCCCGGAGGACGCGCTGGTCGCCGCGCTTCAGGGCGCCATCGAGCAGGCCACCGCGGGCATCCGCCGGGCGGTCGAGGAGGACCCGGAACGCCAGGGCATGGGCACCACGCTGACCGCGCTGCTGTTCGCCCGCACCGGGAGCTGCCTGGCGCTGGCGCACGTCGGCGACTCCCGGGCCTACCTGTTCCGCGACGGCGTGCTCAAGCAGGTCACCCGCGACGACACGTTCGTGCAGATGCTCGTCGACCAGGGCCTGATCACCCCCGACCAGGCGAGCAGCCACCCCCGGCGCGCCGTGGTGACCCAGGCGTTGCAGGGCGACCAGGTCTCCCCGGCGTACGCCACCATGGTCCCCCGGGCCGGTGACCGCTGGCTGCTGTGCAGCGACGGCCTCTCCAACGTGGTCCGCGCCGACACGCTCACCGAGGTGCTCGGCGAGGGGCTGGACCGGGACGCCTGCGCGGCCCGGCTCATCGACCTCGCGCTGCGGGCCGGCGGCCCGGACAACATCACCGTGGTGATCGCCGACGTCGTCGAGGAGTGAGCCCGGTCAGCGCCGGCGCGGGCTGGCCCGGCGGGTCGGCTCGGCCGTCGTCGGGTCCTCCGGCCACGGGTGCCGCGGGTAGCGCCCGCGCAGCTCCGCCCGCACCTGCGGATAGCCGGTCCGCCAGAACGAGGCCAGATCCGCGGTGACCGCCACCGGCCGTCCGGCCGGCGAGAGCAGGTGCAGCAGCACCGGCACCCGCCCGTCGGCGATCCGGGGCACGTCCCGCCACCCGAACGTCTCCTGGAGCTTGACCGCGAGCACCGGCGCCGCCGCATCGGCGTAGTCCACCCGGATCCGCGAGCCGCTCGGCACCGTCAGCCGCTCCGGCGCCAGCTCGTCCAGCCGGGCCGCCTGCCGCCAGTCGAGCAGCCGGCGCAGCGCCGTGGTCACGTCGACGCGGGCCAGGTCGGCCCGGCGGCGCGCCCGGCCCAGTTCCGGCCCGAGCCAGCCGGGCGCGGCGGCGAGCAACGCGGTGTCCGACACGTCCGGCCAGTCGTCGCCGAGCGCCTGTCGGCAGAAGGCCAGCCGGTGGCGCAGCGCGGTCGCCTCCGGCGTCCAGCGCAGCAGCCCCGGACCCTCCTGCCGCAGCCCGTCCAGCACCGCCGCCGCGACCAGTTCCGGCTCGGGCGCGGCGAGCGGCCGGTCGACCAGCTCGATCGCGCCGAGACGGACCACCTCCCGGGCCACCACCTCGCCGCCGGACCAGGCGACCTCGCGGCCGTCGCGCAGCAGCGCCGCGCCGGCCTCGCGTGCGGTCGCCTCGTCGACCGGCGCGGCCAGCCGGACCCGGGCGGCCGGCGCGCCGGGGGAGCGGTCGGCGACCGCGACGGCCAGCCACGTCGACCCGGCCAGCCCCGACCCCGCCGCCAGCTCCGCGGCGGTGCCACCGGCCATCAGGTACGCGGACCCGCCGGGCCGGCGCACCCGGGCCAGCCGTTCCGGGTACGCCAACCCGGCCAGCAGCCCGGCGGCCAGATCGTCCGGCAGGCGCTCCGGCCGGCCGCCGGCTTTCTGTCCGGGCTGTTCCGGTGGGCCGCCGATGTCTGCGGCGGGCCGGCGCGGGGGTTGACCGGTCGGCGCTCCGGGCTCCGGCCGGCTGTCGGCGGTGCGGGCGGGCAGGGCGGCGCGGGCGGGCAGGGCGGCGCGCAGCCGGCGTACCTCGGCGCGCCACCGCGCGGTGGCGGCCGGGTCGGTGCCGGCGCGCAGCCGGCGCCACCGGGCCGGCAGGTCGTCCCCCACGCCGCCCGACGACTCGTCGGCGAGCACCGCCACCACCTCGGCCGCCCGGTCGGCGCCGACCCGCTGCACGCCGTCGAGCAACGCCCGGGCCAGCCGGGGATGGGCGCCGACCGACGCGATCGCCCGCCCCCGGGACGTGATCCGACCCTCGGCGTCGACCGCGCCGAGCGTGCCCAGCGTCTCCCGGGCCACGGCCAGCGCCGCCGGCGGCGGCGGATCGGGCAGCGCCAGGCCGCTGCCGTCCGGCGTGCCCCAGGCGGCCAGCTCCAGCGCGAACCCGGTCAGGTCGGCGGTGGCGATCTCCGGTTCGGGCTGCGGGGCGAGCCGGGCGTGCGTCGCCTCCGACCAGCAGCGGTAGACCGCACCCGGCGCCTCCCGCACGGCCCGGCCGGCCCGCTGGGTGGCCGCCGCCCGGGACACCGGCACGGTGACCAGCGCGCCCAGCCCGCGGGCCAGGTCGGTGCGCGGTACCCGGCTCAAGCCGGCGTCCACCACCACCCGCACCCCCGGCACGGTCAGGCTGCTCTCCGCCACGGCGGTGGCCAGCACGACCCGCCGCCGGACGGTTCCCGGGTGGGCGGTTCCTCGGCCGGACGGTGGGGCCAGCGCGGCGTCCTGGGCGGCGCCGGAGAGCCGGCCGTGCAGCGGCAGCACGGCGACCGTGTCGCGCAGGTCGGCCAGTCGCCCGGCGACGGCCGTGATCTCGCCCGCCCCGGGCAGGAAGACCAGCACGTCGCCGGCCCGCTCGCGCAGCGCGCGGCGCACCGTGGCGGCCACGTGGTCGAGCAGCGCCGGGTCCACCCGGCCCGCGCCGGGTGGGGCGATCGGACGCGGCGGTGGCGCCCACACCCGGTCCACCGGGTGCAACGCGGCCTCGGCGCGGACGACCGGGGCGGGCACGCCGCCGCCGAGCAACGCGGCGAACCGGTCCGCCTGCGGGGTCGCCGACATCGCCAGCAGCCAGAGGTCCGGCCGCAGGGTGGCCCGGGCCTCCACGCTGAACGCCAACGCCAGGTCGGCGTCGAGTTGCCGCTCGTGGCACTCGTCCAGCAGGACCGCGTCCACCCCGGGCAGCTCCGGGTCGTGGTGTAGCCGGCGTACCAGCAGGCCGGTGGTGACCACCTCGACCCGGGTCCGGGGCCCGCTCCGGCGCTCGCCCCGGACCGCGTACCCGATCCGGTCGCCGACCCGCTCGCCGAGCAGGGCGGCCATCCGGTGCGCGGCGGCGCGGGCGGCCACCCGCCGGGGCTGGGCGATCACCACCCGCCCGGTGACCGCGTCGGCGACGGCCAGCGGCGCGGTGGTGGTCTTGCCGGTGCCCGGCGGCGCCACCAGCACCCCGGCGCCCGTCGCGCGCAGCGCCTCGACGAGCGCCGGCAGCATCGGCCGGACCGGCAGGTCGAGAGCAACGTCGGCGAGCACGACCCCTACTCTCGCACCCACCGAGAGCAAGCACGGAACGGCCCGGTCGGCGCATCGCCGACCGGGCCGGGACCCGTTAGTACGTGCCGTCGAGCTGGCCGCGCAGCTTGGTCAGCGCCCGCGCCAGCAGCCGGGACACGTGCATCTGCGAGACGCCGATCTGCTCGGCGATCTGCGACTGGGTCAGGTTGCCGTAGAAGCGCAGCGTGAGGATCCGCTGCTCGCGCTGGTCGAGCGTGGCCAGCGCCGGGCCGAGCGCGACCCGCATCTCGGCCAGCTCGAACTCGCCGTCCTCGCCGCCGAGCAGGTCGCCCAGCTCGGTGGCGCGCTCGCCGTCACCGGTGGGGGTGGACAGCGACACCGCGTTGTAGGCGCGGGCGCCTTCCAGGCCCTCCAGCACCTCTTCCTCGGTGACCTTGAGGTGGGCGGCGATGTCGGCGACCGTCGGCGACCGGCCGAGCGTCTGGAGCAGGGTGCTGTTGGCGTCGGAGATCGCCAGGCGCAGCTCCTGGAGCCGGCGCGGCACCCGGATGTCCCAGGTGCGGTCGCGGAAGTGGCGCTTGAGCTCACCGATGATGGTGGGGATGGCGTAACCGGCGAAGTCGACGCCGCGGGACGGGTCGAACTTGTCGATCGCCTTGATCAGCCCGATCGCGGCGGTCTGTGCCAGGTCGTCGTTGGGCTCGCCCCGGCCGCTGTAGCGGTGGGCGAGGTGGTTGGCCAGCGGGAGCCAGGCCTCGATGGCGCGGTCGCGCAGGGCGGCCCGCGAGGGGTGGTTCGGGGGCAGCGCGACCATCGCGTCGAGCAGATTGGCGGCGCTGTCGGTGAGTGAGCGGGGGTCGAGCTTCGCGGGTGCCTTGGTCGTCGGGGCGGTCATGGTGGTCCTCCCTGCACCTCGTCCGCGGAGAAAAAGAAGAGACGCTGTGGTTTAGGTTTAAGTAGTCCGTTCGGGAGCAACCCTAGCCTGATCGGCTAACAGAAATCTAGCCGAAAGTACGATGCATTTACGGTGCATCAGGGTAGGGAAGGTTCTTTTCGGGCCGCAGTTGGCTCGAATCGCCGGGACGGGGTGTCGACTTTCTGTCGTTGTCCCGCCAACGGGACCGCCCGTAGCGTCCGTGGGGAACACGTCTACGGAGGCACCGTGCTCGATCCCGCCGCGCCGCAACTCGTCATCAACGCCCGGACGCTGCTGTTCAGCTGGCTCCCGGCGGACCCGGGCGCGGCCGAGGCGCTGGTGCCGACCGGGCTCCGCCCGCATCCGCAGCGGCAGGTCTTCCTCAACCAGTACGTGGTCGACGACGACACGCAGACCTCCGGCTTCGGGGCCTACTCGCTGACCTACCTGGGCGTCTCCCTCGCGGACATGGAGCCGCCGGACCGGGAGACCCCCGGTGGCTGGTGGACCCACTATCTGGCCTCCAGCGACCGCGTCCGGCAGTACGCCGCCGGGCGGGGCGCCCCGGCCGCCGCCGGGACGACCCGGCTCGACCTGCGGGGCGGGTGGCTCACGGCCGAGACCTGGGTCGACGACCGCCCGCTGATCCGGGTCACCGCCCGGGTCGGGCACACCGGCACCGACGCGTACAGCGGCCACCACCGCTATCTCACCCGCCACCACGGGGAGCTGATCGTCACCGACTACCCGTACGTGGCCGAGCCGGTGTCGCCGTTCGAGGTCGAGTCGGTGGAGTTCCTGGCGCCCGACCATCCGGTCCACGCGCTACGCCCGGCCAACCCGTTGGACGTCTGCTGGGGGTTCTACTCGCCCCGGGTGTCCTTCGCCTATCCGGCCCGGCCGGGTCCGCCGGACGAGCCGGCGGCACGTCACCAGGTGCCGGCGCGTCGGGCCCGCAGCGGCCTGCCGTCCGGGTCGTAGACCAGCCGGTAGGCCGGCAGCGCCCAGATCCGCGTACGCCAGGGCAGTCGTTCGGGATGGTGCGGTCGCAACCGGCCGGGCGGGCGGGGACCGACACGACCGCCGTCGTGCCAGCGGTCCAGCGCGTCCGCCGTCGCGGTGATCGTCGCCACCGCGTCCGCCGGGTCCAGCAGGTCGTCGTCCTGCGTCCCGTCCGGATCCCGGTCCAGGTGCTCGCGCCAGAGCCGCAGCCGCAGGTCCCGGGCGAAGACCCGGGCGCCGTCGCCGAGGCCGGCCGGGTCGGCGGGCGCCCGCTCGTCGCGGGTGTCGTCGAGCACCGCGCAGGACAGCTCACTGTCGTGGGTCCAGGAACGGCGGTTGAAGTTGTCGCTGCCCACGCTGACCCAGACGTCGTCCACCACGCACACCTTGGCGTGCACGTAGACCGGGGTGCCCTCGTGGTTCTCCACGTCGAAGACGTGCACCCGGTCCGGGGCGGCCCGCTGGCAGAGCGAGAGCGCCTGCTCCCGGCCCACCATGTTCGGCGGCAGCGCCCACTTGCCGTCCACGTCCGGGTGTCGGGGCACCACCGCCACCAGGTGCAGCTCCGGGTGCTCGCGCAACGCCTGGGCGAACAGCTCGGCCACCTCGGTGGACCAGAGGTACTGGTCCTCCAGGTAGATCAGCCGACGGGCCCGGCGGACCGCCTTGGTGTAGCCACGGGCGACGGTGCGCTCGCCGTCCGGGGCGAAGGAGTAGCGCGGGCGGACCGCCGGATAGGTGCGCAACACCTGGATGTGGTGCGGGCCGCGGGGCGGCGGGTCGGCGGGCTGCTCGGGCAGCGGGTCCGGGGTGAGGTCGGAGCCGCGCAGCCGGTCCCGCAGGTAGGCCAGCGGGTTCTCCGAGTCCAGCGGCATCGGGTCGGTCCACCGCTCGCGGAACGTGGTGTCCAGCGCGCCCACCACCGGGCCGCGCACCGCGAGCTGCACGTCGTGCCAGGGCGGGGTGGGGCCGTACCGGGGGGACATGGCCACCGGCTGCGGGTCGCCCTCGTGCCCGGCGTCGTCGCGGCGGCTGTGGCAGAGGTCGATGCCGCCGGCGAACGCGATGTCGCGTTCCGGCTCGTCGGGGTGGCGTAGCACAACCAGCTTCTGGTGGTGCGATCCGCCGCGCCGCACCCGCTGGTCGAGCAGCACCTCGCCGCCGGCGGCCCGGATCGTCTCGCTGAGGTCGCGGTTCTCCGCCTCGCTGTAGGAGAGCGTGTCGAGGTGGGAGCGCCAGAGCAGCCCTTTGACGATCACCCCGCGCTGGGCGGCCCGCGCGAACAGTTGGGCCACGGTCGGCCCGTCGGGGCGCATCCGTTCGTCCGGGTCGCCCCGCCAGTCGGTGAAGAACAGGTGGTCGCCCTCGCCCAGCGACTCCACCTCGCTGACCAGCCGGTCAAAGTACGCGGATCCGTGAATCAGCGGCTCGGCGAGGTTTCCATCCGTCCAGACGGGTAACTCAGACTTCGGGTTGGCGCGTTCCTGTGCGGTGAGGAACCAGTCCCGCAGGGTCACGTTCCAGCCTCCCGAGGTCGACGACAGTCCTCACACGGTAGGACCCCCGGACGGGCCCCGCACCACGACCCAGCAGGTCGGCGGCGGTACGCGCCTGGGGTACCCCGGACCCCAGGATCGCGAAACCCAAGGAGGCACAGACATGCCCGCCGAGACGACGAACACCGTGACCGACGGCCGCGACCAGGCGGTGGAGGGGGAGCGGGGTGCGCTGGTGGCGGTCCTGTTGATGGTGATCCTCGGGGTGGCCGGGATCTTCGCCGTCTCCTGAGCCCGCGCCGGGCGCCCCGGCGAACCGGAGCGCCCGAGCGGGGCCGTGCCGTGACCGCCCGGTCAGGGGCGGTCGCCCTGACCGGCGCTGTGCGGCAACCGCCCGGTCGGGATCACCCCGAGCCGGCCGGCCTGGAAGTCCTCGACCGCCTGGATCAGCTCGGCCCGGGTGTTCATCACGAACGGGCCGTAGTGCGCCACCGGCTCGCGGATCGGCTGGCCGCCCATCAGGTAGAGCTCCAGCGCCGGGGTGTTGCCGTCCTGCGTCCGGTCGGCGGTGATCCGCAGCGCGTCGCCGGGGCCGTGCACGGCGAGCTGACCCAGGTGGATCGGCTGCCGGTCGGTGCCGACCGTGCCCCGGCCGGCCAGCACGTAGACGAGCGCGTTGAAGTCCGGCCGCCAGGGCAGGCTCAGCTCGGCCCCGGGCTGCAACGTCACGTGCGCGATGGTGATCGGCGTGTGGGTCGAGCCCGGCCCCCGGTGCCCGGCGATCTCGCCGGCGATCACCCGGATCAGGCCGCCGCCGTCGGGCGTGGTGAGCAGCGCCGACTCCCGGCCGCGGATGTCCTGGTAGCGCGGCGCGCTCATCTTGGCCACCCGGGGCAGGTTGACCCAGAGCTGGAGACCGTGGAACAGGCCGCCGCTCATCACCAGCTGCTCCGGCGGCGCCTCGATGTGGAGCAGGCCACTGCCGGCCGTCATCCACTGGGTGTCGCCGTCGGTGATGGTGCCGCCGCCACCTGTCGAGTCCTGGTGGTCCATGATCCCGTCGATCATGTAGGTCACCGTCTCGAAGCCCCGGTGCGGATGCCACGAGGTGCCCTTCGGCTCACCCGGCGCGTAGTCCACCTCGCCCATCTGGTCGAGGTGGATGAACGGGTCGAGATCGGTCATGGAGACCCCGGCGAAGGCACGGCGGACCGGGAAGCCCTCGCCCTCGTAGCCGCTGGGCGCGGTGGTGACCCGGCGGACCGGGCGGTAGCTGGTGGACTCGTCGAGCTTCGGCAGGCGGGGCAGGACGAGGACGTCGTCGACGGTGATCGCGGGCATCACGGGCTCCTTTACTTGTCGGCCGGGGTGGACGACGCGACGCGGTCGGCGCGCAGGCGCCGGCCGAGTCGATCGAAGACCCGGGTGAGGCAGGCGACCTCGGCGTCGTCGAGGTCGTCGATCAGGTGGGTGCGCACGGAGCGGAGATGGTGCGGTGCGGCCTCGCGCAGGGCCAGCAGGCCGGCCGCGGTGAGCACGGCCTCGCTGCCGCGCCGGTCGGCCGGACAGGACTCCTTGGCCACCAGGCCGCGCTTCTGCATGGAGGTGACCTGGTAGGTCAACCGGCTCGGGGAGAACACCAGCCGGTCGGCCAGCTCGCCCATGCGCAGCCGCTGCCCGGGCGCCTCGGAGAGCAGCACCAGCACGTGGTAGTCGGCGAAGCTCAGCTCGCTGGCCGCGCGCAGGTCGTCCTCCAACTGGGTGAACAGCCGCTGGCTCGACTCGATGTAGGCCCGCCAGCAGGCCATCCGCTCCGCGTCCAGGCTCTCCGTCATGCCGCAAAGGTAGCACTATTTAAAATTTAAACAAGTGCCTTCGGCGTGGCCGTCAGCACAGCCCTGTCTGTAGGAGAGCAATCGTCGAAATTTGAAGCGACCGCCCGGCTAGGGTCGGGGGATGGACGACCTCGACGTGCTCGACTGGCGGGAGCGGGTGGCCGGGCTCTACCTGTCCGACCTCGACCTGAGCGGGTTCCGGGCCGCCCGCGACGAGCTGTTCCGCAGCCACCCGAGCAGCCCGGTGCCGCCCGCCGACCGGGCCGGGTTCACCGGACTGCGTTGGTACCCGCCGGACCCGGCCGCCGTGGTGGAGGCGCCGCTGCGGCCCGCCACCGGCGCGCTGAGCATCGACACCGGCGGGCCCGACGGCGTGGTCGACTACCGCCGGGTGGCGGTCGCCGAGACGCCCTGGGGGCCGCTCACCCTGTGGTGGATCGACGCGTACGGGGGCGGGCTGTTCGTGCCGCTGCGCGACGCGAGCTGCGGCCACGGGTCCTACGGCGGCGGGCGCTACCTGACCGACACGGTGAAGGGCACGTTCGGGCGGGGCCTGACCGTGCTGCCCGGCAACCGGGTCCGGCTGGACGCCAACTACCTCTACAACCCCAGTTGCGCCTACGACGACCGGTGGGCCTGCCCGCTCGCCCCGCCGGAGAACCGCCTCGACGTGCCGCTGCGCGCCGGGGAGCGGGCGTACCACGGGTGACGCGGCACGGGAGGACCCCGACCGGGACCCTCCCGCGCGTGGCCGCCGGCCGCCTCAGCGGGCGGTGGCCCCGGTGGGCGTCAGGTGCATCCGGCCGAGCATCTGCCGGGCCCGCTCCGCCAGCTCCGCGTCCACGGTGACCGCGTACTGGCTGGCCCGCAGCGAGCTGGCCGAGGTGAAGTCGCGCTGACCACCGCTCATGGCGTGCGCGACCGCGCCGAACACGGCGCCCCAGATCGCGCCGATCACCAGCCCGACCAGGATCACCGCCAACCAGTTGCCGGCCGTGAAGATGCCGAAGAGCAACCCGATGAACAGGCCGAACCAGGCGCCGGTGCCGGCGCCCAACAGCGCCGCCCGACCCGTGGTGAGCCGCCCCATCACGGTCTCCACCAGTGTCAGGTTGGTGCCGACGATCGACGTCCGTTCCACCGGGAACCGGTTGTCGGCCAGATAGTCCACCACGCGTTGCGCGGACGGATAGTCCGGGTACGAGCCGATCGTGACGGTCGGCGGGCCGGCCTGCGGCCCGTGCCCGTCCCCGCTCGGCGGCGTCGGGCGACCGCCCGGGCCGGACGGGAGGTTGTCGCTGCCCGGCATCCCGGGTCGCCAGGCCGCGGTCGGAGTCGAGGGTCTGGTCATGAGCATCCTCCTTCGTCAACTCGCCGCGTTCCCGACACCGGCGAGCGGTAACGCGGCGGCCCGCGCCGATCCCCGGGCATGGTGACGGCGAGGCCGGGTAGCCCGTGACGTGCGGACCGGACGGATCAGTGAGCACGGCTTCCTCGCCGACGGGCGCAGCGCCGCCCTGGTGGACACCGCCGGCGCGGTCAACTGGTGGTGCCCGGCCCGGTTCGACGGGCCGTCGGTCTTCGGGCGGCTGCTGGACGACGACGCCGGGCACTGGGCCATCCACCCGGAGGGCGAGTTCACCAGCACCCGGTCCTACCTGGACGACGCGCTGGTGCTGCGTACCGTCTTCACCACGCCGACCGGGACGGTGGCCGTCACCGACGCGTTGGCGCTGGAGCCCGGCGCGCGCGGGCACGACGTCGGGCTGCGGTCGCCGCGGGTGCTCGTGCGGCTGGTCGAGGGGATCGACGGCGAGGTGCCGATGTGGGTGGACTACGCGCCGCGGTTCGAGTACGGCCGGGTCGGCGCCTACCTCACCGAGCGCGACGGGGTGGTGGTGGCCACCGCCGGGGCGTGCCGGCTGGAGCTGCGCGCCGACCTGGACCTGACGTTCGCCGACGGGACCGCCGTCGGGCGGTTCACCGCCCGCGCCGGCAGCGCCCACCACTTCACCCTCGGGTACGCCCCGACCTACGCCGGCGGGACGCCGACGCTGCCCGACGCCGCCGAGGTGGTGGCCGAAACGGTCGCCGGCTGGCGGTCCTGGGCCGAGCTGCACGACTACCGGGGGGAGTACCGCGACCTGGTCCGGCGCAGCGCGCTCGTGGTGCAGGGGATGACCTACGGCCCGAGCGGCGCGGTCGTCGCGGCAGCCACCACCGCGCTACCGGAACAGCTCGGCGGAGACCGCAACTACGACTACCGTTTCGTCTGGCTCCGCGACTTCAGCCTGACGCTCCAGGCGCTCTGGCGGGCCGCCTGCCCGGACGAGGCGGACCGGCAGTTCACCTGGGTGGCCCGGGCGATGGGCCGGCTCGGCGACGCCACCGCCCCGATCATGTACGGGGTCGAGGGGGAGCGGGACCTGACCGAGCACGACCTCGACCACCTCGCCGGGTACGCCGGCAGCCGGCCGGTGCTGGTCGGCAACGACGCCTGGCGGCAGCGGCAGAACGACGTGCTGGGCGAGGTGCTCGACGCCGCCTGGCTGATGCGGCACTACCTCGACCCGATGTCACCCGACGTGCGCCACCTGCTGTGCACGCTCGCCGACCAGGCGGTACGCGACTGGCACCGGCCGGACGCCGGGATGTGGGAGGCGCGCGACGCCGAGCGGCACTACGTCTCGTCCAAGGTGCAGTGCTGGACCGCGCTGGACCGGGCGGTGCGGTTCGGGCCGCGGCTCGGCGACCCGGCCGACGTGGCCCGCTGGGCGGCGGCCCGGGACGAGGTCCGGGCGGCGGTGCTCACCCGGGGCTGGAACGAGCGGGTCGGCGCGTACACCGGCGCGTTCGACTCCGACGACCTGGACGCCTCGGTGCTGATCATGCCGCTTGTCGGGTTCCTGCCGGCGGACGACCCGCGGATGCGCGCCACGATGGACGTGATCGAGCGGCGACTGTCCCACAACGGCCTGCTGCGGCGCTGGGACGGGGACCCGGCCGGCTTCGTGATCTGCTCGTTCTGGCTGGCCGGTTGCCTGGCCGAGGCGGGCGAGCTGGACCGGGCCCGGCGGTTGTTCGAGCAACTCGCCGCCCGCACGAACGATCTCGGCCTGTACGCCGAGCAGATCGACCAGGTCACCGGCGAGCAGCTCGGGAACTTCCCGCAGGCGTTCTCGCACATCGGCCTGATCAACGCCGCCGGCCGGATCACCGAGTCCGCCGCGCGGTTCGCGCACGACCGACCGGCCGTGCCGACCGGCGCGGCCCGCACGGAGGGAGCACGCGGATGACCGGACGGCTGGCGGGCAAGACCGCCCTGATCACCGGCTCGGACTCGGGCATCGGCCAGGCCACCGCCATCGAGTTCGGCCGGGAGGGCGCCGACGTGGTGGTGCACTACCTGCACGACCACGCCGGGGCCAACCACACCCGGGCCGAGATCGAGTCCGCCGGCGGGCGGGCCGTGGTGGTGCAGGGCGACATCAGCGTCGAGCACCAGGTCGACGCGATGTTCGACGAGGCGCTGGCCGAGTTCGACCGGCTGGACGTGCTGATGAACGACGCCGGCGTGGACGCCTCCGGCATCCCGGTGGCCGACCTGGACACCGAGACCTGGGACCGGTGTATCCGCACCAACCTCTACGGGATGTTCTTCTGCTGCCGGCGGTTCGTCCGGCACCGCCGGGACGCCGGCGGCGGCGGAAAGATCATCAACATCACCTCGATCCACCAGGAGGTGGCCCGGGCCGGCGGCGCGGACTACGACGCCAGCAAGGGCGGCATGCTGGAGCTGGCCAAGAGCCTGGCGCTGGAGGTCGCCCCGATGCGGATGAACGTCAACAACATCGGGCCCGGCATGGTGCTCACCCCGTTCAACCAGGAGGCCATCGACGACCCGAAGTACCTGCACGAGCAGGTGCAGAGCATCCCGTGGAAGCGGGCCGCCGAGCCGGCCGAGATCGCGAAACTGGCGGTCTTCCTGGCCAGCGCCGACGCCGACTACGTGACCGGGTCGACGTACTTCATGGACGGCGGCCTGATGCAGAACCAGGGCCAGGGCGCCTGAGCGGCGCCGTCGCGCCGGGTGCGGGAGGATGGCGCGGTGAAGCTGGTCGTCATGGCGGACACGCACGTGCCGAAGCGGGCGCGGGACCTGCCGGAACCGCTCTGGGCGGCGGTGGACGCCGCCGACGTGGTGGTGCACGCGGGGGACTGGGTGGACGAGGCGCTGCTGGACGCGCTCGAGGCACGGTCGCGCCGGCTGGTCGGCGTGTACGGCAACAACGACGGGCCGGCGTTGCGGGCCCGGCTGCCCGAGGTGGCCCGTGTCGAGCTGGCCGGGCTCCGGGTCGCGGTGGTGCACGAGACCGGTCCGAAGACCCGGCGGGAGGAGCGGTGCGCCGCCGCGTACCGCGACTGTGACCTGCTGGTCTTCGGCCACTCGCACATCCCGTGGGACACCGTCGCGCCGGGCGGCCTGCGGCTGCTCAACCCCGGCTCGCCCACCGACCGGCGAGCCCAGCCGTACGCGACCTACCTGACCGCCCGGGTGGCGGCGGGGCGGCTCGACCGCGTCGAGCTGCACCGCCTCCCCCCGCGCTGATCGCCGGGCTCAGCGCCCCCGGCCGGTCTCCGCCTGGAGCTCGTCGATCCGTCGGGACGCCTCCGCCTTGGTCAGCCCCTCCGGCACCGTCTCGCCCGCCTCCTGGGCCAGGGTGTGCAGGTAGGACTCCTGGGCCGCGGTGGGCGGCTCGTCGCCGGTCACCCAGTCGTCCGGGTCCTTGACGGCGGCGTCCGGGTTCCCGGTGGTGCGGTCGTTGGTGCGGTCAGCCATGATGATCACCCTTTCTCGAACGGATGTGCCATTACCCCCGTGCCGGCGGGTTCATGCCGGCCGGCACCTACGATCAACCGATGACAGCGGACCGGGCGGGTGTGGTGGTGGTCGGCGCGGGCATCGCCGGGGTGGCGTGCGCGACCGAGCTGGCTCGGGCCGGCATCCCCGTCGAGGTACGCGAACGCGCCCGGGTGACCGGTGGGCGGATGGCCAGCAAGCGCTTCGACGGGCGGCCGGCCGACCTGGGCGCCGCCTACTTCACCGTCGACGACCCGGACTTCGCCGCCGTGGTCGCCGGCTGGCAGGCCGCCGGGCTGGTCCGGGAGTGGACCGACACGCTCGTCGCGTACGGGCCGCGCGGCCGGGAGCAGGTGACCGGCCCGATGCGCTGGGCCGCCCCCCGCGGGCTGCGCTCGCTCGTCGAACACCTGGCCGCCGACCTGCCGGTCACGCACGACCGGCTGATCATGATGGTCGAGCCGGGGCCCCGGGTGGACGGCCGGGCCGCCGAGGCGGCGGTGCTCGCCATGCCGGGCCCGCAGGCCGCCCTGCTGCTCGACCCGGCGCTGGAGACGGCCACCCGCGCGGCGGCGACCCAACGCTGGTCGTCCACGCTCTCCGCGGTGCTGCACTTCCCGTCCCGCCGCTGGTCCGACTTCCGGGGCGCGTTCGTCAACGACCACCCGGTGCTGAGCCTGGTCTGCGACGACGGCGACCGGCGTGGCGACGGCGCCCCGGTGCTGGTCGCGCACACCACGCCGGCGTTCGCCGCGGGGCACCTGCTGCAACCGACCGCCGCCCGGCCGGAGATCGAACAGGCCGTCCGGGACCTGCTCGGGCTGCCCGAGCCGGCCCTGTCGACCCACGTGCACCGCTGGACGTACGCCCGGCCGGTGGTGACCGGCGCGGACGGCACGTTCCACCTGGACGACGACGGGATCGGCCTGGCCGGCGACGCGTTCGGCCGGCCCCGGGTGCAGAGCGCCTGGCGGTCCGGCCACGACCTCGGTCGGGCGTTGGCCGCCCGGCTGGGCGGGGACTGACCCCCCCCGCGCGGGCCGGACGCGACGCCCGCCGCGCGGGCCGGACGCGACGCCGCAAGGACCCGCTCAGCCGGCCGGCACCGGCTCCTTGCCCGCACCGGTCTCGGTGCTGTCCCGGGTGCGGTCGCCCGCCCGGTCCAGTAGCTGCATGACCGGCGTCGCGGCGACCCCGTGGGCCACCACCGAGACCACCACCACCAGGCCGACGGTGGCCCAGAGCAGCTCCGCCTGCGGGAAGTCCGTCTTGCTGGTGGCGTACGCCAGGTAGTAGAACGACCCGACGCCGCGGATGCCGAACGCCGAGATCACCCAGTGCTCGGCCGGCCGGCCCGGCGCGCCGCGCAGCGACAGCCAGCCGACCAGCGGCCGGATCACCAGCACCAGGCCCAGCCCGACCAGCGCCGCCGGCCAGGTGAGCGGCGTCAGCAGCCCACCGATCACCGCGCCCCCGAACAGCAGCAGCAACAACACGGTGAGCAGCCGTTCCACCTGCTCCGCGAAGTCGTGCAGCACGGAGTGGAACTCGTGGGTGCGCTCGGCGGCCCGGATCGCCCGGGCGGCCACGAAGACCGCCAGGAAGCCGTACCCGCCGATCACCTCGACCAGCCCGTACGCGAGGAACGTGGCGGCCAGCGCGAGGAACCCCTCGGAGTGCTTGGCCAGCCGCAGCGTGCTCGGGGCGCGGAAGAACAGCTTGCCGAGCAGCCAGCCGACCAGCAGGCCCCCGCCCACGCCGGCGGCGAGCTTGTAGACCACGTCCACGGCCACCCACTCGGCCAACCAGTCCGACGGGGCGAGGCTGGTGCTGGCGATCGCGATGGCGGCGTAGACGAACGGGAAGGCCAGACCGTCGTTCAGGCCGGCCTCCGAGGTGAGCGCGAAGCGCACCTCGTCCTCGGAATCCTCCACGTCGGTCGGCTCACCCACCTGCACGTCGGAGGCGAGCACCGGGTCGGTCGGCGCGAGCGCCGCCCCGAGCAGCAGCGCCGCCGCCGGCACCAGGCCGGCCCACCACCAGCCGAGCAGCGCCACCGCGGCGATGCACAGCGGCATGGCGATGGCCAGCAGTCGCCAGGTCGACGACCAGCGGGCCCAGCTCAGCGGGCGGTCGATCTTCAGGCCGGCGCCCATCAGGGCGACGATCACCCCCACCTCGGTGAGGTGGGTGGTCAGCTCCGGCGAGCGCAGCGGATCCGGTGTCGGCAACCCGGTCGGCAGCGCGAAGACCAGCATGCCGAGCCCGAGGAACGCGATCGGCATCGACAGGGGGCGCTTCTCCAGCACCCGGGGCAGGATGCCCGCCAGCAGCGCACCGACGCCCAGCAGAGCGAACGCGACATCGACCGGTTCCACGACCCCACCCTTCGGCCGCCCGGCGGCCGGGCGGAGGTGGTCAGCAGTGCCCCGAAGCGGTGCCGGTTAAGCCTTTCGACGCAGCGGTGTTGACCGGTGACTCAGCCGAGCGAACCGATCGCGCTGTCCGGCAGCCCGTCGAGCAGCTCGGCCGGGTCCTCGTACACCGCTACCGCGCCGGCGCCCGCCAGCTCCGCCCGGCCGGTGCCGCCGCAGGTCAGGCCGATGCAGGGGATGTCCAGCTTGCCGGCGGCGGCGACGTCCCAGACCGAGTCGCCGACGAACACCACCCGCTCGGCAGCCAACCCCGACTGTTCCAGCGCGGCGGCCAGGATGTCCGGAGCGGGCTTGCTCTCCTTCGCGTCGGCCGAGGAGGTGACCGTGTCGATCACGTCGTCGGCGTCCAGCGCGGCGCGCAGCACCGCCACCTCGTGCTCGGCCGCCGAGGTGGCGAGCACCACCCGCAGGCCCCGGTCCGCGCAGGCGTGCAGCAGCTCCCGGGCCCGGGGCAGCGGCGCGAGCCGCTCCCAGTACTCCGCGTAGAGCGCGTCGTGCGCGTCGCGCAGACGCCCGTCGGCGTCGGTGTCCCGTTCGGCGCCGAGCAGGTGGTCGAGGAGCTTGTCCGAGCCCATGCCGATGGACCGGTGGATCCGCGCCATCGGCACCCGGTGGTCGGCCTGGCGCAGCGCCTCCCACCAGCTCACCGCATGCAGGTAGGTGGAGTCGATCAGGGTCCCGTCGACGTCGAAGAGGACGCCGTGGCGCGTGTCGTCGGTCATGGCGTGCCTCCTACCCGGGACGGACGCGGGCGACGCGTGGCTCACCCGGCCGGAATGAGGATCTCGAACCAGACCGTCGAGCCGCGTACGGTCGGGTCGGTGCCCCACGCGTCGCTCAGCTCCTCGATCAGGCCGAGCCCACGGCCACGACTGCTCAACGTGTCGGTCTGGGCGCGGGTGACCTGCCCCCGGGTGCCGGAGTCGGCGACCGACACCAGCAGCCGCTCCGCGCTCAGGTCGATCTCGACCCGGGCGGCGGTGCCGGCGTGCAACAGCGCGTTGGTGGTCAGCTCGCTGGTGCAGAGCACCGCCGCGCCGACCACTGCCTCGGGCACCTGCCACTCGGTGAGCTGGGCGGTCAGCCAGTGCCGGACCCGGCTCGGCGCGGTCGGCTCGGCCGGCACCTCCATGCCGGCGGACCGGCTGGGCCGGACCGCGTGCTCCACCGCCAGCACGGCCACGTCGTCCTCGGTGGCGCCCGGCACGGCGGCGGTCGCGACCGCGCACAGCGCCCGGGGGTCGCTGCCGCTCGCGGCGCTCACCGCCGCGCCCAGCCCGGCCAGCCCGGAAGCCAGGTCCTGCCAGCGCCGTTCCACCACGCCGTCGCTGTAGAGCAGCAACGTGTCGCCGGGGCGGAACGGCACGGTGACCGGGCGCGGGACGCCGCCGAGACCCAGCGGTGGGCCGGGCGGCACCTCGACGAACTCCGCGGCCGGGCCGGCGTCCGTCCGGCCCCGCCGGATCAGCGGCGCGGGATGGCCGGCGCTGGCCAGCGTGACCCGCTCCCGGTCGGCGTCGACCACACCGAACACGACGGTGACGAACAGCTCGTGCGTGCCGCCCTCGACGCCCAGGCTGGCCACCAGCCGGTCCAGACCGCCGAGCACCGCGTCCGGCCGGGGATCGGACAGGGCGAGCGCGCGTAGCGCGGCGCGGACCTGACCCATCCGGGCGGCGGCCTGCACGTCGTGCCCGGCCACGTCGCCCAGCACCACGCCGAGCGCGCCGGTGGGCAACAGGAACGCGTCGTAGAAGTCGCCGCCGGCGGCGTTGCCGTCGACCCCCGGCTCGTAGCGGGCCGCGATGCGCAACCGGGGCAGGTCCGGCAGTTGCTCCGGCAGCATGCTGCGTTGCAGCAACTGGGCGGTGCCGTGCTGGGTCTCGAAGCGGCGGGCCCGCTCGGCGGCCTGGCCGACCAGCTCCGCGGACGCGGCGAGCAGCGCCCGTTCCGCCGGCGACCAGGGCCGCGGCGCCTGGTAACCCACCGTGAGCGCGCCCCGGACCACGCTCGACCGCAGCGGCAGCGCGGCGAGCGCCCGGATCTTCTCGTCGTGCCGGTCCGCCGCGACGTCGCGCAGCGGCTGCCCGTCGGCCGCGAAGGAGGGCACGCCGCTGCGCGCGGTGACCACCGCCGGCAGCGCCGCGTCCGCGCTCATCCGCCGCCACAACGGCGGCAGCCGCTCGTCGGCCTCGTCGAGCAGCTCACCCCGGATCCGGCGGACCATCCGCCACGCCGCGCCCTCGTCGACCGCGAAGGAGACCCGGTCGGCGTCGAACGAGTGCAGGCAGTAGCGCAACGTCACCCGGGCCACGTCGTCCAGGGTGAGCGTGCCGGAGAGCGCCGCGGCGAAGTCGCTGAGGCTCTGCAACTGCCGGGTGAGCTGGGTGGTCTGCGCCGAGACGGTGAGCACGCCGACGATGCGGCCGGTGGAGTCCCGGACCGGGGAGTGGCCGCGGGTGAACGCCGCCGGCTCGGCCGGACCGCCCTGCCGGTCGACCGGCAGCACCGCCTCCCGCTCCAGGAACGGCTCACCCTGCCGGTAGACGCGCGCCAGCGCCTCGCCGGCGCCGGCCTCCCGCCACACCTCGGCGAACACCTCCGCCGCCGGCCGGCCCAGCGCGTCCGGGTGCCGGTCGCCGATCAACTCGGCGTAGCCGTCGTTGTAGAGCAGGACCAGGTCGTCACCGAGGAGCAGGGCCATCGGTACGGGGGAGGACAGCACCACGTCCGCCACCGCGCGTACCGCGGGGTCCCAGCGCTCCGGGGGGCCCAACGGCGTACCGGCCCACGGGTGGGCGACCGCTCCCGGAGTGGGGGCGGACGGCGTGGGAATCCGACCGACGGTGCCTGGCATGACCGCAGCCTAACCGGCGGGTGGCCGACGGGTTCCGATCATGCGGCCACCGTCGCCGCCGGTCATCGCCGGCGCGAACGTTAAGGCAGGTCAGGGCCGGTTCGGCGGGTCATGTCGGGAAATTGCCCCGGTCCGGCCCGGCGTGCTGCCCAGAGCGACGGGTATGCGGGCGGCGCAGTTCACGCGACAGGAGGGACATCATGCCGAAAACCCTCGCGGTCGGCCAGGTCGACATCAGTGCGGCCTGGACCGACTTCTGGAGGTCGGTGCTGCTCTTCGTACCGAGGGCCATCGCGTTCATCGCGATCCTCGTGGTGGGTTGGCTCATCGCCCGAGCCGTCCTCAAAATCGTGGACGCGGCACTGGAACGGGTCGGGTTCGACCGCGCCGTGGAACGCGGCGGGATCAAGCGCGCCCTGGAACGCACCAAGTACGACGCCAGCGACATCCTGGCCAGACTGGCCTACTACGCGGTCCTGCTGTTCACCCTGCAGTTCGCCTTCGGGGTGTGGGGACCCAACGCGATCAGCGACCTCATCCGCGGGGTGGTGTCCTGGCTGCCACGAGCCTTCGTGGCGATCGTCATCGTGGTGATCGCGGCGGCCATCGCCAACGCCGTCCGGCAGTTGGTGTCCGGCGCGCTCGGCGGGCTCTCGTACGGCCGGGTGCTGGCCGACGTGACGGCCTTCTTCATCCTGGCGCTCGGTGTCATCGCGGCGCTGAACCAGGTGGGCATCGCCACCACGGTGACCACGCCGGTGCTCATCGCGTTCCTCGCCACGGTGGCGGGAATCCTGGTCGTCGGTGTCGGCGGTGGTCTGATCAAGCCGATGCAGAACCGCTGGGACGGCTGGCTGGACCGGGTCGCGGAGGAGTCCCGGGCGTTCCAGCAGCAGCGGCAGGCGCAGCAGGCCGGCCGTGGCGACTACGAGCGGCGGATGGCCGACCGGGGCGGACAGCCGACCCCGACCGGGCCGCAGTCGTCCATGTCGGGCGCGGGCACGTACCGCTCCGGCGAGCGGGGCGACGAGACGCAGCAGTTCCGTCGGCCGGGCGGCTGACGGCAGCACGGGTGACGGGGTGTCCGCGGGGCGATCGCGGGCGCCCCGCGCCGTGTCTCAGGCCAGGTGGCGCGGGTCCAGCGCGCGGGCCAGCAGGCAGACCGCGAGCAGCCGGGTGAGCAGCCAGCCCGGCGCGGACCAGTCGACCGGTCCGACCGGCGGCGTCCAGCCGTGCTCGGACGCCGCCTCCCGCAGCCCCTCGGCGTACCCGGCGAGCGCCGCCACGGTCAGCGGCCGGCGATCGCCGTGCAGGCTGTCGCGTACCCCGGCGGCGTGCTGGTCGACCTCGGCGAGCAGCCCGGGGTTCAGCCGGGCCGCGGCCAGGCCGGCGGTGCCGACGGCGGCGGTGAGCGTGGTGAGGGTCGACCGTGCGGCCACCGCCGCGGACGGGGTGGCGACCCGGTTGTTCGGCACGCGCATGGGGACCGAGGCTAGCCCCGCGCGGACCGGGGCGGCCTCGGCCGACCGGACGATGCCCGGCTCGTCCGGGTGACCCGACCGCCTCGGCCCCGGGGATTGAGCCGCCCGCGGCGGGGCAGAAGGGAACCACGCAGACGACGCAGCCGAGTCCGCGGAGGCACACGATGGGACAGCAGGTCGACGGACCGGACCGGGCGCACCGCCGGCCGGACGGGGTGAGTGACGCCACGGTCGAGGCGCTGGGCAAGCTCGGTGAGGCGCTGGAGTGCGTCGAGCGGGCCCGCGGCCACCTCTACGAGCTGCACCAGCTCATCGGCCACGCCGATCTGATGCTGGACGAGGCGGTGGAGCGGTTCCGCTCCGCCGGCCACCTGGCCATCGCCGAGCGGATCGACCGGGACCTGCTCGGCCGCAACGTGATCGCGGGTCGCTGGACGTTCCAGATCGTCGAGGAGTTCGACGACGGCTACCACGCGCTGTTCCGGGAGGTGGACCGGCAGGCCCGGGACGAACTGGTGGGCGGCCGGCGGCACCTCTACGAGGCGGAGATGAAGGAGCGACGCCGCAGCCGGGGGCGGCCGGGGCACGAGGCGCGCCCGACCGAGCGGTGATCAGTCGAAGGAGCGTGCCTGCGCCGGGCGCCGGCGCCGGGCGCCGTCGTCGGCGATGATCACGGTCGCGACCATCAACGCGACCACCACGCTGAACAGCCAGGAGCTGTCGTCGCTGAACTTCGCCGCAACGGGAGCCTGGACGGCGGCGAGCAGGAAGCCCAGCCAGGCGAGGCGGCGCTGACGGTTGGAGAGGAAAGCGGAGCCCTGATCCATTCCGAAATTCTTACGCACCGGACCCGGGGGACTGCCAGCCGTTCGGCCGATTCTGGATGCGCTGTCCGTTTTCCCGGCCGTCCGTACGATAATTCTTGTCGTTTCGGTCGATGCGCTTTCCCGGTTCCGGGCACTCGACGGTGCCCGGAACCGGGGTGCTCAGATGCTGTCCGGTCCGGTCCGGCCGGTGGTGGACGGCCGGTACGCCCGGTCCGCGTCGGTCATCTCCCGACGCTCGGCCTCCGCGCCGGCGCCCCGGTCCACCGCCTCCGGACCGTGGCCGAACGCGGCCTCCTCACCGGCGTCGTTCCCGGTGGCGTCGTCGGCCTGGCCGTCCAGCGTCGACCGGGCGATCGCCTGGTCCAGCTCGTGCAGGGGAGTGCGGTCCTCGTCGCGCCACTGGCGGTCGTTGTCGGTCATTCCCCTGCGGTACCCGGGCCGGATGATCGCAAACGGACCACGGGCACGGCGATGGCCGCCGGCGGAGCCGGCGGCCATCGGGGTTCGTGCGGGGGAGGCGCTCAGGGGGTGGGGCGGTCGACCGCACCGCGCCAGGCACCGGTCTCCTGACCGCGCCGCTCGATGAACTGCTTGAACCGCGCCAGGTCGCCCTTGGCCCGGCGGTCCACCACGCCCAGCTTGTCGCCGGCCTGCTCAACCACGCCGTGCGGCTCGAACTCCATCTGCAACGTGACCCGGGTGTGTCCCTCGTCGAGACGGTGGAAGGTCACCACACCGGCCTGCTGGGTGCCGCCGGTGGACCGCCACGCGACCCGCTCGTCCGGGAGCTGCTCGGTGATCTCGGCGTCGAACTCGCGCTTCACGCCGGCGATCTCCACGGTCCAGTGCGTCATCGTGTCGGAGAGCTGCCGGACCTCCTGCACGCCCTCCATGAAGTGCGGGAACTCCTCGAACTGGGTCCACTGGTCGTACGCGGTCCGGATCGGGACGTCCACATCCACGTGTTCCATAACGCCGCTCATGTCGGGGTTCCTCCTGTTCCGCCGGTGTGCTGTCGCGAACCGTGGGCCGGCCCGCTCACCAGCGCGTCGTCTCGTTCCTGTGCCCGAGTGCGGCCCACACCTCGGAAACCGTCTGGTAACGCGTGTCGTCCGGCAGGCCCTCCAGGGCAGCGACGATGTCCGCCGGCGCCTCGTTCTCCCGGGCGTTGGCCACCAGCGCGTCGCGGTCGCCGGGCAGCGCCGCCATGCCGATGAACCGACCGAGCCGGCTGCGCGCCTCCACGTCCGTGGAACTCATCCCCTGCGGGGAGCCGGTGCGCAGGTCGCCGGCCGGCGCCGTGGTGGCCTCGGGCTGGTCCTCGCCGGACGGCTCGGCCTGGCGGAACTCGTCGACCCGGGCACCACCCGCGCCCGGACCCTGGACCAGGCCGCTGACCTCGCTGCTCATCTGGTCGTCGACCCTGGGCGAGTGCTTGCTGCTGCCACGTTCCATGCCCTCAGTGATGCCCCGGGGGACCGCCGGTAAACCGGAGCCGGTCCGGCGAGCCGGTCATCCGGCCCGCAACCGGGCGGTGTCAGGAGTCGGCCGGCGCGCGGGGCGGCAGCACCGGCTCCGCCGGGTCCTCGACGCCGGCCTGTATCGCCCGACCCCGCTGCAACTCCGCGTTGACCTGCACACCGAGCATCAGCGCGCAGTTCGACAGGTAGAGCCAGACCAGGAACGCGATCACCGCGCCGAGACTGCCGTAGGTGACGTCGTACGAGCCGAAGTTCGCCACGTAGAGGCCGAACCCGAAGGACGCCAGCACCCAGGCCAGCAGCGCCAACCCGCCGCCCGGGGTGAGCCAGCGGAAGCGCGGCTGTCGCACGTTCGGCGCGATCCAGAACAGCAGCGACAGCAACGTCATCGCGACCAGCGCGAGCAGCGGCCACTTCGTCACCGACCAGGTGGTCCGGGCCAGGCCGCCGGCGTGCAGCCGGTCGCCCACCGCGTCGGTGACCGGGCCGCTGACGATCAGCCCGGTGGCCACCACCGCCAGCAGCAGCATGGTCACCGCCGCCATGCCGATCTGGAGCGGGCGGAGCCGGTAGAACGGGCGGCCCTCCTGGACTCCGTAGATCGCGTTGGAGGCCCGGGTGAACGCGCCGATGAAGCCGGACGCGGACCAGAGCGCGCCGAGCAGACCGAAGCTCAGCAGCGCCTTCGCCGGGCCCTGCTGCTCGACCACGGTGCGCACCACGCCGACGAACGCGTCGTTGCCGACGACCGAGCCGGCGCCGATCTCCCGGGCCAGGTCGATCACGGTGTCCACCGTGCGCGGACCGTCGGAGACCAGCCCGACCAGGGCCACCACCACGATCGTGGACGGAAAGAGCGCCAGCACCCCGTAGTAGGTGAGCGCGGCGGCCCAGTCGGCGCAGTTGTCCTTGACGAAGCCCTGGCCGCTGCGCACCAGCACGCCCCGCCAGGTGCGCCAGTCGAGCTGGCGCATCCGGCGGGGTAAGCGGGCGCGGGCCGCGCCGTCGACAGTGGGTGGTGTCGTCGCCGTCATGACCGCCTCCTCCACGCGCCGGGTGCGCCACCGGGGCGTGGCCGGGCGGTACCCCCCGGTGGAAATCGACAAACCGTGCGCCGGTTTGTCCCCCGGACCGGGGGGAACGACAGGGGATACCCGATCGAGACGGAGGTGGACGAGATGCCCGGGCGCGAGGTGTTGCCCAGCACGTTGAAACGCTCTCCGGCCAAGGCGCAGCGGACCTGGGAGAAGACGCACGACTCGGCGGTCGAGACGTACGGCGAGGGGGAACGCGCGCACCGCGTCGCCTTCGCCGCGGTCAAACACGAGTACGAGAAGGTGGGCGACCACTGGGAGGCCAAGGGCCGCAAGGGGCCGAGCGACAAGCAGGCCGCCGGCGGCGGACCGGCCCGGCGCGCGCCCACGGCCGGCGGGGTGGACGCCAACGCCACCAAGGACCACCTCATGTCGGTGGCGAAGAAGCTCGACGTGCGGGGCCGTTCCCGGATGACCAAGCCGGAGCTGGTGAAGGCGATCGAGAAGGCGAACAACAACGCCACCCGCAAGGCCCGCGGCGGTCGCTGACCCGCCAGGGGTACGACGAGGGGCCCGGGACCGCGGTCCCGGGCCCCGCCGTTGACGGGTGCTCACCAGTGGCCGCCGCCCGGCGCCTCCAGGTGGACCACCTTCACGGTGCTGAACTCGTCGAGCAGCTCCGGGCCGTACCCGAAGCCCTGGCCGCTGCCCCGGCGCGGCTGGGCGGCCCCGCCCGGCGCGCCACCGAACACGGCGTTGACCTTGACGGTGCCCACCGGCAGCTCCCGCCAGGCCCGCTGCGCGTGACTCATCGAGCCGGTCAGCACGGTGGCGGCCAGCCCGTACGGCGAGTCGGCCGCGCACCGCAGCCCTTCGTCGAACGAGTCGACCACCACCACCGGCGCGACCGGGCCGAACGTCTCCTCGCGCACCAGCGCCATCTCGTGCCGGCAGCCGTCGACCACGGTGGCCGGGTAGAACGCGCCCGGCCCGTCCGGCGCCGCGCCCCCGGTGCGGACCCGGGCGCCCTGCGCCACCGCGGCGGTGACCTGCCCGTGCACGTGGTCCCGGTGCCGCCGGTCGACGAGCGGGCCGAGCTGGGTCCCCGGGTCGCGGCCGGGGCCCACGGCGAGCGCCTCGGCGCGGGCCACCAGCGCGTTGACGAACTCCTCCGCGACCTCGCGGTGCACGTAGACGCGTTCCACCGCGACACAGATCTGCCCGGCGTTGGCGAAGCAGCCCAGCGCCGCCTGTTCGGCGGCCCAGACCGGGTCGACATCGGCGTCCACCAGCAGCGGGTCGCTGCCACCGTTCTCCAGCAGCACCTTGGCGCCGGTCCGCGCGCCCGCGGCGGCGATCGCCCGGCCGGCGGCGGTCGAGCCGACGTGGGCCACCACGTCCAGCTCCTGCCCGGCCAGCGTCGCGCCCACCTCGCCGCCGCCGGTCAGCAACGACAGCACGCCGGCCGGCAGCGCCGAGTCCAGCGCCCGGGCCAGCAGCCACCCGGTGGCCGGAGTGCGTTCGCTCGGCTTGAACACCACCACGTTGCCGGTCACCAGCGCCGCGCCGAGCAGGCCGCAGGAGACCGCCACCGGATCGTTCCACGGCGTGATCGCGGCGACCACGCCGCGCGGCTCCGGGGACATGAAGTCCACCGCGGCGTAGCCGCCGTGCAGCGTCCGGCCGCCCCGCAGCGGGGCCAGCTCGGCGTACTGCCGGAGCGTGCCGACGCCCGCCGCCACGCCGCCGCGGGCGTCGTCGAGCGGCTTGCCCATCTCCGCGGTGGTCGCCTCGGCCAGCTCGTCGGCCGCCGCCTCGACCGCGTCCGCGGCCCGGTGCAGCGCGGCGGCCCGCTCGGCCGGCGCGGTCGCCGCCCACTCCGCCGCCGCGCCCCGGGCCGCCGCCACCGCCTTGGCCACCTCGTCCACGCCGGCCACCGGCGCCCGGGTCACCGGCGTCCCGTCGGCCGGGTCGTGGACGACAAGCTCCCCGCCCTCGCCCCCGGCGCCCCACACCCCACCCATGAGCTGCGCAACCGTGTACATGCCCGTGGTTGCCCCGGTCCGGGCCGGACAAACGCGTTTTGCCCGGTCACCGGCCGGGTAGGCGGATCGGATGACTTCCACCGCCGACGCCGTCGTCATCGGGGCCGGACACAACGGGTTGGTGGCGGCCAACCTCCTGGCCGACGCCGGCTGGGACGTGCTGGTCCTGGAGGCCACCGAGGCGCCCGGCGGCGCGGTGCGTTCCGCGCACGTGACCGCGCCGGGCTACCTCAGCGACCTGTACAGCTCCTTCTATCCGCTCGGCTTCGCCTCCCCGGTGCTGCGCGGGCTGAACCTGGACCGCCACGGCCTGTCCTGGACCAACGCGCCCGACGTGCTGGCGCACCTGCTCCCCGACGGGCGGGCCGCGGTGGTCAACCGCGACCTGGACACCACCGCCGCGTCGCTGGAGGCGTTCGCCCCCGGCGACGGGGAGCGCTGGCGGCACGCGTACACCGACTGGCTCCAGGTGGCGGAGCCGATGCTGGACGCCATCACCAGCCCGTTCCCGCCGGTCCGCGGCGGGGTGGGCCTGCTGCGCCGGCTGCGGGTCGCCGGCGCGCTGCGGCTGGCCCGCCGGCTCGTGCTGCCGGTGCGCAAGCTCGGCGCGGAACTCTTCGAGGGCGAGGGCGGGCCGGCGCTGCTGGCCGGCTGCGCGCTGCACACCGACCTGTCGCCGGAGGAGACCGGCTCCGGCGTGTACGGCTGGCTGCTCGCCATGCTCGGCCAGCAGGTCGGCTGGCCGGTGCCGGTGGGCGGCGCGCAGCGGATCACCGACGCGCTGGTGGCCCGGCTGGTGGAGCGCGGCGGCCGGATCGAGTACGACGCCCGGGTCGAGCGGGTGCTCACCGCCCGGGGTCGCGCCATGGGGGTGCGGACCGCCGACGGGGCGGACTGGCGGGCCCGCCGCGCCGTGCTCGCCGACGTCCCCGCCCCGGCGCTCTACCTGGACCTGGTCGGCGCGGCGGCGCTGCCGCCCCGGTTGGTCGAGGATCTGGCGCACTTCAAGTGGGACGGCTCCACGCTCAAGGTCGACTGGGCGCTGTCGGCGCCGGTGCCGTGGCGGAACCGGGACGTCGCCGGCGCCGGCACCGTGCACCTCGGCGCGGACCTGAACGGCCTCACCACGTACGCCGCGGCACTGGCCCGGGGCGAGGTCCCGACGGACCCGTTCCTGCTGGTCGGGCAGATGACGGTGGCCGACCCGAGTCACTCGCCGCCGGGCACCGAGTCGCTGTGGTCCTACACCCACCTCCCGTTCCGCCGGAACTGGCGGGCCGAGGAGATGGCCGGGCACGTGGAGCGGATGGAGGAGGTGCTGGAGGCCGCCGCGCCGGGCTTCCGCGCGTCCATCGTCGGGCGGCACGTGGCCGGTCCGGCCGATCTGGAGGCGGCCGAGCCGAGCCTGGTGGGCGGCGCGTTGGGCGGCGGCACCGCAGCCGCGTACCAGCAGCTCTTCCTGCGGCCGATCCCGGGACTCGGCCGGGCGGACACCCCGGTGGACCGGCTCTACCTGGCCAGCGCCTCGGCCCATCCGGGCGGCGGGGTGCACGGTGCGCCGGGCGCGAACGCCGCCCGCGCCGCGCTGGCCCGCGACCGCGCGTTCACCGGTCAGGTGTACGCCCGCGCGATCGCCGCCGCCCACCGCACCGTCTATCCCTGACGCCGGCTGCCCCCGCCCCTGCCGCTGCCCCCGCCCGCGGTCCGGGTCCGGTGCCAGGCGCCCGACGCTGCTCGGCGTCTCCCTGGCGTCTCCCTGGCGGGACAGTGACATCACGGATGGTGGTCGTTGTCGGGAGCCGGTGCGGGTCCGTCCGCCGCCTTTGCTCTGCAGCCATTGACGCATCGGTGACGCACGGTGTCGGCGGCGGGTCGCGTTTTTACCGAGGGGAAACGCTCGGGCGCAGGTCAGCGCGATGCTGCGTCGAAGGCTGCAGAGCAAAGGGGGGCGAGCGTCTCCCCTCACCGACGGCAAAGAAATCACGCTGCGTCATGTTGACGCAGCGTGATGGCTTGGTGTGCGGCGGGGCGGTCAGGAGTCGATGTTGCGGTGGCGGGTGCGCAGCTTGAACGGCATCAGCGCGCTCTCGATCTTGGTGGCCGTGGTCATCTTCGAGTCGCCCTCACGGCGCTCCTCGAAGCGGATCGGCACCTCCAGGATGGTGTGACCCAGCTTCGTGGCGAGGTAGTGCATCTCCACCTGGAAGCTGTAACCGTTGGACTGCACCCGGTCCAGCCCGATGGCGCGTAACGCGTCGGCCCGCCAGATCTTGAAGCCGGCGGTCAGGTCGCGGATCCGCACCCGCAGCAGCGTGTGCACGTAGAGGTTGGCCCAGCCGCTGAGCGCGCGGCGGTAGAGCGGCCAGTTCTCGTCCAACTCGCCGCCGGGCACGTAGCGGGAGCCGATGACCACTGACGCCTGGGTGGAGAGCAGCGCGCCGAGCATGCCGGGCAGCGCCTCCGGCGGGTGCGACATGTCCGCGTCCATCTGGGCGACGTACTCCGCGCCGTCGTCGATCGCGCGGCCGATGCCGTCCACGTACGCCCGGCCGAGGCCCTCCTTG
This sequence comes from Micromonospora sp. NPDC051141, assembly GCF_044455765.1. Lineage (NCBI taxonomy): Bacteria > Bacillati > Actinomycetota > Actinomycetes > Micromonosporales > Micromonosporaceae > Micromonospora > Micromonospora sp. NPDC051141. The sequence goes on from NZ_JBITFD010000002.1 coordinate 477,447, forward strand.
CCGGGGCGGTGCACCACCAGCACCCGGTCCGGGTGCTCGATGGCCAGCTTGTCGGCGACCTCGCCGGTGCCGTCGGGGGAGTTGTCGTCCGCGACGAGCACCTTCAACCCGGGCAGCGGCAGCGCGAGGAGGCGCTCGACCAGCACCGGGAGGTTGCCCGCCTCGTTGTAGGTCGGAACGACGACGGTCAGGCGCGCGTCCGCCCACGGGGAGGGCAAGTGCACGGGTTCGATCATCACGGACTTCCTCGGTCGGCCGACAGGTTCACCTCAGAGGGTAGCCAGTCCGCTTTCCGGCGTCCGCACAGACGCCCCGCGATCGACCGCTCACCGCTCCGACTTCTGTCGCGTCGCGATGTCGGAGAGCCGGGCCAGCGTCTCCCGGTTCCGGAGGTGCAGCACGAGGTCGTTCAGCTTGTTCCGGACCCACCGCAGCGGTCCGGCCGCGAAGTCCTCACCGAGGGTGACCCGGGTCCGGCCGTCGTCCAACGGCTCCAGCACGAACGCCACGATCGCCTCGCCGGCCGGCCAGAGCCCGGCGCGCAGCACCAGCCGATGCGGCGCCTGACACTCCAGCACGGTGGACTTGTCCTGGAGCGAGAACGGCCACGGGCCGGCCCGGTGGTGCAACCGGCTGCCCACCCGGGGCCAGGTGTCGTCCACGTCCCGCACGTGGGCGGTGCCCACCACCCAGTCGCTGTACGTCCAGCCGTCGGCCAGCACCTCGAAGACCCGGTCCGGGGACGCATCGATCACTTTTTCCACAACCGCCACGAGTGTCCGGTACCCCGGGGCGGCCGTCGCTAACGGCAGCCGGGTTAGCTTCTCGGAGGCGGCGGGTAACCGGGGCTGACGTTTACTCCTCGGGGGGTCGGGAACCCGCCGCCCGTGCGACGGGACCACGAGCGGGATCAGTGCAGGTCAGCCCGGGTTTACCCGGGTGCTGACCGGCTCCCGTCCGGCCTGTACGAGGCGGTGCTGCTGGACCGCGACGGCACGCTCGTGGAGGACGTGCCGTACAACGGCGACCCGGAGAAGGTCCGGCCGGTGCCGGGCGCCCGGGAGGCGCTGGACCGGCTGCGCGCGGCCGGCTTGCGCCTGGCCGTGGTCACCAACCAGTCCGGCCTGGCCCGGGGCTGCTTCACGGCACACGACCTGCACCGGGTCAACGCCCGGGTCGAGGAGCTGCTCGGCCCGTTCGACAGCTGGCAGATCTGCCCGCACGCGGAGCCGGACCGGTGCGGCTGCCGCAAGCCGGCGCCGGGACTGGTGCACGCCGCCGCGCGTGCGCTCGGCACCACGGCGAGCCGGTGCGTGCTGATCGGGGACATCGGCGCCGACATGGCCGCCGCCGCGGCGGCCGGCGCCGCCGGCGTCCTGGTGCCGACGCCCGCCACCCGGGCCGCCGAGGTGGCCGCCGCGCCGACCGTCGCCGCCGACCTGCCGGACGCGGTGGACACCGTGCTGACCCGGATGCGGCTGGTGGCCGCGCCGACGCCCGAGCGTCGGCGTCGCGCCGGCACCGTGCTGGTGGTCCGCAGCGACGCGGCCGGGGACGTGCTGGTCACCGGTCCTGGCATCCGGGCGGTCGCGGCCGGCGCCCGCCGGGTGGTGCTGCTCTGCGGTCCCCGCGGCCGGGCCGCCGCCGAACTCCTGCCCGGCGTCGACGAGATCGTCGAATGGCCGTTGCCCTGGATCGACGCCCCCGCCCCACCGGTCGACCCCACCGCCATCCGCGCGCTCACCGACCGGCTCGCCGCCGTGCACGCCGACGAGGCGGTCGTCTTCACCAGCTTCCACCAGTCCCCGCTGCCCCTGGCCCTGCTGCTGCGCCTGGCCGGCGTGCCCCGGATCAGCGCCGTCAGCGACGACTACCCCGGCGCCCTGCTCGACGTGCGCCACCGCGTCCCGGTGGGCGTACCCGAACCCGAACGCGCGCTCTCCCTCGCCGCCGCCGCCGGCTACCCGCTGCCCGCGCACGACGAACCCGCGCTGCGCCTGCGCACGGACCGGCTGCCGCCGGTCCCGGTGGCGGCCGGAGCGCCCGGCTACGTGGTGCTGCACCCGGGTTCCTCGGTGGAGACCCGGGCCTGCCCGGTCGAGCTGGCCACCCGGGTGGCCCGGGTGCTCGGCGCCGCCGGCCACCGGGTGGTGGTCACCGGCGGGCCGGACGAGCGGAAGCTGACCGCGCGGGTGGCCGCCGCCGGCGGCGTCGACCTGGGTGGCCGGACCGGGTTGGCCGAGCTGGCCGCCGTGATCGCCCGGGCCGGCGCGCTGGTGGTGGGCAACACCGGTCCGGCGCACCTGGCCGCCGCGCTGGGCGTGCCGGTGGTCAGCCTGTTCGCCCCCACCGTCCCGTTCGGCCAGTGGGGACCGTACCGGGTGCCGACCGTCCGCCTCGGCGACGCGGGCGCGGCCTGCCGGGACACCCGCGCCACCACCTGCCCGGTCCCCGGCCACCCCTGTCTCTCCGCGGTCGAGCCGGGCCGGGTGCTGGAGGCGCTGCGGCTGCTCGGGGTGGCCGGATGAACATCCTGCTGTGGCACGTGCACGGGTCCTGGACCACCTCGTTCGTGCACGGCAAGCACCGCTACCTCATCCCGGTCAACCCGGCCCGCGACGCCTACGGGCTCGGCCGGGCGCGCACCTACCCCTGGCCCGACAACGCGGTCGAGGTCACCCCGGAGCAGCTCCGCACCACCGACGTCGACGTGGTCGTCCTGCAACGCCCCGAGGAACTCGACCTGGCGACCGAGTGGCTCGGCCGCCGCCCCGGCCGCGACCTGCCGGCCGTCTACGTCGAACACAACACCCCCAAGGGCGACGTGCCGAACACCCGCCACCCGATGGCCGACCGCGAGGACCTGCTGCTCACCCACGTCACCGGATTCAACGAGCTGTTCTGGGACAACGGCGCCACCCGTACCGCCGTGGTGGAACACGGCGTCGTCGCACCCGCCGTCGAATGGACCGGCGAACTCGACCGCCTCGCCGTGGTGATCAACGAACCGGTACGCCGCTGGCGGGTCACCGGCACCGACCTGCTCGCCCGGTTCGCCGCGGTCGCCCCGCTGGACGTCTACGGCATGAAGGTGGCCGGGCTCGCCGCCCACCTCGGGCTGCCCGAGGACCGCCTGACCAGCCACGACGACGTGCCGCAGCACGCCATGCACGCGGAGCTGGCCAAGCGTCGCGCCTACCTGCACCTGTGCCGCTGGACCTCGCTCGGCCTCAGCCTGATCGAGGCCATGACCATCGGCATGCCGGTGGTCGCGCTGGCCACCACCGAGGCCGTCGAGGCGGTACCGCCGGCCGCCGGAGCGCTCTCCACCCGGGTCGACGTGCTGCTCGACGCCGCCCGGGGCCTGCTGGACGACCCGGCGGTCGCCCGCCGGGCGGGCGAGGCGGCCCGGGCCGCCGCCCGCGACCGCTACGGCCTGGAGCGTTTCCTCGCCGACTGGGACCGGCTGCTGGAGGAGGAAGTATGCGCATCGCGATGATCTCCGAACACGCCAGCCCGCTCGCCGTCCTCGGCGGGGAGGACGCCGGCGGCCAGAACACGCACGTCGCCGAACTCTCCGCCGCGCTGGCGGCAGCCGGACACGACGTCCGCGTGCACACCCGCCGCGACGCGGTGGACCTGCCGGTGACCGTGGCCGCCCCGGACGGGTACGAGGTGGTGCACGTGCCCGCCGGCCCGGCCGAGCCGGTGGCCAAGGACGACCTGTTGCCGTACATGCCGGCGTTCTCCGACTGGCTGACGGACCGGTGGCGCTCCGGCGACTGGCAACCCGAGGTGGTGCACGCGCACTTCTGGATGAGCGGGCTGGCCGGGCTCGCGGCGGCCCGGCGCACCGGCGTGCCGATCGTGCAGACGTTCCACGCGCTCGGCACCGTCAAACGCCGCCACCAGGGCGCGCAGGACACCAGCCCGCCGGGCCGCGTCGACCACGAACGGGAGTTGGGCCGCGCGGTGGACCGGGTGGTCGCCCAGTGCCAGGACGAGGTCGCCGAACTGGTCCGACTCGGGGTGCCGCGGTCCCGGATGACCGTCGTGCCGTCGGGGGTGAACCTGTCCACCTTCGACCCGCTGGGCCCGGTCGCCGACGCCGACGGTGGCCGGGCCCGCATCCTCACCGTCGGACGGCTGGTCGAGCGCAAGGGCTTCCAGGACGTCATCCGCGCCACCGCGCTGGTGCCGGACGCCGAGTGCGTGGTGGTCGGTGGGCCGCCCGCCGGGCTGCTGGAGACCGACCCGTACGCGATGCGGTTGCGGGCGCTGGCCCGGTCGCTCGGCATCGCCGACCGGGTACGCCTGGTCGGCGCCGTGCCGCGCGAGGAGATGGGCCGCTGGTACCGGTCCGCCGACGTGCTGGTGGCCGCCCCCTGGTACGAGCCGTTCGGGCTCACCCCGCTGGAGGCGATGGCCTGCGGCGTACCGGTGATCGGCACCGCGGTCGGCGGGCTGATCGACACGGTGGTGCCCGGCCGCACCGGCGACCTGGTGCCGGCCCGCGACCCGGCCGCGCTCGGCGCGGCGATCCGGGGCCTGCTGGGGGACCGGATCCGCCGCTTCGCCTACGCCACGGCGGCGTTGGAGCGGGCCCGGACCCGCTACTCGTGGGCCACCGCGGCCGAGCGCCTCGGCGCGCTGTACGGCGAGGTGGCCGGCGTGCGTCGACCCACCCGGGTGGTCGCCTGATGACGGCCGTCCCGACGGCCGGCGGGACGGTGCTGGCGGACCACCTGACCCGGCTGGCCGGCGCGTTGCCGGCGCTGCGCGAGGCGGAACACCTGCTCGCCCGCTGGGGCGGGGAGCTGGCGCACCGCCTCGCCGCCGGCGGCCGGTTGCTGGTGGCCGGCAACGGCGGCAGCGCCGCCGAGGCCCAGCACCTCACCGCCGAACTCGTCGGCAAGCTCCGCCACGACCGCCGACCCCTGTCCGCCATCGCCCTGCACGCCGAGACCAGCGCGCTCACCGCCATCGCCAACGACTACGGCTACGACGAAGCCTTCGCCCGCCAGGTCCGCGCCCACGGCCGACCCGACGACCACCTCCTCCTGCTCTCCACCAGCGGCACCAGCACCAACCTCCTGACCGCCGCGCACGCCGCCCGCGACACCGGCCTGCGCTGCTGGGCCTTCACCGGACCCGCCCCCAACCCCCTCGCCGACCTCTGCCACGAGCGGCTGGCGGTCGACTCACCGGACGCCCAGGTGGTGCAGGAGCTGCACCTGGTGGCCGTGCACGTGCTCTGCGAGTACGTCGACCGGGCGTTGCCGGCGGCGCTGGCCGCCCGGACCCCGGCCGGTCCGGTGCGTACCGGCGTCGAGGTGGTGCTCGGCGACCCGGCTCCGGAGGTGCGGACCCGATGAGGAGGTCGAGCATGGCGGGACCCGTGGTGGTGCTCGGTGACACGCTGCTGGACCGGGACGTCGAGGGGGCGGTGAACCGGCTCTGCCCGGACTCCCCGGTGCCGGTGCTCGACGAGACCGCGTCCGTCGACCGCCCCGGCGGGGCCGGCCTGGCCGCCGTGTTCGCGGCCGCGATGGGCGCCGAGGTCGCGCTGGTCACCGCCGTCGCCGACGACGCCGGCGGGGCCCGGCTCGGCACCCTGCTCGCCGCCGCCGGGGTGCAGCTCTACGCGCTTCCGCTGGCCGGGGCCACGCCGGAGAAGGTCCGGCTGCGGGCCCGCGGGCGGGTGCTGCTGCGCCACGACCGGGGCGGGCCGACCGGGGTGCCGGGGGAGCCGGGCGAGGCCGTGCGGCGGCTGCTCGCCGGCGCGTCCGCGGTGCTGGTCAGCGACTACGGCCGGGGCGTCGCCGGGCAGCCCGCGTTGCGGGCCGCGCTGGCCGCCACCCGGGCGCCGGTGGTGTGGGACCCGCATCCGCGCGGCCCGGCGGCCGTGCCCGGGGTGCACCTGGCCACCCCGAACGAGCCGGAGGCCCGGGACCTGGCCAAGACGCCGCCGGGCGGGTCCCGGCTGGCGAACGCGTCCCGGAGCGCGCAGGCGTTGCGCCGGCGCTGGCAGGCCGGCGCGGTCGCGGTCACGTTGGGCGGGGACGGCGCGTTGCTCTGCCACGCCGGCTCCACCCCGCTGGTGGTCCCGGCGCCTCCCGCCGAGGGGGACACCTGCGGCGCGGGGGACCGGTTCGCCGCCGCGGCCACGCTGGCGCTGGCCCGGGGCGCGCTGGTGTCCGAGGCGGTTCAGGAGGCGGTCGCCGAGGCGTCCGCGTACGTGGCCGGCGGGGGCGTGACCACGGCGTTGCCGGCGCCGGTCCGGGCGGTCGCCCCGACGGTGGTCACCGCCGGCGGGGACCGGATCGGCGCGGTCGCCGCCGGCGAGGTGCTGGCCCGGGTACGCGCCGCCGGCGGCACCGTGGTGGCCACCGGCGGCTGCTTCGACCTGCTGCACGCCGGGCACGTGGCGACGCTCCAGGCGGCCCGGCAGCTCGGCGACTGCCTGGTGGTCTGCCTCAACTCCGACGCGAGCGTGGCCGGGCTCAAGGGGCCGGAGCGTCCGGTGGTGCCGCAGGGCGACCGGAGCCGGCTGCTCGCGGCGCTCGGCTGCGTCGACGCGGTGCTGATCTTCGACGAGCCGACCCCGCACGCGGCGCTGTCCTGGGTGCGTCCGGACATCTGGGTCAAGGGCGGTGACTACGCCAGCGGCGGCGGCGCGGAGACGCTGCCGGAGTCGGCGATCCTGGCCCGCTGGGGCGGCCACACGGTGGTGGTGCCGTACCTGGCCGGGCGGTCCACCACCGACATGATCGCGGCGGCCCGCGCCGGCCGCGGCAGCGCCGGCTGGCCGGCCGGCCCGGTCGCGGAGACCGGTCCGGAGCCGGTCGTCCGGTCCACGGCGAAGGGAGCATGATGAACGCGCCACGCAACGGGCCCGGCGCCGGGCCGACCGTGCTGGTCACCGGTGGGTCCAGCGGCCTCGGCGCGGCGGTGGTCGCGGCCGTGGCCGGCGCCGGCGGCCGGCCGCTCGTGCTGGACCGGCAGCGCCCCGCCGACGGGGTGCCGTGGGCCGAGTGCGACCTGGCCGACACCCGGGCCGCCGAGGTCGCCACCCGGGACCTCGCGGAGCGTGCCGGCGGCCTGGACGCGGTGGTCACCGCCGCCGGCCTGGACGTGCCCGGGAAGCTGGCCGACGTGCCGGCGGAGACCTGGGAGCGGATCGTCACGGTGGACCTGCTCGCCACCGCGGCGGTGATCCGGGCCGCGCTGCCCTTCCTGGCGGAGTCCCGGGGCACCATCGTCACGGTCGCCTCCACGCTCGGCGTCAAGGCGGTCGGCGACGCGACCGCCTACTGCGCGGCGAAGTTCGGGGTGGTCGGGTTCACCCGGGCGCTCGCCGCCGAGTTGGCCGGCGCGGTCGGGGTGACGCTGCTGATCCCCGGCGGCATGCGCACCGCGTTCTTCGACGAGCGCGACGAGCAGTACCGGCCCGGGCCGGACGCGGTGCTCAACGAGCCGGCCGACACCGCCGCCGCGGTGCTGTTCGCGCTCTCCCAGCCCGCCGGCTGCGCGGTCCGCGAGCTGGTGGTCTGCGCCGAGCGGGAGTCGTCGTACCCGTGATCCTGGTGCTGCGCGCGCTCGGGGTCGGTGACCTGGCCACCGCGGTCCCGGCGCTGCGTGGCCTACGCGCCGGGCTGCCCGGCCGGGAGGTGGTGCTGGCGGCCCCGGCCTGGCTGGCGCCGCTGGCGGCGCTGACCGGGGCGGTCGACCGGGTGCTGCCCACCACGGGACCGGACCGGATCCGCTGGACCGGGCCGCCGCCGGAGGTGGCGGTGAACCTGCACGGCCGGGGACCGGAGTCGCACCGGGCGCTGGCCGCCGTCCGGCCGGGCCGGCTGGTCGCCTTCCGGAACCCGTCGGCCGGCCACCTCGACGGTCCGGCCTGGGACGCCGACGAGCACGAGGTGCGTCGCTGGTGCCGGCTGCTGCACGCGTACGGCCTGCCGGCGGACGCCGGGGACCTGGCGCTGCGGCGGCCGGCCGCGGTCGGCGTACCGGCCGGGGTGACGGTGCTGCACCCGGGCAGCAAGGTGCCGGCGAAGCGCTGGCCGGCGGACCGCTTCGCGGGGCTGGCGCGGGCGCTCACCGCGTGCGGCCACAGGGTGGTGTTGACCGGTTCGGCCGACGAGCGGGCGCTGGCCGCCCGGGTGGCCCGGGACGCCGGTCTGCCGCCGACGGCGGTGCTGGCCGGGCGGACCGGCCTGACCGAGCTGGCCGCGCTGGTGGCCGACGCCCGCGTGGTGGTGAGCGGTGACACCGGCGTGGCGCACCTCGCCACCGGCTACCGGACCGCCTCGGTGGTGCTGTTCGGTCCGGTGCCGGCGACCCGCTGGGGGCCGCCGCCGCACCGGCGCCGGCACCGGGTGCTCGGTCGCGTCGAGGCCGCCGCATCCGACCCGGATTCGACCGGTTCCGCCGGGGTAGGAACGCATCCGACATTGGATGCCATCGGGATCGACGAGGTGGTGGCGGCGGTGGCCGAGGTGGAACGGGTCTCCGGTGCGGTTGCGGCGTAGCGACCCGGGCCGGCCGGGGTACGCCCGGCGGCGGCGCGGCAAGGGCTGGCTCTTCCTGGACGCGACCGGCGAACCGGTGCGCGACGCCGACGAGCTGGCCCGCCTGCGCGAGCTGGTGGTCCCGCCCGCCTGGCGGGACGTGTGGCTCTCGCCGCACCCGAACGGGCACATCCAGGCCACCGGCATCGACGCGGCCGGCCGCAAGCAGTACCTCTACCACCCGCAGTGGCGGCGCAAGCGGGACGAGGCGAAGTTCGACCACGTGCTGGAGGTGGCCCACCGGCTGCCGGCGCTGCGGGACCGGGTCGCGCACGACCTGGCGCTGCGTGGGCTGCGGCGGGAGCGGGTGCTGGCCACCGTGGCCCGGCTGCTCGACATGGGCGCGTTCCGGGTGGGCAGCGACCAGTACGCGACCGGCGACGACCCCACGTTCGGCGTGGCGACGCTGCGACCGGAGCACGCCCGCTCCCGCGGCGGGTGCGTGGTGTTCGAGTTCCCGGCCAAGGGCGGCATCGACCAGGTCCGCCGCGTCGAGGATGCGGAGCTGTGCCAGGTGCTGCTCAACCTGCGCCGGCGGCGGCGCGCCCAGGAGCGGCTGTTCGGCTACTGGGACGGTCGCGCGTGGCGCGACGTGCGCAGCGACGAGGTGAACGACTACCTGCGCGACGCCAGCGGTGGGGAGATGACCGCGAAGGACTTCCGCACCTGGCACGCCACCGTGCTGGCCGCCGCCGAGCTGGCCTCGGTGGGCCCGCAGCGGTCCGTCACCGCGCGCCGCCGGGCGGTGGCGGCGGTGATGCGCTCGGTCGCCGAGCTGCTCGGCAACACCCCGACGGTGGCCCGCACGTCGTACGTGGACCCGCGCGTGGTCGACCTGTACCACGACGGGGTGCTGGCGCCGGTGCAGCCGGAGATGCCGCGCGAGGCGGTGGAGAAGTCGGTGCTGGCGCTGCTGGAGGAGGAGGCGGCCGACTGACCCCCCGACCGGCCCCGTCGGTCCTGGGGGGAAAACGACGGGGCCGGAACCCGGGTGCCGTCCGATGCGACGCGAGGGGTCACCGGGCGGCCGCCCGCGGCTGGACCGCCGCGGGCGCCACGCCACGGCCCCCCGTTACCAGCGGGTCGTCACCGTTGCCGGTGCCGGCCCGGGTTCATTGTGTCCGGGTCGAGTTGACTCCGGATGCCGTGCTGTTGACGATCCGTGCCTGTTCGAGGTGACGCGCCCGGAACGCCTGCGGTGTCTCCGCCTGGGTGGCCCGGAAGGCGCGGCTGAAGTGGGCCTTGTCCCGGAACCCCCAGCGGCCGGCGATGACCTGGATCGACCGGTCGGCCAGCGCCGGGTCGGCGAGGTCGCGCCGGCACCGGGCCAGCCGCTCGTCCCGGATGTACGCCGCGACGGTGGTCTCCTCGTCCTCGAAGAGCCGGTGCAGCGACCGCACCGACAGGTGGTGGGCGTCGGCGATCGTGCCGGGGCCCAGCGTCACGTCGCCGAGGTGCTGCCGGACGTACGCGTGCACCTGGGCGAGCAGCGCGCGGCGCCGGACCTCGGTCGGCACCGCCTCCTCGGAGACCAGGTGGCGACCGAGCAGCGTGGCGGTCAGGTCGAGCGCGACGCCGCCCAGCCGGTCCGCGTCGACCGCGTGGTACTGCTCCGGATGGCTGGTGATCCGGATGAGGTAGTCGGCCAGCAGGGCGCCGATCCCCTCGGCGCCGGACATCCGGCTGGCGAACAGCGGGGTGAGCCGGCGGTGCGGCAGCGGCAGCGCGTCGTACGGGATGAGCGCCACGATCGACGCGGCGGACCGGTCGTCGGCGTCGTCGACGTGGTGGGTGAGTTCCTGGGGCCGGGCGCAGTCGTAGAAGGTGAGGTCGCCGGGCGGGCAGATGCCCCGCTGCCCGTCCTGGTCGGCGATGCCGGTGCCGTTGAGCGTCAGCGCCAGCAGGTAGCAGTCGGCGTCGGAGCGGCTGATCAGCTTGCGGGTCCGGATCCCGTGCAGCGGCGGGTAGCGGTGCCGGATGAGCTGGATCGGCCCCAGTTCGAGGAACTCGGCCCGCGCCTCGAAGTTGTCGGCGTGCTCGGTGCGGATCCGCATCAGCGTGGGCGTCTGGGCCAGCATCTCCAGCCAGAGCCCGAAGCGGTCGGCGGCGGGTATCTGCGCCGTGTCGAAGATCTGCGGTTGTATCGGCGTGTCCATGAACGACCCCCGTGGTCTGTCGACATCCCTCCACAAACACGACGCCCCACGGGGCCGAAACGCGGCACCCGTGGGGCGTGACGTCCGTCATTGACGAACGTGGAAGCCTCTGTTAACTCTACGTTCAGTCGTTGAGCACGTGGGAGAGTCGGTCCCGGAACCGGCGCTCGGAGTCGCTCACCACGTCCCCGCCGATGCCCAGGATGCCGCCGGTGGAGGCGGCGCCCACCACCTGCTCGGCGATCTCCACCAGCCAGTGCCGGTACGCGCCGGCCTGCCCCTCGTCCACCTTGCCGGTGAGCAGGGCGGAAGCCTGGCCGGCCCGGGTGAGCACGTCCTCGATCATCGCGGTCGGGTCGTCCGGCGTGATGACCGGCAGCTCCGCGCCGGTCTCCGGGTCGCCGACCCGGGAGACGATCTCGCCGGCCACGGCGGCCACCAGCGGGCTGGCCGACTCCCGGCCGGCGGCGATGGTCTCCAGCCCGGCGGCGTTCTCGGCCATGGTGCGCCGGGTGCCGTCGGACTCGGCGGCCGCCGCCGCGGTGAGCACCGACTGCGGCAACCCCACCAGCAGCCCCCACTCCTCGTCCGAGACGCCGAACCGGGTGTACGCCGGCTGCTCGATCACGATCAGGTTCCTTTCGCCGCGGTCGTCGTTGTCGACGGGCACCCTCGCGGTGCCCGGATCAGGCTAGTCCAGCTCCAGCAGGCCCTGTTCGGACACCACGCGCACGGACAGCGTCTTGTAGCCCACCTCGTCGAAGAGCACCGTCATCCGGCCCTCCTCGTAGCTGAGCACCAGGCCCGACCCCCACTCGGCGTGCCGGACCTGGCTGTGCACCGGGAACGGCCCGACCGCGCCGTCGTTGGCCACGCTGGTGCCGGCGTGGCAGTTGTCGCAGTGGCCGCAGACCTCGCTCATCTGCTCACCGAAGTACGCCAGCAGCGCCTGCCCGCGGCAGCCGGTGGTCTCGGCGAACGCGCGCATCATGTCCGTCCGCGACCGGGTCACGGTCTGCTGCCGTTCGGCCTCGGCACGCGCGGCCCGGCCGGCCTCGGCGGCGTCCGGCGCGTACCGGGGCGCCCCGACGCGTTGCCGGGCGCGCGGCTCGGCGGCGCCGATCTGCTCCAGCAGGGAGAGGTACTGGCCGAGCTTGCGCGGGCCCAGCCCGGTCAGCTCACGCAGCTCCTTGCGGGTACGGGCCTTGCTCCGCAGCACCGCGGCCAGGTCGGACAGTTCCTTCTCGTCGGGCAGCCCGCCGCTGAAGTAGCGCTGGAGGCCGACGTCCTCGGAGCGCCACAGCAGCAGCACCCGGGACGGGGAGCCGTCCCGGCCGGCGCGGCCGATCTCCTGGAAGTAGCTGTCCGGCGAGTCGGGCAGCGCCATGTGCACCACCCAGGCGATGTTCGGCTTGTCGATGCCCATGCCGAACGCCGAGGTGGCCACCATGATGGGCACCCGGTCGGCGAGGAACGCCTCGTGCAGCTCGTGCCGGGCCGCGGTGGGCATGCCGCCGTGGTAGAACTCGGACGGGAAGCCCGCCTTGGTCAGTCGCTCGGCCAGCTCCTCGGCCGCGCGCCGGGTCGGCACGTAGATGATGCCGGGCCGCTCGTCGTCGCGCAGCAGCGCGACCAGCCGCCGCCACCGGTAATCCTCGGTCGGGCAGTGGGCCACCTCCAGGAACAGGTTCGGCCGGTCCAGCCCGGAGACCACCACCTCGGGCTCGCGCAGCCGCAGCCGGGCGATGATGTCGTCGCGCACCGGGGGCGAGGCGGTGGCGGTCAGCGCCACCACCGGCGGGCGGCCGAGCCCGTCGATCAGGTGGCCGAGCGCGAGGTAGTCCGGCCGGAAGTCGTGGCCCCAGGACGAGATGCAGTGCGCCTCGTCGATCGCCACCAGCGCCGGGGACAGCGAGCGGACCTCGGCCAGCCGGTCCGGGTTGCTCAGCGCCTCGGGCGTGATGAACAGGAACTCGGCCCGGCCGGCCCGGACGTCCTCGATCGCCTCGGCCTGCTGCGCGGCGCTCTCGTCCGAGCTGATCCGCACCGCGCGCAGCTCGGGCCGTTGCCGCTCGTTGAGCGCGGCGATCTGGTCCTGCTGGAGCGCGAGCAGCGGGGAGATGACCACGGTCGGGCCGGGGATCAGGCTGGCCGGGATCTGGTAGATCGCCGACTTGCCGGCGCCGGTGGGGAGCACCACCAGGGCGTCGTGGCGCTGCATGACGGCGCGCATGGCGGCCAGTTGGTTGGGCCGCAGCGCGGTCCAGCCGAACAGGTTCTTCGCCGCGCGGCGCAGAGTGGTGGCGTGCCTGGTCAGTTTCATCAAGCGCCTCAGCTACCCCCGGCGTCCGACCCCGAAACCGGCTGCCCCGATCACCGCAGTCGGGGCAGCACGTCGCGCTGGTAGAGGTCGAACAGGCCCGGCCAGTGCGGGCCGGTGTTGGCCACGTAGACCTCGTCGAACCCGGCCTTGGCGTATTTGTCGATCATCTCCAGGTGGGCGTCGGCGTCCGGGCCGCAGACGAACGCCTCCCGCACCTGCTCCGGGCGGACCAGCTCGGCGGCCTGCTCGAAGTGGCGCGGCGAGGGGAGCACCTGGGACAGCTCGCCGGGCACGCCCGCGTTGGGCCAGCGCTCGTACGCGATCCGGGCGCCCTCGTCGGCGGTGTCGGCGTACGCGGCCTTGAAGCCGCCCTGACACGGCTTGTCGCCGCCGCCGGCGTCGCGGAACCGGCGCACCATGTCGGCGTCGGGCATCATGCTGACGTACCCGTCGCCGATCCGGGCGGCCAGCTCGATCGCCTTCGGGCCGAAGCCGGAGACGTAGATCGACGGCGGCGTCTGCGGGCGGGTGTAGATCCGGGCGTGCTCCACGGTGTAGTGCCGGCCGTGGTGGTTGACGAAGTCGCCGCGCCACAGCTCGCGGATCACCTCGACCGCCTCCGCCAGCATCTCCAGCCGCACGTCGGTCTGCGGCCAGGCGTCGCCGAGGATGTGCTCGTTCAGCGCCTCCCCGGTGCCCACCCCGAGCACGAAGCGCCCCTCGTGCAGCACCGCGCTGGTGGCCGCCGCCTGCGCGACGACCGCCGGGTGGATGCGCGTGGTGGGGCAGGTGACGGCCGTGGTCACCGGCAGCCGGCAGACCTGGCTGAGCGCGCCGATGGTGGACCAGACGAACGGGCTCTGGCCCTGCGCGTCGACCCACGGGTGGTAGTGGTCGGAGATCCACAGTGCCTCGAAGCCGGCCTGCTCGGCGCCGCGCGCCTGGGCCAGCAGCTCGGCCGGCGTGTACTCCTCACTGGACAGGAAGTAACCGATCTTCATGCGCCTCACCCTCCGCCGTGTCGGGACACCGACACCCCTACCCCGGCGGCCCCCGTCGAACCGGGTGTCAGCGGCGGAACATGGCCCGGATCGCGATCAGCAGGAAGAGCGCGCCGACCACCAGCCCGAGCAGGCGTACGCCGGGGATGTCGGCGGCGCCGGTGGCGTCCGCGAGCGGCAGGGCGGGCATGGACGAACTCTCCCACGGGGCGGGGCGGGACGCCAGCAGCTAACAGTAAGGATTGTTGACTATTTAGCTGCGCGGTGTGACCATGTCAGCACCCGTCGATCCCCGGCGGGTTCCGTGGGGATACGGGGGTAGCACAGCGTGAGGGAACGGATCGTGGGCGCCAGCGGAGACCTGGCGGCGCTCGCCGCCGCCGTCCTGCAACCCGGGTTCGTCGGCACCACCCCGCCGCCCTGGGTCTGCCGTTGGCTCGGCGAGGGGCTCGGCGGGGTGGTCCTGTTCGCCCGCAACGTCGTCGACCACGAGCAGGTCGCGACGCTGACGGCGAACCTGCGGGCGGAGCGGCCGGACGTGATCGTGGCGATCGACGAGGAGGCCGGCGACGTCACCCGGATCGAGTCGGCCCGGGGCAGCTCGCGGCCCGGCAACTTCGCGCTCGGCGCGGTGGACGACGCGGCGCTGACCGAGGACGTCGCCCGCGACCTGGGCGCCGAGTTGGCCGCGGTCGGCATCACGCTCGACTACGCCCCGGACGCCGACGTCAACTCCAACCCGGCCAACCCGGTCATCGGGGTGCGCTCGTTCGGCGCCGACCCCGAGCTGGTCGCCCGGCACACCGCCGCCTGGGTGCGCGGCCTCCAGGCCGGCGGCGTCGCCGCCTGCGCCAAGCACTTCCCCGGGCACGGCGACACCCGGGTCGACTCCCACCTCGACCTGCCTCGCATCGGCGGCGACCGGGCCCGGCTGGACGCGGTCGAGCTGGCCCCGTTCCGCGCCGCGGTGGCGGCCGGGGTCCAGGCGGTGATGACCGGCCACCTGCTGGTGCCGGCGCTCGACGAGGAGCTGCCGGCCACGCTCAGCGCGCGCATCCTGGGCGGGCTGCTCCGCGAGGAGCTGGGCTTCAACGGCGTGGTGGTGACCGACGCGGTGGAGATGCGCGCGGTGTCCGACCGGTACGGCTTCGCCGGAGCGGCGGTGCGGGCGCTCGCCGCCGGCGCGGACGCGATCTGCGTGGGCGGGGAACGGGCCACCGAGGCCGACGCCGGTGAGCTGCGCGACGCGATCGTGGCCGCGGTGGTGCGCGGCGAGCTGCCGGAGGAGCGGCTGGCCGAGGCAGCGAAGCGGGTCGGTCAGCTCGCCGAGTGGAGCGTCGCCGCCCGCGCCCACCGCAGCGGTGGCCGGCCGGCCGCCGACGGGTCGCCGATCGGGCTGGCCGCCGCCCGCCGGGCCGTCCGGGTCACCGGCGACGCCGGGCTGTTGCCGCTGGCCGGGCCGGCGCACGTGGTGGAGTTCGCGCCGCCCCGCAACATCGCCATCGGCGAGGAGACCCCGTGGGGGATCGCCGCGCCGTTGGCCCACCTGACGCCGGGCACCACCACCGCCCGGTACGCCGCCGACGCCGTCCCGGCCGACCCGGCCACCGGCCCGGCCGACCGGCCGCTGGTGCTCGTGGTCCGCGACCTGCACCGGCACGGCTGGATGCGGGACGCGGTGACCCGGGCGCTGGCGGCCCGCCCGGACGCGGTGGTGGTCGAGCTGGGCGTGCCCGAGCTGGCCGCCGGTCGGGTGCACCTGGCCACCCACGGCGCCACCGCGGCGGCGGCCCGGGCCGCCGCCGAACTGCTGGCCGGCGTCCGCTGAACTCCCGGCCCGGCCGGGTGGGGAGGTCCCCCGGTCGGGTCGGGCCTCAGGGCGCGTCGACCACCAGGTCGGCGTACTCCGGGTGCCGTTCGATGAACGCGGCCATGAACGGGCAGCGGGGCACCACCCGGCCACCGTTGGCGCGCACCTGGTCCAGCGTGCCCCGGATCAGCGCGGCGCCCACGCCCTGCCCCTGGTAGCGGTCCTCGACCTCGGTGTGCGTGAAGACCAGCACCTCACCGCGCGGCAGGTACGCGGTGAAACCGGCCAGCGCGTCGTCGACCAGGATCTCGAAGCGGTGCTTGGCGGGGTTCTCCTCGACCAGGAAGCTCACCGGACCATTGTCCCCTCGCCGTCGGCCAGCCGGTCGAGTTCGGCCAGCAGCCGGTCCACCTCGTCGACCGTGTTGTAGTGGTAGACGCTGGCCCGCACCGCGCCGCCGCTGTCGCGCAGACCCATCGCCTGGAAGTACTCGTAGGCGTAGTAGTCGCCGGAGGAGAGGCAGAGGTCCGCCTCGCCGAGCGCCGCGGCGGTCTCCGCCGGGGTCCGCCCGGCCACCCGGAACGACACCGTGGGGCAGCGCCGGGCGGGCGTGCCGTACACCGTGACGAAGGGTCGGGAGGCCAGCCCGGCGAGCAGCCGGTCGAAGACCGCCTCCTCGTGCGCCCGGGCGGCGGCCAGGCCGGCCTGGACCCGCGCCCGGCGGTCGCCGGTCGCGGCCGGGTCGAGCGACGCCAGGTGGTCCACCGCGGCGGTCACGCCGGCCAGCAGCGGGAAGCTGGGCGTGCCGTACTCGAAGCGGTCCGGGACCGTGTCGGCGGAGGGCAGCAGCTTCGCCGGGCGCAGCGCCGCCCACCGCGCCGGGTCGGCGACCATCGCCGCCAGGTGCGGGCCGGACCACTTGTACGCGCTGGTGACCAGCACGTCCGCGCCCAGTGCGGTCAGGTCGGTGGGGCCGTGCGGCACCGAGTGCACCCCGTCCACGCAGACCAGCGCGCCGACCGCGTGCGCGGTCCTGGCGATCGCCGGCACGTCCGGCGCGGTGCCGATCGCGTTGCTGCCGGCGGTCACCGCGACCAGCCGGGTGCGCTCGCCGACCAGGTCGGCGTACTGGCCGGCGGGCAGCTCACCGGTGGCCCGGTCGAACTCGGCCCAGCGCACCGTCGCGCCGGCCGCCTCGGCGGCCTGCACCCAGGGCCGGACGTTGGCGTCGTGGTCCAGCCGGGAGACCACCACCTCGTCGCCCGGTCGCCAGCCGGCGCCCAGCGTCCGGGCCAGCGTGTAGCTCAGCGCGGTGGCGCTGGGCCCGAGCACCACGCCCGACGGGTCCGCGCCGAGCAGGTCGGCGACCGCGGCCCGGGCGTCGGCGACCAGTTCCAGCGCGCGCCGGCCGGGCCGGAAGGCGGTGCTGCGGTTGCCCATGGCGGCGCGCATGGCGTCGGCCACCGCCTCGATCACCCCGGTCGGGGTCTGGGTGCCACCGGCGCCGTCGAAGTGGGCGAAGCCCTCGCCCAGCGCGGGATACGACCCCCGCACCCGGGCAACATCAAAAGCCATCCCCGCACCCTAGCCTGCGGGGCCGGGAGCGGTGGTGGTGAGCACGTACCGTTGGGGAGGTGACGAACCGACGCGCCACCTTCCCCCCGACCCCCACCCGTCGTGCCGCCGGGCTGCTCGCCGGTCTCGCCCTCGGCGCCGCGTTGCTCGCCGGATGCAGCTCCAACGGCGCCGACACCGACTGCGGCCTGGACGCCTGCACCATCACCTTCGACCGTGGCGTGGACGCCAGCGCCACCGTCCTCGGCGTCGAGGCCAAGCTCATCGGCGCCCAGGACGACCAGGTCACCGTCGAGGTGGCCGGGGAGCAGCTCTCGCTCACCACCGGCCAGCAGGCCACCGAGGTCGGCGGCTTCCAGGTCAGCCTGGACAGCGTCACCGACCAGAACGTCACGCTGCGGGTGGCGCGCAACCCCAACAACTGATCGGATTCGGCCGGGCGGCGGTCGGCGGCGGCGGGCGGTGACGTTTGGAAAACTGCACGTCGGGAGATTGAGGGCCCATGTCTCTCACCCGGAACGCCGGAGCCACCGCCGCCCAGGCCAAGAACAGCCGGTGGCTCGAACTGCTGACTCGCGCCGGTTTCATCGGCTACGGAATCGTCCACCTCCTCTTCGCCTGGCTGGCGCTACAGATCGCCTTCGGAAAGTCCGGGGAGGAGGGCAACCAGAACGGCGCGCTGCGCACGCTCGGCGAGCAGCCGCTCGGCAAGTTCGTGTTGGTGGTGATCGCCGTCGGCCTCTTCGCCATGGCCATCTGGCAGGCCAGCGAGGCGTTTGTCGGTCACCGGTCCAGGACCGGCAAGGAGCGCACCTTCGAGCGGATCGCCTCGGTCGTCCGGGTGATCATCTTCGTCTGGCTGGGCTGGACCGCGATCAAGGTCGTCCAGGACGCCAGCTCCAACTCCTCGGACCAGCAGCAGCAGCTCACCGAGAAGCTGATGGCCTCCGACGGCGGCCGGTGGCTGGTCGGCCTCGCCGGTGTGGTGCTCGCCGCGGTCGGCATCGGCATGGTGATCTACGGCCTGAAGAAGAAGTTCGAGCGCAACCTGAAGACCGGTGAGATGAGCCCGAAGACCCGCCAGCTCACCCGCCGCCTCGGCATGGCCGGGTACGCCGCCCGGGGCGCCGTCTTCGCCATCGCCGGCCTGCTGATCGTGGTCGCCGCCGTCAAGTACGACCCGGAGAAGGCGCGCGGCCTGGACGCCGCCCTGCGGACGCTGCGCGACCAGGCGTACGGGCCGTGGCTGCTGGCGCTGATGGCGCTCGGCATCGCCGCGTTCGGTGTCTACTGCTTCTTCCAGTCCCGGTACCGCAAGGTCTGAGCCTGGTCGATACCCGGACCGCGGGGCACCATTGGGCCTTTGTGCCCGAATCCGCGCGGGCCGGAGGGAGAGAATGACGTGCAGAGCTATCTGGTGACCGTCGCCGCCGCGCTCGCCGCGGCGGCGGTCGCGTTGGTGCTGGTCGAGGTGGTGCACCGGGTCACCCGCCGGCTCGGTCGCCGCTCGCTGCTGATGACCGAGCTGACCGAGCACTCGCACCGCGCGTTCCAGGTCGCCGCCACCGTGGTCGGCGTCCAACTCGCGGTGCGGTTCACCACGCTCTACGCGGTGGGCAGCCCGTGGCGGCAGTTCGTGCTGCACACGCTGGTGCTGGCGATGATCGCCGCGGCGGCCTGGCTGGTGGCCTCGTTGCTGGTGGTGGCGGAGGACACCGCGCTGGCCCGGTTCCGGGTGGACGTGCCGAACAACCGGCACGCCCGCCGGGTGCGGACCCAGGTGGTGCTGCTGCGCCGGCTGACCATCGCGGTGATCGTGATCCTCGCCGTCGGCGTGATGCTGATGACGTTCCCGGCCGTACGCGGCATCGGCGCCGGCGTGCTCACCTCCGCCGGTGTGGTCGGTGTCGTCGCCGCGCTCGCCGCGCAGAGCCTGCTCGGCAACGTCTTCGCCGGCCTCCAGCTCGCCTTCAGCGACGCGGTACGCCTCGACGACGTGGTGGTGGTCGAGGGGGAGTGGGGCCGGATCGAGGAGCTGACGCTCAGCTACGTGGTGGTGCAGATCTGGGACGACCGCCGGTTGATCCTGCCCACCTCGTACTTCACCAGCAAGCCGTTCCAGAACTGGACCCGCACCGAGGCGGCGGTGCTCGGCACCGCCGAGTTCGACCTCGACTGGGCCATCCCGGTGCAGGCCATGCGGGAGGAGCTGCGTCGGCTCTGCGAGGGCACCGAGCTGTGGGACGGCCGGGTCTGCGTGCTCCAGGTGACCGACGCGACGGGTGGGATGGTCAAGGTCCGCGCGCTGGTCAGCGCCGCCGACGCCGGCAGCCTCTGGGACCTGCGCTGCCTGGTCCGCGAGCACCTGGTGACCTGGGTCCGCGACCACCGCCCGACCGCCCTGCCCCGGCTGCGGACCGAGGTGGGCGACGCGACCGGTCCGCTGCCCTGGCAGGTGGTGCAGCCGCGCCGGACGGCCCGCCGACCGGCCGACACCGAGGCGCACGACGACGCGCGGGTCTTCGGCGGCAGCGACGACGGGGACGCCCGCAGCGAGGTGTTCGTGGGTCGCGAGGACCACGCCGAGGCCCGCCGCTGAGCCGTCGTACCCCGATCGGAGCCCCCGGCCGCCCGCGCGGCGCCGGGGGCTCTCCGTGCGTGCCGAGCCTGGGGCCGGACGCCCGGGGTTCGGAGCCGGCCGGGCCGGACGGGTTTGCCCGGCCGAGTTCCGGGGACCTGCTGCGCACGCCCCGGATTCCGGCTGTTCGACGCCGGGCGCCGGTGGCGCGCGGCCGGGCCGACCGGCCGCCCCGCGCAGGATTGACGGGCGGCGACTCCGGGCATACAGCGCGGTGATGAAGAAAGGAGGACAGCATGGCTGACGTCGCGAGTCACAGTACGTCCCGGACCGGGCACGAGCCGTCCACCGCGGAACTGGTGCAGCGGGCCACCGAACAGGTCACCCGTCTGGTACGGGACGAGTTGACGCTGGCCCGGGCGGAGCTGACCCAGAAGGGCAAGCACGCGGGGATCGGGATCGGTCTGTTCGGCGGCGGCGGGGTGATGGCCCTCTACGGCGCCGGCGCGCTGGTCGCCACCGTGATCCTGCTGCTGGCACTGGTCATGCCGGCGTGGCTGGCCGCCCTGATCGTGGCGGTGGTGCTGTTCCTGCTCGCCGGGATCCTGGCGCTGGTGGGCAAGAAGCAGGTCAGCCGTGCCGTCCCGCCGGTGCCGGAGGCGACGGTCCGCAGTGTGCGGGCGGACGTCGACACGGTCACCGCCGCGGTGAAGGACGGGAGGCGGGCGTGACCGGCAACGGGAACGAGAAACAGAACGGGAACGGGACCCCGGACGTGGCGGCGCTCCGGGAGGAGATCCGCCGGACCCGGGTGGAACTCGGTGAGACGGTGGAGCTGCTGGCGGCCCGGGCCGACCCGAAGGCGCTGGTGCGGCACTCCGCCGAGCAGGCCAAGGCGAAGGTGCGCCAGGAGGCGTCGCTGACCGTCGCCCGGGTGCGCACGCGGGCCACCGAGCGGGCCCGGCAGGTCCGGGCGCAGGCGTACGAGTCGGGTGAGGCGGTCGGGCGCAACCCGGTGCCGTGGGCGGCAGTCGCGGCCGGCGCGTTGGTTACCGTGGTGGTGCTGTTGGTGGTCCGAGGGAGGCGCAGGTGAGCGGCAGGATCGGCAAGGCGGCCTACAAGCCGGTGGGGGTGCTGCTCGGCCTGGCCGCCGGCACGGTCGCCGGAATGATCTTCCGGCAGGTCTGGAAGCTGACGGCGGGCGACGGCGACGCGCCGAGCGCCACCGACGAGGACCGCGGGTGGGGTGAGGTCCTGGCCGCCGCGGCGCTCCAGGGTGCGATCTTCGCGGCGGTGCGCGCCGCCGTGGACCGGGGCGGCGCGGTCGGCGTACGCCGGCTGACCGGGCACTGGCCGGACTGAACCAGCTCGATCGAGGGCCCCTTTCCCATGGCGTGGGAGAGGGGCCCTTCGCGTTTCCGGACCCCGGCCATCCGTCGATCTCCGGACAACTTTCAGGTCACATGTCGGAGAACTTCGTCCGGTAGGCTGTGCGAAGTTTTTGCGTACGTGGTTTGCTGTCTCACGCTGTTGCGAGACGCGTGGGTTGAGGGACGTTCCCGGCACGGGGGCCGCCTCAGGCGCCGCTGCTCGAAAACGGCCAATCGGCCGCACGGCGTGCTCGGCCGCCAGTTTTAGAAGGAGTTGCACATGGCGCAGGGAACCGTGAAGTGGTTCAACGCTGACAAGGGCTTCGGCTTCATCACCGTCGACGGCGGGGGTGCAGACGTGTTCGTCCACTTCTCGGCCATCCAGTCCAGCGGCTACCGCACGCTGGAGGAGAACCAGCGGGTGGAGTTCGAGATCGCCCAGGGTCAGAAGGGTCCGCAGGCCGAGCAGGTCCGCCCCATCTGAGCTGACACCGCGCCGGCCCCGCCGGCCGGTGCACGAAGCCCCGCATCCCGTACGGGAGGCGGGGCTTCTCCGTGTTCCGGCGGGCGGGTGCGCCTCAGCGGCGCCGGGCCCGCATGCCGAGCCAGAGCGCCACGAACCCGGCCAGGACGACCACCGGGCCGACAAGTGCCCAGATCCGCCTGTCGGTCAGCACGCTGCCCTCGACGTAGCCGAGCCCCAGCACGGTCCAGAGCGTGCCGACCACCACCGCCAACAGGCCCATGGTGAGCCGGAACCAACCCCTCATCGCGCCCCCTCCGACGACGTCCGCCCCACCCCAGCATGCCCGCCGACGCCGGTCGCGGGCGACGCCGCGCCGACGGACCGGGCCGGTGCGGTGGTCACCACCGGTCGTGCACCTGCGGCCGGATCAGCTCGTCGTAGGTGGCCCGCACGGAAGCCAGCTCCACCTCGGTCAGTGGCGGCTGGCCGGCCGCCTCGGCGTTGCGCCGGGCCTGCTCGGCGGAGCGGGCGCCGGGGATCACCACGGTCACGCCGGGCTGGTCGAGGATCCAGCGCAGCGCGAACTGCGCCATGGTGCGGTCGTCGCCGACCAGAGGCGCGAGCCGGCGTACCGCGGCCAGGCCGAGGTCGTAGTCGACGCCGGAGAACGTCTCGCCGACGTCGAACGACTCGCCGTGCCGGTTGAAGGTGCGGTGGTCGTCCGCCGGGAACGTGGTGTGCTCGTCGTAGCGGCCGGAGAGCAGGCCGCTGGCGAGCGGGACCCGGGCGATGACGCCCACCCCGGCCGCGGCGGCGGCCGGCAGCACCCGCTCCAGCGGCTTGTGCCGGACCGCGTTGAGGATGATCTGCACGCTGGCCACGCCGGGCCGGGCGATGGCGGTGAGCGCCTGGTCGCAGGTCTCCACGCTGACGCCGTACCCGGCGATGCGCTTCTCGGCGACCAGCGTGTCCAGGGCGTCGAAGACGCGGTCGTCGGCGAAGACCGCGGTGGGCGGGCAGTGCAGCTGCACCAGGTCGAGCGTGTCGACGCCGAGGTTGGCCCGGGAGCGGTCGGTCCAGGCCCGGAAGTTGTCGAGCGTGTACGCCTCCGGCGTCTGCGGCACCCGCCGGCCCATCTTGGTGGCGACGGTCAGCCCGTGACCCGGGTGGGCCCGCAGGAACCGGCCGATGAGCTGTTCGCTGCGGCCGTCGCCGTACACGTCGGCGGTGTCCAGGAAGGTGACGCCGGCGTCGACGGCGGTGGTCAGCACGTCGAGCGCCGCGTCCTTACTGACCTCGCCCCAGTCGGCGCCGAGCTGCCAGGCGCCGAGTCCGATGATGCCCACGTGCCGGCCGAGCCGGTCGAAGTTGCGCTGTTCCATCCGGTCGAGCCTAGTGAGCGGGTTGCCGTGGCGCTCGCGGGGCAATACGGTCGCTAGCAAGACGTACGTACGGTTTGGAGGCTTGTCATGTGGGACCCGAGCACCTACCTGCGCTATTCCGACGAACGCTCCCGGCCCTTCCACGACCTGCTGGCCCGCGTCGGCGCCGCGCGCCCGCGCGCGGTGGTCGACCTCGGCTGCGGGCCCGGCACGCTCACCGCCGGGCTCGCCGAGCGCTGGCCCGGCAGCCGGATCACCGGCCTCGACTCCTCGTCCGAGATGGTCACCCGGGCCGCCGCCCTGGCCGCCCCGGTCACGTTCGCCGTCGGCGACGCCCGCGACTGGCGGCCGGCGCCGGACGTCGACGTGCTGGTCGCCAACGCGGTGCTCCAGTGGGTGCCCGGCCACCGCGAGCTGCTCACCCGCTGGGCCGTCGAGCTGCCGCCGGACGCCTGGCTGGCGTTCCAGGTCCCCGGCAACTTCGCCGCGCCGTCGCACCGCGCGCTGCGCGAGGTCGCCGGCCGGGACCGGTGGCGCCAGCCGCTCGCCGGGCTGCTGCGCGAGGCGCCGGTCGGTGAACCCGTCGACTACGCCACGCTGCTGACCGGGGCGGGCTGCGCGGTGGACGCCTGGGAGACTACCTATGTGCACCTGCTTCCGGTCGCCGGCGCGGACCACCCGGTGCTGACCTGGATGGAGGGCACCGCGCTGCGCCCCGTCCGGGCCGCGTTGGACGCCGCCGGCTGGGCCGACTTCCGGGTCGAGCTGGGGGCCCGCCTCGCCGAGGCGTACCCGGTACGGCAAGGTCAGGTGTGTTTCCCATTCCGTCGGATCTTCGTGGTGGCCCGCACCGGCGCCCGCGCAGAGGAGAACCCGTGACCGACCTGTCCACCTTCATCGCCGGCCTGCCCAAGGTGGAGCTGCACGTGCACCACGTCGGCTCCGCCTCGCCCCGGATCGTCGCCGAACTGGCCGCCCGGCACGAGGGGCGCAGCCCTGTCCCGGCCGACCCGGAGGCGCTCGCCGACTACTTCGCGTTCCGCGACTTCGCCCACTTCATCGACATCTACCTGAGCGTGGTGGACCTGATCCGGGACGCCGACGACGTCTGGCTGCTCACCCACGAGGTGGCCCGCGAGCTGGCCCGCCAGCAGGTCCGCTACGCCGAGCTGACCGTCACCCCGTACTCGCACGTGCACCGGGGCATCCCCGCGCCGGCGTTCTGCGAGGCGATCGAGGACGCCCGCAAGCGCGCCGAGGCCGACTTCGGCATCGCGCTGCGCTGGTGTTTCGACATCCCCGGCGAGGCCGGGCTGCCGGCCGCCGAGCAGACGCTGCGCATCGCGCTGGACGAGCGGCCGGACGGGCTGATCAGCTTCGGTCTCGGCGGCCCCGAGATCGGCGTGCCCCGGCCCCAGTTCAAGCCCTGGTTCGACCAGGCCCGCGCCGCCGGGCTCCGGTCGGTCCCGCACGCCGGAGAGACCACCGGGCCGGAGACCATCTGGGACGCGCTACGCGAGCTGGGCGCCGAGCGGATCGGCCACGGCATCTCCGCCGTGCTCGACCCCGCGCTGCTGGCCCGCCTGGCGGAGCGCCGGATCCCGCTGGAGGTCTGCCCCACCTCGAACGTCCGCACCCGGGCGGTGGCCAGCCTGGACGAGCACCCGCTGCCGCAGCTCGTCGAGGCCGGCGTGCCGGTCAGCATCAACTCCGACGACCCGCCGATGTTCGGCACCACGCTCGACGAGGAGTACGCCGTCGCCGCCCGGCTGCTGAAACTCGACCCGCACGGGGTGGCCGCGCTGGCCCGCGCCGCGGTGGACGCCGCGTTCCTGGCGCCGGCCGAGGCGACCCGGATCAAGGCCGAGATCGACGCGTACACGGCGGGCGCGGCGCGCTGACCGACCGGACGGAGAGCGGCGCGCGACGGGAGCGAGGTGTGGGGGGACCGGACTCCCGCCGCGCGCACGGATCCGTCGGCCGGAAGGTGTTACGGGGCGTCCCGGCCGACGGAACTGATGGGTTCTGTCAGAGATCCTGGCATTTCGCGGCGGTGTCGGGGTGGTCGTTAAACCACTCCTAAGGAGAACTTGCGCCGGCCCACAAGCAGGGGTCAGCGCGGGCGCGGCCAGCGCCGTCCGGCGCGTGGCTCCCGGGCCTCCCGGGTCATCCGACCGACCAGCCCGAACCGGTTGACCTGCCGGGGCGCCGCGTCCGGATCGGCCAGCAGCATCACCACGCTGGCCCCGCCGAGCCGGGCCCGGTCGATGCTCACCGAACCGTTGGCCTGCAACGCGACCCGCTTGGCGATGTCCAGCCCGAGCCCGGTGGAGCCCTTGTCGCTCTCGCCCCGGCGCAGTGCCCGGTCCGGGTTGGCGATGCCCGGCCCGGCGTCGTCGATCCGGATCGCCACCCAGCCGTCCCGGCGGCTCACCGCCACCTCGAACGCGGTGCCCTGCGGCGTGTAGCGGAACACGTTGCCGATCACCGCGTCGAGCGCGGCGGCCAGCTCGGCCCGGGGCACCGGCGCGGGGATGCGCAGTTGCGCCCCGACCACCCGGTGCGGCCGGTTCTGGTCGCCGGCCAGCGCCGACCAGAAGACCATCCGGTCCCGCACCACCTCGCTGACGTCGCAGGACGCCGGGGCGGACTCCTGGCTGACCGCCTTGCGGGTCGTCTTGATGAGCTGGTCGACCTCGCCCTCCAGCGTGACGATGGCCTGCCGGATCCGCCGGATGCCGCGTCGCCGGTCCAGCTCCGCCTCGCTGAACGTGCCGATGCTGGTGTCGTCGGACTCCAGGGCCTCCGCGTCCAGCCGCAGCGCGGTCAACGGGGTACGCAGCCGGTGCGACAGGTCGGCGACGAGTTCGTGCTCGTCGGCGCGGAGCGCCACCAGCCGTTCCGCCATCCGGTTGAACGCGTGCCCCGCCTCGGCCAGCTCCCGGGGACCGGCCGGCTCGACCCGTACGCCCAGCTCGCCGTCGCCCACCGCGAGCGCCGCCTTGACCAGGTCGCCGGTGGCGTCCACGGCCCGGGCCGCCACCCGGTCGACCACGATCACCGCGGCGCCGACAAGCGCCAGCGCCACCGCGAGCAGCAGCAGCCACCGCCCACCGCTGCCCGCGTCGAGCACCTCGTCGGGGACGAAGACCTCCACCACGGCCACCCGGTCCCCGAGCACCACCGGATCCAGCCGCAGCACGCCACCGTCCACCTCGGTCACCACCGAGCGCCGCTGCGCGGCGGCGTCGGCCAGCGCGGCGGCGTCGGCGCGGCCGGTGGACTCGTCGGCGCCGACGCCGTGCACGACCGGCCGCAGCGCCGGGTCGTCACCGCTGGCCGCCACCGCCCGCCGGACCACCTCCGGGTCGGTGCTGACCGCCAGCGCGCCGGTGACCAGCGCGCCGCGCCGGGCGGCGTCGGCCAGCTTCTCCTCGCGGGACTGGTCCGACAGGGTGATCCCGAGCGGGACGAGGAAGGCGAGCGCGACCAGGCTGCACATGCCGGCGGTGAGCCAGGCCAGCGCCGTCCTCAGTCCGGTGCCACCAGCCGGAAGCCGACCCCCCGCACGGTGCGCAGGTAGCGCGGCTTCGCCGCGGACTCGCCCATTTTGCGGCGGAGCCAGTACAGGTGAACGTCGATGGTCTGGTCCTCGCCGACCGATGGCTGCCGCCATACCTCCTCCAAGAGTTCCCGCCGGGACACTACCCGGCCGGGACGCGCGGCGAGATACGCCAGCAGGTCGAATTCCTTGCGGGTCAGCGCCAGCGCCTCCCCGTCCAGCACCGCGCTGCGCTCGCCCACGTCCACCCGCAGGCCGCCGACGGTGTGCACGGCCGGTTGCACGGTACGGCTGGCCCGACCGGCCCGGCGCAGCACGGTGGTGATCCGGGCGTCCAGGTGCGCGCCCGTGAACGGCTTCACCATGTAGTCGTCCGCGCCGGCCCGCAGCAACCGGACCACCGACTGCTCGTCGTCGCGGGCGGTGGCGATGATGATCGGCACGTCCGTGATGCCGCGCAGCATCCGCAGCGCGTCCGAACCGTCCAGGTCCGGCAGGCCCAGGTCGAGCACCACCAGGTCGGGCGTCTCCGCGGCGACCCGGCGCAACGCGTCCAGCGCCGTGCCGACCGCGTGCACCGCGTGGCCCCGGTCGGTCAGCGACCGCAGCATCGCGCCGCGGACGACGTGGTCGTCTTCGACCAGCAGGACGGTTGCCACGTCAGCACCGTACTCGGCGTGGCAAGTCGGTCGCGTTGCGGCAGGCCGGGGAACCGGGCAAGCTGGAACGGCGATGACGTTCACCCTCTTCCCCGACGCCCGTCTCACGCTCGCCCGCGACGCGCTGGCCGGCCTGTCGGTGGGCGACGCGCTCGGCTCCCAGTTCTTCGTGCCCGGCCGGCAGCCGGCCGACCTCGCCGAGGGCCGGCTGCCCGCGCCGCCGTGGGAGTGGACCGACGACACCGAGATGGCCTGTTCCGTGGTGGCCGAGCTGGCCGCCGCCGGACGGATCGACCGGGACCGGCTGGCGCTGGCGTTCGCCGAGCGTTGCGAGCCGTACCGGGGTTACGGCCCGGGCGCGGTGACCGTCCTGCGGCTGATCCGCACCGGCACGCCGTGGCCGGTGGCCGCCGCGGCGGCGTTCGACGGGCAGGGCTCCTGCGGCAACGGCGCGGCCATGCGGGTGGCCCCGCTCGGCGCCTGGCACGCCGACTCCACCCGGCGCGCCGCCGACCAGGCCCGGGCCTGCGCCGAGGTGACCCACGCGCACCCGGAGGGGATCGCCGGCGCGGTGGCCGTGGCGGTGGCCGCCTCGCTGGCCGCCCGGGCCCGTCTCGACGGCGACCGGCCCGAACCCGCCCGCCTGCTCACCGCCGTGGCCGGCGCGCTCGACCCGGCCGGCGAGGTGCACCGGGGCGTCCGCCGGGCCGCCGCGCTGCTCGGTCGCCCGGCCGCCGAGGTGGTCGACGCGGTGGGCAACGGCTCGCGGGTCACCGCGCAGGACACCGTCCCCTTCACGCTCTGGGTCGCCGCCACGATGCTGGCCGACTACCCGGCCGCGATCCGCGCCTGCGTGGAGGCGGGCGGCGACGTGGACACCACGGCCGCGATCGTCGGCGGCGTCGTCGCCGCGTACGCCGGGGTCGGCACGCCCGGCGGCGTGCCGGAGGGCTGGCTGACGGCGCGCGAGCCGCTGCCCGGCTGGCTCACCGCCCCGGCCTGATCCCGCTCCGTCGGCGCTTCGGCGAGGCTCGACCGGCGCCGCGCGGCGCCCGGCACGCTTCTCGGACCCGCTGCGCCGCCCGCGCCTGTCACGCCCGCTGTGCCGCCCGGGCCCGGCATGCTCCGCGGACCCGCTGTGCCGCCCGCGCCCGGCATGCTCCGCGGACCCGCTGCGCCGCCCGCGCCCGGCATGCTCCGCGGACCCGCTGCGCCGCCCGCGCCCGGCACGCCCGCTGCGCCGCCCGCGCCTGGTGCCGCCCCCGGCGGCTGCCGCCCGCCCCACCATCACCGTCAGTGACGGGCCGGGATGGCATGGTACGGCGGAACGATATACCCCAGCGTCATAATTATGACTCCGAGGTATATCGCTTGGCGGACTCACCATCCCCGAAGCGCGACACGCCGGCGACGTGCCGTCCCGACACGCCCGCGCGCTCACGCGGGCGGGCGCGCGCCGCCGACCGGGACGGGCTCGACCACGCCGTAGCCGCCGCCGTCACGGTCGCGGTCGCCGTCGCCGTCGCGGTCACGGTCGTCGCCGCCGTCGCCGTCGCCGTCGCCGTTGCCGTCGCGGTCGCCGTCCGTCGCGCTCCGGTGCGCGATGCCGGCCGGGGGTCCGGCGGCGGTGGGGGAGTCGGGTCCGGGCGCCAGGGCCATGGCGCCGCGTCGGCGGCGGCTGAGCAGCCAGCCGATCGCCCCGCCGCCGGCCAGGCCGGCGAGCAGGCCACCGCCGAGCAGCAGGTCCGCGCTCGGCCCGTCGTCGGCCGCCGGCGACGCGGCGGTCACGTCGGCCGGCGCCGGGTCGCCCGGCGCGCCGTGGCCGCCGTGCGCGCCGCCGGCCGCACCGGCGGCACCGACCGCACCGGCGTCGCCGCCGTGCGGGGCGGCCCCCGACAACGGCGGCAGCAACGTGACGGTCGGCGCCGGGTGCGCGCCGCCGGCCGGGTCCGCCCAGCGGACCACCGTGCCGTCGGCGTACGTCTGCACCACGGTGAAGGTCAGCCGGTCGGTGGCCGGCATCGGGCCCATGCCCAGGGGCAGCCGGACCGCCCCGGCGCCGCCGCCGGGCACCCGCAGCCAGGTCACCGCGTGCGTCACCTGGTTCAGTTCGGCGGCGTGGATGCCGGCCACCGGCTGGTCCAGGGTGCGGGTGGTGATGGTCGGCGCCCAGTCCGGCACGGACAGCGGGTAGACCTCGCCGATCGGCGCGTCCGCCGGCATGGTCAGCTCGATCTTGCTGGTCCGGGTGCCGGGGCGGTCGGCGGGCACCACCACCGACAGCTCGATCGCGTCGCCCTGGCGTACCTCGCCGGGAGAGGTTGTGACGGTCACGCCGGCGGCGGCGGCCGGGCCCGGCCAGCTCACCGCTCCGGCCAGCGCGGCGGCCAGCAGCGACGCCGCCCACCGGCCCTGACGGGTCATCCTCATGGTCGTCCCCATCCTCGTCGACTGGGGCCGGTTCCGGCTCCGGCCCCACCCGGTAGTTCGGCCGGGAGGACGGAAAGGTTCAACGCGGCGGGGAACTCGTGACCGGCGGGCCGGCGTCGGCGTCGGCGTGGTCCGGGTGACCGATAGCATCGCAGGGGCCGGTCCCCGGCAGATCCGTACCGTCGACGACAGGAGTCACCGTGTCCGCACCCCGTACCCCCGCCGTGGCCGACCCCGTCGTCGTCGCCGCCGGGACCACGGCGGCCGACGCGGTGGCCGCGGCCGGCCTGCCCACGACCGGGCCCAAGGCCGTCGTGGTGGTCCGCGACCCGCGCGGTCAGCTCCGCGACCTGGACTGGGTGCCGGCCGAGGAGACCACCGTCGAGCCGGTGGCGCTGAACAGCCCGGCCGGCCTGGAGGTGCTCCGGCACTCCACCGCGCACGTGCTCGCGCAGGCCGTGCAGGACGTCTTCCCGGAGGCGAAGCTCGGCATCGGCCCGCCGATCGAGAACGGCTTCTACTACGACTTCGGCGTCGACAAGCCGTTCCAGCCGGACGACCTGGCCAAGCTCGAGAAGCGGATGCAGGAGATCGTCAAGTCCGGCCAGCGGTTCCGCCGGCGGCGCTTCGCCAGCCTGGACGAGGCCCGGGCCGAGCTGGCCGCCGAGCCGTTCAAGCTGGAGCTGATCGAGGTCAAGGGCGAAGGGCTGGACTCCTCCGAGGTGATGGAGGTGGGCGGCGGCGAACTGACCATCTACGACAACCTCGCCGCGAACGAGGAGAAGGTCTGCTGGTCGGACCTGTGCCGGGGTCCGCACCTGCCGAACACCCGGCTGATCGGCGCGTTCAAGCTGATGCGCTCCGCCGCCGCGTACTGGCGGGGTTCCGAGAAGAACCCGCAGCTCCAGCGCGTCTACGGCACCGCGTGGCCGACCCGGGACGAGCTGAAGGCGTACCTGAAGCTGTTGGAGGAGGCCGCCCGGCGCGACCACCGCAAGCTCGGCGCGGACCTCGACCTGTTCAGCTTCCCCGACGAGATCGGCTCCGGCCTGCCGGTCTTCCACCCCAAGGGTGGCGTGCTCAAGCGGGTGATGGAGGACTACGTCCGCAACCGCCACATCGAGGAGGGCTTCCAGTACGTCGGGACGCCGCACATCTCCAAGGAAGGTCTCTTCCACACCTCGGGACACCTGCCCTACTACAAGGACACGATGTTCCCGCCGATGGAGATGGAGGGCAGCGACTACTACCTCAAGGCGATGAACTGCCCGATGCACAACCTGATCTACCGGTCGCGCGGACGGTCCTACCGGCAGCTCCCGATCCGGCTGTTCGAGTTCGGGTCGGTCTACCGGTACGAGAAGTCGGGCGTGATCCACGGGCTGACCCGGGTGCGCGGCTTCACCCAGGACGACTCGCACTCCTACTGCACCCGTGAGCAGGCGCCGGCGGAGATCAAGCATCTGCTGGGGTTCGTGCTCAGCCTGCTGCGTGACTTCGGCATCGACGACTTCTACCTGGAGCTGTCCACCCGCGACGACACCCGGCCGGACAAGTTCGTCGGCACCGACTCCGACTGGGCCACCGCCACCGCCGTGCTGGAGGAGTGCGCCCGGGAGACCGGCCTGGACCTGGTGCCCGACCCGGGCGGCGCGGCGTTCTACGGCCCGAAGATCTCCGTGCAGGCCAAGGACGCCATCGGCCGGACCTGGCAGATGTCGACGATCCAGTACGACTTCAACCAGCCGAAGGGCTTCGGGCTGGAGTACCAGGCCGCCGACGGCACCCGGCAGCAGCCGGTGATGATCCACTGCGCGAAGTTCGGCTCGATCGAGCGGTTCATCGGCGTGCTCACCGAGCACTACGCGGGCGCGTTCCCGGCCTGGCTCGCGCCGGTGCAGGTGGTCGGCATCCCGATCCGCGACGACCACGGCGACTACCTGGAGGAGTTCGCGGCGACGCTGCGCCGGCACGGGATCCGGGCCGAGGTCGACCTGGGCGACGACCGGATGCAGAAGAAGATCCGTAACGCGCAGCAGCAGAAGATCCCGTTCATGGTGATCGCCGGCGACGACGACGTGGCCGCCGGCACGGTCTCGTTCCGCTACCGGGACGGCTCGCAACGCAACGGGGTGCCGTTGGCCGAGGCGGTGGCGCACGTCCGCGAGGTGACGGAGTCGCGCACCAACAGCGGTCCCAGCGCCGGCTGAGCGGCGGCGCTGGTCAGCGGCGGCGGGGCGCGGATCGTAGGATCGCCGGTGTGACAGGGGTGGAGCGGCACACGGACAGTGGCCTGGCGGACGGGCTGGACCGGCTCTGGACGCCGCACCGGATGACCTACATCTCCGGCGACGACAGGCCCGAGGGCGGGTACGAGAAGC
The DNA here is from genome assembly GCF_044455765.1 of Micromonospora sp. NPDC051141. Taxonomy (NCBI): domain Bacteria; kingdom Bacillati; phylum Actinomycetota; class Actinomycetes; order Micromonosporales; family Micromonosporaceae; genus Micromonospora; species Micromonospora sp. NPDC051141. The sequence goes on from NZ_JBITFD010000002.1 coordinate 509,716, forward strand.
CGACCGGCTGCCCGTTCTGCCTGGCTCCGGGCCGGCCGCCGGAGGAGAGCCTGGTGGTGGCCCGGGGCGAACACGTCTTCGCGGTGCTCAACCTCTATCCCTACAATCCGGGTCACCTGCTGATCTGCCCCTACCGGCACGTGGCCGACTACACCGAGCTGGACGCGCCGGAGACGACCGAGCTGGCCGCGTTCACCAAGGACGCCATGCGGGTGGTCCGGCGTACCTCCAGCGCGCACGGGTTCAACCTGGGCATGAACCAGGGCGGCGTGGCTGGCGCGGGCATCGCCGCGCACCTGCACCAGCACGTGGTGCCGCGCTGGGGCGGCGACGCCAACTTCATGCCGGTCATCGGCCGCACGAAGGTGTTGCCGCAGTTGCTCGCCGACACCCGCGCCCTGCTCGCCGAGGCGTGGCCCGCCTGACTCGCCGCAGCCGGCCCCGCACCGGCGCGACTTCGCGCAGCCGGCCGCTCATCGGCGCGACTCGGCGTAGCCGGCCGCGTACCGGCTCAGCGCAGCCGGCCCCGCACCCGGGCGAGTCGGCGGCGGGCTCCGGTGGCGGTCCGCTGGGCCGCCGCGGCCCGGTCCGCGGCGAGTTCCGCGCGGACCGCGAGCTGACGCAGCCGACGCTGCACCATCCGGTCGCCGTGCCGCGCGATCCACAGGCAGACCCCGGCCAACGGCAGCTCGACCAGCGCCGCAAGCACCACCGACACCACCAGGTCCGGTCCGGGCGGCGTGGTCGTCACGTCGAACCAGGCGTCCACCGCGAGCATGGTCGCGATGGCGGCGGCGGCGAGCACCACCTGCCGGTTCCCCCGGTACGCATGCCAGGCGGTCAGCCCGAGCAGCGCCACCAGGCCCAGGTCGAAGCCGACCCAGGCGGCCCGGTAGTGCACGGTGACCTGGTGCCGGGGCAGGGTGAACGCCAGGTAGCCGATCCAGGGCAGGGTGAGCACGGCCAGCGCCACGAACGTGGGCGCCACCCAGCGGGGCGCCGGGCGTACCCGAGCCGCCTCGTCGACCTGATCCACCGACGTCTCCATGCGCGCCTCCCGGCCCCGGTGGTGCCCGCGCCACCGGGCTCGGCAAACCCGATGGTCACCCCTCGACAGTACGATCTTGCGCATGGCCCTGTTGCACCGCGCGGAACTGCGCCCCTCGAAGTTGGAGCTGCTCGCCGGGTGGCTGCCCGGCCGGCCCTGGTTCACCGGCGGCGCCGACGGGCCGGTGACCCGGGTGGCGGCCTACCGGTTCGACGACCCGGCTGGCGAGGTCGGCATGGAGACGCTGCTCGTGCGCGCCGGAGACGGGCCGGTGCTCCAGGTGCCGCTGACCTACCGGGGCGCCCCGCTGCCCGGCGCGGAGCGGTTCCTGGTCGGCGTGGTCGAGCACTCGGTGCTCGGCCGCCGCTGGGTGTACGACGCCTGCGGTGACCCGGTCTACCCGCCCGCACTGGCCGCCGCGGTGCTCACCGACGCGGGCCAGGCGGAGGAGCACTTCGAGGTCGACGGCGAGCGGGAGGTGCGGGCCCCGAGCATGACCGTGTCGGGCAGCCGCACCGACCGCGCGCTGCCGGTCGGCCCGGCCGACGAGGTGGTGGACGGCGATCCCACGGTGATCCGCGTCGACGGGGTGGAGTTGGCCCTGGTCCGCCGGCCCGTCCCGGCCGACGCGCGGGCCGGCGTCGCGGCCGACGCGCGGGCCGGCGTTTCGGGCGACGCGCGGGCCGGCGTTTCGGGCGACGCGCGGGCCGGCGTTTCGGGCGACGCGCGGACCGGCGTCGCGGCCGACGCGCGGGCCGGCGTTTCGGGCGACGCTCCGGCGGTGGGGCGCCTCGTCGGTGGGTGGCCGGGCCTCGACGCGCCGGTGCTGCTGGCCTACGCCCGCTGACCCCGGCCGTTGCGGGCCGCGGTTCGCGGCCGGGTGCCGGGTGCCGGCGTCCCGCCCCGCTTCGACGGGCGGCGCTCGACGGTGTGGCGCTCGACGGTGTGGTGCTCGACGGTGTGGCGCTCGACGAACGATCGCTCCGGAGCGATATGACGAGGAGTCATAATTATGACTCTGCGGTATATCGCTTAGCCGGCGATACCTCCCCGCTGGCAACACGGAGCGTGACGAGAAGCCGGGACAGCCGGTGACGAACGGGCCCGCGCGTGCCGGGAAGGTGACAGGATTCGGCGATGGCAGTCAGCACGCGGCCACTCGGCCGCAGCGGCATCGAGGTGAGCGCGCTCGGCATGGGGTGCTGGGCGATCGGCGGCCCGTGGGCCGAGGGCGCCCGCCCGTTGGGCTGGGGCGCGGTCGACGACGACGAGTCGGTCCGGGCGGTCCGCCGGGCGCTCGACCTCGGGGTGACGCTCTTCGACACCGCCGACACGTACGGGGCCGGGCACGGCGAGCGGGTCCTCGGACGGGCCCTCGCGGGCCGGCGTGACGAGGCGGTGATCGCCACCAAGTGGGGCTACACGTTCGACGAGCGCACCCGGCAGGCCACCGGCGAGAACGCCTCGCCGCAGTACCTGCGCCGGGCGGTGGTCGACTCGCTGCGCCGGCTGGACACCGACCGGATCGACCTCTACCAGCTCCACCTCGGCGACCTGCCGCTGCCCCGGGCCGAGGCGCTGGTCGGCACGCTGGACGAACTGGTCGCCGCCGGCCTGATCCGGGCGTACGGCTGGAGCACCGACCGGGCCGACCGGGCCGGCGCCTTCGCCCAGGTGGCCCACGGTGCCGCCGCCGTGCAGCACGCGTTGTCGGTGCTGCGGGACGCCCCCGCCATGCTGGCCGCCTGCGACAAGCACGACCTGGCCAGCCTGGCCCGGGGGCCGCTCGGGATGGGACTGCTCACCGGCAAGTACACGCCGGAGTCCACGCTGCCCCGCGACGACGTGCGCGGCCTCGGGCCGACCTGGCTGGAGTGGTTCCGCAGCGGCCGGCCGGCCCCGGAGTGGCTGCGCCGGGTGGCCGCGGTCCGGGACGCGCTCACCGCCGACGGCCGTACCCTGGCCCAGGGGGCGCTCGGCTGGATCTGGGCGCGCAGCGACCGGGCGGTGCCGATCCCCGGCGCCCGTACGGTCGTCCAGGTGGAGGAGAACGCCGCCGCGCTGGCCCGGGGCCCGCTCGCCCCGGACCACTTCGCCGAGGTCGAGCGCCGACTCGCGGCGGTCAGGTCGGCCGCCCGCCGCGACGCCGACCGCCCGCACTGGCCGATGCCCCCCGTCCCCACCGTCCGCCCCTGACCCATCCCCCTCCCCGCTGACCCCCGCGCAGATTCACGGAAAGCGTGGCCATTCCGGCTCGGATGGCCACGCTTTCCGTGAATCTGCGCCCCCGGGGAGGGGCGGGGCGCCCCCCCGGGAGAGGCGGGGAGGGGCGGGGAGGGGTGGGGGTCGGGGTCAGGGGTGGGGGGTGGACTCCTTGACGGCCTGGTCGGCCAGGTGTGGGGGCATGGGGTCGTGGCGGGCGAACTCGCGGCGGAACGTGCCGGTGCCGGCGGTCATCGCGCGCAGCTCGACCGCGTACCGCAGCAACTCGGTGGCGGGCACCTCGGCGCGCACCAGCGTGCGGCCCTCGGCGTCCGGGTCGGGCTCGGTGCCCAGCACCCGGCCGCGCCGGCCGGACAGGTCGCCCATGACCGCGCCGACCGAGGAGTCGGGCACCCGGACGACGACCTCGTCGACCGGCTCCAGCAGCGTCGGCCGGCCCTTCTCGGCGGCGTCGCGCAGCGCCAGCGCGCCCGCGGTCTGGAACGCGGCGTCGGACGAGTCGACGCTGTGCGCCTTGCCGTCGACGAGCGTCACCCGCAGGTCCACCACCGGGAAGCCGGCGACCAGACCGCGTTCCATCTGCGCCCGGACGCCCTTCTCCACCGACGGGATGTAGTTGTGCGGGACCGCGCCACCGACCACCCGGTCGACGAACTCGAAGCCGGCGCCCCGGGGCAGCGGCTCCACCTCAAGGTCGCAGACCGCGTACTGGCCGTGGCCGCCGGACTGCTTGACGTGCCGGCCGTGCCCCCGGGAGGCGACGGTGAGCGTCTCCCGCAGCGACACCCGGACCGGCTCGGTGTCCAGCTCGACGCCGCCGCCGCGCAGCCGGTCGAGCACCACGTCGGCGTGCGCCTCGCCCATGCACCAGAGCACCAACTGGTGGGTCTCCGGGTTGCGCTCCAGGCGCAGCGTCGGGTCACCGGCGACCAGCCGGGACAGGTTGCGGGCCAGCGCGTCCTCGTCGGCCCGGCTGCGCGCCACGATCGCCACCGGCAGCAGCGGCTCGGGCATCTCCCAGGGCGCGATCAGCAGCGGTTCGTCCTTGGCGGACACGGTGTCGCCGGTCTCCGCGCTGCCCGACTTGGTGATCGCGCAGAGGTCACCGGCGACGCACACCGGCACCTCGCGCAGCGTCGCGCCGAGCGGGCTGTAGACGTGCCCGACCCGCTCGTCGGCGTCGTGGTCCGGGTGGCCGCGCTCGGCCAGGCCGTGCCCGGACACGTGGACCACCTGGTCGGGGCGGAGCGTGCCGGAGAAGACCCGGACCAGCGAGACGCGCCCGACGTGCCGGTCCACCGTCGTCTTGACCACCTCGGCGACCAGCGGGCCGTCCGGGTCGCAGGTCAGCGGCGGGCGGGGCGAGCCGTCCAGCCCGGTGACCGCCGGCAGGTCGTGCTCCAGCGGCGACGGGAACGCCGCGACCAGGCCGTCGAGCAGCGCGTCCAGGCCGACGCCGGTCTCCGCGCAGACCGGCACCACCGGGTAGAAGTGGCCGCGGGCGACCGCCGTCTCCAGATCGGCGATGAGCACCTCGGGGTCGATCTGCTCGCCGCCGAGGTAGCGGTCCATCAGGGTCTCGTCCTCGCTCTCCGCGATGATCCCCTCGATCAGCTCGTCCCGGGCCTCCTGGATGGCCGGCAGGTGCTCCGGGTCCGGCTCACGCACCGCCGGCGGCAGCCCGCCGGAGTAGTCGAACACCCGGCGGGTGATCAGGCCCATCAGCCCGGCCACCGACTCGCCGTCGTCGCCCAGCATCGGCAGGTAGAGCGGGAGCACGTTGTCGCCGAAGACGCGCTGACAGAGCGCCACCGCCTCGTCGAAGTCGGCGCGCGGGTGGTCCAGCCGGGAGACCGCCACCGCACGCGGCATGTCCACCGCGGCGCACTCCTCCCAGAGCGCGGCGGTGGCAGCGTCCATCCCGTCGACCGCGGAGACCACGAACAGCGCGGCGTCGGCGGCGCGCAGCCCGGCGCGCAGCTCGCCGACGAAGTCGCCGTAACCGGGCGTGTCCAGCAGGTTGACCTTGACGTCGCGGTGGACCAGCGGGGCGCAGGCCAGGCTCACCGAGCGTTGCTGGCGGACCGCCGCCGGGTCGTGGTCGCAGACCGTGGTGCCCTCGGTGACGGCGCCGGCCCGGCCGATCGTGCCGCTGGCCGCGAGCAGCGCCTCGACAAGCGTGGTCTTGCCCGCGCCGGAGTGCCCGACGAGCACCACGTTGCGAACCCTGCCGGGCTCGGTCACCACCGGCGCGCCGCCGGTGACACCCTTCTCGTGACTCTTCTGCGCCATCGCGGCGCACCTCCCTCAACCGGTGGTGGTGGCGACCGCCGCGGGCGACGGGAGCGGACCCCCGGGGTGGGTGCCGCGGCGATATCTTCCGGTGGACTCCTGCGGGACGGGAACGCCGACCGTGATCCGGTGAACTGGCTCACCTCCCACGCTCGATCTCACACCCGCGCCGGTGCCGGCACAAGGTCCGCCGGGCGGGTCGTCCGCCCGGCTGTGTCCCCGGTCCCGGCCGGCCGTTATCGTGGGACCGCCATGGCGAAGATCTTCCAAGTGACGGCCCGAGCGGGGATGACCCGCGTCGTGGAGCCGATCGCGCGCGGACTGCTCCGCGCGGGCGTGTCCCCCAACGCGGTCACCGTGACCGGCACCGTCGGCGTGCTCGTCGGCGCGCTCGGCTTCGGCGCGCGCGGCCAGCTTGTCGCCGGTGCGCTGATCGTCACGGTCTTCGCCCTCACCGACCTGCTTGACGGCACGATGGCCCGGATGAGCGGCGGCTCCACCCGGTTCGGGGCGTTCCTCGACTCGAGCATGGACCGGGTCGCCGACAGCGCGGTGTTCGGCGCGGTCGCCTACTGGCTGGCCACCCAGCACCAGTACCGGGGGGTGGCCGCCGCGCTGGTCTGCCTGGCCGCCGGCGGCCTGGTCTCCTACGTCAAGGCCCGCGCCGAAGGGCTCGGCATGACCTGCAACGTGGGCATCGCCGAACGCACCGAACGGCTGCTCATCGTGGGCGTCGGCGGTGTGCTCACCGGCGTCGGGCTGGACCGGGCCCTGGAGGTCGCGCTCTGGCTGCTCGCCGCCGTCTCGATCTTCACGGTCGGGCAGCGGATGGCACACGTGTACCGGCAGGCCCAGCGGGTCGGCGCCGAGTGAACCTCACCGAGGCGGGCTACATCGCGGGTTGGCGCCTGGTCCGGGCGCTGCCCCGGCCCGTCGCGGCCGCGGCCTTCCGGGCGGGCGCCGACCGCGCCCACCGCAGGGACGGCGGGGGTACGCGTCGACTGCGCGCCAACCTGCGCCGGGTGGTCGGCCCCGAGCTGCCCGACGCCGAGCTGGACGCGCTGGTCCGCGCCGGCCTGCGCTCCTACGCCCGCTACTGGCTGGAGGCGTTCCGGCTGCCCGGCCTGAGCCGGGCGGAGATCCTCGCCGGGTTCCGCCTCGACGGCCAGGAGTTGCTCGCCGCGGACGTGGCGGCCGGGCGGGGCGCGGTGGTGGCACTGCCGCACGGCGGCAACTGGGACGCGGCCGGCGCCTGGGTGGCGGCCACCGGCTGGCCGATGACCACGGTGATGGAGCGGCTCAAGCCGGAGGGCGTCTACGAGCGGTTCGTCGCGTTCCGGGCGGGGCTGGGGATGGAGATCCTGCCCACCCACGGTGGCCCGCGTCCGCCGTTCGACGTCCTGGCCGACCGGCTACGGGCCGGCGCGGTGGTGCCGCTGCTCGCCGACCGGGACCTGTCGGCCCGGGGCGTCGAGGTGGACTTCTTCGGCGGCCGGACCCGGATGCCGGCCGGCCCGGCGCTGCTGGCGCTGCGCACCGGCGCGCCGCTCTACGTCGCCTCGATGTGGTACGAGCCGGACGCCGCCTGCGCCTCGATCGAGGGCCCGCTGGCGCTGCCGGAGCCGGACAGCGCCCCGCTGGACGCCCGGGTCAAGCTGGTGACCCAGCGGATAGCCGACGGTCTGGCGGCGGGCATCGCCCGGCATCCGCAAGACTGGCACATGTTGCAGCGGATGTGGCTGGACCAGGGACCGGCCGGGGCGCCGACGTCGGCGCAGCCGCCGGCCACCACCGGGACGGTCTAGGGGGACGCCATGCGGATCGGCATCGTCTGCCCGTACTCCTTCGACGTTCCGGGCGGCGTGCAGAACCACGTCATGGACCTGGCCGAGGCGCTGCTCGGGCTGGGCCACGAGGTGAGCGTGCTGGCCCCGGCCGACGAGGACGCGACGCTGCCGCCGTACGTGGTGTCGGCGGGGCGGGCGGTGCCGCTGCCGTACAACGGGTCGGTGGCGCGGATCGCGTTCGGCCCGGTCTCCACCGCCCGGGTGCGCCGCTGGATCAACCGGGGCGACTTCGACGTGTTGCACGTGCACGAGCCGCTCACGCCGAGCCTGTCGATGCTGGCGGTGCTCTGCGCCCGGGGCCCGGTGGTGGCCACGTTCCACACCGCGATGACCCGGTCCCGGGTGCTCTCCGCGGCGCAGGGCGTGCTCCAGATCCTGCTGGAACGGATCACCGCCCGGATCGCGGTCAGCGCGCTCGCCCGCAAGGTGCAGGTCGAGCACATGGACGGCGGCGCGGTGGAGATCCCGAACGGCGTGGCGGTGGCGAAGTTCGCCGGCGTCGAGCCGCTGCCCGGCTGGCCGGGGGAGTGCGCGCCGGGCGCCGGCGGCACGCTCGGCTTCCTGGGCCGGTTCACCGAGCCGCGCAAGGGTTTCCCGATCCTGCGGGACGCGTTCGTGGCGCTCGCCCCGGACCGTCCGGAGCTGCGCCTGCTGGTGGCCGGGCCGGGTGACGCCGACGAGCTGTACGGCCGGTTCCCGGCCGAGCTGCGTGACCGGGTCACGTTCCTCGGTCTGGTCTCCGAGGCGGACAAGGCACGCATGTTGCGCAGCGTGCACCTCTACGTCGCACCGAACACCGGCGGGGAGTCCTTCGGGATGATCCTCACCGAGGCGCTCGCCGCCGGGACCACGGTGGTCGCCAGCGACCTGGACGCGTTCCGCCGGGTGCTGGACGGTGGGCGGGCCGGGCGGCTCTTCCCGACCGGGGACGCGGCCGGCCTGCGGGCCGCGCTGACCGAGCTGCTCGACGACGCCGGTGGACGCGCCGCGCTGACCGCCCGGGGCGACCAGGTGGTGGCGAATTTCGACTGGCCCGTGGTTGCCCGCCGCGTTCTGGAGGTATACGCAGCGGCGATCGAGGCCACCGACGGCCGGGTCATGGACCAGGAGTGGGCGGGGCTGGGCTGACCAGGGTGGCCGGTGGGGCCGCTGTGACGAGCGCGTCGACCGGTGCCCACGCCGGCCGGCCGGGATGAGGGGCAGCACTACGATGCCGGGCATGTGGTGGGTGGTGGGCACGGCACTGGTGCTCGGGCTGGTCTCGGCGTACCTGATCTGGACCGCCGGCCGGGTGCAGCGGCTCCAGGTCCGCGCGGAGTCGGCGGCCCGCGCGCTGGACGCGCACCTGCTGCGCCGCGCGGCCGCCGCCGCGGTCCTGGCCGAGCAGCGGTACGGCGTGGAGCTGTACGCCGCCGCCCGGATCGCGCTGGACGCGCTCCCGGAGGAGCGTGAGGCCGCCGAGAACGACCTGACCCGGCAGTTGCGCGCGGTGCGGCTGGACCCGGACGACGCGGCCTGCGGCGCGGTGATCGCGGCGAGCCGGCGGCTGGCGCTGGCCCGGCAGGTGCACACCGATCTGGTCCGGGACGCCCGCTCGGCGCGGGGCCGCCCGGTGGTGCGCCTGTTCCGGATGGGTCGGGGGCGCGAGTGGCCCCGCTACTTCGACATCGACGACCCGACGCTGGTTCCGCGCGCCGACGTCACCACCGGCTGAGGCGGTGCCGGGCGAGCCCGTGACGGCGGCCACAGGGCAGGCCACCAGGGGTGCGATTGGCTGTCGGAGCGGCGTCGTGGCGGTCGTAGCATTTCCGCGCAGCCACCCCGACCGCCTGCCGAGGAGCGATGACGTGTCCGAACCCACCGCACCGACCACCGACCCCACCGTCGGCACCGCCCGCGTGAAGCGGGGCATGGCCGAGATGCTCAAGGGCGGCGTGATCATGGACGTGGTCACCCCCGAGCAGGCGAAGATCGCCGAGGACGCCGGCGCGGTGGCCGTGATGGCGCTGGAGCGGGTGCCGGCGGACATCCGCGCCCAGGGCGGCGTGTCCCGGATGAGCGACCCGGACATGATCGACGGCATCATCTCCGCCGTCTCGATCCCGGTGATGGCCAAGGCCCGGATCGGCCACTTCGTCGAGGCGCAGGTCCTCCAGGCGCTCGGCGTGGACTACGTGGACGAGTCCGAGGTGCTGACCCCGGCCGACTACGCCAACCACATCGACAAGTGGGCGTTCACGGTGCCGTTCGTGTGCGGTGCGACCAACCTGGGTGAGGCGCTGCGCCGGATCACCGAGGGCGCCGCCATGATCCGCTCGAAGGGCGAGGCGGGCACCGGGGACGTCTCCAACGCCACCACCCACATGCGGAAGATCCGGCAGGAGATCCGCCGGCTCCAGAACCTGCCGGCCGACGAGCTGTTCGTCGCGGCGAAGGAGCTTCAGGCCCCGTACGAGCTGGTCAAGGAGGTCGCCGAGCGCGGCAAGCTGCCGGTCGTGCTGTTCACCGCCGGTGGCATCGCCACTCCGGCGGACGCGGCCATGATGATGCAGCTCGGCGCCGAGGGCGTCTTCGTCGGCTCGGGCATCTTCAAGTCCGGCAACCCGGCCCAGCGGGCCGCCGCCATCGTCAAGGCGACCACGTTCCACGACGACCCGGACGTGCTGGCGAAGGTGTCCCGGGGCCTGGGCGAGGCGATGGTCGGCATCAACGTCGACGAGATCCCGCAGCCGCACCGCCTGGCCGAGCGCGGCTGGTGAGCTTGTCAGGAGAGGCCCCCTCTCAACGTTTCCGGTAGGGAAGGGGCCCTCTCTAACGCCTGTGAGAGGAGCGACCGGGTGCGCGTACCCGTGATCGGGGTGCTGGCCCTGCAGGGCGACGTGCGTGAGCATGTCACGGCGCTGGCCGGCGCGGGCGCCGAGGCCCGGCCGGTCCGCCGGCCGGGCGAGCTGGACGCGGTGGACGGCCTGGTGGTGCCCGGCGGCGAGTCCACCACGATCAGCAAGCTGGTGGACATCTTCGAGATGCGCGAGCCGATCGACAAGCGGATCGCCGGCGGCATGCCGGTCTACGGCTCCTGCGCCGGCATGATCATGCTGGCCGCCGAGGTGCTGGACGGCCGCCCCGACCAGCGTGGCTTCGCCGGTATCGAGATGACCGTGCGGCGCAACGCGTTCGGCCGCCAGGTCGACTCGTTCGAGGCCCCGGTGACGATCACCGGGGTCGACGGCGAGCCGTTCCACGCCGTGTTCATCCGCGCGCCCTGGGTGGAGCGGGTCGGCGCGGGCGTGGAGGTGCTCGGCCGGGTCACCGACGGCCCGGCCGCCGACCGGATCGTCGCGGTCCGGCAGGGAAACCTGCTGGCCACCTCGTTCCATCCCGAGCTGACCGGCGACCTGCGCCTGCACCGCCTCTTCGTGGACCTGGTCCGGGCGGCCTCCTGACGCGTCCACCCGACGTCGAGTCAGTGGTGTCGCGGATTGGGCGCGGCCCACTCCCGGAGCACCGGGTCGGTGAGGTGGTTGAAGCGTTGTATCCGGGTCGGCTGTTCGCTCTTGAACGCGACCACCTGCTCTCCGGGGGACAACTGCAACAGCTCGCCTACGTTGACGCCGAGCCGTCGGGACAGCTCGGCGGCGGCGCCGAAGTTCGCCGGGCTGAACACCTGGAGTACGCCGGAATTGTTGATCATCGTTTCGCCGACGCCCCGGTAGATGCTGGTGAGCTGCGCCAGGTCCTGCCAGAACGTCCAGGTGCGCAGCCCGTAGCCGCGCAACAGGGTGATCGCGTCCTGGAGCAGGGAGAACCGGCCCAGTTGCGCCGCCTCGTCGATGAGGAACAGCAGGCGTGACTGGTTGATCGTCCGGCTGTTCATGACGTAGTAGAGCAGGCAGCCGATCCAGGCTCGCAGCAGGCGCTGGTGGGTGCGGAGCTTGTGCGGCGGTACGACCACGTAGATCGAGATCCGGCGGTCCGGGTCAACCAGGTGGGCCAGCGGAAAGCTCGTGCGGTCGGTGGCCTCCACCGTCCGCCGGGAGCTGAACGGCGCGAGCTGCTGGGCCGCCGTGACCACGATGCTGGGGAAGGTCTTCTGTTGATCGACGCCGAGCAGCATCTGGAACTCCTGCCGGGTGCCGGCCGGCATCCGGCCGTCCCGGTCGTTGTCCAGCGCCTCGGCCAGATACATCACCAGGTCGCTCTGGAACAGCCGGCTGCGCAGCTTCTGGAGGGTCAGTGAGGAGGAGCCCGTCGGTTCGGCCCCCGCCTCCGCGGTGATCAGGTGGGTGGTCAGGCCCGCGATCAGGAGCTGGGCCATCTCGTCCCAGAACGGCTCGACAGTCGACTTCTCGCCCCCCATCAGCAGGTCGGACAGGAGCCGCCCGAAGTCCTCCGGCTCCTCGGCGTCCTCGTTGTCCCGACCCAGTTCGGCGAACACGTCGAAGGGGTTCAGGGCGCCGCGGTCGGCTCGGCTGCCGTTGCTGGCCCCGAACGGGTCGAGCAGCACGATCTCGTGACCCAGCGCGTCACGCCGGTGGGCGTGGGTGACGTCGTAGTTCTCCCCCTTCGGATCGAGCACCACCACCGAGCCCTCGTAGCTGAGCAGGTTCGGGATGATCACGTCGCGGCCCTTGCCGGCGCCGGTGGGCGCGATGGTCATGAGATGGCTGTCGTCGTCCGAGGCGACCACCGGGCCCAGCGCGTCGTCCGCGATGATGTGTTCCTCGCGCAGGCCGAGCCGGATCCGCGCGTCGGTGACGCTCGCTCGACGCGGCGCGAACTGGCTCCTCGACTTCGGCTCCGGATCGAGGTGGCGGGCCAGGAAGCGTCCGATGATCAGCTTGGACACCGGGATCCCCTCACGCTCGACGACGGGTGATGTGGGCGGGCGTGAAGCCGGTCATCGTGCCGCTGCCGGACCCGGCTGCGATGCGGAGGTTGAGGGGCTTGTCGTGTTCGTTGCCGAGCACGTCGAAGTAGCGGATCCGGAGCACCAGCGAGCCCAGCTCGGGGATGTGCGGCGGGTCGCTGAACCGCAGCCGCTGTTCGATGTCCGTCATGGGTTGCACCGCGTCCGCCTTCGGCTCGCCCAACGACACGAACTCCAGCGCCGACTGGTCCAGGGTGATCTGCTCGATCCGCAGGCCGAGCAGCGGGCCGGCGCCGACATTGCGCAGCCGGACGGAGAGCACCACCAGCTCCTGCCCGCGCCAGGTGAGCCGGGAGTCCTGAATCATGGCGACCGGCACCACCGACGCCTCCAGCTGTTCGCCGGCGATCCGCGCCTCCCGGGCCGTGGCTCGGTTGTTCTGCCAGGACAGGATCAGGGCGATGACACTCAGGGTGAGCGTGACGGCCAACCCGACGACCTGGAGCGTGTTGAGCGATTCCTGACTCATGGCATCGTGCCGACGGCGCAGGAGAAGTTCCACTCCCGGAAGAAGTCCGCCATGAAACCCTTCACCACCCGGTCGCGGAAGAAGTCGCGGTACGGCACCTCGTAGTTCTCCAGCAGGAAATCCGGACGGGGCGCGATGCGGGCACCCGGCTCCGCATTGTCCGAGCCGATCGTCTCGGCGATGGAGTGGAAGTCCAGCCAGATGCCCCGGTAACCCTGATTGGCCGGCGCCTGGATGTCGTAGACCTCCCGCAGGTGCACGCCGGGGGCGGCCTCCCGGAAATTGGAGATCTTGATGTCGAGCCGACCGGTGCGCAGCGAGCTGGCCGCGTCCTGACCGGTCGGCACCGGCCGGAACCGGCCGTCCTCGTCGGGCCGACGGGACAGCAGCGGCCCGATCAGTTCGTGACTGCTGACCGGTTTCTGCCGGTGCACCGGAATGAAGTCGTAGACGATCATCGAGAAGCGGTAGGCGGCGCGCAGCGGTTGCAGATCGAAGTCCGAGTGCAGCACCTCGGACAGGTCGATCGCGATTCGGGAGACGAGCCCCCGGAGGTACGGCATCAGGAGCCGGTACCAGTTGTGGAACAACCGCAGCGACGAGCCCGAACGGCTCAGGGTGATCCGCAGGTCCCGCCGGATGTCGATGCGGAAACCGAACGAGGGCTCCTTGTAGACCACGCCGACGTCCCCGTCGCTCCAGTCCAGCCGCAGCGTGTCCACCTCGTGCAGCTCGCTGGCCTCAAGCACCTCCGCCACCGCCCGGTAGAGTCGCGCGCCCAGTTCGCGCCGCAACGCGTCCAGCCCCTGGAGGTCCCGCGCCGCGGGCAGTTCGACGATGAGGGAGAAACCATTCAGGGCGTCCACACCGTGCGGCCCCAGCATGTCGATTCCGGCGGAGAATTCGTCGAACGTCTCGAGCACGCTTCCTCCGCTCATCGCTTTCGGAGATTTGCAGGCTAGCCGGAATGCCAATCAGTTCCGTAGGACCGGACAAGGCAGGAGAGGCTGGCCCGTCGTTGGGCCCGGATGGCTGTTCGGGTGAGCGTGTGCCGTAGTCCGACCCGAAGACGCAGGTCGACGCGAATACGCGAGCCGAGCACGATCCGGCGCGGGGCGGGACGCGGGCGGGAGCGGCGGCCCGGGACGTACCCGAATGATTGTCGGATCTCCGTCACCCGCCCGGCGCGGCGGCCACTCCGGCCCGGTTGCCGCGTCCGGCCGGGCGGGTGTGCGACGCCCGGGGTGCGACCTCGGTAGGATTGCCGACGGTTCGGCAGGGCCGTCACCGCCCCAGCCCGTCACGCGGAGCCGTCGGGTGCTGCGGCTCGCGGCGCCCGGGCGGTGGGGTGCCGGCGCGAGCAGTCGACGCAGGCGTGGGTCAACAGACGGAGGTATCAGATGTCCGGCCACTCAAAGTGGGCGACCACCAAGCACAAGAAGGCCGTGATCGACGCCAAGCGCGGCAAGATGTTCGCGAAGCTGATCAAGAACGTCGAGGTCGCGGCCCGCACCGGCGGCGGCGACCCGGCCGGTAACCCGACGCTCTTCGACGCCATCCAGAAGGCCAAGAAGAACTCCGTCCCGAACGACAACATCGACCGCGCGGTCAAGCGGGGCTCCGGCCTGGAGGCCGGCGGCGCCGACTGGCAGACGATCATGTACGAGGGGTACGGCCCGAACGGCGTGGCGATGCTGATCGAGTGCCTGACCGACAACCGCAACCGCGCCGCCACCGAGGTCCGCACCGCGCTGACCCGCAACGGCGGCTCGCTGGCCGACGCCGGCTCGGTGTCGTACATGTTCTCCCGCAAGGGCGTGGTGATCGTGCCGAAGACCGGCACCTCCGAGGACGACGTGATGATGGCGGTCCTCGACGCCGGCGCCGAGGAGGTCAACGACCTCGACGAGGCGTTCGAGGTGATCTCCGAGCCGGGTGACGTGATCGCGGTCCGGACCGCGTTGCAGGACGCCGGCATCGAGTACGAGTCGGCCGAGTCCTCCCTGATCCCCAGCGTGAACGTGCCGCTGGACGAGGACGGCGCCCGCAAGATCTTCAAGCTGATCGACGTGCTGGAGGACTGCGACGACGTGCAGAACGTCTACGCCAACTTCGACGTCTCCGACGAGGTCATGGCCGCGGTCGGCTGACCCTTCTTGATCGACACCAGCTCGGCGTAGTGGCGGTATCCCCAGACCCGGGATACCGCCACTACGCCGTACCGGTGCGTCACCGCTTCGGTTGATCGCTGGTGGACGACGGGCGGCGTAGGCCCGCCGGCCGGACGAATACGGTCCGGCGGGCGACTGCGTCGCCGGCGGCGTCCAACTCGTAACCCTCCAGCCAGGCCCACCCGTCGTAGGTGGTCCAGTCCAGCGCAAGCGACCGGCAGCGCCCGTGCTGGACGCGATCGTCGAGGAGGCGCTCCTTCACAAGAACGTGCCGGGAATGCGGGCGCAGATCGACAAACTCGTGCAGGCCAGCGACGCGCCGAACGTGTCCGTCCGCGTGCTCCCGCTCGGCGGCGCGATCACTCATATAGTGGTTTCCGGCGGTTTTGTCATCCTCGATTTTCCGTCGAAGGGCGCGAGGTCGGCCGAGCCGACGACGGTCTACAACGAAGGTCTCTCGGGTGCGCTCTACCTCGACCGGATCGACGAGGTGAGGACGTACGCGGAAGTCTGGAAGGCGCTTGCCGCTCAGGCGTTGAGCGTGGCGGAATCCCGGAAGCTGATGCAGGAGATCAAGGAGAGACACCGTGATTGATCTGACGGAAGCGACCTGGCGTACGTCGACGAAGTCCGGGACGAACGGCGGGAACTGCGTCGAGGTTGCCGACAACCTCCCCGGGGTGGTCGCCGTTCGGGACAGCAAGGATCGGCAGGGTCCGGTCCTGGCCTTCGCGCCGCGCTCCTGGCAGGCGTTCGTATCCCACGCGAAGTCGGTCGCCTGACCCGCTGGCGTCACGCCCGCCGAAACCGGGCTGACCGGGGCGTCGGCAGCCCCGTAGCCTGCCGGGGTGCTCGTACCCGATCTGCCGTTGCGGACCGCGCGCCTGGTGTTGCGTGCCTTCACCGCCGACGACCTCGCCGTGGTCCGGGACTACCGGGGCCGCCCGGAGGTCACCCGTTTCCTCTACCACCAGCCTTACGACGACGCCGCCGCCCGGGCGGCCATCGACCGGCTGGTCCGGCGCACCGCGTTGCGCGCGCCGGGCGACGTGCTCAACCTGGCCGTCACGCTGGCGGACACCGGCGTGTTCGTCGGCGACGTGCTGCTGACCTGGACCAGTGCGGAGCACCGGCAGGGCGAGATCGGGTACGTGGCCCACCCCGACCATACCGGCCACGGCTACGTGACGGAGGCCGCCCGGGAGTTGTTGCGGCTGGGCTTCGAGGGCTTGGGTCTGCACCGGATCGTCGGCCGGCTGGACGCCCGCAACACCGCCTCGGCCCGGGTGCTGGAACGGCTGGGCATGCGTCGCGAGGCGCACCTGCGGGAGAACGAGTTCGTCAAGGGCGAGTGGACCGACGAGGCGGTCTACGCGCTGCTGGCGCGGGAGTGGCGGGCGGCGGCCTGAGCGTCGCGCCGGGCGGGGTGGGCCGCCCGGCGCGATGCCGTCCCACGGCGGTGATCAGCAGGGGGACCCTCGGCGGAAGCCCGCCTCGACGAAGGACGCCGGTCCGGCCTCGTAGTAGCCGACCCCGGGCCGGATCGGGTGGCCGGTGAACAGCTCCACCCGGGAACCGAACCGGACCAGGTACGCCTCCTCGTCCCCGGCGTCGTTGCGGATCAGGCTGCCGCGCGTGCCGTAGATGCCCTCCAGTTCGGCGAAGGACATTCCCACCGACGCGCCGGCCGGGGAACGCGGTGGGACGGTGGCGGTGCCCACCGACATCAGCCGCCCGTCCCGGAAGCCCAGCATGATCTTGCCGGCCCACGCTCCGGTCACCCCGGTGTACGTCACCCCGGGGCAGCCGGGGGCCGTCCAGTCGATCAGACCGGCGGCGACGAGCCGGTCCAGCCGGGCCCCGATCCGGTACGGGCCCGCGCCGTGAACGCTGAGCACCTCCACTTCGGAGGTCGGGTGCGCCGTCGACGCGGTGCCGACGACCGGCCGGGGCGTCGACGCCGCGGCCACGGCCGGTGCGGCGGCCTGCATCGGAGCCAGCGAGACGAGGGCCAGCAACCCGGCGAGGACGGTGGACGGGAGACGGTTCATGGCACTCTCCTTCGGTCGGAGCTTCCTGCCCTGTTGGTCTCCGGCCGACCGGGTTCGGTTCGCCGGCGGCGGTGGTCGATCGCGATCGCCGGTCGAGGTGCCGGCTACGGTCGGTAGGGCGGTCGACGGGGTGGCGACCCCGGAGGTGATGCGATGGCCACACCGATGCGGATCGGGGCGTACCGGGTGGAGCGGCTGCTCGGGACGGGGTCCTTCGCCACGGTCTGGCTCGCGTACGACCCGGCGCTCGACGGCCGGGTGGCGATCAAGGTGCTGGCCGAGAACTGGAGCCACGACCTGCGGGTGCGGGAGCGGTTCCTCGACGAGGCCCGGCTGCTGCGGCGGCTGGACCACGACCGGGTGGTCCGGGTGCACACCGTCGGCGAGCTGCCCGACGGCCGCCCGTACGCGGTGCTGGCCTGGGCGGACGGCGGCAGCCTCCGGGACCGCCTGGCACGCGGCCCGCTGCCGGTGGCCGAGGCGGTGACGCTGCTCGGCGAGATCGCGGCGGGGGTGGCGGTGCTGCACCGGCATCGGGTGGTGCACCGCGACCTGACCCCGAGCAACGTCCTCTTCCACTCGGGGCCGGGCCGTGAGCGGGTGCTCATCGCCGACCTGGGCCTGGCCAAGGCGCTCGCCTCCGCCTCCGGACTGACCGCCCGCGCGGGGACGCCCGGCTACATGGCGCCGGAGCAGGACGACCCGCTCGCGGTCGTCGACACCCGCGCCGACGTGTACGGGCTGGGCCGCCTCGGGCTGCGGCTGCTCGGCGAGGCGCCGGCGACGGTCGGTCCGGCCGACGACCGGCGGGCAGTCCGGGTACGGCTGCGCGCCGGGGTGCCGCCGGCGGTGGGCCCGGTGCTGCGCACCGCCACCGCCGTGCGACCGGCCGACCGGTATCCGGACGCGACCGCGTTCCGGGTGGCGCTCCGGGATGCCGCCGCCGGCCGGCTCGCCCGTCCCGTCGGCCACGTCCCGCCGCCGCGCCGCCGCCTCGCCGCCTCGGCGGCGACCGTCGTGGTGATGCTCGCCGCCGGGGGAGCGGTCGCCGGTGACACCGCTCGCCCCGGCCCGGGCGGTGCGGTGGGCCGCAGCGGGCCGTTGACCGTGGTCCTGCCGACCGGATGGCGGGCCGAGGGCACCGGCTGGGCCGGTCAGTACGGTGCCGACGGTGAGCTGGAACCGGCGTTGGTGCTGTCCCCGGATCCCCGGCGCTGGGCGGCGGACCCGGGTCTGCCGGGCGCCTTCGTCGGTCTCTCCGCCGGCACGGCCCGCCGTACCGGTCCGGCGGGCTTCCTCGCCGAGCGTCCGCACGCCGACTGCGTCGCGGCCCCGCTGCGCAGGACCGGGCAGGGTGGCACCGAGTGGCTGGTCGTCAGCTTCGCCTGCCCCACCGGACGGCCGGTGATCGTCGAGGCCGCCGGGCTCGCCGCGGGCTCGACCGGCCTGCTCTACGTGCAGCTCACCCCGCCGGCGGACGGCGGCCCGGCGTTCGTCGACGCGCTGCTCGCCGGGGTGCGGGTCCGGTAGGCCAGCGGTCAGACCACCACCACGGTGATCGGGTACGTCCGATCGTGCTGGGGGATGGTGACCACGACGGTGCCGGCGCGGACGAACCTGATGTCCACCACGCCGGCCTCGTAGCTGCGCGAGACCAGGTCCTCCCGGTCGACGGTGACCTGACCCGGTCCGATGCCCTGGATGCGCAACACCCCGCCGGCGGCGAAGCAGAGCGACCGCACCAGCGCCAGCTCGGTTTCGGCGAGGTCCAGGTCGTGGCGGACCGCGCCGAAACACGCGGTGGTCGCCGTGGTGCCCGTGGGCGGGGTGGGCCGGGCCGCCGGGGTGCGGGCCGGCGTACGCGCACTGCGACGCGCGTCCGGCGCGTCGGTCCTCGGCGGTGTCGGAACGGGCGCGGTGACGGTGGGCGGCGCGGCGGCGACGCCGGGTGGCGTGGGGGCGACGGTGCTGGCCACCGGCGGCCGGACCGGCAGCGGTGCGACCGGGTGGTCGGCGGAGCAGGCCGGGGCGCCGGCGAGCAGCACCAGCGCGCCGAGGACGGCGCCGTGCCGTCGGACCGCGCCGGCCGGCTCAACCATCGGACATCCGCTGCCGGAGCTGCCGGCGGGCCCCGTGGACCCGGGACTTGACCGTCCCTTCCGGCACGTCGAGCAGGTCGGCGATCTCGCGGTAGCCCAGTCCCAGCACGTCCCGCAGGGTCACCGCCTCGGCCAGGTCCGGCGGGATCGCGTCGAGGGCGTCGAGCAGGTCGAGCCGGGTGCCGGCGACCACGCTGGTCCGGCGGGGGTCGGGCGGATCGGGCAGGGGCACGCCGCCGGCCTCCACCTGCCACCGTCGCCGCAGCGAGCGGTAGGTGGAACGGGCCCGGTTGGCGGTGATCCGGTAGAGCCAGGTGCGGAAGGACGACCGCTCCTCGAACCGGGTGATGCCGTGGGCGAGCGCGAGCAGGGCGTCCTGGCAGGCCTCCTCGGCGTCCTGCCGGTGGGGCAGCAGGCGGGCGCACTGCCGGAGCACCTCGGGTCGCACGGCGACCAGTAATGCGTCGAGTGCTCTCCGGTCGCCGCGGGCCGCCGACCGGGCCAGTTCGTCGGTGCCGTCCGGGAGGGGCATCAGCTCGTCCAGTGCTCGCCGGTGGGCCGGGCTCCCAGGCTATGCCCGTGGTCGCCGGGCCGTCCCGGACGAGTCGGGCAGCCGACGGTGCCGGCCCCGGCCCGACGCATGGTGTGCGTCGGGCCGGGGCCGGTCTCAGCGGGCGGCGCGCCGGGCCTTCACCATGCTGTCGACCACGTCCCAGACCGCGATGACCACGGTGACCACGACGGCGACGCGGGCCACGTCGTCCGCCCCGCCGTCGCGCAGCCAGGTGAACCGTTCGATCAGCTCCGGGTTGAGCAGCCGGTCGGTGAGCAGCAGCCAGACCACCGGACCCGCGAACGCCAGGTTGAGCAACGCGTTGACCGCCACCAGCGGCCAGGTCCAGCGGCCGGCCCGGTACTTCGCGACCTCCAGGCCGACGGTGGCCAGCAGCACCACGATCAGGGCGGGGAGCCAGAAGCTCCACAGTGCCGGGTCGAGCACCGGCAGCCGGGAGCCGTCGTCGGTGGCCCACCGCTGGAAGTGCTGCCCGATCAGGACCGCGACGGTGCCGAGCAGGAAGACGACCGAGGCCACGCTGTCCGGCTGGCTGATCTGCCGGTCACGGGTGTCCTCCGGGAGCTGGTCGACGCTCCACTCGGGCAGGCCGAGCGGCGCCCGGGTGCGCTCCAGGACGGCGAAGCTCAGCGTCACCCAGAACGCGACCTGCACCGCGGTCTGGAGCGCGACCGAGATCGCCGCGCCGATGGCCCGGCCGGGCTCGTCGCCGACGGTGGCCGTGACGAGACCGGTGATCACGCCGACCGCCGCCGGGATCCAGGTGAGCAGGGTCCGCAGCACCCGCCACCAGAGCAGGTAGTAGCGCGGGCCGATGAGCTGGAGCGTGCGGTCGCTGTAGCGGGCGGCGAGCTGCTCGGGGCGGCCCATCTCGGTGAGCACCTCGCGCTCGGCGGCGGCGTGGTCCTGCCCGCCGGCGGTCCGGTCGTCGATCATGTCGGCGATGGAGGCGCGCAGCTCCTCGGCGAGTTCGGCGCGGCGCGGCGCGGGCACGGTCCGCAGCGTGGCCGCCAGGTAACGGTCGGTCAGGGAACTCATCGCCCTACTCCTTCGATCAACTGGGTGACGGACGTCCGCACCGCGGTCAGGTCGTCGAGCAGGCGGCCCAGCACCGTCTCGCCGTCGTCGCTGGTGCGGTAGAACTTGCGCGGCCGGCTCTCCTCGGTGTTCCACTCGCTGGTGAGCAGGCCCTGTTCCTCGAGTCGACGCAGCAGTGGGTAGAGCGTGTTGGCGTCGACCGCGAAGCCGTGCGCCGCCAACCGTTGCAGCAGGGCGTAGCCGTAGTCGGGACGGCGCAGGGCGACCAGGCTGGCCACCACGACCGTGCCGCGTCGCAGCTCCTGGAGATGGGTCCGGAGGACCTCGTCGCTGACCATGCGTCACACGATACTGTGTGGCACACACTATGGCAACCGCGCACAGCATCGTGCGTCGCACATAACCGCCGGAGAGACGGCCACCACGACCGGCGCGGCCGGTGGAGCCGCCGAGATCACCTCGGTAGGGTGGGTCGGTCGACTCCGACGCAGCTTGATCCACAACCCGGGGGGCGCCACGCATGGGCGATTCGTTCGCGCATCTGCACGTACACACCGAGTACTCGATGCTCGACGGTGCGGCCCGCCTCAAGGACCTGTTCGCCGAGGCGGCCCGGCTCGGCATGCCGGCCGTGGCGATCACCGACCACGGCAACATGCACGGCGCGAACGACTTCTACAAGCAGGCCATGGCCGCCGGGGTCAAGCCCATCCTCGGCGTCGAGGCGTACGTGGCGCCGGAGTCGCGCTTCCACAAGGCGCGGGTTAAGTGGGGGCGTCCCGAGCAGAAGAGCGACGACGTCTCCGGCAACGGCGCCATCACCCACATGACCATGTGGGCGGCGAACCGCACCGGCCTGCACAACATGTTCCGGCTCAACTCCCGCGCCTCGATGGAGGGCCACTACGTCAAGTGGCCCCGGATGGACATGGAGTTGATCGCCGAGCACGCCGAGGGCATCATGGCCACCACCGGCTGTCCCTCCGGCGCGGTGCAGACCCGGCTGCGGCTCGGCCAGTTCGACGAGGCGCTCAAGGTCGCCGCCGCGTACCAGGACATCTTCGGCAAGGAGAACTACTTCCTGGAGATCATGGACCACGGCCTCGACATCGAGCGCCGGGTCCGCGACGGGCTCACCGAGATCGCCCACAAGCTCGACATCCCGCCGGTGGTCACCAACGACTCGCACTACACCCACGAGGCGCAGGCCGAGGCGCACGACGTGCTGCTCTGCGTGCAGACCGGCAGCAACGTCGCCGACCCCAACCGGTTCCGCTTCGAGGGCGGCGGCTACTTCGTCAAGTCCGCCGACCAGATGCGCGCGGTCGACTCGTCCGAGCTGTGGCAGCAGGGCTGCCGCAACACGCTGCTGGTGGCCGAGAAGGTCGACCCGACCGGCATGTTCACGTTCCACAACCTGATGCCGCGGTTCCCGATCCCGGACGGCGAGACCGAGGAGTCCTGGTTCCGCAAGGAGACGTTCGCCGGGCTCAAGCGCCGCTTCCCGAACGGCATCCCGGAGGGCCACGTCGTCCAGGCCGAGTACGAGCTGGGCGTCATCATCCAGATGGGCTTCCCGTCCTACTTCCTCGTGGTCGCCGACTTCATCCAGTGGGCGAAGAGCCAGGGCATCGCGGTCGGCCCCGGCCGTGGTTCGGCGGCCGGCTCGCTCGTCGCGTACGCGCTGGGCATCACCGACCTGGACCCGATCCCGCACGGCCTGATCTTCGAGCGGTTCCTCAACCCCGAGCGCGTCTCGATGCCGGATGTCGACATCGACTTCGACGAGCGTCGGCGCGGCGAGGTGATCAAATACGTGACCGACAAGTGGGGCGAGGACAAGGTCGCGCAGATCGCCACGTTCGGCACGATCAAGGCGAAGGCCGCGATCAAGGACTCGGCCCGGGTCCTCGGCTTCCCGTACGCGGTCGGTGACCGGATCACCAAGGCCATGCCACCGGCGGTGATGGGCAAGGACATCCCGCTCTCCGGCATCTTCGACCCGAAGCACCCGCGCTACGCGGAGGCGGGCGAGATCCGCGGCCTCTACGAGACCGACCCGGACGTCAAGAAGGTCATCGAGACCGCGAAGGGCATCGAGGGCCTGATCCGGCAGACCGGTGTGCACGCGGCCGGCGTCATCATGTCCGCCGAGCCGATCATCGAGCACATCCCGCTGATGCGGCGCGACGCCGACGGCGTCATCATCACGCAGTTCGACTACCCGACCTGCGAGTCGCTCGGGCTGCTGAAGATGGACTTCCTCGGCCTGCGCAACCTGACCATCATCGACGACGCGGTGAAGAACATCCAGCTCAACCACGGCAAGGAGCTGGACCTGCTCGGCCTGCCGCTGGACGACAAGGCCGCGTACGAACTGCTCGCCCGTGGTGACACCCTCGGCGTGTTCCAGCTCGACGGCGGGCCGATGCGCTCGCTGCTGCGGATGATGAAGCCGGACAACTTCGAGGACATCTCCGCCGTGCTGGCGCTCTACCGGCCCGGCCCGATGGGCGTGGACTCGCACACCAACTACGCGCTGCGCAAGAACGGCCTCCAGGAGATCACCCCGATCCACCCGGCGCTGGAGGAGCCGCTGCGCGAGATCCTCGCGCCCACCTACGGCCTGATCGTCTACCAGGAGCAGGTGCAGCGCGCCGCGCAGATCCTCGCCGGCTACACGCTCGGCCAGGCCGACCTGCTGCGCCGCGCGATGGGCAAGAAGAAGAAGGAGATCCTGGACAAGGAGTTCGTCCCGTTCCGGGACGGCTGCCGCGAACGCGGCTACCCCGACGACGCCATCCAGGCGGTGTGGGACGTCCTGGTGCCGTTCGCCGGCTACGCGTTCAACAAGGCCCACTCCGCCGCGTACGGCCTGGTGTCGTACTGGACCGCCTACCTGAAGGCGCACTACCCGGCGGAATATATGGCGGCGCTGCTCACCTCCGTCGGCGACGACAAGGACAAGATGGCGCTCTACCTGTCCGAGTGCCGCCGAATGCGGATCCAGGTCCTGCCGCCGGACGTGAACACCTCCGCCGGCCCGTTCACCCCGGTCGGCAAGGAGATCCGCTTCGGCCTCGGCGCGGTCCGCAACGTCGGCGCGAACGTGGTCGCCTCGATCATGCGCTGCCGCGAGGAGAAGGGCGAGTACGCCGACTTCTACGACTTCCTGTCCAAGGTCGACGCGGTGGCCTGCAACAAGAAGACCATCGAATCGCTGATCAAGGCCGGCGCGTTCGACTCGCTCGGTCACCCGCGCAAGGCCCTGCTCGCCGTGCACGCCGACGCCATCGACGCGTACGCCGACGTCAAGCGCAAGGAGGCGGTCGGCCAGTACGACCTGTTCGGCGCCGGGTTCGGCGACGCGGACGCCGGCGGCAGCACCACCGTCATGCCGGTCATCGCGGACAGCGAGTGGGACAAGCGCGACAAGCTGGCGTTCGAACGCGAGATGCTCGGCCTGTACGTCTCCGACCACCCGCTGTTCGGCCTGGAACACGTGCTCGGCGCGGCGGCCGACACCACCATCGCCGCGCTGTCCGAGGAGGGCACCGTGCCCGACGGCGCGGTGGTCACCCTCGCCGGCATCCTCTCCGGCGTGCAGCGCCGGGTCACCAAGCAGGGCCGGGCCTGGGCCTCGGCCACGCTCGAAGACCTCGCCGGCGGCGTCGAGACGCTGTTCTTCCCCAACACCTACGAGGTGATCGGGCAGTACATCGCCGAGGACGCGATCGTGGTGGTCAAGGGCCGGGTGGACCGTCGCGACGACACCCCCCGGATCATGGCGATGGACATGTCCATGCCGGACGTCACCAGCAACCCGGGGACCAAGCCGGTCACGCTGACCATCCCGGTGCACCGCTGCACGCCGCCGCTCGTCGAGCGGCTCAAGGAGACGCTGGTGCTGCACCCCGGCGACACCGAGGTGCACGTCAAGCTGCTCAACGGCGGCAAGGTCACCACGCTGCGTCTCGGGCCGTTCCGGGTCGCCGCGACCACCGCGTTGATGGGTGACCTGAAGAGCGTCCTGGGCCCGGCCAACGTGAGCTGACCGGGCGGTCCGGGCGGTGATCGGGCAGCATCGACGGGATGCCGCCCGATCATCTGCTGCACGTCCGTGACCTCGTGCCCGACGCGCTGGCCTGCCTGGACGAGTGCCGGTCGGCGCCGGCCGACCGCTGGCCGCGGCACTGGCGGTCCGACTACCTGGACCGGCACCCGGACGTGTTCCGGGTGCTCGACCGGGATGGTGAGTGGTCCGAACCGGCGTCGGTGACCGCCGCCGTGGCCGGGCTCCGCGACCGGGTCGCCGACCTGGCCGCGCGTGCCGAGGCGGTACGCGACCTGCTGCCGGCCGGCGTCGCGGACGCGGCCGGCGCGCTGGGCTGGTCGGGCCAGGGTGGACCGGTCGAGTGCGTGGTGCTGGTCGGGCTGCACCAGGCCAACGGCTGGGCCGACGACCTGGGCGGTCGCTACGCGCTCTTCCTCGCCGTGGAACTGCTCGGCCCGGGGGAGGACGTCGGGCTGCTGGTGCGGCACGAGGCCGCGCACGTGGTGCACGACCGGCGGGCCGGCATCCGCGACTGGCCCGAGTACGGGGTGGCGACCCATCTCTTCGCCGAAGGGCTGGCCACCCAGGTCACCGCCGAACTGGACCCGGGCCGGCCGCCGGAGGCGTACCTCTGGTTCGGTCGTCCCGGCCACCGGGCCTGGCTGGACGAGTGCCGCCGTCGCTGGCCGGAGATCCTGGGCCGGGTCCGGGCCGACCTGGACGCCACCGACCCGGACCACCACGCCGCCTACTTCCTCAAGCGGGACTCGCCGCTGCGCGGCGACCTGCCCGCGCGCTGCGGCTACCTGGTCGGCCTGGCGGCGGTGCGGCGACTGCGGGCGCGGCACGGCCTGCCCGAACTGGCCGCCTGGCCGCTGGAGCGGGTCCGGGCGGAGCTGGCGGCCACGCTCGCGGACCTGCCCGCCCCTCGTGCGGTTCGCTGAGACCTGCCTCACAGTATGGGCATGGACACCACCACCTCCGCCCCCGAGGACGTCCGGCCCGCCCGGCGGGACCGGACCCGGTACCTCTACCTGGCGGTCATCGCCGCCGTCGTCGCCGGCATCGTGGTCGGTCTGGTCGCACCGGACGTCGGCAAGGCGCTGAAACCGCTCGGCACCGGCTTCGTGAACCTGATCAAGATGATGATCAGTCCGGTCATCTTCTGCACCATCGTGCTCGGGGTCGGTTCGGTCCGGCAGGCGGCCAAGGTGGGCAAGGTCGGCGGTCTCGCGCTCGGCTACTTCCTGGTCATGTCCACCGTGGCGCTGGCCATCGGCCTGGTGGTCGGCAACGTCATCCACCCCGGCGCCGGCCTGGACCTGGGGCCGGACGTGGCCGACGCGGGCCGGTCCGCGGCCGGCGAGGAGGGCGGCGGCACCGTCGACTTCCTGCTCGGCATCATCCCGACCACGCTGGTCTCCGCGCTGACCGAGGGCGAGGTGCTCCAGACCCTGCTGGTGGCGCTGCTGGTCGGCTTCGCGGTGCAGGGCATGGGCCGCCGGGGCGAGCCGGTGCTGCGGGCGATCGGCGTGCTCCAGCGCCTGGTCTTCAAGGTGCTGGCGATGATCATGTGGCTGGCGCCGATCGGCGCGTTCGGCGCGATGGCGGCGGTGGTCGGCGCCACCGGCGTGGACGCGCTGAAGAGTCTGGCCCAGATCATGCTCGGCTTCTACGCCACCTGCCTGATCTTCGTGATCGTGGTGCTCGGCCTGCTGATGCGCCTGATCGCCCGGATCTCGATCTTCTCGCTGCTGCGCTACCTGGGCCGCGAGTTCCTGCTGATCCTGTCCACCTCGTCGTCGGAGTCGGCGCTGCCCCGGCTGATCGCGAAGATGGAGCACGTCGGCGTCAGCCGGCCGGTCGTCGGCATCACGGTCCCCACCGGCTACTCCTTCAACCTCGACGGCACCGCGATCTACCTGACCATGGCCGCGCTCTTCGTGGCCGACGCGCTGGGCAAGCCGCTCGCGGTCGGGGAGCAGATCTCGCTGCTGGTGTTCATGGTGATCGCGTCCAAGGGCGCGGCCGGCGTGACCGGCGCCGGGCTGGCCACGCTGGCCGGCGGCCTCCAGTCGCACCGGCCGGACCTGGTCGACGGCGTCGGCCTGATCGTCGGCATCGACCGGTTCATGTCCGAGGCACGGGCGCTGACCAACTTCGCCGGCAACGCGGTGGCGACCGTGCTGGTGGGCACCTGGACCGGGGAGTTCGACCGGGAGCAGGCCCGCGCCGTGCTCTCCGGCGACCGCCCGTTCGACGAGACCAGCATGCTCGACGACGACGAGCCCCCCGCCGACCCCGCCACCTCACCCCACCCCGACCGCCCCCTCGCCACCTCCACCACCCCCTGACCCCGCCCCACCTCCCCCCCGTTACCTTTTTGATCGTCCCCAGCCGGGGACTCTCGGTCGCTCGGCCCGGTATGACTTCCTGCCCCTGTCGTTTGGATGATCCGGGGGGTGTTGTCGCCGGGCCGGGTGGCGTCGGTGGACCGCTGATAGGGACACGGCCACCCGTGTTCGGGGTAGGTCTCTTCGTAACGTGGCTGCCGGCAGTCCGACGCCCTGATTGCGGCCGAGGCCACGATGCGGTGCGTGGAGGCGGGTCTTGGTGCACGACGGATACGGCGTCTTCCTGGGCTTGGACGTCGGTAAGGGTGATCATCACGCGGTCGGGTTGGCGCCGGACGGCAAGCGGCTGCACGACGCGGCGTTGCCGAATACCGAGGTCCGGCTGCGGCAACTGTTCGACAAACTCGCCCGTCACGGTCGAGTCTTGGTCGTGGTCGACCAGCCCGCCTCGATCGGCGCCTTGCCGGTCGCGGTGGCTCGGGCGTGCGGTCATCAGGTGGCCTACCTGCCCGGACTGGCGATGCGCCGGATCGCCGATCTGCACCCCGGCACGGCGAAGACCGACGCCCGCGACGCCTACGTCATCGCTGACGCGGCCCGCACTCTGCCGCACACACTGCGGCGGGTCGACACCGGCGACGAGACCCTGGCTGAGCTGGAAGTCCTGGTTGGCTTCGACGACGACCTCGCTGGCGAAGCCACCCGCGTGTCCAACCGCATCCGGGGCCTGCTGACGCAGATCCATCCCGCCCTGGCACGGGTTCTCGGCCCGAAGGTGCAGCACAGAGCCGTGCTGGAGCTGCTGTCACGCTGCGGCGGACCGGCTGGTCTGCGCAAGGCCGGCCGCCGCAAACTACTCTCGATCGCCGCCGTCCACGCACCCCGCATGGGGGACCGACTCGTCGAGCAGATCATGACCGCCCTCGACGAGCAGACCGTCACCGTCCCCGGCACCCAGGCTGCGGAAACGATCCTGCCCCGCCTCGCTGACAGCCTCCGCGAAACCCTTCGCCAACGCGACCAGGTCGCCACCCAAGTCGAGGGGATGCTTGATGCGCACCCTCTTGCCCCGGTCCTGACCTCGATGCCCGGCATCGGCGTCAGGACCGCCGCCCGGATCCTGCTCGAAGTCGGCGACGGCACCGCCTTCGCCACCCCCCGGCCACCTCGCCGCCTACGCCGGGCTTGCCCCCGTGACCCGACGATCCGGCAGCAGCATCCGCGGCGAACACCCACCAAGGGGCGGCAACAAGAACCTCAAACGAGCCCTTTTCCTCGCCGCGTTCGCCGCCCTCGCCGACCCCGTGAGCAGGGCCTACTACGACCGCAAGAGAGCTGAGGGCAAACGCCACAACGCCGCCCTCATCTGCCTCGCCCGACGCCGCTGCGACGTCCTGTTCGCCATGCTCCGCGACAAGATCCCCTACCAACCCCGCCCAACCGCCGCATGAAGAAGCCACGCCACACGTGACCAACCCGCTGGTGTGTCACCATGTCAGCCATGACGATCATCAGAAAGGGTCATGGCGCGTAGGTCACCAGCGAGAGTGCGCGCCGAAACATACCGCCGACTCGATCACGCCGTCTCTACCTTGCCCGGCCTAACAGCACGCGGCAGAGCCAGCATCGCCCAACTCGAACGCGCGCGTCTGTGGCCAGGAGCCGCACACGAGGCCCTGACCGCCTGGGAACGATTTCTCCGCGACCCAGCCCACCGACTCTTCGACCCCGCATACGGCTGCGGCGTCCTCGCGTGCTGCCCTGACCCGCTAGAACTCCGCCGCATCCTGCACGTCATCACCCATGCCCTGCCGCAGCATGACGCCAGCCAACTTCGCCGACGCCTCGCCCAGCTAGACGCACAGTGGTGAACCCCTTGACGAAACCCATAGGGACCCCCCCCGGATCTTGCACTTTGTGCCCCGGCGAAACCGACGAAGCACCCACCGAAGGGGCCGAAACCGCAAGATCGACGAGGGTGAGGGGGATGGGGGCGGGGTGGCCACGGGGGTGGGATTGGCGGTTTTGGGTGGGGGGTGGGGTGGTTAGCGTCGGTGGCATGGAGCTGGAGCAGGCACGGAAGTTGTGGCAACCGGAGCCGGGCTGGTTGAACACGGCGACCTACGGGTTGCCGCCGGATCCGGTGTGGACGGCGGTGCAGCAGGTGCTCGCCGAGTGGCGGAGCGGCCGGGTGTCGTTCGAGGTGTGGGACGAGTCGGTCGGGCGCTCCCGGGCCGCGTTCGCCCGGCTGGTCGGCGTGGACGCGGCCGACGTGAGCATCGGCGCGGCCGTCTCCCAGCTGGCGGCGCCGATCGCGGCGGCGCTGCCGCCGGGAGCCACGGTGGTGGTGCCCGAGGTCGAGTTCACCTCGATCCTGTTCCCCTGGTTGGTGCAGGAGGAGCGCGGCGTGCGGGTCCGCACCGTCCCGCTCGACGGCCTGGTCGACGCCATCGACGCCGACACCGACCTGGTGGCGTTCAGCCTGGTGCAGTCCGCCGACGGCACGGTCGCCCCGTACGACGAGATCGTCGCGGCGGCCCGGTCGCACGACGCGCTCGTGGTGGTCGACGCCACCCAGGCCTGCGGGTGGCTGCCGTTCGCGGCGGGCCGGGCGGACGCGGTGCTGGTGGGGGCGTACAAGTGGTTGATGGCGCCGCGTGGTGCGGCCTTCGCCTACCTGGCGCCGGCGTTGCGCGAGCGGATGCGGGCCGACGCCGCCGGTTGGTACGCCGGCCGCGACCCGAGCGCCTCGTTCTACGGCCTGCCGCTGCGGCTGGCCGACGACGCCCGCCGGTTCGACATCTCCCCGTCCTGGCTCTGCTACGCCGGCGCGGCGCCGGTGCTGGAGCTGCTCACCGAACTCGACCCGGTGGCGGTGCGCGACCACGACGTGGCGCTGGCCAACCGGTTCCTGGCCGGGCTGGGCCGCCCGCCCGGCGACAGCGCGATCGTCACCGTCGAGGTGCCGGACGCGCAGGAGAGGCTGGCCCGGGCCGGGGTGCGGGCGGCGGTGCGGGCCGGCCGGGTGCGCGCCTCGTTCCACCTCTACACCACCGAGGCGGACGTCGACCTGGCCCTGGAGGCGCTGACGGGTTGAGCCCCGGCTCAGGCCAGGTGGCCACCGATCCTCGGGTAGCCGCCTCCCCGGGTCGGCGTCGGCTCCGAGCTGGTCGGGGGTAGCGTCGAGGACCCACCGTCGATCTCCGCCCCGAAGGACGCCATGGATCCCGTCGCCACACCGCCCGTCCCGCGCCCGCTGCCGGCGGTCCGGCGATGAGGGCGCTCGTGGTACGCGGCCGGGGCGCGACCCCGGCCGTCGAGGAGGTGCGCCTGCCCGCCCCGGGCCCGGGTGAGCTGCGGGTCCGGATCCGCGCCGCCGGCCTGTGCCACTCCGATCTGGCCATGGTGCAGGGCACGCTGACGCCGGGTTACCCGCTGGTGCTGGGGCACGAGGCGACCGGCGTGGTGGTCGAGATCGGGCCCGGCACCGTGTTGCCCGTGGGCACGCCGGTGGTGCTCAACTGGGCGCCCGCCTGCCGCGACTGCTGGCACTGCCGGCACGGCGAGCCCTGGCTCTGCGTCGCGAACGGCGCTGCCTCGGTGCCGCGCGGCGAGACCGCCGACGGGGAGCCGATGCAGGTCACGCTCGGGCTCGGCGCGCTCGCCGAGGAGGTGGTGGTGCCGGAACGGGCGGCCGTGCCGGTGCCGGCCGGGCTGCCACCGGCGCAGGCGGCGCTGCTGGGCTGCGCGGTGCTCACCGGCACCGGCGCGGTCCGCAACACCGCCCGGGTCGCCGCCGGCGAGTCGGTCGCGGTGATCGGGCTGGGCGGCGTCGGGCTGGCCGTGCTCACCGCCGCGCGCCGGGCCGGCGCGACGCCGATCCTCGCCGTCGACGTGGTGGCGGCCAAACGGGAGCTGGCCCTGGCCGCCGGCGCGACCGACTTCCTGCCCGCCGACGACGCGCTGAGCCGGGAGATCCGGGCCCGCACCGACGGGCGCGGGGTGGACCACGCGTTCGAGTGCGTCGGCCGGGCCGCCACCATCCGCGCCGCCTGGCGGGCGACCCGGCGCGGAGGCGCGGTCACCGTGGTCGGCATGGGCGGCCGGGACGACCTGCTCAGCCTCTCCGCGATGGAGATCTTCCACTCGGCGCGGACGCTGCGCTCCTCGGTCTACGGCTCGACCGACCCGGACCGGGAGGTGCCGGAGCTGGCTGCCGCGCTCGCCGCCGGTGACCTCGACCTGGCGCCGCTGGTCAGCGGCATGGTGTCGCTGGCCGAGGCGCCCGCCGCGCTGGACCGGCTGGCCCGGGGCGAGGGCGCCCGCTGGGTGGTCACGTTCCCGGAGTGAGCCCGCCGTCGACCAGGACCGCGACGCCGTCGAGCAGCCGCCGCAGGCCGAAGTCGAAGACGGTCTCCAGGTCCAGGTCGACGCCGCCGACGGTCAGCGCGTCCATGGTGGTCAGCCGGCCGCCGGCCATCAGCCGGTGGAACGTGTCCTGCTGCCGGTTTACCCACTCCTCGTCGGTGAGCCCGGTGTCCTGCACCGCCTGCGCGCCGGCCTCCAGGTTGACCGCGACGCCCTTCACGTACGCCATCAGCGTGATCGCCACGTGCCAGCGCGCGTGCCGGTCCAGGCCCAGGCCGGCGGTGGCCCGCAGCGCCCGGTCGGTGTGCGCCATGCCGTGCGGCAGCGGCTGCGGCCGGGCGATGGTGATGACGTGCGGCACCCAGCGGTGCCGTCGGTAGACCGCCCACTGCGCCCGGGCCAGCGCCTCCAGCCGGGCCCGCCAGCCGGCCGGCTCGACCGCCGGCAGCGGCGCCTCGGCCAGCGCCGCGTCGGCCATCGCCAGGACCAGCTCGTCCCGGCTGCGCACGTGCCGCTGCAGCGCCAGCGTGGCCACGCCCAGCTCGGCGGCGACCGACCGCAGCGAGACCGCGCCCAGCCCGCCGGCGTCGGCCAGCGCGACAGCGGTCCGCAGCACCCGGTCGCGGCTCAGCTCGGGTCGCGACCGCGCCGGCCGGGCCGGGCCGGTGGGCTCGGCCACGACCGTGCCGGCGCCGGGCCGGGTGCGCACCAGGCCGTCGTCGCGCAGGCGGGCCAGCACCCGGGTCGCGGTGGCGATGGCGATGCCGTGTTCGCGGGTGAGCTGCCGGGCCGAGGGCACCCGGTCGCCCGGTCGCAGCTCGCCCCGCTCGATCCGGTGCCGGATCTCGGTGGCGATCCGCTGGTACGGCGGCTGCGGTCGCGGTCCGCGCTGCGCTGGCATCCCGGCACCTCCGCGCCGAAGCGTACTAGTGCGGTGGGTGGCCCGGGGGGCCGTGCGCGGGCGGCGTACTAGGTCGCGGCGCGTCCCGCCGGCCGGGCGGACCTAGCGTCCGACCCGACCGACGGGTGCGAACAGGGGAGACCCGATGAACGAACCGACAGTGCTCATCTCCGGGGCCGGCGTGGCCGGCCCGGCGCTCGCCTTCTGGCTGGCCCGGCACGGCTGGGCGGTGACCGTGGTGGAACGCGCGCCGGGGCTGCGCCCCGGCGGGCAGGCGGTCGACGTGCGGGGGACCGCCCGGACCGTGCTCGACCGGATGGGACTGACCGACCTGGTCCGGGCCGTCGGCGTCCACGAACACGGCATGGCGTACGTGGACGCGCGGGGCTGGACCCGGGCCCGGCTGCCGGTGGCGGCGTTCGGCGGGGAGGGGATCGTCGCCGATCTGGAGATCCAGCGCGGTGACCTGGCCCGGCTGCTGTACGAGGCGACCCGCGACCACGTCGAGTACGTCTTCGACGACTCGATCGAGACGCTGGCGCAGGACGCCGACGGGGTGCGGCTCACCTTCGACCGTTCCGCCCCGCGCACCGTCGACCTGGTGGTCGGCGCGGACGGCTCGCACTCCCGCACCCGCGCGTTGGCGTTCGGCCCGGAGTCGGCGTACGTGCGGCCGCTCGGGGCGTACCTGGCGTACTTCTCCACCCCGTGTCCGGACGCCGACGGGTGGTTCCGGATGCACAACGCGCCCGGCGGTCGGGTGGTCGGCGTCCGGCCGACCCGGGACGGCCGCACCGCGGCGCTGTTCAGCTTCCGCTCCGACGCGCTCGACGTGGACCGGCGGGACCGGGCGGCCCAGCAACGGCTGCTGGCCGAGCGGTTCGCCGACGTGGGCTGGCGCGCGGCCGAGCTGCTGGCCGCCGCGCCCGCCGCCACCGACTTCTACTTCGACAGGTACGCCCAGGTGCGGATGGACTCGTGGCACGCGGGCCGGGTCGGGTTGCTCGGCGACGCGGCCTGGTGCCCGTCCCCGTTGACCGGGCAGGGCACCAGTCTCGCGCTGGTCGGCGCGTACCTGCTGGCCGGCGAGATGGCCGTCGCCGGGGGCGACCACCGGGCCGGTTACCGGCGGTTCGAGGAGCGGCTGCGGGCGCACGTGGCGAAGGGGCAGGAGATCCCGGGCGGTGGACTCGCCGGGTTCCTGCCGGCCGGCCGGGCCGCGATCCGGATGCGGGACGCGTCGATGCGGGTGCTGGCGTCCCGGCCGGTGCGCGGGCTCGCCACCCGGCTGTTCTTCAGCCACGCCGACGGGCTCGACCTGCCGGAGTACGCCGTCGGTCGGTGAACCCACCACCCGGTCACCGGGCCGGTCCGCTGCCCGGTCGCGGGAGCCGGCCCTCGGGCACGGTGCCGGGCCACATGTCGACGGCCGCCGATGGGATCGGAGCGCCCGGCGCCTGTGGAGGTCCGCCCCGTGCCGGGCGGGGGGAATGTGTGGTGCATCGACATGGTTCGACCCGTTCGACGCCCCGTAGGTTTCCTGCACGCGACGGCCCTGTGACCCCGGTCACCGATCCGGCCGTGGCGGACGGACCTGCGGAGGGTGAGGCGATGGCCGGGCAAGCGATCCTGTCGGCCCGTGGGCTGACCCGGGACTTCCGGGGTTTCCGGGCCGTCGATCGCGTCGACCTGGACGTGGCGTCGGGCACCGTGCACGCCCTGGTGGGTCCGAACGGCGCCGGCAAGACCACGCTGTTCAACCTGCTCACCGGCTTCCTGCCGCCCAGCGGCGGCCGGATCGAGCTGGACGGCCGGGACGTCACCGGGCTGCCCCCGGAGCGGGTGGCCCGGCTCGGCGTGGCCCGGTCGTTCCAGATCACCAGCCTCTTTCCGCAGCTCGGCGCACGCGAGCACGTCGAGTTGGCGCTCCAGTCGCCCAGCGGGCTGGGCTGGCGGTTCTGGCGCTCGGCGAAGCTGATGCGCCGCTACCGGGACCGGGCCGACGAACTGTTGGCCATGGTCGGTCTCGCCGACCTCGCCGAGGCCCCGGCCGAGGCGCTCGCGTACGGGCGCAAGCGGGCCCTGGAGCTGGCCATCGCGCTCGCCCTGGACCCGAAGGTGCTGCTGCTCGACGAGCCGACCGCCGGGATGGGCCTGGAGGACGTCGACCGCACCGTCGAGCTGATCGCCACCGTCCGCGCCGGCCGGACCGTGGTCATGGTCGAGCACAACATGAGCGTGGTGGGCCGTCTCGCCGACACGGTCACCGTCCTCCAGGCCGGCGCCGTGCTGGTCGAGGGGCCGTACGAGCAGGTCCGCGCCGACGAGCGGGTCATCACCGCCTACCTGGGAGCCAGCGATGCTGCGCATTGAGAACCTGTCTGCCTGGTACGGCGAGGCCCAGGTGCTGCGCGAGGTGAGCCTGGAGGTGGCCGCCGGCGAGGTGGTCACCCTGGTCGGACGCAACGGCGCTGGCAAGTCCACGCTGCTGCGGTCCGTGATGGGGCTGCACCCCGGCCAGCGCGGCACGGTGCACCTCGACGGGCGGGACATCTCCCGGCTGCCGGCGTACAAGCGGGCGCGGGCCGGGCTCGGCTGGGTCCCCGACGACCGGGGCGCGTACGCCACGCTCACGGTCACCGAGAACCTGACGCTGCCGCCCCGGGTCGGCCCCGACCCGTGGCCGCTGGCACGGGTGTACGAGGCGTTCCCCGCCCTGTACGCCCGGCGCGACTCGGCCGCGACCATGCTCTCCGGCGGTGAGCAGCAGATGCTCGCGCTGGCCCGGGTGCTGCGCATGGGCGCCCGGCTGCTGCTCTGCGACGAGCCCACCGAAGGGCTGTCGCCGCTGCTCGTGCAGCAGGTCGGGGACCTGCTGCGGGAGGCCAAGCGGCACGGCGTGACCGTGCTGCTGGTGGAACAGAACCTGCACTTCGCCACCGGCGTCGCCGACCGGCACTACCTGCTGGCCGAGGGGCGGATCGCGGAGGCGATGGCGAACACGGAGGTGCGCTCGCGGGAACGCGAGCTGCTGGCGTACCTCGGGATCTGACAAGTCGACGGCCGAACCCGCGCCTACCGCGCGGCGACGAAGGGGATGACCATGCGTAGGAGCGTGGGTGTGGCCGCCGCCTCGGCGGCGGCGCTGCTGGTGGCCGGCTGCGGCGGCGGTGGCCCGCAGTCCGGCGGCGACTCGAAGCTGACCGGCGACAAGATCGTGCTGGGCGTGCTCAACGACCAGTCGGGGGCCTACTCGGAGCTGTCCGGACGGAACTCGGTCAAGGCCGTGGAGATGGCCATCGCCGACTTCAAGGCCAAGCACGGCGACGACGCGGTCACGAAGAACATCAGCGTGGAGACCGCGGACCACCAGAACAAGCCGGACGTGGCCAACAGCAAGGCCCAGGAGATGGTCGACCGCAAGGGCGTCGACGCGATCCTGGACGTGCCGACCTCGTCGGCGGCGCTGAAGGTCGCCGACGTGGCCAAGGAGAAGAAGAAGCTCTACTTCAACATCGGCGCGGCGACCACGGACCTGACCGGCAAGAGCTGCAACAGGTACACGTTCCACTACGCGTACGACACCTACATGCTGGCGCACGGCACCGGCACGGTGACCACCGAGCAGGTCGGCAAGAACTGGTACATCCTCTACCCGAACTACGCGTTCGGACAGGACATGGAGAAGAGCTTCACGGCCGCCATCGGCGCGGCCGGCGGGCAGGTCGTGGGCAAGGACGGCGCGCCGTTCCCGAACACCAGCGGCGACTACTCGTCGTTCCTGCTCAAGGCGCCGACGCTGAACCCGAAGCCGCAGGTGCTCGGCACCATGCAGGCCGGCGCGGAACTGGTCAACGTGGTCAAGCAGTACAACGAGTTCAAGCTGCGGGAGAAGGGCGTCGGGCTGGCCGTCGGCCTGATGTTCATCACCGACATCCACTCGCTCACCCCGGCCGCGCTGGCCGGCACCACCTACACCGACGCCTGGTACTGGAACTTCGACAAGCAGAACCGGGAGTGGGCGGACCGGTTCCAGTCCGAGACCGGGACCCGGCCGTCGTTCGCGCACGCGGCCAACTACTCCGCCGCCATGCAGTACCTGGAGGCGGTGCAGGCCGCCGGTACCGACGACGCCGACGCCGTGGTCAAGGAGCTGGAGGGCAAGGAGATCAACGACCTGTTCCTGCGCAACGGCAAGATCCGCGCGGAGGACCACCGGGTCGTGCACGACGCCTACCTGGCGCAGGTCAAGCCGCAGGCCGAGGTCAAGGAACCGTGGGACTACGTGAAGATCCTCAAGACCATCCCGGCGGCCGAGGCGTTCCGCGCCCCGTCGGCCGACTGCAAGCTCTGACATGTCCGGCTTCCTGCAGAACACGTTCAACGGGCTGGTGGGCGGAGCGTTCTACGCCCTGCTCGCGCTCGGGCTCGCGGTCATCTTCGGCATGCTCCGGGTGGTGAACTTCGCCCACGGCGCGTTCTACATGCTCGGCGCGTTCGGGGCGTACGTGCTGCTGGCCGAGGCGGGCGTGCCGTTCTGGGCCGCGTTGGTGATCATGCCGCTGGCGTTGGGCCTGCTCGGCATGGTGCTGGAGCGGGCGGTGATCCACCGGCTCACCCGGCTCGACCCGCTCTACAACTTCCTGCTCACCTTCGGCCTGACGCTGATCCTGCAGGACCTGGTCAAGTCCCGGTACGGCGTGCAGTCCAGCCCGTACGCCACGCCCGCCGAGCTGAGCGGGACCGTCGACTTCGGGCTCTTCGACTTCCCGACGTACCGGGTGTTCATCCTCGGCTTCACCGTGCTGCTCTGCGTGGCGGTCTGGTGGGTGCTCGGGCGGACCCGGATCGGCATGGTGGTTCGGGCCGCCACCGAGCGGCCGGAGCTGACCCGGGCGTTCGGCATCGACGTGGGGAGGTGGGTCACCCCGGTGTTCGGCTTCGGCATCGCGCTCGCCGGGCTGGCCGGGGTGCTCGCCGCCCCGATGCGGGCGGTCAACCCGCTGATGGGCGCCGACCTGATCATCGTGGTCTTCGCGGTGGTGGTGATCGGCGGGCTCGGCTCGATCTTCGGCTCGGTCGCCGCCGGCTTCGGCATCGGCCTGATCCAGGCGTGGGGCGAGGCGTACCTGTCCGACTACCCGCTCGTGTCGCAGACCGTCGTGTTCGTGGTGATGGCCGCCGTGCTGCTGTGGCGTCCGGCCGGCCTGTTCGGCCGAGAGGAGGCTCCGGCATGAGTGAACGCACCGAGCGGAGCGAGGGCCGTGAGGGCATGCCCGGTCGGCAGGGCATGACCGGGGCGAGTGCGGTGGACACCCCCGTGCGGAAGCCGGCCCCGCGCTCCGGGCTGCTCGCCGTGGCGCGGGCGCCCGGCTGGGTCCGGTACGCGTTGCTGGCCGCCGGCCTGCTGGTGGCGCTCTGGCTGCCCAACGGGCTCTACCCGGCGGTCGCGGTGGACATCCTGTGCTGGGCGCTGTTCGCCGTCTCGGTGGACCTGCTGCTCGGCTTCACCGGGCTGATGTCGTTCGGGCACGCCGCGTTCTGGGGCACCTCGGCGTACGTCACCGGGCTGGTCGCGATCCACGCCGGCCTGCCGTTCCCGGCCGCGGTGCTGGCCGGCGCGCTGGCCGCGGCGCTGCTCGCGCTGCCGATCGGCTACCTGGCGGTGAAGCGCACCGGCATCTACTTCGCGATGGTCACGCTGGCGTTCGCGCAGATGGTCTACTACGTGGCCAACGAGTGGCGCTCGGTGACCCAGGGCGAGAACGGCCTCCAGGGCGTGCCGCGCGCGTTCTTCGACGCCGACCTCACCGACGACTACTACTTCTACTACGCGATCCTGCCGATCGTGCTGCTCGGGCTGCTCGCGGCGTGGCGGATCGTGCACTCGCCGTTCGGCCGGGTGCTGGTCGGCATCCGGGACAACCCGGCGCGGGCCCGCGCGCTGGGCTACCCGGTGCACCGTTACAAGCTGACCGCGTTCGTGCTCTCCGGGTTCCTCGCCGGGCTCGGCGGTGGGCTGTTCGCGGTCGGTCACCGGTTCGTCTCGCTGGACGTGCTGCACTGGACCACGTCCGGCAAGGCGGTCATCGTGGTGGTGCTCGGCGGCATCGGCACGCTGTGGGGCGGCGTGCTCGGCGCGGCGCTGGTGGTCCGGCTGGAGGACTGGTTGTCGTTCTCCGGGTTCGAGGCCATCGGGCTGGTCACCGGCGGCATCTTCGTGCTGGTCGTGCTGCTGTTCCGGCGGGGCGTCTGGGGCACTGTCGCGCACCTGGCCCGTCATCGGGGAGCCGCCCGGCGCGAATGAACCTCCCGGTGGCGCATCCGGATCGGGCCGCCCGGACGAACCCCCAGGTAGCAGAGCTACCCGGGGGTACGTCCGTTGCTGACCGAGAACATGCCGGCCGGGGCCGCCGAGTCGGCCCGTAAACGGCTCATCACCGCCGCCGAGGACCTGGACGACAACCGGGTCGCCGGGCTGGTGCTCGACCTCGCCGCCGAGGTCGGGGTCACGCCCTTCTGGGAGCAGGTCTGCCTGCCGCTGCTGGGCGCGCTGCGCGGGCACAGCGCCGCCGAGATCGCGGTCGAGCACGCCCTGTCCGAGGGCGTCCGGGTCGGGCTGGACGTGTTCCTCCGGGAACCGACCCGACCGCTGCCCGTCGAGGGGGTGCTGCTCGCCGGCGCCGAGCACGAGACGCACTGCCTGGGGCTGCACGCCCTGGCGGCGGCGCTGCGCGAGCGCGGTCGGGGCTGCCTGCATCTCGGCCCGGCCCTGCCCTGGTCCGCGCTGGCCAGCGCCGTGGCCCGGGTCCGGCCCCGGGTGGTGGTGGTCTGGTCGCAGACCCCGGTGACCGGTCGGGCGTACCGCCTGGTGCGGCTCCGGCGGGACGTCCCGGACGTCCGTCTGCTCGCTGCCGGGCCGGGCTGGATCGAGCCGTTCCCGCCCGGTCCCGCCGCTCCCCGCCGCCTGACGACCCTCGCCGAGGCCGCCACCGCCTGCCTGCAAGGCGGGGCCCCCGCTTAACGCCTCCGGTAGCGATGGGCGCCCCGCCTGGCGGGGCCCACCGGCCCGAGCTCCCGACGCCCCCGCCCTCGCCCTCGCGCCCGTCCTCGCGCCCCGCCCGCGTCCCCGCGCCCGCGTCCCCGCGCCCGCGCCCCCGTCCCCATCCCCGGGACCGCGACGCCCCGGGGCCGCCGCGCCCCGGGACCGGCCGCGCTCTGTTTCACGGAAATAGTGGCTAACGGGGCCCCGAAGGCCACTCCTTCCGTGAAACAGGCACGTGGGGCGAGCGTGGGGCATGGCGTGGCGCGCGGCGTGGGCGCGGCGTGTGGGGTGGTGGGGGCCGCGCACGGGGGATGGGGCCGCTGCGGCGTGACCTGGCACACATTCGATACGGACCTGTTCCGTATCGAAACTCGCTCACCTACGCTCGGCAGCGTTACGAGTCTGCCCCGTATCGTATTCGGACGCGGGCGAACCGGGGGGAGAACCCAGATGGAAGCGCACGAAAACACCGGACACCCGAGGAGGTGGGCGATCCTGGGCGTGCTGGTGATCAGCCTGCTCGTGGTCGTCCTCGACAACACCATCCTCAACGTCGCCCTGCGCACGCTCGCCGACCCGGTGCACGGCCTCGGCGCCAGCCAGGGCGACCTGGAGTGGGCGATCAACTCCTACACCCTCGTCTTCGCCGGCCTGCTCTTCACGTTCGGCGTGCTCGGCGACCGCTTCGGCCGCCGGCGCTTCCTGATCCTCGGGCTGGTGCTGTTCGGGCTGGCCTCGCTGCTCTCCGCGTACGCGCAGGACCCGGCGCAGCTCATCGGCGCGCGGGCCCTGATGGGCGTCGGCGGCGCCGCCATCATGCCGGTGACGCTCTCGATCATCTCCAACGTCTTCGACCCGCGCGAGCGCGCCCGCGCGATCGGCGTCTGGGCCGGCGCGGTCGGTCTCGCCGTGGCCATCGGCCCGGTGCTCGGCGGCGCCCTGCTGGAGCACTTCTGGTGGGGTTCGGTCTTCCTGATCAACGTGCCGGTGGTGGTGGTCGGCGTGGCGCTGGTGGCGATGCTGGTCCCCGAGTCCCGGGATCCCGCCCCCGGCCGGGTGGACGTGCTCGGCGTGCTGCTCTCCGTGGTCGGCCTGGTCGCCCTCACCTACGGCATCATCGACGGTGGCGAGCACGGCTTCGGCCGGCCGCAGGTCTGGGCCGCGATCGTCGGCGGGCTCGCGGTGCTCGCCTGGTTCGTCGCCCACGAGCTGCGCAGTGACCACCCGTCGCTGGACGTGCGGCTGTTCCGGGTGCCCCGGTTCGCCGCCCCGGTGGCGCTGGTCGGGCTGGTCTTCTTCGCCGCCATGGGCGTGATGTTCTTCGGCGCGTTCTACCTCCAGCTCGTGCGCGGCTACAGCCCGCTGGAGAGCGGCCTGCTCTTCCTGCCCTTCGCGGCCGCCCAGCTGATCTTCGCGCCGCGCAGCGCCGCGATGGTCCGTCGCTACGGCGGCCGGGCGGTCGCCGCGGTCGGGCTGCTGCTGACCACGATCGCGCTCGCCGCGTTCGTGTTCATCGACGCGGACACGCCCATCTGGATCTTCTCGGCGGTGGGCTTCGTGCAGGGCGCCGGAATGGCCAACATCATGCCGCCGGCCACCGAGTCGATCATGTCGGCGCTGCCCCGGGAGAAGGCCGGCGTGGGCTCGGCGGTCAGCAACACGGTCCGCCAGGTGGCCGGCGCGCTCGGCGTGGCGGTCCTCGGCTCGGTGCTCTCCGCGGTCTACCGCGACCAGGTCGGCCCCGCGGTGGCCGCGCTGCCCGCCCCGGTCCGCGACGCCGCCCGGGAGTCGGTCTCCGGCGCGTACGCGGTCGCTGACCGCCTCGGCCCGGCCGCACCGCGACTGATCGATGCCGCCAACGACTCCTTCGTCTCCGCGATGCACTGGGCCGCCGGCATCTCCGCGCTG
Organism: Micromonospora sp. NPDC051141; assembly: GCF_044455765.1. NCBI lineage: Bacteria > Bacillati > Actinomycetota > Actinomycetes > Micromonosporales > Micromonosporaceae > Micromonospora > Micromonospora sp. NPDC051141. The sequence goes on from NZ_JBITFD010000002.1 coordinate 551,085, forward strand.
GTGGCGGCGCTGGGCGTCGTGATCGTGGTGCGGTGGATGCCGGGGCGGTCGGTGGTCGCGCCCGCCGCCGCCCCGGCCACCGAGCCGGAGTTGGCCGGGACCGCGTAGGTTCGTGGACAATGTCTGACATGACGTCCACGACGGGTGCTCCGCGATCGCCGGGTCGACCGCGGAGCACCCGCGCCGACGAGGCGATCGTGGAGGCCACCCTCGACCTGCTCGCCGAGGGCAGCACGATCGAGGCGCTCTCCATCGAGGCGATCGCGGCCCGGGCCGGGGTCGGCAAGGCCACCATCTACCGCCGCTGGTCGGGCAAGGAGGCGCTGCTGCTGGACGCGCTGCGCCGGCTCAAGGGCGTCCCGCCACGCCCCGGCGGGCGTTCCGTCCGGGACGACCTGGTGCTGCTGGTCGGCGCCGTGGGCCAGCACACCGACCCCCGGGCCCGCAAGATCATGCCGTGCCTCGTGCCCGAGGTGAGCCGCAGCTCCGCCCACCGGCAGGCCTACGAGGCGATCATCGAGCCCCGGCGGCAGACCATGCGCGAGGTGCTGCGCCGCGGGAAGGACAGCGGTGAGCTGCGCGCCGACCTCGACATCGAGGTGGCCATGGCGCTGCTCACCGCGCCGATGCTCGCCCAGCGCATGCTGCACTGGCACCCCGAGCTGGACGAACACATCCTGCCCGAGCGGATCGTGGACGCCGTCCTGGACGGCCTGCGCGCCCGCTGACGCCCGACCGTGCCCGTCGGCGTGGGTGCGCGGCGACGTCAGGCGGCCGGGGTGCGCAGCCGGTGCAGGCGCAGCGCGAGCTGCACCTCCAGCGCCCGCTCCGGCTTCTGCCAGTCGGCGCCGAGCAACTGCCCGACCCGCTCCAGCCGCTGGGTCACGGTGTTGACGTGCACGTGCAGCTGCTCGGCCGCGCGGGCCAGGCTGCCACCCACCCCGAAGTACGCCTCCAACGTCCGCACCAGCGCGGTGCCCCGCCGGGCGTCGTAGTCGACCACCGGCCCCACCGTGGCGGTGAGGAACCGGGCCACGTCCCGGTCGCCCGCGTCGCCGACCGCCCCGAGCAGCAGCCCGACGAAGCCCAGCTCCGCGGTGCTCGCGCCCTGCCCGGCCCGGCCCAACGCGCCGAGCGCCGTCAGGCAGCGCTCCGCCTCGGCGAACGTCACCGCCAGCGACGCCGGACCGGTCGACGGCCCGCTCGCCCCGGCGGTCACCGGGCGGCCGGTCACCCGGGACAGGTCCCGGGCCACCGCGCGGGCCGCGCCGCCGGCGTCCCGGCCGGGCAGCATCAGCACCACCCGCCCGTCCCGCGCCGCGGCCAGCCCGCCCCGCGTCGAGGCGTACGTGGTGGCCCAGGAGAGCACCCGCTGCCGGGCCGAACCGGTCTCGGCGAACGCGTCGTCGCCGACCGCCACCAGCACGTGCGGGGCGTCCAGGTCCACCCCGATCCGGCGGGCCCGGCCGCGCAGCGCGTCGGCGTCCCGCAACGGGCGGGCGATCAGGTCGTCCAGCAGCTCGCCCCGGACCCGCCCCTCCGCCTCGGCCACCGTGCGGCGGAACAGCAGCAGCAACGCGGTCACCAGCGCGGCCCGCTCCAGGATGCGCTGGTCGGCGTCGACCAGCTCGTCGTCCGGGCGCAGCACCAGCGCGCCCAGGTTCTCCGCCCCGGCCACCACCGCGGCATACCAGAGCGGGCCCCGGCGTACGCTGCGCCCCTCGGTGCGGGACGCGGCGACCGCCTCCACGATGTCCGCCCGGTCCGGCTCGTCGATCTCGCCGACCCGGGCCAGCCGCCGCCCCTCGGCGTCCAATGCCAGCAGCGCCCCGCCGAGCACCTCGGTCACCGCAGCCGCCACGTCCTCCATCCCGCCGCCGCGTACCACCAGCGCGGTCATCCGGTCGTGCGCGGCGGCGGCCCGCTCCACCGAGCTGCTGTGCGCCCGGATCGTGCCGTTGGCCGCCGACAACTCCGCCAGCGCGGCCCGCGTCTCGGCCAGCAGCCGGGCGGTGTCGATCGCCACCGCGGCGTGCGCCCCCAGCGAGACCAGCAACGACACCTCCTCCCGGGCGAACGGGCGCGCCGAGCGGTTGGCCGCGTAGAGCACGCCGATCACGCTGGAGCCCAGCCGCAGCGGCACGCCCAGGATGGCCACCAGGCCCTCCTCGCCCACCCCGCCGTCGATCTCCCCGGTGTGCCGGAACCGCTCGTCCTCCTGGTAGTTCGAGGTGACGTACGGGGTGCCGGTCTGCGCCACCAGACCGCCCAGCCCGTCGCCCATCTCCAGCCGCAGCCGCTGGAACCGGGCCGAGATCGACCCGTCGGTGACCCGCATGTACGTGTCGCCGCGCTCGTCGTCGTTGAGCGTCATGTACGCCACGTCGGTGCCGAGCAGGATCCGGGCCCGGTGCACGATCGCGCGCAGCACGTCGTCCAGGTCCCGCAGGCCGGCCAGGTCGCTGGCGGTGTCGTACAGGCCGGACAGCTCGGTCTCCCGGCGTCGGCGGCGCTCCAGCAGCGCCCGCACCCGCAGCGCCACCACCTTCGCCTGCTCCAGCTCGGCCAGCCGGTCGGCGGGCAGGCCGGCGGCGCGCGCGGCGACCAGCGGACCCTCGAACTCGACCGCGGCGGCCTCACGGGCCAGCAGCTCCAGGAACTCCACCGGCGACGACATGACCGACATTGTGCGCGGCGCCACTAGTTGGCCGTCCAGCCCCCGTCGAGGGCGATCGAGGCGCCGGTGAGGAACGCCGCCGGCGGCGCACACAGGTACGCCACCAACTCCGCCACCTCCTCCGGCTCGATCAGCCGCTTGATCGCCGCCCGCGCCAGCATGATCTTCTCGACCACCTCGTCCTCGCCGATGCCGTGACTGGCCGCCTGGTCGGCGATCTGGCTCTCCACCAGCGCGGTCCGCACGTACGCCGGATTGATGCAGTTGGCCGTCACGCCGTGCGCGGCGCCCTCCAGCGCGACCACCTTGGACAGCCCTTCGAGGGCGTGCTTCGCCGAGACGTACGCCGCCTTGAACGGCGAGGCGCGCAGCCCGTGCACCGAGGAGATGTTGACGATCCGGCCCCAGCCGTTCGCGTACATCCGGGGCAGCGCCCGGCGGATCAGCAGGAACGGCGCCTCCACCATCACCCGCTGGATGTACTCGAACCGCTCGACCGGGAACTCCTGCACCGGCGCGACGTGTTGCAGGCCGGCGTTGTTCACCACGATGTCGGCGTCCACGTCGAGCCGGTCCACCGCCTGCGGGTCGGCCAGGTCGACGCCCTCGGCCCGGCCCCCGGCCTCGGCGGCGACCGCCTTGGCCGCCTCCACGTTACGGTCCAGCACGACGACCGAGGCGCCGGCCGCCGCCAGCCGCAGGGCGCAGGCCCGTCCGATGCCGCTGCCACCACCTGTCACCAGCGCGTTGCGACCGGAGAGGTCGACGTGTACGACGTGGGGGACCGCCACGGGTTCTGCCGTCATGGCGCAAGAAGTTACGAGGCGTGTGGCCCCGGGCACATGGGGCGGCGACACATACTCGACCGCTTCGGTGTGTGGTGCGTTCCGCCCCCGTCCGCCCCCGGCGTGTCCGCCCGTCCGCTGGTCGGACCCGACCAGTAGGGTGTGTCGAACACACGTACTGCTGACGGCTCGGGGAGGAGGCGGCGTGCGCGTGCTGGGCGTCGACCCGGGGCTGACCCGGTGCGGGGTCGGCGTGGTCGAGGGCTTTCCGGGGCGCGCCTGCACGCTTGTCGCCTACTACGTGGTCCACACCGATCCCGAGGACGACCTGCCGCTGCGCCTGCTGCACCTAGACCGGTCGCTCACCGACCTGGTCGCCGAGCACCGGCCGGACGCGGTCGCCGTGGAACGCGTGTTCAGCCAGCACAACGTGCGCACCGTGATGGGCACCGCCCAGGCGAGCGGCATCGCGGTGCTCGCCGGCGCGCGGGCCGGGCTGCCGGTGACGACCTACACCCCGAGCGAGGTGAAGGCGGCGGTGACCGGTTCCGGTCAGGCCGACAAGAAACAGATGACCACCATGGTCACCCGCCTGCTGCGGCTGGCCGAGCCGCCGAAACCGGCCGACGCCGCCGACGCGCTGGCGCTGGCCATCTGTCACGTCTGGCGGGGCGGCACCCGGTCCAAGCTGGCCGCAGCCGCCGACCAGGCCCGACGAGGAGGGGTGCGACGATGATCGCGAGTGTGCGCGGCACCGTGACCGCGACCGGTCCGGATCACGCGGTGGTGGAGGTGGGCGGCATCGGCCTGGCCGTGCAGTGCGCCCCCGGCACGCTCGCCGACCTGCGGGTCGGCCAGCCGGCCCGGCTGGCCACCAGCCTGGTGGTCCGGGAGGACTCGCTCACCCTCTACGGCTTCGCCGCCGACGACGCCAAGCAGCTGTTCGAGCTGCTCCAGACCGCCAGCGGGGTCGGCCCGCGGCTGGCGCAGGCGGTGCTCGCCGTGCACACCCCGGACGCGGTCCGCAAGGCCATCGCCAACGCCGACACCGCGGCGCTGACCCGGGTGCCGGGGATCGGCAAGAAGGGCGCCGAGCGGCTCGTGCTGGAGCTGCGCGACCGGATCGGCCCGGTGGCGATCGGCCCGGACGGCGCGGCCGGGGTGACCGCCGGCGCCTGGCCGGAGCAGGTGCGTCAGGCGCTTGTCGGGCTCGGCTGGTCGGCGGCCCAGGCCGAACAGGCGGTCGCCGCGGTCGCGGAGACCGTCGACGGTGCGACCCCGCCCGTGCCGGTCCTGCTCAAGCAGGCCATCCGCCTGCTGGGCCGCACCCGATGAGGCCGGTCGGCCGGCCGTCGGGGGGAGCGCGCGGATGAGCAACGACAACCTGGTCTCGGCGTACGTCAGCGACGCGGAGCTGGACGCGGAGGCAAGCGTCCGGCCGAAGCGGCTCGCCGAGTTCATCGCCCAGGACCGGGTCCGCGACCAGCTCGACCTGCTGTTGCAGGGCGCGATGCGGCGCGGTTCCCCGCCGGACCACATCCTGCTCTCCGGCCCGCCCGGCCTCGGGAAGACCAGCCTGGCCAACATCGTGGCGGCCGAGCTGGGCGCCGGTATCCGGGTGACGAGCGGTCCGGCGATCGAGCGGTCCGGTGACCTGGCCGCGATCCTGACCAGCCTCGCCGAGGGCGACGTGCTGTTCATCGACGAGATCCACCGGATCGCCAAGCCGGCCGAAGAGCTGCTCTACAGCGCCATGGAGGACTTCCGGGTCGACGTGGTGGTGGGCAAGGGGCCCGGCGCGACCGCCATCCCGCTGGACGTGGAGCCGTTCACGCTGGTCGGCGCCACCACCCGGTCGGGCCTGCTGACCGGTCCGATGCGCGACCGGTTCGGCTTCGTGGCGCACCTGGACTTCTACTCCCCGGCCGACCTCAAGACGCTGTTGCACCGGTCCGCCCGGATCCTCGGCGTGCCGATCACGCCGGAGGGCGCGGCGGAGATCGCCGGCCGGTCCCGGGGCACGCCGCGGATCGCCAACCGGCTGCTGCGCCGGGTCCGGGACTACGCCGAGGTCCGCGCCGACGGCGTGGTCACGGTGGAGACCGCCCGGTCCGCGCTGACCGTCTACGACGTGGACGCGCTCGGCCTGGACCGGCTCGACCGGGCGGTGCTCAAGGCGCTGGTGGACTCGTTCCGGGGTGGCCCGGTCGGGGTCTCCACCCTCGCGGTGGCGGTGGGGGAGCAGCCGGACACGGTCGAGGAGGTCTGCGAGCCGTTCCTGGTGCGGGCCGGGCTGTTGGCCCGGACGCCCCGGGGCCGGGTGGCGACCGAGGCTGCCTGGCGGCACCTGGGGCGCAACCCCCCGAATGGTACATTTGGCATGGAAGCCCCTCCGGGGCCCGATCTGTTCTCCACGCAGACCGATCGGCCGTGATCCTAACGTGATCTGTGCCGCATTCGGTCTTCTCAGGAGCAGGGACTAGACTTCGCCGCGGTCTGTACAGGACGTGAGAATCCGCCTCCGCTGCGGTGCCCCCCGGGGCCGGCGGGGGCCAACCGGAAGGTCGACACCGTGCTTTACGCAGCAGCGAGTGGCGGGGGAGCCGGCGGTCTGACGCCGATCCTCATGATCGCTCTGCTCTTCGTCGTCATGTACTTCATGATGATCCGTCCGCAGCAGAAGCGCCGCCGGGAGGCGGAGCAGATGCAGTCCGCTCTCGCCCCGGGCGACGAGGTGGTCACCATCGGCGGCCTGCACGGCACGGTCACCGTGGTCGAGGACGAGACGGTCCTGCTCGAGGTCGCCCCCGGCGTGCAGACCCGGTACGCGCGTCCCGCCGTGGCCCGGGTGGTCAAGCGGGCCGAGGCGCCCGAGGCCGAGACCATCAGCGAGGAAGCCGAGCCGGTCAAGGAGTGACCAGCCGCCCCGGACGGGGCAGCGGAACCACCCCCACAAGTGGATAGTTGGGTCGGCGTCCGTCGTCGGCACGCGGCCGGACCCGCGCGACGCCCCCGCGTCGTGCCCGGGTCTGCGTGCCGGTCGCCGGTGCCGGCCAGCCGGAGCAGTCGGGCGGACACCCCCGGCCCGACAGTTGTCGCCGCCGTGGAAGCGGCGCGACCGTACAGGGAGACAGGACAGCCGTGGCACCACCTCAGGGACAGATGCGCCCCGGACGGCAACTCGCCGTGCTCGGGTTCATCTTCGTCGTCCTCTATCTTTTGGTGTTCTTCTCGGGCGGCGCCAGCGGTGGCTGGAAGGACCGGCTGGAGCCCCGGCTCGGCCTGGACCTCATCGGCGGCACCCGGCTGACGCTCGAGGCCACCAACACGGTCGACGGCAAGCCGCCGACCTCCGAGAACCTCGAAGAGGCGCGCCAGATCATCGAGAGCCGGGTCAACGCCTACGGCGTGGCCGAGGCGGAGGTGGTCACCGAGGGCAACCGGAACATCGTCATCTCCCTGCCCGGCCAGAACCGTGACCTGACCGACGTGGGCAGCGCCGCCGAGCTGCGCTTCCGCAAGGTGCTCAAGGCCACCGACGGCAGCGGCGCAGCCGCCGCCCCGGCGCCGAGCCCCAGCGCCTCGGCGGCCCCGTCCGGCAGCGCCAAGCCCTCGGGCAGCGCGTCGCCGAAGCCGTCCGGCAGCGCGTCGCCGAAGCCGAGCGCGAGCGCCAAGGTCACCGCGTCGCCGAGCGCCGGCGGGCAGGGCGGCATGGCCCCCGCGCCGAGCGCCAGCGCGACGCCGTCGGCCCCGGCGAGCGCCGCGCCGAGCGCCAGCGCCGAGCCGGTGCCGCAGAGCATCGAGCAGCAGCGCAAGGCCGTCGAGCAGAAGGTGGGCCCGGCCGCCTGGGCCGCCGCCTCCGGGCTCCAGGCCCCGGCCGACCCGGCGCAGGCCGCCGCGTTCAAGCCGTTCGGCACGCTCTCCCCGCAGGAGATCGCGGTGCTCCCGGTCGAGATGCAGTTCAACGTGCCGACCATCACCTGTGCCCAGCTCGACAAGCGGCCGGCCGGCTCGATCAACGACCCGAAGCAGAAGGCGGTGGCCTGCGAGTCCGGCGCCAAGTACCTGCTCGACGTGGCCAAGGTGGAGGGCACCGACGTCAAGAACGCCTCCGCCCAGCTCGACCAGACCAGCGCCTGGGTGGTCAGCCTGAACTTCACCGGCGACGGCCAGGAGAAGTGGACCGCGCTGACCCGCGAGTCGTTCAACAACGAGGGCCAGGCCTGCGACCAGACCGCGCTCGGCCAGGACGGCAAGTGCCGGGTCGCCGTGGTGCTGGACAACGAGATCGTCTCGTCGCCGGAGATCCAGGGCGTGCTGACCGGCGACTCGCAGATCACCGGCAGCTTCGACAACAAGTCGGCGAACGCGCTGGCCAGCCAGCTCCGCTACGGCGCGCTGCCGGTCACGTTCGAGCCGCAGGAGAGCCAGAACGTCACCGCGACGCTTGGTGACAGCCACCTGCGGGCCGGCCTGCTGGCCGCCGGCATCGGCATGCTGCTGGTCATCATCTACTCGTTCTTCTACTACCGGCTGCTGGGCTCCGTCATCTTCCTCAGCCTGGTGCTCTCCGCGCTGCTGGTCTTCGGCGCGCTGGTGGTGCTGGGCCGGTCGATCGGGTTCACGCTCACGCTCGCCGGCATCGCCGGCATGATCGTCTCACTCGGTGTGGCGGCGGACTCGTTCGTCATCTACTTCGAACGACTCAAGGACGAGATCCGCGAGGGCCGCAGCCCGCGCAGCGCGGTGCCCCGTGCCTGGATCCGGGCCCGCCGGACGATCATCTCGGCGAACGCCATCACGCTGATGTCGGCAGTGGTGCTCTACATCGTGTCGGTCGGCGCGGTGAAGGGCTTCGCCTTCGCGCTCGGCCTGGCGACCGTGCTCGACCTGGTCGTCGTGTTCCTCTTCCGCCACCCGATCATGACGATGTTCGCCCGCACCCGGGCGTTCCTGTCCCCGCGGGTCAGCGGTCTGGGCCGGGCGCTGCCGGCCCGGTCGGCCGAGCCGGGCACCGCCCGCAACCCGCGCGTCAAGGAGGCCTGAGATGGCTAAGAGTGGTCTGGCCGCCCGGCTCTACCGGGGCGAGGCCGATCTCAACATCGTCGGCAAGCGCAAGCTGTGGTTCGGCGTGGCCGGCGCGTTGGTCCTGATCGCGGTGCTGAGCTTCGCGATCAACGGGTTCAAGCTCGGCATCGAGTTCGCCGGCGGCAACTCGTTCCAGGTGCCGGCCAGCGTCGGCACGCTCGACCGGGCCGAGACTGTCGTCGACGACGTGCTGGCCAAGGAGGCCCCCGGCGTCGAGGTGGTCACCGCGCAGAAGGTCGGCGGCACCGGCGGCGAGACCTACGAGATGCGCACCGGGCAGCTCACCCCGGAGCAGGCCAACGCGGCCAAGACCGCGATGGCGCAGGAGTTCGGCATCCAGGCCGACCAGATCAGCGGCAGCCAGGTCTCCGAGGCCTGGGGCAGTCAGGTCACCTCCCGCGCGTTCCTCGGCCTGCTGATCTTCCTCGCCGTGGTGTCGATCTACCTGGTGCTGCGCTTCGAGTGGCGGATGGCGGTCGCCGCGATCATCTCGCTGCTCACCAACCTGGTCCTCACCTCCGGCATCTACTCGCTCGTCGGCTTCGAGGTCACCCCGTCGACGATCATCGGCTTCCTCACCATCCTGGGCTTCGCGCTCTACGACGTGGTGGTGGTCTTCGACAAGGTGCAGGAGAACACGCGGGGCATCACCGCCAACAACAACCTCACCTACGGCGAGGCGTCGAACCTGGCGCTCAACCAGAGCCTCATGCGTTCGCTGAACACGTCGGTGGTCGCGCTGCTCCCGGTCGGCGGTCTGCTGTTCATCGGCGCCGGCCTGCTCGGCGCCGGCACCCTGAAGGACCTGGGCCTGGTGCTCTTCGTCGGTATGGCGGTGGCGTTCCTGACCTCGATCCTGCTGGCCACCCCGCTGCTGGTGCTGCTGAAGAACCAGGACCCGCGGATCAGCGCGCACAACAAGCGGGTGCACTCCCGCCGGGCGGCCATCGCCCGCGGCGAGGTCACGCCGAAGGGCGCCCCGCGTCCCGCGTCGACAGGTGACCAGCCGATCGAGGCGGACGCGGCGCTGGCCGGCGCCGCCCCCAAGGTCGGCTCCCGGCCGACCGGCAAGCGCCCCAGCGGCGCCCGGGGCGGTCGGCCCAGCGGCGGCGGGGGCAACCGGCCGGGCGGCGCGAAGCGCCGCTGACCGCAGGACCCGAGAAGATCGACCGGACGGCGTCCGTCATGCTGTTACCACGGCATGACGGACGCCGTCGTCGTTTCGAGAGGACATGGGACGCATCGTGACGGAGACGCACACCACCGGCGTACGGGGAGACAGCGGTCCCGAGGCTGCCCGGCTGGTCGCCAGCCGGCTGCTGGACGTGCCGGACTTCCCCAAGCCGGGGGTCATGTTCAAGGACCTGATGCCACTCTTCGCCGACGGCGTGGCGTTCCGTGAGGTGATCGACCGGATCATCGCGTACCACGGTCCGGAGTCCTTCGACGTGGTCGCCGGCATCGAGGCGCGCGGGTTCGTGCTGGCCGCCGCCGTCGCGTACGCCACCGGCGTCGGCGTGGTGCCGGTACGCAAGGCCGGCAAGCTGCCCCGCGCCACCCACTCCGCCTCGTACGCGCTGGAGTACGGCGAGGCGACGCTGGAGGTGCACCAGGACGCGTTCACCGCCGGCCACCGGGTGCTGGTGCTGGACGACGTGCTGGCCACCGGCGGCACCGCCGAGGCCACGCTCGACCTGGTGGAGCGGGCCGGCGGCACGGTCGCCGGCTTCACCGTCCTGCTGGAGCTGGGCTTCCTCCAGGGGCGGGAACGCCTCGCTCCGCGCCCGGTCCATGCCCTGCTGACCGTTTGACCCTGCTCGTCCCGCGCAGCCCCCGGCACCGACCGTCCGGGGGAGCGGCGGCGTGCCCTGCCTACGGGTAGCATTGCCCTTTGCCTGAGCGGGCGGGCGACCGTCCGCGGGCCGCCGGGGCCGAGCCCCGGTGACCGGCGCGGAACAACACCGGCCCCCGGGTCGGTTGGATCAGACGTCGGCCGGACGGCCGGCGCATCCCGGCGAACGGTGAGGAGGCCGGTGTCCCACGATGTCGTCCCTCCGGTGGAGGGCACGGTGCACCCGACAGGCGACGCGGACGGCTCGGTGACCGAGCGCGACGGCAACCCATCGGTCGGGGCGATCGACGCCACCGACGGCACGCCGGACGCACCGGCCGACGGCGGTGGGGTCGTGGTGCCGTTCCCGACCGACGGCCCCGATGACCCCGGGTCCGGCGGCGGGTTCGCGCTGTCCAACGCGCCGACCGGCCGGCGGGTCCGCGCCCGGCTGGCCCGGTTCAACGCGCCCTGGCAGACCTCCCAGGTCAGCGAGGTGCTGGAGCCGCTGATCGCGACGCACCGGGTGAACCACCCCAAGGCCGACGCGCGGCTGTTGCAGCGCGCCTTCGACACCGCCGCCCGGTGGCACTCGGGGCAGTACCGCAAGTCCGGCGACCCGTACATCACGCACCCGCTCGCGGTGGCGACGATCCTCGGCAATCTGGGCATGGACACCACGACGCTGGTGGCGGCGCTGCTGCACGACACGATCGAGGACACCGAGTACACCCTCGATGCGATGCGCGCCGACTTCGGCGGCGAGGTCGCGCTGCTCGTCGACGGTGTCACCAAGCTCGACAAGGTCAAGCTGGGCGACGCGGCCAAGGCGGAGACGATCCGCAAGATGGTCGTGGCGATGGCCAAGGACCCGCGGGTCCTGGTGATCAAGCTGGCCGACCGCCTGCACAACATGCGGACGCTGACCTTCCTGCCCCGCCCCAAGCAGGAGCAGAAGGCCAAGGAGACGCTGGAGATCCTCGCCCCGCTGGCGCACCGCCTCGGTATGAACACCATCAAGTGGGAGCTGGAGGACCTGGCCTTCGGGACGCTGTTCCCGAAGCGGTTCGAGGAGATCAACCGGCTGATCGGGGAGCACCAGCCGCAGCGCGAGGCGCTGCTGCGCCAGGTGACGCAGAAGGTGCAGACCGACCTGAAGGCCGCCAAGATCAAGGCGGAGACCACCGGGCGGCCGAAGCACCTCTACTCGATCTACCAGAAGATGATCGTGCGGGGGCGCGACTTCAACGACATCTACGACCTGGTGGGTGTGCGGATCCTGGTCGACACGGTGCGCGACTGCTACGCGGCGCTGGGCGTCATCCACGCCAACTGGCAGCCGGTGCCGGGCCGGTTCAAGGACTACATCGCCATGCCCAAGTTCAACATGTACCAGTCGTTGCACACGACTGTCATCGGGCCCACCGGCAAGCCGGTGGAGATGCAGATCCGCACCTACGCGATGCACCGTACGGCCGAGTTCGGCATCGCCGCGCACTGGAAGTACAAGGAGCACAAGGGCACCCAGGTGGTCGGCCCGCCGGCGCACATCGACGAGATGACCTGGCTGCGGCAGTTGCTGGACTGGCAACGGGAGGCGGCCGACCCGAGCGAGTTCCTGGACGCGCTGCGGTTCGACCTGTCCAGCCAGGAGGTGTACGTCTTCACGCCGAAGGGCGACGTCATCCCGCTGCCGACCGGGTCGACGCCTGTCGACTTCGCGTACGCGGTGCACACCGAGGTCGGGCACAAGTGCATCGGGGCGCGGGTCAACGGCAAGCTGGTGCCGTTGGAGTCGACGCTGTCGAACGGCGACGTGATCGAGATCTTCACCTCGAAGTCCGACACGGCCGGTCCGACGCAGGACTGGCTCGGCTTCGTCAAGAGCCCGCGCGCCCGCACGAAGATCCGCCAGTACTTCAACAAGGAGCGGCGCGAGGAGGCGATCGAGGCCGGCAAGGACGCGATCGTCAAGGCGATGCGCAAGCAGGGCATGCCGTTGCAGCGGATGCTCACCTCGGACGCGCTGATGGCGATCGCCCGGGATCTGCACCTCGCGGACGTGGCCTCGCTCTACGCGGCGGTCGGCGACAGCCAGGTCTCCGCGCAGTCGGTGGTGCAGAAGCTGATGGCGTCCTACGGCGGCGAGGAGGGCGCGGCGGAGGACATCGCCGAGACCGCCGTCGCCACCCGGCCGCCGCGTAGCCGGCAGAGCAGCGCCGACCCGGGTGTGGTGGTGCGCGGCGTCAGCGACGTCTGGATCAAGCTGGCCCGCTGCTGCACGCCGGTGCCGCCGGACTCGGTGTTCGGTTTCGTCACCCGCTCCGGCGGGGTCAGCGTGCACCGCGACGACTGCGCCAACGCCGAGGACCTGCGGGCCCAGCCCGAGCGGGTGGTGGAGGTGAGCTGGAAGCTCACCTCGGCGTCCACGTTCCTGGTCGCCATCCAGGTGGAGGCGCTGGACCGGCACAAGCTGCTCGCCGACGTCACCCGGGTGCTCTCCGAGGAGCGGGTGAACATCCTCTCCGCGACGGTCACCACCACCCGGGACCGGGTGGCGGTCAGCCGGTTCAGCTTCGAGATGGCCGATCCGAAGCACCTGGGGCACCTGCTGGCCGCGGTGCGCAAGGTCGACGGCGTGTTCGACGCGTACCGGGTCACGTCCGGGGCCTGAGCGGGGACGTACGAGAAAACGCCCGCCGGTCGAGCCGGCGGGCGTTTTCTCGGTGACGCGGGTCAGCCCTGGATGTCGCTCAGGCTCACCTTGGTCATGACGATCTCCTTCTTCGGGTGACCGCCGCCGGCCTGCTTCGCGAACGCGCCGTCGTCACCGGCCGCGGCGACCTGCTTCACCACGTCCATGCCGCCGGTGATGGTGCCGAGCACGGTGTAGTTCGGGTCGAGCGGGGAGTCGCCGTACACGATGAAGAACTGGCTGCCGGTGCTGCCCGGCTGGCCGGAGTTGGCCATCGCGATGACGCCCTCCGGGTACGGCGGGCGCTTGTTGGTGGGCAGGTTCTCCTCGGCCAGGTTGTAGCTCGGCCCGCCGGTGCCGTCGGTGTCCCGCCAGCCCTTCCCGGTAGCGCTCGGGTCGCCGCACTGGAGCACCTTGATGCCCTCGGTGACCAGGCGGTGGCACTTGGTGTTGTCGAAGAAGCCCTTGCTGGCCAGGTGCGTGAAGCTGCCGGCGGTGCAGGGCACCAGGCTCCGGTCCAGCGTCGCGGTGATCGGGCCCAGGTTGGTGTCGATCGTCATCGTCTGGGTGCCCTTGTTGGCCTGCTGCGTCGGCGGCATCCCGACGTCCTTGATCTGCGCCGGCCGGCCCTCCTTGGGCACCTCGTTGTAGGTGCACTGGGCGAAGCCGGCCGCGGTGCCGGCCTGCTCCTTGTCGTCGTCGTCGCCGAGCGACGTGGCCAGCCAGACGGTGCCGGCCACCACGAGCACCAGCACGGCCGCGGCGCCGGCGATCGCCTGCGTCTGCCGGCGCTTGCGGGCCTTGCCGGTCCGCTCGGCCATCTCCCGTTCGAGCCGGGCCCGCGCCGCCGCCCGCTGGCGGTCTCTGGTGGACGTCACGGTCACTCCTCACCTGCTGTGCATCGGGTAACGGCGTCGCGCGCCGTCGAGTCAGGGTGGGTCGGGGCCGACCCGGGGTGGATCAACCGGCGCTGGGGCTGCTCGCCGGCGCGGCGTTCGGCTCGCCGACGGTGAGGCTCTGGATCACCACGTCCGTCTTCGGCTTGACCTTCGCTCCGCTGCCATTGTCCACGGTCGGGAGCTTGCCGATCTTCTCCACCACGTCCAGCCCGCCGGTGACCCGGCCGACGACGCTGTAGGCCGGCTTCGCCGGGCTGAAATCCTTGAAGAAGATCAGGAACTGGCTGCCGTTGGTGCCCGGCGGGTTGCCGACCAGGGCGACCGTGCCCTTCGGGTAGACCGGCGGCTGCCCCGGCGCGGGGGAGGCCGACGGGCTCGCCTCGGGCGCGGTGGGGACGTTCTCGTCGTAGAACGAGTAGGTCGGCCCGCCGATCCCGGTGCCGCTCGGGTCACCGCAGCGCAGCGCGCCCTCGGTGGTGATCTCGTGGCACTTGGTGGTGTCGTAGAACTTCCGGCTCGCCAGGTGGGCGAGGCTCGCGCCGCCGCAGGGCGAGGCAGCCAGGTCCAGGTCGACGGTGATCGGCCCGCCCTGGTTGGTGGTCACCGTCATCGGCCGCGTGCCCGAGGTGGGCAGGCCCTTGGTGGCCGGCGTGCCGACGTCCTTGAGGTTGGCGTTCGCGGCGGCGTCCTGCGGGGTCCAGAGGCAGGTGTCCTCGGCGGCCTGCTTCTTCGGCTCCGAGTCGAACGCGCCGAGCGCCCAGGCCGAGCCGGCCACGATCAGCACGAGCACCACCGCGGCGCCCACACCGGCCTGGATCTGCCGGCGGCGCTTCGCGACCGCGGCCCGCCGGGCGAGTTGCCGGTCGAGCTTGGCCCGCGCCAGTTTGCGCTGCCGGTCCCTGCTGGAAGCCACAGGTGCTCCCCTTCCTCTGCCTGATCGTCGCCGGCGTCCGGGCGCCGCCCGCCGTCCTCGGTAGGGGTGCGCCACGCCACACGCCCGCCAGAGTGTACGGCTACCGACTGGGAAAGTGGTGTACGAGGTCCGGCCTCGCCTTATCGGGCGTTGTCACTGGGGCCGGTGAGGCGTACGACACGGTGGCGGGCGAAACCTGTTCGCCGGTACGACTAGGCTGCTGAACGAGGACGACGACCGGACGGAGAGGGGACGGACGTGCTCGTGGCCGGCTTTCCCGCGGACGCCTTCGGCACCAACTGCTACGTGGTGGCGACCGGGCCGGGGGAGCAGTGCGTGGTGGTCGATCCCGGCATCGGGGTGATCGACCGGCTCGACGCCGTGCTCGCCGAGCACCGCCTGCACCCGGCCGCCGTGCTGCTCACCCACGGCCACCTCGACCACACCTTCTCGGTGGCGCCGGTCTGCGGCGCGCGCGGCATCGCCGCCTACGTCCACCCCGAGGACCGCGAGTTGCTGGCCGACCCGTCCAAGGCGCTGTCCATGGACCTCACCGCGCTCTTCGGCGGGCGGCTGCCGTACGCCGAGCCGGACGACGTGGCCGAGCTGACCGACGGCGCGACGCTGGCGCTGGCCGGGCTGGAGATCACCGTCGACCACGCCCCGGGCCATACCGGCGGGTCGGTGCTGTTCCGGATGCCCGGCGCCGGCTCGCCCTGGGAGGCCGACGAGATCTGCCTCTCCGGTGACGTGCTCTTCGCCGGCTCGATCGGCCGCACCGACCTGCCGGGCGCCAGCATGCCCCGCATGCTGGCCAGCCTCCGGGAGAAGGTCCTCCCGCTGGCCGACGACACCGTCGTCCTGCCCGGCCACGGCCCCGCGACCACCATCGGCCGCGAGCGCGCGAGCAACCCGTACCTCGTCGAGGTGTCGGGGTCCGCGCGCCCGGCCGCGCCCACCCGAGGCCTCTAGACCCTCACCCGCGCCCCGCGCGGGTGCCCAAGGAGTACGCCATGAGCAAGCCCACGCCCATCTCCGGTTTCCCCGAGTGGACGCCGGCGCAGCGGATGGTCGAGCAGTTCGTGCTGGACCGGATCCGCGCCACGTTCGAGTTGTACGGCTTCGCGCCGCTGGAGACCCGGTCGGTCGAGCCGCTGGACCAGTTGCTGCGCAAGGGGGAGACCTCGAAGGAGGTCTACCTGCTGCGCCGGTTGCAGGCCGACGTCGACGGCCCGGCCGGCGACGACGCGCTCGGCCTGCACTTCGACCTGACCGTGCCGTTCGCCCGCTACGTGCTGGAGAACGCCGGCAAGCTCCAGTTCCCGTTCCGCCGCTACCAGATCCAGAAGGTGTGGCGGGGCGAGCGCCCGCAGGAGGGCCGCTACCGGGAGTTCCTCCAGGCCGACATCGACATCGTCGACCGGGACACGCTGCCGGCGCACTACGAGGCCGAGATGCCGCTGGTCATCGGTGACGCGCTGCGGTCGCTGCCCATCCCGCCGGTGCGCATCCAGGTCAACAACCGCAAGATCTGCGAGGGCTTCTACCGGGGCGTCGGGCTGACCGACCCGGAGGCGGCGCTGCGGTCCGTGGACAAGCTCGACAAGATCGGTCCGGCGCGGGTGGCCGAGCTGCTGGCCGAGACCGCCGGAGCGAGCGAGGCGCAGGCCAAGGCGGCCCTGGCGCTGGCCGAGATCTCCGCGCCGGACGCCTCGTTCGCCGACGCGGTGCGCGCCCTCGGCGTCGACGACCCGCTGCTCGACGAGGGCATCGCGGAGCTGACCGCCGTGGTGGAGACCGCCGCCGCGCACGCGCCCGGCCTCTGCGTCGCCGACCTGCGCATCGCCCGCGGGCTCGACTACTACACCGGCACCGTCTACGAGACCCAGATGATCGGGTACGAACGGTTCGGCTCGATCTGCTCCGGCGGCCGGTACGACAACCTGGCCAGCGCCGGGAACGTCCGGTTCCCCGGGGTGGGCATCTCGATCGGGGTGACCCGGCTGCTCGGCCTGCTCTTCGGCGCCGAGGCGCTGACCGTGTCCCGGTCGGTGCCGACGTGCGTGCTGGTCGCGGTCACCGCCGAGGAGGACCGGGCGGCCAGCGACGCGGTCGCGGCGGCGCTGCGCTCCCGGGGCGTCCCCACCGAGGTGTCGCCGTCCGCGGCGAAGTTCGGCAAGCAGATCCGGTACGCCGAGCGGCGGGGCATCCCGTACGTCTGGTTCCCCGGGGCGGACGGCGACGAAGTGAAGGACATCCGGTCCGGTGACCAGGTGGCCGCGACCGCGGGCGAGTGGACCCCGCCCCGGGCGGACCTGAAGCCGCTGGTCGGCGGCGCTGGCGTCTGACGACGATTCGACCTACGGTGGCGTAAGTTACGCCACCGTAGGGAGAACGTCGTGTCCGTGCTCAGTCAGACCGCTCTGCTCACCGAACTCGAACCGGTCGTGGAGAAGAACCTCGACCGGCATCTGTCGCTGGCCAAGGAGTGGTTCCCGCACGAGTACGTGCCGTGGAGCGACGGGCGCACGTTCGACGGCCCGCTCGGCGGCGAGGCGTGGTCGGAGGCCGACTCGACGCTGCCCGAGGCGGCCCGCACCGCGCTGATCGTCAACCTGCTCACCGAGGACAACCTGCCCTCCTACCACCACGAGATCGCCAGCCTGTTCGGGCGGGACGGCGCGTGGGGCACCTGGGTGCACCGGTGGACCGCGGAGGAGGGGCGGCACGGCACCGCCATCCGCGACTACCTCACGGTGAGCCGGGCGGTCGACCCGGTGGCGTTGGAGCGGGCCCGGATGGTGCACATGTCCGCCGGTTACCGCAACGTCCACGACGACGAGGTGCTGCACTCGCTGGCGTACGTGTCGTTCCAGGAGTTGGCCACCCGCATCTCGCACCGCAACACCGGCCGGGCCACCGGCGACCCGGTCTGCGAGGCGCTGCTGTCCCGGGTGGCGGCGGACGAGAACCTGCACATGGTCTTCTACCGCAACCTGCTCGCGGCGGCGTTCGAGCTGGCGCCGGACCAGGCCATGCGGGCGGTCGCCGACGTGCTGGCCGACTTCCAGATGCCGGGGGTGGGCATCGACGGCTTCGCCCGCAAGTCGGTGGCGATCGCGCTGGCCGGCATCTACGACCTGCGCCAGCACCGTGACGAGGTGGTGGTGCCGGTGCTGCGCCAGTGGAACCTGTTCGAGGTCACCGGCCTGACCGGCGACGGCGAGGCCGCCCGCGAGCAGATCGCCGCCCACCTGGACATGCTGGAGACCCAGGCGGCCCGCTTCGAGGAGCGTCGCGCCGCCCGCGCCGCCCGCCTCACCCCCACCCCCTGACCCACCCCCACACCCCACACCCCACACCCCCACCTTCTTGCTGATTCACGGAAAGAGTGGCTGTCCGGCCGCGGATGGCCACTCTTTCCGTGAATCAGCGCGGCGCAGTGGGTGGGGGAGGGGGAGGGGAGGGGAGGGGAGGTGGGTGGGTCAGGGGGTTTCGAGGGGGAAGAGGAGGCAGGTGGAGGTGGCGTGGGCGACCAGGCGGTCGGCCGGGTCGGTCAGGCGGGCCTCGGCCAGCGCGGTGCGGCGGCCCCGTTGCAGCACCGTGCCCTCGCAGCGCAGCATGCCACTGGTCACGGTGACCGGCCGGAGGAACTTCACGTTGAGGTCGAGCGAGGTGTAGCCGACGCCGGCCGGCAGCGTGGTGTGCACGGCGCAGCCGGCGGCGGTGTCGAGCAGGGTGGAGAGGACGCCACCGTGCACCGTGCCGAGCGGGTTGTAGTGGAACTCCTGCGGCAGCAGCTCGACGACGACGCGACCCTCGTCGGCCGTCATCCGCGCCATGTCGATCAGGTGCATGACCGGCGGCGCGGCCAGCTCGCCGGCGATCATCGCGCGCAACAGGTCCAGGCCGCCGCGCCGGCCGACGTGGGCCGCCCCGGCGACCGGGTCGGACCAGGTGAACGTGCGGCTGCGCTCCTGCGTCTCGCTCATGGACCCAGCCTCGCAGCACGTTGCTGAGTCTGTCAATCAGACCTAGCCTGGTCGGCATGAGGCCTGCGGCACTGGACTGGTCGGTGGAGAACTGCACCATCGCGCGCGCCATGGAGATCCTCGGCGAGCGGTGGACCGTGGTCGTGCTCCGCGAGGTCTTCAACGGCGTACGCCGCTTCGACGACATGCGGGTGCGCACCGGCATTCCGCGTCAGGTGCTGACCAGCCGGCTGTCCATGCTGGTGGAGCGCGGCGTCCTGCGGCGGGAGCCGTACCGCGAGCCGGGCAGCCGGCTGCGGCACGAGTACCGGCTCACCGCGATGGGACTGGACCTGTGGCCGGTGCTGGTGGCGGTGCTCGGGTGGGGCGACCGGTACCTGGCCGATCCGGAGGGCCCGCCGCTGACCGTGGCGCACCGCGACTGCGGCGCCGAGGTGCGGGTGGCGCTGCGCTGCGCCGAGGGGCACGACGTGACCGAGCCGCGGGACGTCCGGCCCGTCCCCGGTCCGGGCGCGCGTCGTCGTGGCTGAGCAGGGCCGCGTCGGGTCTGACACCTGGTGACGATGTTGTTGCTGCGGCGTTACATGCGGCGGCGGTGCGAATCCGGTCAAACGCATGTCTTGTTTACGATCTTAAATGTGTGAATACTTTGGGCAGCCCGGACGGTTTCCCCAGGTCGCCCGGGTTGTCCTCGGGCGTTTCCCCATGACAGCGCCCGTTCACCCCCATCCGGAGGTTGTTACATGCGACCCACGAGGTCCACGCTCCGTCGCGCCGCCGCCGTCGCCGTCGCCGGTACCCTGGTCACCGGCTCGCTCCTCGGCGCACCCGCTCAGGCCGCCCCCTCGCCCGCCTCGCCCGACGCCGCCGCCTCCCTCGTCGCCAAGCTCGGCGACCGCGCCGCCGGCACGTACGCCGACGCCAGCGGCAAGATGGTCGTCACCGTGACCGACGCCGCCGCCGCCCGCCAGGTGCACGCCGCCGGCGCCGTGCCGAAGCTCGTCACCCGCGGCGCCAACCAGCTCAAGGCCGCCACCAGCGAGCTGGAGCGCTCCGCCAAGATCCCGGGCACCGCCTGGTGGACCGACGCGGCCACCAACCAGGTCGTCGTCTCCGTCGACAGCACCGTCACCGGCGCCAAGCTGGAGCGGGTCAAGGCCGCCGCCGCCCGCACCGGTGGCGCGGTCCGCATCGAGGCCGAGGCCGGCACGCTGACCACCCGGATCTCCGGCGGCCAGGCCATCTACACCGGCGGCTACCGCTGCTCGCTCGGCTTCAACGTGCGCAGCGGCTCGACGTACTACTTCCTGACCGCCGGGCACTGCACCAACCTGGGCTCGACCTGGTACTCGAACTCCGGCCAGACCAGCGTCCTCGGCACCCGGGCCGGCACCAGCTTCCCGGGTAACGACTACGGCATCGTCCGGCACAGCAACTCGGCCAACGCGGCCGGCAACGTCTACCTCTACAACGGCAGCTACCAGGACATCACCACGGCCGGCAACGCGTACGTCGGCCAGTCCGTCCGCCGTTCCGGCAGCACCACCGGCCTGCGCAGCGGCAGCGTCTCCGCCACCAACGCGACGGTCAACTACGCCGAGGGCAGCGTCTCCGGCCTGATCCGCACCAACGTCTGCGCCGAGGGTGGCGACAGCGGCGGCTCGCTCTTCTCCGGCAGCACCGCGCTCGGCCTCACCTCCGGCGGCAGCGGCAACTGCTCCTCCGGTGGCACCACCTACTTCCAGCCGGTCACCGAGCCGCTCAGCGTCTACGGCGTGAGCGTCTTCTGATCCGCACCGCGTGAACGGGCCGCCGGGTGACCGGCGGCC
Source organism: Micromonospora sp. NPDC051141 (assembly GCF_044455765.1). Classification (NCBI taxonomy): domain Bacteria; kingdom Bacillati; phylum Actinomycetota; class Actinomycetes; order Micromonosporales; family Micromonosporaceae; genus Micromonospora; species Micromonospora sp. NPDC051141. The sequence goes on from NZ_JBITFD010000002.1 coordinate 571,794, forward strand.
CGCTCCGTGTGCGCCGGGGTTCGACCGTGTGCACCGGGGTTCGGCGCGTGTACCAGGGATTCGGCCGCGTGCACCGGGTTCGGCCGTGGCACCGGGGTTCGGCGCGTGTACCGGGGGTTCGGCCGTGTGCGCCGGGGTTCGGCCGCGTGTACCGGGGGTTCGGCCGCGTGCGCCGGGCTTCGGCCGGTCGGCGGGGCGGGGAGTGCCGGGCCCCGGACCGGGTAGGTATCGGCCGGTGAGCGCCTCCCCGACCGACGTGACCGACGTGACCGACCGGCAGCCGTCCGCCTGGGCGCCGCTGCGGTCGGCCGCGTTCCGCAGCCTCTGGCTGGCGGTGCTGGCCAGCAACATCGGCACCTGGATGCAGACCGTGGGCGCGCAGTGGCTGCTGGTCGACGCCCCGGGCGCCGCCACCCTGGTCTCGCTGGTGCAGACCGCCAGCATGCTGCCGGTGCTGATGCTGGCGCTGCCGGCCGGCGCGCTCGCCGACACGTTCGACAGGCGACGGCTGCTGATCGCCGTGCAGTGCTTCCTGGCCGCCGTCGGCGTGCTGCTCACCGTGCTGACCGCGGCCGGCCGGATGCCGCCGGCGTTGCTGCTCACGCTCACCTTCGGCCTCGGCGTCGGGCAGGCGCTCACGCTGCCCGCCTGGCAGGCGGTGATCCCGGAGCTGGTGCCCCGCTCACAGCTCGTCTCCGCCTCCGCGCTCGGCTCGATCAGCGTCAACCTGGCCCGTTCGGTCGGGCCGGCGGTCGCCGGCGTACTGGTGGCCCAGGCCGGCGTGGCGGTGGTCTTCGCGGTCAACGCGGTCTCGTTCGCGATCTTCGCGGTGACGCTGGCGCGGTGGCGCCCGCCACACCGGGAGCAGGACGCCGCGCCGGAGCGGTTCACCGCGGCGCTGCGCGCCGGCGGTCGGTACGTGCGGCACTCGCCGGTGGTCCGCCGGATCCTGCTGCGCGCCGCCCTGTTCGTGGTGCCCGGCAGCGCGTTGTGGGCGCTGCTGCCGCTGGTCGCCAGCCGCCGCCTCGGCCTCGGCGCGGGCGGCTACGGCGTGCTGCTCGGCGCGCTCGGCGTCGGCGCGGTGGCCGGCGCGCTGGTGCTGCCCCGGGTCCGCCGGGTGCTCTCCAGCAACCACCTGTTGCTCCTGGCCGGCCTGCTGTACGCGGCGGTGCTGGCGACGCTCGCGCTGGTGCCGGTGCCGGGGGTGGCGGTGGTCGCGCTGGTGCCCGCCGGGCTGGCCTGGATGACGGTGCTGTCCAGCGTCAACGCCGCCATGCAGCTCTTCCTGCCCGGCTGGGTACGCGCCCGCGGCCTGTCGGTCTACCAGATGGTGTTCGCCGGCGGTCAGGCGCTCGGGGCGGTCGCCTGGGGCGCGCTCGGCGAGTTCACCGGCCTGGTCGGCGCGCTCACCGTGGCTGCCGCGCTGATGGCGGTCGGCGCGCTGAGCGTGCTGCTCTGGCCGTTGCGGGAGACCCGGGGCGTGGACCGCGACCCGGCCGTGTACTGGCCCGAGCCGCACCTGACGCTGGAGCCACCGGCGCGGGGCGGGCCGGTGCTGGTCACCGTCTCGTACACGGTCCGCCCCGAGCGGCAGGCCGAGTTCGTCGAGGCGATGCGCGCGGTGGGCCGGTCCCGCCGGCGTACCGGCGCGATGCGGTGGGGGCTGTTCCGGGCCGGGGAGCGGGCCGACGGTTTCGTCGAGGTGTACCAGGTGCCGACCTGGGAGGAGCACCTGCGCCAGCACGGCGGCCGGCTCACCGGCGCGGACCGGGTGGCCGAGGAACGGGCCCGGGCGCTGGCCGAGGACGACGTCCGGGTCAACCACCTGCTGCCGGCCGAGCCGGAGTGACAGGCGTCGGACGGGTCAGGCCGGGGTGATCCGGGTGTCGGTGAGGATCACGACCGAGTCGGGAAACTGGCACTCCACGGACAGGATGACGCCGTCGGCGCCGGCCACGTCGGCGGCGAGCTTCCCGGGCGCGCCCTCCCGGGCGTCCACGAGCGCACGCTTCAGCCGGTCCACGCCGCTGTCGTCGGGCCGCCGGACCGCCGCGTACGCGGTGACCCGTACCGGGGCCTGCGGGTCACCCGGGGAGTGCGCCCGTACGGTGAGCGTCAGATCCTGGTAGCGACGCCGCAGTTCGTAGGTCACCTCACGCTGTTTGTCCCCGGAGACGTTCTCCGGGCACCGGACGGCGACCGCCCGGTCCAGACCGGCCGTGCCCCTGAGCGCCCGGGGGAGGTCGACGGTGTTCCCGGCGCCCGACGCCACCGGCAGGCTGTCCAGGTGCACCCAGGCGGGCCCGGACGTGCCGGCGGCGGCGCCGGTGGTCGGGGCGGCGGCACCGTCCGGGCTCGGCGCACCGGTCACCCCGGCCGGGGTGCGCGCGGTGTCCGGCTCCTCGCGTTCCCAGCCGAAGTAGTCGCGCAGCAGCGCCAGGCCGGCGATGACGACACCGACGATCGCGGCGGCCGTGGTCACCCACAGTCCCCACCTCGGTCCGGTGTCGCCTCGGCCGGAACCGGCGGGCTGCTCCTTGTCGACGGTCGCCACGCCTCTCCCCGAATGTCCGTTGCCGACGCGATTGCGCCCGTGTTTCTATCATCGCCACGGTCCACAAGCGACGCTGTTCGCCCGCGTTGTCCGCTTGGCGACAGCGCAACCGCGCTGACCCTGCGATAACCGCAGTTCGTCAGCCGTCGACTGTCAGGAGACGCCTCCATGAGCGAGCCCCACGGGCCGAACGACCCCCGGCCGAACATCCCGGGAGCGGACCGGCCACCCGCCGGCGCCGGGGCTCCGTCCGGCCCCGGCGTGCCCGGCCCGGCCGGCGGTCCCGGACGGCCCGCAGGGGTTCCCCGCTCGGGCGGCCGGGGTCTCGTCGTGCTCGCCCTGGGCGTCGCCGGACTCGCGCTGCTGCTCGCCCTCGGTTCGGCGATCTTCGCCTGGCGGGCCATCGACCAGGCGCAGGACGCGAAGGACATCGCGCTTCGCTCGGGGCCGGCGGTGAGCGCGTCGGCGACCGGCGAGCCGGACGGCGGTGCCCGGACGCCCACCAGCAGCGCACCCGCCGAGGCGGGCGGCACCACGCCCGACGACACGCCCCGCTCGCCCGGGGAGGCGCCCCCGCTCGACGAGCGGACGGTCTACCGACCCAGCTACGAGCAGCAGCCGCTGGTCCTCAAGGCGTCCTGTAGCAACTCGATGTACGCGGACCTGGACGAGCCCCGGACCAGGAACGACTCCACCGGTGCGGACGTCCGGTTCACCCGGGGCTGCGGCAACCAGCCCTCGACGCTCCGGCTGGAGGACGGGGTGGAGGGCACCGACGCGACCTCCGCCGGCGCGACGCCCCAGGAGTGCGCCGAGAAGATCCGCACCGCGCTGATCGGCGAGGAACAGCCGATCCCGGTTCGCAAGGGCACGACGATCTGCGTCACCACCGACTACGCGTACGCCAAGGCACACGGCGATCCGTGGCGGATGGTGCTGATCGAGGTGATCGGCGTGGCGAACGACGGCTCGACCACGCTCCAGGTGACCGGCTGGGAGATCCCGGACGCCTGAGCCGGAACGGCACGGGTTGGCCGGGTGGCGCGGGGGGCGCTCCGCAGAGCTGACAGAATGCGGGGACAGCCCCACGATGAGGAGACGCCAGCCGTGATCCGTACCCACAATGCCGGAAGCCTGCGCGCCGCGGACGCCGGCTCGACGGTGACGCTCGCCGGGTGGGTGGCCCGCCGGCGCGACCACGGCGGGGTCATCTTCGTCGACCTGCGCGACGCCTCCGGCGTCGTGCAGGTGGTGTTCCGCGAGGAGGACGCGCACGCGCTGCGCAACGAGTTCTGCGTCAAGGTCGTCGGCGAGGTGACCCGCCGCCCCGAGGGCAACGAGAACCCGGACCTGCCGACCGGCGAGGTCGAGGTGACCGCCACCGCGCTGGAGGTGCTCTCCGAGGCCGCGCCGCTGCCGCTGCCGGTGGACGACCAGGTCGAGGCCGGCGACGACATCCGGCTCAAGTACCGCTACCTCGACCTGCGTCGCGGCGGCCCGGCGAAGGCGATGCGGCTGCGCTCGAAGGCCAACCAGCTCGCCCGCACGGTGCTGCACGAGCGGGACTTCCTGGAGATCGAGACGCCCACGCTGACCCGTTCCACCCCGGAGGGCGCCCGCGACTTCCTGGTTCCGGTGCGTCTCCAGCCGGGGAGCTGGTACGCGCTGCCGCAGTCGCCGCAGCTGTTCAAGCAGCTGCTCATGGTCGGCGGCATGGAGCGGTACTACCAGATCGCCCGCTGCTACCGCGACGAGGACTTCCGCGCCGACCGGCAGCCGGAGTTCACCCAGCTCGACATCGAGATGTCCTTCGTCACCGAGGACGACGTGATCGACCTCGGCGAGGCGATCGTGGCGAAGCTCTGGTCCGAGCTGGCCGGTCACGAGATCACCCGGCCGATCCCGCGGATCACCTGGCACGACGCGATGGCCCGCTACGGTTCCGACAAGCCGGACCTGCGCTACGGCGTGGAGCTGACCGAGCTGACCGACTACCTGCGCGGCACCGCGTTCCGGGTGTTCGCAGGCGCGATCGACGCGGGTGGCTACGTCGGCGCGGTGGTGATGCCGGGCGGCGCGAGCCAGACCCGCAAGGAGTTGGACGGCTGGCAGGACTGGGCCAAGGCGCGCGGCGCGCGTGGCCTGGCGTACGTGGTGCTGGACGCGGAGACCGGCGAGGCGCGCGGCCCGGTGGCGAAGAACCTGTCCGAGGCGCACCTGTCCGGTCTGGCCGACGCGGTCGGCGCGAAGCCCGGCGACGCGATCTTCTTCGCCGCGAGCACGGAGACCCGCGAGGCGCAGGAGCTGCTCGGCGCCGCCCGGATCGAGATCGCCAAGCGGGCCAAGCTGGTCGACGAGAGCGCCTGGGCGTTCTGCTGGGTGGTCGACGCGCCGATGTTCGAGAAGACGGACGACGGCGGCTGGACCGCCGTGCACCACCCGTTCACCTCCCCGAACGCGGAGTGGGTGGGCCGCTTCGAGGAGGCGCCCGACCGGGCGCTGGCGTACGCGTACGACATCGTCTGCAACGGCAACGAGATCGGCGGCGGCTCGATCCGTATCCACCGCGGCGACGTGCAGCAGCGGGTGTTCGACCTGCTCGGCATCACCGCCGAGGAGGCACAGGACAAGTTCGGCTTCCTGCTGGAGGCGTTCAAGTACGGCGCTCCGCCGCACGGCGGCATCGCGTTCGGCTGGGACCGGGTCTGCATGCTGCTGGCCGGCGCGGACTCGATCCGTGAGGTGATCGCGTTCCCGAAGACGCGCGGTGGCTTCGACCCGCTGACCAGCGCGCCGACGCCGATCACCGGGCAGCAGCGCGCCGAGGCCGGCATCGACGCCAAGCCGAAGGCGCCCGCCGCGCCGCACGCCGGCACCGCCGGCCCGGCCGCGCCGGTGGCCGACCCCACCTGAGCCTGCCCCTTCCGGCCGCTGGCCCGGAGTCCGAGCTGGTGATCACGAGGTTGGCGGGACGCCGTCGCGGCGGGTCGCCCCGCTAACCTCGTGATCGTGGCGCAGCGGGGCGGGACGAGGCTGCTGGTGGTGGGTGGCAGCGGATTTCTGGGCGGCGAGGTGTGCCGGCAGGCGGTCGCCGCCGGCTGGCGGGTCGTGGCGACCTGCCACGCGGGCGGCGTCCGGGTGCCGGGCGTCGCGGTCCGCCGGCTCGACGTCACCGACCGGGCCGCGGTGCGCGCGCTGCTGACCGAGGTACGCCCGGACGCCGTGGTCGGCACCCCGTACCGGGTCGACGACTGGGCGGTAACCGCCGACGGGGCGGCCCACGTGGCGTCCGCCGCCGCCGAGGTGGGCGCGCGGCTGGTGCACCTGTCCAGCGACGCGCTGCACGCCGGGCGTCCCGCGCCGTACGCCGACGACGAGCCGCCCACGCCGGTGTATCCGTACGGGGCGGCCAAGGCGGCGGCCGAGACGGCGGTGCGGGCGGTGGACCCGGGGGCGTTGCTGGTGCGGACCTCGCTGATCCTGGGGGAGGGAAGCAAGCAGCTCCAGCGCTGCCGGGACGCGCTCGCCGGCCGGGCCACGCTGTTCAGCGACGAGATCCGCTGCCCGATCGACGTCACCGACCTCGCCGCGGCGGTGCTGGAGCTGCTCCCGACCGAGCTGGCCGGCCCGCTGAACGTGGCCGGCCCGGACCAGGTCAGCCGCGCCGACGTCGGGCGGCTGCTGGCCCGCCGGCTCGGCGTCGACCCGGCCGGGCTGCGGACCACCACCACGGCCGCCGCCGGGCTGCACCGCCCGATCGAGGTACGCCTCGACTCCGCCCGCGCCACCGGCCTGCTCCGGACCCGGCTGCGCGGCGTCGCCGAGCTGTTCTCCTGACCGTCCGTACCCGTCCGCTCGGATGCACACTTCCTTTGCACGGGTCTTGTGCACAGAAAGTGTGCACAGATATTGTGCATGCATGGAGAGCGAACAGACCCGTCCCGAGCCGCGCCTGGTCCGGCTGGACCACCAGCAGGTTCGCGTGCTGGCCCACCCGTTGCGAATGCGCCTGGTCGGCGCGCTGCGGGTGAACGGGCCGGCCACCGCCACCCGGCTCGCCGAACTGCTCGGCACGAACACCGGCGCGACCAGCTACCACCTGCGCCAGCTCGCCGCGGTGGGCATGGTGGTCGAGGACCCGGAGCTGGGCACCGGGCGGCAGCGGTTCTGGCGGGCCGCGCACGACGTCACCGAGTGGGAGGCCAGCGACTACGACGACGACCCGGACGCCCGCGCCGCCATCGAGTGGATCGAGGCGGACTACATCCGCCTCTTCACCGAGCACGCCGAACGGTGGGCCGCCCAGCGTCACGAGTGGTCGCCGGCCTGGCGTGACGCGTTCGGCATGGGCGACTTCTTCATGCGGATCCCGGCCACCCGCCTGGAGGCGATCAAGGCGGAGGTGTTCGCGGTCTTCGAACGGCACCGGGACGAGACCGACCCCGACGACCCCGACGGCGAGCTGGTGCAGCTCTACCTCGCCGCGTTCCCGCTGAGCCCGGTCCTGCCACCCACCGAGGAGAAGCCGTGAGCACCCTGTCCGTACGCCAGGTCCGGTTCCGCTACCTCACGCTCTACGGGCTGCGCTGGCTGCCCAGCGGCCTGCTGATGACCGTGATGATCCTGCTGATGCAGGAGCGCGGCCTGTCGCTGTCCCAGATCGGCCTGGTGGCCACCGCGCAGGGCCTGGTGGTGCTGGCGCTGGAGCTGCCCACCGGCGGGTTCGCCGACGCGCTCGGCCGCAGACCGGTGCTGCTGGTCGCCTGGGTGGTTGCGCTGGCCTCCCTGGCGCTGCTGGCGGTGGCCGACTCGTTCTGGATGTTCTTCCTGGTCTGGGCGTTGCAGGGCGTCTACCGGGCGCTCGACAGCGGCCCGCTGGAATCCTGGTACGTCGACGCCACGCTGGCCGCCGACCCGGACGCCGAGTACGAACGCGGCCTCGGCTGGGCCGGCACGGTCATCGGCGTCGCCATCGGCGCCGGCGCGCTGCTCGGCGGCGGCCTGGTCGCGCTCGGCCCGTTCGGGCCGGTCAGCGCGCTGACCGGCCCGGTGCTGGTCGCCGCCGCGCTCCAGGCCGTCTCGATCGTGGCGTTGCTGGCGTTGATGCGGGAGCAGCGCCCCGCGTCGAGCCCGGCCACGGTGCGGGCCTCGGTGGCGCAGGCGCCCCGGATGGTCGGTCAGGCCGTCGGCCTGCTGCGCCGCAACCGGGTGCTGCTGGCCCTGGTCTCCGTGGAGCTGTTCTGGGGCTTCGGCATGGTCACGTTCGAGTCGCTGCTGCCGATCCGGCTGTCCGAGGTGGTCGGCGGCGCCGACCGGGCGGCGGCGCTGCTCGGCCCCGCCGGCTCGGCCGCCTGGCTGGCCAACGCGGCCGGCGCCGCGCTCACCCCGGTCCTGCTGCGTCGCCTCGGCGCCGCGCCGGCCGCCGCGTTGATGCGGGTGCTCCAGGGCGGGACCGTGGTCGGCATGGGCCTGCTCGCCGGCCCGGTCGGCGTGCTGATCGCCTACCTGGCCTGCTACACCGTGCACGGCGCGTCGAACCCGCTGCACATGGGGCTGCTGCACCGGCAGGTCGACGGGCCGTACCGGACCAGTGTGCTGTCGCTGAACTCCATGATGGCCCAGCCGGCCGGCGCGCTCGGCGCGGTGGTGCTCACCGCGCTGGCGGACGCCACCAGCGTCCGCGTCGCGATGCTTGTCGGCGCGGTGGTGCTGGCCGTGGCCGCGCCGCTCTACCTGCCCGCCTGGCGCGCCAACCGGGCCGCCGCGCGGTCCGGGGCCACGCCGCCCCCGGCGGACCCGGTCCCGGTGACCGGTCCCGACGGCAGTCCCGCCGGCCCCGGGCCGGCGGCGGTGCCGGTGTCGGCGCCACCGGCCGGGGCCGCGACCGTGGGCCGCTCCTAGCCGAGATGGACCGTGGTACGCGGCGCGGCGCCGGTGAAGCCCAGCCGGCGGTAGAGCCGGAGCGCGCCGACGTTGACGGTGTAGACCCCGAGCGCCACGTGGTCGTACCGGGTGAACAGGGCACACGTCATGCCGGCGGTCAACGCGCCACCCAGCCCTCGACCGCGGTGCCCGGGCGCCACGGTCAGCCCAGCCAGGAAACCGATGTCGCCCCGGCTGCGGTCGGCGCCGCAGGCGATCAGGCGGTCCCCGTCCCGGATGCCGTACCAGTCGACGACGCCCGGGTCGCCCGGCCGGGACGTGGTGCTCGGAAATGCCTCGTCGACGAGCGCCGACAGCGCGGGGTGGTCGGCCCCGGTGAGCCGTACCACCCGCTCCTGCTCCGGCTGGCGCGGTGGCGGCCCGGTGGTCCAGAGGAAGTCCCAGTCGCTGGAGCGGGCCACCGGCAGGCACGCGGCCAGCGCGTCCGGCGCGACCCGGGGCAGGCTCACCGACTGCCCGGCCCGGAGCGTCCCGTCCGCCCGCTGGGCGGCGAGCACCTCCAGCGCCGGGCCGGGCGCGCCGATCGCGCCGCCGGCCGACCACTCGCCCGGCGGCAGCAGCCACCCGACCGTGTCCCCGCGTCGCCACCCCCGGGCGGGCCGGTCGCGCCGCAACGCGTGCCGGGCGTACGGGTGGCGGCCGGTCGCGGCGAGCACCGCCTCCCGCCCGGTCAGCACCTCGTCGACCGTGATCATGTCGCCAGCCTACGAGAGGACCAGCCGTGACCCCCATCCGCTCCGTCCGTACGGTCCGCCTGCCCGGTGCACGCTGCACGCTGCGCGAGTGGACCGACGCGGACGCGCCGGTCCTGCACGAGTTCCTGACCGAGCCCACCGTGGTCGACGGCGTGCTGGACGAGGAGATCCCGACCCCGGAGGTGGTGCGCGACGCGATACCGGCCTGGCGGGAGACCGCCGGTGGGGAGCCGCGCCCGGAGTACCGGCTCGCGGCGGTCGACGGTGACCTCCTGCTCGGGCTGGGAGTGCTCACGGTGACGTCGGTGGCGCACCGGCGCGGGGAGGTCGGCTACGCGGTGCGGACCGCGCACCGGGGCACCGGGATCGGCACCGAGATCACCCGGTTGCTGCTGGACCTCGCGTTCGCCGGCGTGGGGCTGCACCGGGTGGAGGCGACCGTCCAGCCGGACCATGTCGCGTCCCGCCGGGTGCTGGAGAAAGCCGGCCTGCACGCGGAGGGGGTGAGCCGCGACCACCTGCTCGTCCGTGGCGTCTGGCGGGACTCCGCGCGGTACGCGGTGCTCGCCACCGACCGTCTCCACGGTGGAGATTGACGAACAGACCGATCGGGTACATCCGTCGCCGACCTACTGGGAACCCCCACCGGAGGAAACGACATGCTCGCCATTCTCGCGGCCATCGTGTTCGGTTTCGCGCTGCTTCTCGACTTCATGAACACCGACCTCGGCGCCCCCGACCTGTTCAACACGCACACCCTGATGCTGATCGGCTTCCTGCTGCTCTCGCTCTACCTGGCCGGCGTCGGCTCCGGCCCGCGCGGCGGCGGGGGCGGCCGGTGGTACCGGGGCCGGCGGCCGGGTCGCGGCTGACCGGAAAAGACCACAGGGGTCGGGTCGGCGGCGCGATTCCGGCGCCGTCGGCCCGGCCCGGTACTGTTCTCGTGATGGAATCCGACGCCCTCTTCACCCTCGGCGAGCCCGCCGGAGCGCCCGGCGCACCCGCGGCCCCCGGCGGCGTCGACAGCTTCACCGACACCCGCGCGGATTCGCCGCTGCCGGTCCGGATGCGGCCGGCCGGCCTGGACGAGCTGATCGGGCAGGACCATCTGCTCGCCCCCGGCGCGCCGCTGCGCCAGCTGGTCGAGGGGGCCGCGCCGATGTCGGTCATCCTCTGGGGTCCCCCCGGCAGCGGCAAGACCACGATCGCCCACCTGGTGGCCCGCACCACCGACCGGCGCTTCGTGGCGATGTCCGCGCTGACCGCCGGTGTGAAGGACGTCCGCGCCGTCATCGAGACCGCTCGACGGCAGCGCCGCTCCGGTGGCCCGCCGACCGTGCTCTTCATCGACGAGGTGCACCGGTTCAGCAAGACCCAGCAGGATTCGCTGCTCGCCGCCGTCGAGGACCGCACGGTCACGCTGCTCGCGGCGACCACGGAGAATCCGTACTTCTCAGTCATCTCGCCGTTGCTGTCCCGCTGCGTGCTGCTCACCCTCCAGGCGCTCGACGACGACGCCGTACGCGGTCTGCTGCGCCGCGCGGTGGCCGACGAGCGCGGGCTCGGCGGCGCGCTGGTCCTGGCCGAGGACGCGGAGGACCATCTGGTCCGGCTCGCCGGCGGCGACGTGCGCAAGGCGCTCACCGCGCTGGAGGCCGCGGCGGCCACCGCGACCGCCATCGGCGCGGCCCGGATCGACCTCGCCGTCGCCGAGCAGGCGGTCGACGTGGCGGCCGTGCGCTACGACCGGGACGGCGACGCGCACTACGACGTGACAAGCGCCTTCATCAAGAGCATGCGGGGCTCGGACGTGGACGCGGCGCTGCACTGGCTGGCCCGGATGCTGGTGGCCGGCGAGGACGCCCGGTTCATCGCCCGCCGGATGGTCATCTTCGCCAGCGAGGACGTCGGCATGGCCGATCCCACCGCGCTGAGCGTGGCCACCGCCGCGGCGCACGCCGTGGAGTACGTCGGCCTGCCCGAAGCCCAGCTCAACCTGGCGCAGGCGGTCATCCACCTCGCCACCGCCCCGAAGTCGAACTCGGCCACGACCGCCATCGGGGCCGCCGTCGCCGACGTGCGCGCCGGTCGCGGCGGGTCGGTTCCGCGCGGGCTGCGCGACGCCCACTACGCCGGGGCGCGCGGGCTCGGCCACGGGGCCGGCTACCGGTACCCGCACGACGACCACCGGGGGGTGGTCACCCAGCAGTACGCTCCGGACGACCTCGTCGGGACCGACTACTACCGACCCAGCGGGCACGGCGCGGAGCGGGCGGTGGCCACCCGGCTGCCGGTGCTGCGCCGGATCGTCCGCGGGTTGCCCGCACCGGTGACGCGGGGGGAGGCCGGCACGCCGGTCGCCGCGTCCGGGGTGCGGGCAGGCGGCACCGAGCAGGTCGGCGGGGCGAGTGAGGGCGGCGGCGACGCCACCGAGGGGGGTCAACAGTGATGGCGCGTGGTCCGGATCGGCCGGCGGACGGCCCTGACGAGCGGCGCGATCCGAAGGCCAAGGGTCGCCGGTGGGGGCGCGGCCGGTCCGCCGAGGCCGAGCCGGACCAGGCGGTCGCCGGCGAGGAGTTCGGCTGGATCGACGACCTGCGGAGCGCCAAGCAGCAGCGTGGCGAGCTGGGCCCGGAGGGGGAGACGCCACCGGGCCCGGGTCCGCGACCCGGGGCCGCCCGCGTCCCCGAGCCGGATCGGCCGCCCCGCCCGGGCGCGGTACCCCCACCCGGTCCCGGCGGCCCCGGCCCCGGTGCGCCGTCGGCGCCCGGCGGAGCGGCCCCGCGACCTCCGGCCCCCGGCCGGGCGGCTCCACCAACTCCGCCAGCCGGCCGGTCGGCTCCGCCACCTCCGGCACCCGGTCGGGCGGCTCCGCCGCCTGCCGTACCGGGACGACCGGGCGCGTACGCCCCGGGTCCCGGTGGTCCGGCCGCACCGCCGTCGGGCACCGGTGGACCCGGCCCGCAGCCCCCGATGCCCGGCCGTCCTGGCGGCCCGCCGCCAGCCCCCGGTCGTGCCGCCGCGCCGGCTCCCGAGCCCGGTCGCCCCGGCCCGCAGCCCCCGACGTCCGGTCGCTCCGGTCCGCCGCCTCCGTCTCCCGACCGGTCCGGTCCGCAGCCGCCGACGTCCGGTCGGCCCGGCCCGTCACCGGCCACCGGCCAGCCGGGTCGCGCCCCGCAGGCACCCGGTGCACTCCGCCCGACCGGCGCCGGTGCAGCCGATCGGACCGACGCGACGATGCCGCCGGTGACGAGTCGCTCCCGCGCGGCGGCGCCCCCGGGCCCCGGTGGTTCCGCCCCGGCGCCGCCGGCACCCGGCCGCTCCGGTCCGGACCGCCCCCCGGGCGTCGGCCGCCCGGGTCCGGACCTGTCTCCGGGCGCCGTTCGTCCCGGCCCGGACCTGTCTCCGGGCGCCGTTCGTCCCGGCCCGGACCTGTCTCCGGGCGCCGTTCGTCCCGGCCCGGCAGCGCCTCCCGGCGGCCCCGGTCCCCGTGCGCAGGCGGCCCGGCGTGGTTCCGACACGACCGGCTCCGGGCCGGCGGCGCCGCCGGTCCGTCCCGCCGGCCCCGAGCCGGTCACGCCGCGCCGTCCGGTGGAGGGGCCCTGGCCCGGTGTGCCCGAGGCACCCCGGCCGGACGGCCCGCCGCACCGTCGCGGCCCGGACGGCCCCACCGGACGGCAGCCGGCGGTTGCCGGCCGGCCGGCCGGTCCTCCGGTCGCACCCCCGACCGGCCCGCCGACCGGTCGCACCGGACCCGACCGCGCCGTGGCCGGGCAAGGCCCGGCATGGCCGTCCCCCGGTGACGGCGGCGCCTCCCGGACGGCGGCGTCTTCCAGCCCGCTCGGCCGGCACGGCGTCGAGACGCCCGGCTCCCACGCCGCGGGCCTGGACACCGGAACCCGGCCCGCCGCCACCGGTCGCCGCGCGTCGCCCGGCGACGAAGATCGTCACCAGCACGCGGTCGGCCCGCTCCCGGGCGCGGTCCGGCCGGTCTCCGGTGCGGGCCGCCGGGCGCGACCCGACGACGAGCCGACCGGCGCGACGCCGGCGTCCGGCGGTGGACGACGCTCCCGCCACGAGGCGACCCCGCCCGCCGGTGGTCACCGCTCGCCGGAGGGCGCGGTCGACCCCGCCGCCCGACCGGTCCCGGGTGTCGGCCGGCGGACCGCCGCCGAGCCGGACCGCCCGACCGCCGTGCCCCGCAGCGGGAACGCCCCGGAGCTTCCCGGCGCCACCGCGCCCGTCTCCGGCGCCCCGGCCGAGGGAGCGGGCCCGCCCGCTGCCCGCCGCGCCCCCGCCCGTGGCCGGCGGGCCGCTCCCGACGTTCCCGGTGTCGCCAACGCTCCAGGAGCCGCTCACGCTCCCGGTGCCGCCGACGCTCCCGGAGCCGGCAAGGCTCCCGGCGTCGCCAACGCTCCCGGCGTCGCCAAGGCTGCCGGTTCCGCCGGTGCCGCCGCTCCGCCGGGCCGGGCGCCGCGTCCGGCGGCCGACGAGGCGGGTGAGCCACGCGCGCAGCGTCCGGAGCGGCCCGCCGACTGGCTGCGCCAGGCCGGCCGTGCGTCGCACACCGACCCCGCCATGCCGGCCGCCCGTCGCCCGGCCGGTCCGTCGGTCGACGAACCGGCCGGCGGCCCGGACCGCGCGCCGACCGGCCGCGCCGTGGCCGGGCCGCCCGTTCGACCTGAACCGGCCGGCCGATCCCAGCCGCCGGGGCCGCCGGTTCGATCCGAGCATCCCGTCCGGCCCGAGATGGCCGGCCGATCCCAACCGCCCGGGGCGCCGGTTCGACCCGAGCATCCCGTCCGGCCCGAGCCGCCCGGCCCGGCCCGGGGCGCGGCCCGAGCCGGGGCACCGCCGGTGGCCGGAGAGCGCGGCGCGGCCGGTCCGGCCCGCGCGGGCGTACCGGCGACGGGTCCGGGCGGTCCCGGCCCGCAGGGCGACCCCGAGCGCACCGGTGGCCCGACGACGCGGGACGGCCGTCCGGACGGGCGCGGTCCGGCCCGTCCCGACGACTCCGTCGCGCCGGGCGGCGTGCCCCGTCCGGCGGGAGCGCCCGAGCCACGACCGGCCGGCGGACCGACGGTGGCCCGGGCCGCCGCCGGGGTGGCCCGACCGGCCGGGCCGGCCGAGCGGACCGCTGACCGTCCCGCCGGGCGGGCGGTCCCGCCCACCCCGGAACCGGTCCGGGCCGCTGCCGCCGCGCCCGTCGGCGGGGTGCCGGGAGCGCCGGCGGTGGCGCGGGCGGCTGCGGTCGTACCGCCGGGGGAGGCCGTGGGGCCGCGGCCCGGCGCGGGCGACGAGCCCGTGCCGCGACCGGCCGGCCCCGGTGCGGACGGGGCGGAGGCCGGTGGCCTGCGCGGCGCCCGTTCCGAACTACGTCGGCAGATGCGCGAACGGCGTCGGCTACGGATGGGCCTCCTCGCGCTGGTCAGTCTCGTGCTGCTGGGCGCGGTCCCGCTCTACTTCGGGATGCGGACGCTCAGCCGGGACCCGGTCTTCGACACGCTCGACGCTCTCGACGTGCCGTCCTGGGCGGCGACGAAGACGGTCGACAACGTCAGTGGCAGCCGCTGGTGCCTCCAGGACTGCCGGCTGCGGGAACGCGCGGTCGAGTCCGACCAGGGGTGGAAGCAGACCGTGGCCGTCTACGAGCAGGCCCTGGCCAAGGACGGTTGGCGGCGCTGGAAGGTCGACCGCTGCCCGGAGGAGCAGGTCGAGGGCAGCTACACCTGCTGGCGGCGGGACGAGCTCACGCTCGACCTGTGGGTCCGCGACCCCGCCTGCACGCCACCGCCGGTGGACGGGGAGCCGGCGCCGTCCGCGCCGCCCGCGCCCGCAGCGGCGACGTGCACCGGCTCGTTGGTGTCGGTGAAGGTGCGCAACGCGATCGACGACGAGCGCACCGGCCCGACGCCGACCACCGATCCGTCACTCACTGGTGAGGATCCGTTCCCCACCCTCACCGACGACCCGCTCGGCGAGCCGACCCCCTCACCGTCGTGAGCCGACTTCCCTCACGGACGGTAGGGTCTGGGGCTGGCGCGCCCGCCCGCGCCCGGTGACCACCGGGCCGGCGGGCTGCGACGTGGGCAGGTTGGGCAGGTACGGTCGCGCGTTCCGGGGCGTCGGGTCCCGGGACAATGCTTGAGGAGGACATGCGCGTGAGTGGTGGAGAGATCGCTGCGCTGATCGCGGCCGGTGCGTTCCTGATGCTGGTGCTCGTGCTGGCGGTGCCGATCCTGCGGCTGCGGCACACCGTCGACGCGACGACCCGCATGATCGGCGACCTGAACGAGCGCACCGGGCCGCTGCTGGGAGACGTGAACACCACGGTGAAGAACGTCAACGTGGCGCTGGAGCAGGTGCAGACCTCGCTGGACGGGGTGAACCTCCAGCTCGCCAAGGTGGACACCATGACCAGCCACGCGCAGAACGTCACCGCGAACGTGGCGAACCTGGCCACCGTGGTCTCCGCGGCGGCGGCGAACCCGCTGGTGAAGGTGGCCGCGTTCGGTTACGGCGTGCGCAAGGCCGCCTCCGCCCGCCGGCACGCCGAGACCGAGCGCGAGGTGCGCGACACCATCAAGCAGCAGCGTCGGGCCGCCAAGCGCGGCAACCGCTGACCCCACCGGCGTACGCGGGAAGGATGAGAGCATGAGGCGGTTGTTCTGGCTGGGCATCGGGCTGGCCGTGGGCGTCCTGGTGGTGCGTAAGGCCACCCGGACCGCGCAGGCGTACACCCCGGCGGGCATCGCCAACGGGCTGTCCGAGTCCGCCGGTGGTCTGGTCGAGTCGGTGCGCGCCTTCGTGGACGACGTCCGGGTCTCGATGGCCGAGCGCGAGCAGGAGATCCACGAGGCCTTCGCCCGCGGCGAGGCGTACGACGACGAGTTCGCCGAGCTGCGGGAGGACCCGCGGATCGGCGACCGGCAGATTTTCCCGGAGGAGCACCAGCGATGAAGACGGCGGAGATCAAGCGGCGGTTCCTCGCCCACTTCGAGGCGAACGGGCACGCCGTGGTGCCGTCCGCTCCGCTGCCCGCCATCAGCGACCCGAACCTGCTGTTCATCAACGCGGGCATGGTGCAGTTCGTGCCCTACTTCCTCGGGCAGCAGTCCCCGCCGTTCGACCGGGCGGCGAGTGTGCAGAAGTGCATCCGGACGCCGGACATCGACGAGGTCGGCAAGACCAGCCGGCACGGCACGTTCTTCCAGATGAACGGCAACTTCTCGTTCGGTGACTACTTCAAGGACGGGGCGATTCCGCTCGCCTGGGACCTGGCCACCAAGTCGGTCGAGGCGGGCGGCTTCGGGCTGGACCCGGAGCGGATCTGGGCGACGGTCTACCTCGACGACGACGAGGCGTACGACATCTGGCGCGCCACCGGGGTGCCGGCCGAGCGGATCGTGCGCCGCGGCAAGGCCGACAACTTCTGGTCGATGGGCATCCCCGGGCCGTGCGGCCCGTGCTCGGAGCTCTACTACGACCGCGGTCCGGAGTACGGCCGCGAGGGTGGCCCGGAGGTCGACGAGGACCGCTACCTGGAGTTCTGGAACCTCGTCTTCATGCAGTTCGAGCGCGGTCCGGGTGTCGGCAAGGAGGACTTCCCGATCCTCGGCGACCTGCCGGCGAAGAACATCGACACCGGCATGGGCCTGGAGCGGATGGCCTCGCTGTTGCAGGGCGTGGACAACCTCTACGAGATCGACGAGGTCAAGCCGATCCTGGACCGGGCGGCCGAGCTGACCGGCAAGCGGTACGGCGCGCACTCCGGGCACGCGGCCCACCAGTCGCACCCGGACGACGTGCGGCTGCGGGTGATCGCCGACCACGTGCGCACCGCGCTGATGCTGATCGGCGACGGCGTCACCCCGTCGAACGAGGGCCGCGGCTACGTGCTGCGCCGGATCATGCGCCGGGCCATCCGCTCGGTGCGGCTGCTGGGCTACCAGGACCGGGCGCTGCCGGAGCTGCTGCCGGTGGCCCGGGACTGCATGGCCCCGTCGTACCCGGAGCTGGCCGAGGAGTTCGGCCGGATCTCCCAGTACGCGTACGCCGAGGAGGACGCGTTCCTCGCCACGCTGCGCGCCGGCACCACCATCCTGGACACCGCGATCGCGGAGACGAAGTCGGCCGGCAAGCCGGCGCTCTCCGGCGACAAGGCGTTCCAGTTGCACGACACGTACGGCTTCCCGATCGACCTGACCCTGGAGATCGCGGCGGAACAGGGCCTCCAGGTGGACGCCGACGGTTTCCGCCGGCTGATGGCCGACCAGCGCAGCCGCGCCAAGGCGGACGCGCAGGCCCGCAAGACCGGGCACACCGACGTGTCGGCGTACCGGTCGGTGCTCGACGGCGGCGGGCCGGTGGAGTTCACCGGTTACACCGAGCTGAACCGGGAGTCCCGGGTGCGCGCGCTGCTGGCCGGCGGTGCCTCGGTGGCCGCCGCGGCCGAGGGGGACACGATCGAGCTGGTGCTCGACACCACCCCGTTCTACGCCGAGGGCGGCGGGCAGCAGCCCGACCAGGGTCTGATCACCGTCGGCGGTGGGCAGGTCGAGGTCTTCGACGTGCAGCAGCCGGTGCCCGGCCTGATCGTGCACCGGGCCCGGGTGGTGCGCGGCGAGGTCCGCGCCGGGGAGACCGGGTACGCGGAGATCGACGCGTCCCGCCGGCGGGCCATCTCCCGTTCGCACACCGCGACGCACCTGGTGCACCAGACCATGCGGAACTTCCTCGGCGAGTCGGCGACCCAGGCGGGTTCGCTGAACGCGCCGGGCCGGCTGCGGTTCGACTTCAACACCCCGACCGGGGTGGCGCCGAGCGTGCTGCACGACGTGGAGCAGCAGGTCAACGAGGTGCTCCTGGCCGACCTGGAGGTGCACGCGTTCGTCACCAGCCAGGAGGAGGCCCGCCGGATCGGCGCGATGGCGTTGTTCGGCGAGAAGTACGGCGAGCGGGTCCGGGTGGTCGAGGTCGGTGACTACGCCCGGGAGCTGTGCGGTGGCACGCACGTGGCCCGCTCGGCCCAGCTCGGCCTGGTCAAGATCCTCTCCGAGGCGTCGGTCGGCTCCGGTGTGCGCCGGATCGAGGCGCTCGTCGGCATGGACGCGTTCGGCTTCCTGGCCCGCGAGCACCTGCTGGTGTCCCGGCTGGCCGAGCTGTTCCGGGTGCCGGGCGAGCAGGTCGCCGACCGGGTGGAGCAGACCGTCACCCAGTTGCGCGACGCGGAGAAGGAGTTGGAGAAGCTCCGCGCCCAGCTCGTGCTCGGCGGGGCGGGCGCGCTCGCGGCGCAGGCGAAGGACGTGCGCGGCGTCGCGTACGTCGGCACCGAGGCGCCCGAGGGCGCGGCGGCCAACGACGTGCGGACCCTCGCGCAGGAGATCCGGGGCCGGATCGACGCGGCCCGCCCGGCGGTGGTCGCGGTGGCGGCCCGGGCGAACGGCAAGGCGTCCCTGGTGGTGGCCGTCAACGCCGCTGCCCGGAGTCGGGGCCTGAGCGCGAAGGATCTGGTCAAGGCCGCGTTCTCCGGTCGGGGCGGCGGCAGCGACGACCTGGCCCAGGGCGGCGGCCTGCCCGCCACGGAGGCGCCGAGCCTGCTGGCCACCGTGGAGAAGGCGATCGCCGACGCGGCATGAGCGAACGCACCGAGCGAAGCGAGGGCCGTGAGCGCGTGCCCGGTGGTTTGGCATGAGCGAACGCACCGAGCGGAGCGAGGGCCGTGAGCGCGTGCCCGGTGGTTCGGCATGAGCGAACGCACCGAGCGAGGCGAGGGCCGTGAGCGCGTGCCCGGTGGGACGGCATGAGCGAACGCACCGATCGATGCCAGGGCGGACCGGATGGTCCGCCCTGGCCCGTACCGGCTGAAGGAGGTGCCCGGCGGATGGCTGAATTCGACCGTGGTGTCCGGTTGGGGGTGGACGTCGGCCAGGTCCGGGTCGGGGTGTCCCGGTCCGACCCGCACGGCATCCTCGCCACTCCGCTTGTCACGCTGGCCCGGGACCTGACCGCCGAACCGGACACGGTGCCCGCCGACATGGCCGCGCTGGTCCGGTTGGCGGCCGAGCACGAGGCGGTCGGGATCGTCGTCGGCCTCCCGGTCAACCTCGCCGGAAAGCACGGGCCGGCGGCGGCGAACGTATCGGCCTATGCCACCCGTTTGGCCGATGTAATGAGGCCGATTCCGGTGACGCTGACGGACGAGAGGATGTCGACCGTCGTCGCAAGTCGTAGGCTGGCCGAGCGGGGCGTCCGGGGAAAGCGTCAACGAGCGGTGGTCGACCAGGCCGCCGCGGTGGAGATTCTGCAGAGCTGGTTGGACGCACAGCGGAGGCGGACGGATGATCGACGATCTTGATCTGGGCTTCGACGAGCAGGAGAGGGGGGAGAAGGGCCGGCACCGGCGCGGCGCGGTGCGCCGCCGCCAGGGCAAGTCCGGCGGCAGCCGGGGCAAGACCCTCCTCGCGCTCGCGCTCGCGTTGATCCTGCTCGGCGGCATCGGTGGGGGCGCCTACTACGGCTTCGACCGCGTCCAGAACTACTTCGTCACCCCCGACTACGACGGCTCCGGCACCGGCGAGGCGATCGTCGAGATCAAGCAGGGCGCGCTGATCGCCGACATGGCCGACGCGCTGGTGGCCGCCGACGTGGTGAAGAGCACCAAGGCGTTCATCGAGGCCGCCGAGGAGAACGCGCGCAGCAAGAACATCCAGCCCGGCACGTACAAGCTGCGCAAGCAGATGAGCGGTGACGCCGCGGTGACGGCCATGCTGGACCTGAAGAACAAGATCGTCAACGGGCTCACCATCCCCGAGGGGCGCACCGCCAAGAACGTCTACAAGCTGCTCTCCGAGAAGACCGACATCCCGGTCAAGGATTTCGAGACCGCGGCGAAGGACCCGGAGGCGCTGGGCGTACCGGACTGGTGGTTCAAGCGCTCCGACGGCAAGAAGATCAAGCCCTCGATCGAGGGTTTCCTGTTCCCGGACACCTACGAGATCCCGCCGAAGGCCACCGCCGAGACGGTGCTCAAGCTGATGGTGGACAACTTCCTCAGCGTCACCGGTGAGATGAAGTTCGCCGACCGGGTGCAGGCGGAACGCGGCGGGGTCAGCCCGTACGAGGCGCTTGTCGTCGCGTCGCTGGCGCAGGCCGAGGCGGGCAACAAGGACGACCTGGGCAAGGTCGCCCGGGTCGCCTACAACCGGGTCTACGGCGAGTTCCCCTGCAACTGCCTGGAGATGGACGTCACGGTCAACTACTACCTGGAGCTGACCGGGCAGAAGACCAAGGCGTCCAAGGACATGACGCCGGCCGAGCTGGACAATCCGAAGAACCCGTACAACCGCAAGCTGCGCGGTCTGGTGCCCACGCCGATCAACAACCCCGGCAAGCAGGCCCTGGAGGGTGCGATGGCTCCCCCGCCGGGCAAGTGGCTCTTCTTCGTGGCCATCGACAGGGAAGGCCACTCGGCCTTCGCCGAGACCTACGAGGAGCAGCGCCGCAACGAGCAGAAGGCCAAGGAGGCCGGGATCATCTGATGGCCGCCCCACACCGCGCGGCGGTGGTCGGCCGGCCGATCGCCCACTCGCTCTCCCCGGCGATCCACCACGCCGGGTACGCGGCGGCCGGACTGACCGGCTGGTCGTACACGACGATCGAGGCCGGCGCGGACGAGCTGCCCGGCCTGGTCGCGGGCCTCGGCCCGGAGTGGGCCGGGCTGTCGGTGACCATGCCCGGCAAGGAGGCGGCGCTCGCGCTTGCCGACGAGGTCTCGCCGGTCGCCGCCGTGGTCGGCGCCGCCAACACGCTGGTACGCCGACCCGACGGCACCTGGTACGCGGACAACACCGACGTGACCGGCATGGTCGAGGTGCTCACCGGCGCCGGCTGCGTGACGGGTGCGGTGGTGACCGTGCTCGGCGCCGGCGGCACCGCCCGGGCGGCGATCGCGGCGGCGGCGCGGATCGGGGCCGCCGAGGTGACCGTGGTGGCCCGCCGGCCCGAGGCGGTCGACGAGCTGCGCCCGGTGGCGGCGGCCGTCGGGGTGCCGCTGGCCGGCGCGGAGTGGGACGGCGCGCCCGCGCACGCCCGGGCCGACCTGGTGATCTCCACCGTGCCGAAGGGCGTCGCCGACCCGCTCGCCGACAACTTCGACTGGCGGCCGGAGACGGTGCTGTTCGACGCGTTGTACGACCCGTGGCCGACGCCCCTGGCCGCGGCGGCGCTGGCCGCCGGTTGCCGGGTGATCTCCGGCCTCGATCTGCTGCTGGCCCAGGCGGTCGGCCAGTTCGAACACTTCACCGGCGTCGCCGCCCCGCGTGCCGCGATGCGCGCCGCACTGAAGGGCGAGGCGGAGGTCCCGCTCGACGCATTCGGTGGAGGCGGAGCCCCCGCCTGACCAGGGGGCGGCGGCGGTCGGGTGTGAACGCGGATCCGCCATGCCGCCGCCGCAACACCGGGCCCATCGATCTCACCCGTCCCGGTCTGACCCTGCGCGCGGTGGCTACAAACTTGATGGCATCAGTGACTCATCCGCGCCTGCGCCGTCCACCGCGAAGAAACGAGTCATCCATGCCATCAAGTTCGTAGGCGCTGCCGACCTGCCGCCCGGACCCGGATGTCTGGCCCTCATCGCCGCCGGCGGTGCGTGGGCGGGTCGGTCCGCAGGGCGGGACGCGGTCGGTAGCGCGCCGGGCCGGTTAGGGGGCGTGACAGACTGTCCGCTGTGTTGCGCTGGCTGACTGCAGGTGAATCGCACGGACCCGCCCTCGTCGCGCTGATGGAGGGGGTGCCCGCCGGCATCGAGGTGACCACCACCGAGATCTCCGGCGAGCTGGCCCGCCGCCGGCTCGGGTACGGGCGGGGCGCCCGGATGGCGTTCGAGCAGGACGAGATCGAGATCATCGGCGGGCTCCGGCACGGCGTGACGCTGGGCAGCCCGGTCGCGATCCGGGTGGGCAACTCCGAGTGGCCCAAGTGGCAGACCGTGATGGCCGCCGACCCGGTCGACCCGGAGGAGCTGGCCGCGCAGGCCCGCAACGCGCCGCTGACCCGTCCCCGCCCGGGCCACGCCGACCTGGCCGGCATGCAGAAGTACGGCCACAACGACGCCCGGCCGATCCTGGAGCGGGCCAGCGCCCGGGAGACCGCCGCCCGGGTCGCCGTCGGCACGGTCGCCAAGGCCCTCGTCCGGCAGGCGCTCGGCATCGAGATCGTCTCGCACGTGGTGGAGCTGGGCCCGGTGGTCGCCAAGCCGGGCCTGCGCCCGACCCCGGAGGACGCCGCGCGGATCGACGCGGACCCGCTGCGCTGCCTCGACGCCGACGCGAGCGCCCGGATGGTCGCCGAGGTCGACGCCGCGAAGAAGGACGCCGACACGCTCGGCGGCGTGGTCGAGGTGCTCGCCTACGGCGTGCCGCCGGGCCTGGGCAGTCACGTGCAGTGGGACCGCAAGCTCGACGCCCGGCTGGCCACCGCGCTGATGTCGATCCAGGCGATCAAGGGCGTCGAGATCGGCGACGGGTGGCAGCAGGCGCGTTCCCGTGGCTCGGAGGCGCACGACGAGATCATCCCCGGCGCTACCGGGGTGCGTCGGGTCACCGACCGGGCCGGCGGCCTGGAGGGCGGCATCACCACCGGCGAGCCGCTGCGGGTGAAGGCGGCGATGAAGCCGATCTCGTCGCTGAACCGCGCGCTCGCGACGATCGACGTGACCACCGGCGAGCCGGCCACCGCGATCAACCAGCGCTCCGACGTGTGCGCGGTGCCGGCGGCGGCGGTGGTCGCCGAGGCCATGGTGGCGCTCGTGCTGGCCGAGGCCGCGGTGGAGAAGTTCGGCGGCGACTCGGTCGCCGAGATGCGCCGCAACCTGGCGAGCTACCTCGACAGCCTGGTGGTCAAATGAGCACGAGGCCGGTCTGCGTGCTGGTCGGAGCGCCCGGCTCGGGCAAGACCACGGTGGGCACGGCGCTCGCCGCCGCGCTCGGCGTCGACTTCCGGGACACCGACACGGACATCGAGCGCCTGGCCGGCAAGCCGATCCCGGAGATCTTCGTCGACGAGGGCGAGGACCACTTCCGTACGCTGGAGCGGGCCGCCGTGGCGGCGGCGCTGGCCTCGCACGCCGGTGTGCTCGCGCTCGGCGGCGGCGCGGTCCTGGCCGAGGAGAACCGGGCCGCGCTGATCGGCCACACGGTGGTGCACCTGTCGGTGGAGCTGCCGGACGCGATCCGGCGGGTCGGGCTGGGCGCCGGCCGGCCACTGTTGGCGCTGAACCCCCGGGCCACCCTCAAGTACCTGCTGGACCAGCGCCGCCCGCTGTACGCCGAGGTGGCGACCGCGACCGTGGTGACCGACGGCCGCGCGCCGGAGGAGTTGGCCGCCGAGATCGCCGCCCTGCTCAAGCCCTGACCGGCGCGGCGGCGGGCCGGGTGGCCGGGCGGTGGGCGCGGCGTTCCGGCCGCCAGGTGGCGAGCAACGCGAGCGCGAGGGCGATCTCGGCCAGGTCACCGAGGTAGTACATGAGCGTGGCGCCGGCCCGCAGCTCGGCGCCGGTGGCCGGCACGTCGACGAGCACGCCGGCGTAGAGCAGTTGGGCGATCGTGGCGTGGGCGGCGACACTCGCGCCGAGCACCACGAGGCGTACCGGCACCCGGGGGCGGTGCGGCCCGGGGTCCGGCCCGGCGACCGACCAGGCGAACAGGACGCCGCTGAGCAGGAAGTGCGCCTGCACCAGCGGGTGCAGCAGCGGGTTCTCCAGCGTCGCCCGGTAGAGCGGGGTGAGGTAGAGCAGCCACAGGCCGCCGGCGGTGAGCAGCAGGCCGGTCACCGGGTGGCCGAGCACCCGCGCGACCGGGTGCCGCAGCAGGTGGATCAGCCGGCGGGCGGTGCGCCGGTCCAGGGTGCGCAGCAGCAGGGTGACCGGCGCGCCGAGCACCAGCGCCAGCGGCGCCAGCATGCCGATCAGCAGGTGCTGCCACATGTGCCCGACGAAGTCGTCACCGGGCGCGAGCAGCCCCGCCGCCACGAGCAGCGTGCCCAGCCCGAAGCTGACGGTCCGCCGGTGCGCCCAGCCGGGGCCGCCCGGGTCGCGCAGCCGCAGCGCGGCGGCCAGGTAGGCCCAGAACATGACCGCCGGGAGCAGCGCGGTCGCCGGGAAGCCCCCGGCGTGCCCGGCGTGGCTCACCGCGTCCGCGGCGCGCACAGGTCGATCGCGTCGGCCCGCCGCTGGATGGCCCAGCCGCCCGCGACCAGGAGTACGCCGAGCGCCAGGAAACCGAGATCCCACCAGGTCTGGTACGGGCCGCCACGGACGTGGTGAATGCCGAGCAGGTGGTGGTCGACGACGCCCTCCACCAGGTTGAACAGGCCCCAGCCGACGAGCACCCAGCCCCAGAGCATTCCGGAGCGCCAGAGCCGGCCCCGGGACCGGGTCACCCGGGCGTAGAGCAGGGCCAGCCCGGTCAGCACCGCCACCCAGGTGACGACGTGGAACAGGCCGTCCCACAGCGTGTTCATCTGGAGGCCGGGCACGGTGTCGACCGGGTAGTCCCGGATCCCCACCCGGTCGGTCGCGGTGCTGCTGAGCATGTGGTGCCACTGGAGGACCTGGTGCAACGCGATGCCGTCGACGAAGCCACCGAGGCCGACGCCGAGGATCGTGGCGGGAAGTCGGATGCTCATCCCGCCGCCCTACCCGGGGCGGGGCCGGACAAACGCCCCACGGAGTGGACAGTCGCCGCGCCGGGGGCGGGCGCTGGACTAGGCTGCCGGCGATGGACGAGGTGACCCGGATCCCGGTCGGCGGCGAACGGCCGTACGACGTGCTGGTGGGACGCGACCTGCTGGACCCGCCGCCCGAGCTGCTGCCCGGCGCGGAGCGGGTGGCCTACCTGTACGCTCCGCCGCTCAAGGCGCTGGCCGAGCGGCTCGCCGAGCGGGCCCGCGCCGACGGTGTCACGCCGCTGCTGGTGGAGGTGCCGGACGCCGAGGCGGGCAAGCACGTCGACGTGGCCGCCGCCTGCTGGGACCGGCTCGGCGCGGCCGGGTTCACCCGGACCGACGCGGTGGTCGGGGTGGGCGGCGGCGCGGTGACCGACCTGGCCGGCTTCGTCGCGGCCAGTTGGCTGCGCGGGGTGCGCTGGGTGCCGGTGGCGACCTCGCTGCTCGGCATGGTCGACGCGGCGGTCGGCGGCAAGACCGGGATCAACACAGCCGCCGGCAAGAACCTGGTCGGCGCGTTCCACCCGCCGGCCGGCGTGCTCTGCGACCTCGCGACGCTGGACGCCCTGCCCCCGGCCGACCTGGCCGCCGGGATGGCCGAGGTGGTCAAGTGCGGCTTCATCGCCGACCCGGTGATCCTGGACCTGGTCGAACGGGACCCGACGGCCGCGCTGGACCCGACCGGCCCGGTGGTCCGGGAGCTGGTCGAGCGGGCGGTGCGGGTCAAGGCCGACGTGGTCGGCGGTGACCTGCGCGAGTCCGGGGTGCGCGAGGTGCTCAACTACGGGCACACGCTCGCCCACGCGATCGAGAAGGCGGAGGGGTACCGCTGGCGGCACGGTCACGCGGTCGCCGTCGGGCTGGTCTACGCCGCCACCCTCGCCCGGCTCGCCGGCCGGCTCGACGAGGCCACCGCGCGCCGGCACCGGGATGTGCTGACCGCGCTCGACCTGCCCACCGGCTACCGGGCGGACGTCTGGCCGGAGTTGCTCGCCGCGATGCGGGTGGACAAGAAGGCCCGGGGGAGCCGGCTGCGGTTCGTGGTGCTGGACGGCCTGGCCCGCCCGGCCATCCTGGAGGCCCCGCCGGACGAGCTGCTGGCCGCGGCCTACCGGGAGATCAGCTCGTGAGGGCGTACGTGCTCAACGGGCCGAACCTGGGCCGCCTCGGCACCCGCCAGGTCGACGTGTACGGCGTGACCAGCTACGCCGACCTGGTCGCCATGTGCGAGCGGACCGGGCGGGAGCTGGGGCTGGACGTGGTGGTCCGGCAGACCGACGCCGAGCACGAGCTGCTGGGCTGGCTGCACCAGGCGGCGGACGAGGAGGCGGCGGTGGTGTTGAACCCGGCCGCCTGGTCGCACTACTCGATAGCGGTCCGGGACGCCTGCGCCATGCTGCGTGGCCCGCTGGTCGAGGTGCACATCTCGAACATCCACGCCCGGGAGGAGTTCCGGCACCGGTCGGTGGTCTCGGCGGTGGCCACCGGCGTGATCTGCGGCCTGGGCGTGGACGGCTACCGCCTGGCCCTGCACCACCTCGCGCAGCGCGCGAGTCCGATTCGACACAGCTAGTAGACTTGGTGGGTCTGTCCGCCAATTGATGATCAAGGCAGGAAATGGCCACCACCAACGACCTGAAGAACGGCCTGGTACTCAACCTGGACGGCGAGCTGTGGGCCGTCGTCGAGTTCCAGCACGTCAAGCCCGGTAAGGGTGGTGCGTTCGTGCGTACCACGCTGAAGAACGTGCTGTCCGGCAAGGTGGTCGACAAGACCTTCAACGCGGGCACCAAGGTCGAGACCGCCACCGTCGACAAGCGCACCATGCAGTACCTCTACGCCGACGGCGAGGACTACGTCTTCATGGATCTGGAGACGTTCGACCAGATCACCGTGATGGGCGGCACCGTCGGCGAGGCCGCCAACTACCTCCTCCCGGAGGCCGAGGCGACCGTCGCCACCCACGAGGGCGTCCCGCTCTACATCGAGCTGCCGACCTCGGTCGTGCTCGAGGTCACCTACACCGAGCCGGGCCTGCAGGGGGACCGGTCCACCGGCGGCAACAAGCCGGCCACGGTCGAGACCGGCGCCACCGTCCAGGTGCCGCTGTTCATCACCACCGGCGAGAAGATCAAGGTCGACACCCGCGACGGCCGTTACCTCGGCCGAGCCTGATGGCCGAGGGTCCGAAGCAGCAGATGCCGGCGCGCCGCAAGGCGCGCAAGCGGGCGCTGGACGTGCTCTTCGAGGCCGACCTGCGGGACCGTCCGCCGGTCGAGGTGCTCGCCGGCTACCTGGAGCGGATCGAGCAGCCCCGCCCCGACCACCTCGGCTACGCGGTCGGGCTGGTCGAGGGCGTCGCGGCGCACCTCGACCGGATCGACGAGATCATCGCCAGCTACGCCGAGGGGTGGACGCTGGACCGGATGCCGGTGGTCGACCGCAACCTGGCCCGGATCGCCGTGTACGAGTTGCTCTACGTCGACGAGATCGACGACGCGGTGGCGATCAGCGAGGCCGTCGAGCTGGCCCGGCAGATGTCGACCGACGACTCGCCCCGCTTCCTCAACGGCATTCTCGGCCGGATCGCCGAGTACGCCAGCCGCTGAGGCTCCGCACCTGGTGACGACGAAGGGCCCGTGCCGGACGGCACGGGCCCTTCGTGGTGCGTGGCTCAGGAGGCGAAGAACGCCCGCGGGTCGGCGACCAGCACACCGTGCTCGGTGAGCCGCTCGATCAGGCCCGACGGGGAGGCGTCGTAGACGATCGCGAGGGCCCGCAGGTCGTCGGCGCGGATGGAGAGCACCCGGCCGTTGTAGTCGCCGCGCTGCTGCTGGATGGCGCGGGCGTACCGGGCGACGTAGGCCAGGTCCTCGGAGGCCTCGTCGTAGAGCCGCTCCAGGTCCAGCACGATCTTGCTGGTGGGCTCGTGACGCACCCCGCTGCCGTCGGGCAGCAGCTCCGAGACGGGAACGCGGTAGAAGTCGGCCAGCTCCGCCAGGCGGGACACGGTGACGGCGCGGTCGCCGCGCTCGTACGAGCCGACCACCACGGCCTTCCACCGCCCGTTCGACTTCTCCTCCACCCCCTGCAGGGACAGGCCCTGCTGCTGGCGGATGGAGCGCAGGCGGGCGCCCAGCGACTTGGCGTATTCAGAGGGCATTCGGACACTCCCAGTGCTGCTCGGGGTTCTCCCAGCTATCGCTACGGAGCGTGACGGTACGGGGATTGCGACAACTGGTCAAGTGGTGGGGTCGGGGAGGTTCCGCAGCCCGGTGTGGCTTGTCCGCATTTCGCCGGGCTGACCGGCAGGTCAGGACCGGCGGCGGCGGGGCCGGTGACCGCTGGTAACGTGGCACGGAGCCCCGGTCCGGGCCCCGCGTGGGCCCGCCGGAGTCGATAGACGTCCTTTAACGACCCGTCCCGTGAGGCGGGGAAGGAGGTCCGCCGTGGCCTACCCACCGGCTGCCCATTCGTCGCCGCCGCGACAACCCTCGGTGAAGGTGATCCTCGCCGCCGCCGACGTCTCGCGGGTGGTCGACCGCATCGCCCACCAGATCCTGGAGAAGACCCAGGGCGCCGCCGACACCGTGCTGCTCGGCATCCCCACCCGGGGTGTGCCGCTGGCCCGCCGCCTCGCGGCCCGGATCAGCACGTTCGAGGACGTGACCGTTCCGGTGGGCGTGCTCGACATCACGCTCTACCGCGACGACCTGCGCCGGCACGCCACCCGCGCGGTCGGCCCGACCGACCTGCCGCCGGGCGGGATCGACGGCCGGCGGGTCGTGCTCGTCGACGACGTGCTCTTCTCCGGCCGTACCGTGCGGGCCGCGCTGGACGCGCTCAGCGACGTCGGCCGCCCGGCCTCCGTGCAACTCGCCGTCCTGGTCGACCGCGGCCACCGCCAACTGCCGATCCGCGCCGACTACGTGGGCAAGAACATCCCCACCGCGTTGGCCGAGAACGTCAAGGTCACCCTCGCCGAGACCGACGGCGCCGACGAGGTACGGCTGTACGGAGGGGACTCCCGGTGAGCGCGAGGAGTGCAGCGAAGCGGAGCCCCGCAGTCGCGAACGAAGGGCCAGCACGATGATCCGGCACCTGCTCTCCGGGGGCGACCTGGACGCCGACACCGCCACCCTGGTCCTGGACACCGCCGCCGAGATGGCGACCGTGGCCGGCCGGGAGGTCAAGAAGCTGCCCGCGCTGCGCGGGCGCACCGTGGTCAACCTGTTCTACGAGGACTCCACCCGGACCCGGATCTCGTTCGAGGCCGCCGCCAAGCGGCTCAGCGCCGACGTGATCAACTTTTCCGCCAAGGGCTCCAGCGTGGCCAAGGGCGAGAGCCTGAAGGACACCGCGCTCACCCTCCAGGCGATGGGCGCCGACGCGGTGGTGGTCCGGCACCCCGCCTCCGGCGCGCCGCACCGGCTGGCCGGCTGGGTGGACGGGTCGGTGGTCAACGCCGGCGACGGCACCCACGAGCACCCCACCCAGGCGCTGCTGGACGCGTACACGATGCGGTCCCGGCTGGGCCGGCTCGCCGGCCTGCACGTGGCGATCGTCGGCGACGTGCTGCACTCCCGGGTGGCCCGCTCCAACGTGCTGCTGCTCACCACGCTCGGCGCCAAGGTCACGCTGGTCGGCCCGCCGACGCTCATCCCGGTCGACATCGCGACCGCGCTCGCCCCCGGCATCGACGTCTCCTACGACCTCGACACCGTTGCACCCGGTGTGGACGTGGTGATGATGCTGCGGGTGCAGCGGGAGCGGATGAGCGACTCCTACTTCCCGTCGGCCCGCGAGTACGCCCGGCGCTACGGGCTGGACGGGCCGCGCATGCGCCGGCTGCCCGAGCACGCGATCGTCATGCACCCCGGCCCGATGAACCGGGGGATGGAGATCACGCCGGAGGTCGCCGACTCGCCCCGCTCCACCATCGTCGAACAGGTCGCCAACGGGGTCTCCGTGCGGATGGCCGTCCTCTACCTGCTGCTCGGAGGGAACAACCGGTGACCGCGTACCTCATCACCAACGTCAGCGTCGTCGGCGGCGAGCCGACCGACCTGCTGATCCGCGACGGCGTGGTGGCCGGGACGGGCCGCGGGCTCGCCGCGGACGACGCCACCGTCATCGACGCGACCGGCCTGGTCGCGTTGCCCGGCCTGGTCGACCTGCACACCCACCTGCGCGAACCCGGCCGGGAGGACGCCGAGACGGTCGAGTCCGGTTCCCGGGCGGCGGCGCTCGGCGGCTACACGGCGGTCTGCGCGATGGCGAACACCTCGCCGGTCGCCGACACCGCCGGCGTGGTCGAGCAGGTCTGGCGGCTGGGCCGGGAGGCCGGCCTGGTCGACGTGCAGCCGATCGGCGCGGTCACCGTCGGGCTGGCCGGCGAGCGCCTGGCCGAGCTGGGCGCGATGGCCGACTCCGCGGCCCGGGTGCGGATCTTCTCCGACGACGGGCACTGCGTCGCCGACCCGCGGCTGATGCGTCGCGCGCTGGAGTACGTCAAGGCGTTCGACGGGGTGATCGCCCAGCACGCCGAGGAGCCCCGGCTCACCGAGGGCGCGCAGATGCACGAGGGTGAGGTCTCCACCCGCCTCGGCCTGACCGGGTGGCCGGCCGTGGCCGAGGAGGCGATCATCGCCCGGGACGTGCTGCTCGCCGAGCACGTGGGCAGCCGGCTGCACGTCTGCCACGTCTCCACCGCCGGCAGCGTCGAGGTGCTGCGCCAGGCCAAGGCGCGCGGCGTGCGGGTGACCGCCGAGGTGACGCCGCACCACCTGCTGCTGACCGACGAACGCGCGGAGAGCTACGACCCGGTCTTCAAGGTCAACCCGCCGCTGCGCACCGCCGCCGACGTCGCCGCGCTGCGTGCCGCGCTGGCCGAGGGCGTGATCGACATCATCGCCACCGACCACGCGCCGCACGCCGTGGAGGACAAGGAGTGCGAGTGGGCGTACGCCCGGCCGGGCATGCTCGGCCTGGAGACCGCGCTCTCCATCGCGCTGGACGTGCTCGGCCCGCGGTGGGACCTGATCGCCGAGCGCATGTCGCGGGTCCCGGCCCGGATCGCCGGGCTGGCCGGACACGGCGTCGACCCGGCCCCCGGCGTGCCGGCCAACCTGACCCTTGTCGACCCGGCGGCCCGGCGCGTGATCGAGCCGGCCGAGCTGGCCAGTCGCAGTCGCAACACCCCGTACGCCCGCATGACGCTGCCGGGTCGCATCGTGGCGACCTTCCTGCGCGGCGAGCCGACGGTCCTGGACGGAAAGGCTGTCAAGTAGATGGTGAAGCGTAGATCGGCGATTCTCGTCCTGGAGGACGGGCGCACGTTCCACGGCGAGGCGTACGGCAGCGTCGGGGAGACCTTCGGCGAGGCGGTCTTCAACACCGGCATGACCGGCTACCAGGAGACGCTCACCGACCCCTCCTACCACCGTCAGGTGGTGGTGCAGACCGCGCCGCACATCGGCAACACCGGCGTCAACGGCGCCGACGACGAGTCCGGCCGGATCTGGGTGGCCGGATACGTGGTGCGCGACCCGGCCCGGATCGGCTCGAACTGGCGCGCCACCGGCGGGCTGGAGGACCGGCTCGCCGCCGAGGGCGTGGTCGGCATCAGCGGGATCGACACCCGGGCGCTCACCCGGCACCTGCGCGAACGCGGCGCGATGCGGGTCGGTGTCTCCAGCGTCGACGACGACCCGGCTGCCCTGCTCGACCGGGTCCGCCGCGCGCCGTCGATGGTCGGCGCGGACCTGTCCGCCGAGGTGACCACCGCCAAGCCGTACGTGGTGGAGGCCGTCGGCGAGCACCGGTTCACGGTGGCCGCGCTGGACCTGGGCATCAAGCGCAACGTGCCGCGCCGGCTCGCCGCCCGCGGCGTCACCACCCACGTGCTGCCGGCCGGCTCGACCATCGAGGACCTGCTCGCCACCGGCGCGGACGCGGTGTTCCTCTCACCCGGCCCGGGTGACCCGGCGACCGCCGACGGGCCGGTGGCCCTCGCGCGGGAGGTGCTCACCCGCCGGATCCCGCTGTTCGGCATCTGCTTCGGCAGCCAGATCCTCGGCCGGGCGCTCGGCTTCGGCACCTACAAGCTGGGGTACGGCCACCGCGGCATCAACCAGCCGGTGCTGGACCGGGCCACCGGCAAGGTCGAGGTGACCAGCCACAACCACGGCTTCGCGGTCCAGGTGCCCGGCGTCTCCTCCGGCGCGGTCGTCCCCGACCAGGTGGTCGACACCGCGTTCGGTGGCGTCCGGGTCTCCCATGTCTGCCTCAATGACAACGTGGTCGAGGGGCTGCGGGCCGAGGACGTGCCCGCCTTCACCGTCCAGTACCACCCGGAGGCGGCGGCCGGCCCGCACGACGCGGACTACCTGTTCGACCGCTTCGCGGAACTCATCGAAGGCGGCAAGCATGCCTAAGCGGACCGACCTGAAGCACGTCCTGGTGATCGGCTCCGGGCCGATCGTGATCGGACAGGCCTGCGAGTTCGACTACTCCGGCACCCAGGCCTGCCGGGTGCTGCGCAGCGAGGGGATCCGGGTCAGCCTGGTCAACTCCAACCCGGCCACGATCATGACGGACCCGGAGTTCGCCGACGCCACGTACGTCGAGCCGATCACCCCGGAGTTCGTCGAGCTGGTCATCGCCAAGGAGCGCCCGGACGCGCTGCTGCCCACGCTGGGCGGGCAGACCGCGTTGAACACCGCGGTCGCGCTGCACGAGGCGGGCGTGTTGGAGAAGTACGGCGTCGAGCTGATCGGCGCCAACATCGACGCCATCAACCGGGGCGAGGACCGCCAGCTCTTCAAGGACATCGTGGCCAAGGCCGGCGTCCGGCTGGGTCTGGACGACCCCTCCACGCTGACCCCGCGCTCGCGGGTCTGCCACTCCATGGACGAGGTCCGCGACACCGTCGCCGACCTGGGCCTGCCGGTGGTCATCCGGCCGTCGTTCACCATGGGCGGTCTCGGCTCCGGGATGGCGCACACCGACGAGGACCTGGAACGCATCGCCGGGGCGGGCCTGGCGGCCAGCCCGGTGCACGAGGTGCTCATCGAGGAGAGCGTGCTCGGCTGGAAGGAGTACGAGCTCGAACTGATGCGGGACCGCCACGACAACGTGGTGGTGGTCTGCTCGATCGAGAACGTCGACCCGATGGGCGTGCACACCGGCGACAGCGTCACCGTCGCGCCGTCGATGACGCTCACCGACCGGGAGTACCAGCGACTGCGGGACCTCGGCATCGCGGTGCTGCGCGAGGTCGGGGTGGACACCGGCGGTTGCAACATCCAGTTCGCGGTGAACCCGGTCGACGGTCGGATCGTCGTGATCGAGATGAACCCGCGGGTGTCCCGCTCCTCGGCGCTGGCGTCCAAGGCGACCGGCTTCCCGATCGCGAAGATCGCCGCGAAGCTCGCCATCGGCTACACGCTCGACGAGATCCCCAACGACATCACGCTCAAGACGCCGGCCGCGTTCGAGCCGACGCTCGACTACGTGGTGGTGAAGATCCCCCGGTTCGCGTTCGAGAAGTTCCCCGGCGCCGACCCGGAGCTGACCACCACCATGAAGTCGGTGGGCGAGGCGATGAGCCTGGGCCGCAACTTCACCGAGGCGCTGAACAAGGCGATGCGCTCGATGGAAACCAGGGCGGCCGGCTTCTGGACCGTCCCCGATCCGGCGGGCGCCACGAAGGAGAACACCCTCACGGCGCTGCGGATGCCGCACGACGGCCGGCTCTACACCGTCGAGCGGGCATTGCGCCTCGGCGCGTCGATCGCCGAGGTGGCCGAGGCGTCCGGCGGCATGGACCCGTGGTTCCTGGACCAGATCGCCGCGCTTGTCGAGCTGCGCGCCGAGATCGTCGACGCCCCGGTGCTCGACGCCGCGCTGCTGCGTCGCGCCAAGCGCGCCGGCCTGTCCGACCGGCAGCTCGCCGCGCTCCGCCCCGAGCTGGCCGCCGAGGACGGCGTCCGCACGCTGCGCCACCGGCTCGGCATCCGGCCGGTCTACAAGACGGTGGACACCTGCGCGGCCGAGTTCGAGGCGACCACGCCCTACCACTACTCGACGTACGACTCGGAGACCGAGGTGGCGCCCTCGGCCCGGCCCAAGGTGCTCATCCTCGGCTCCGGGCCGAACCGGATCGGGCAGGGCATCGAGTTCGACTACTCGTGCGTGCACGCGGTCCAGGCGCTCAGGGGGGTGGACTACGAGACGGTGATGCTCAACTGCAACCCGGAGACCGTGTCCACCGACTACGACACCGCCGACCGGCTCTACTTCGAGCCGTTGACGTTCGAGGACGTGCTGGAGGCGTGGCACGCCGAGGACTCGTCCGGCAGGGCGGCCGGCGGCCCCGGCGTGGTCGGGGTGATCGTGCAGCTCGGCGGCCAGACCCCGCTCGGCCTCGCCCAGCGGCTCAAGGACGCCGGGGTGCCGATCGTGGGCACCTCGCCGGAGTCGATCCACCTGGCCGAGGAGCGGGGCGCGTTCGGCGCGGTGCTGGACCGGGCCGGGCTGCGCGCGCCCGCGCACGGCATGGCCACCTCGTACGACGAGGCGAAGGCGATCGCGGACGAGATCGGGTACCCGGTGCTGGTCCGCCCGTCGTACGTGCTCGGCGGCCGGGGCATGGAGATCGTCTACGACGACGCCACGCTGCGCGACTACATCGGCCGGGCCACCGACATCTCACCGGACCACCCGGTGCTGGTGGACCGCTTCCTCGACGACGCCATCGAGATCGACGTGGACGCGCTCGTCGACGCGGACGGCGACGTCTACCTGGGTGGCGTGATGGAGCACATCGAGGAGGCCGGCATCCACTCCGGCGACTCGTCCTGCGCGCTGCCGCCGATCACGCTGGCCGGCTCGCACCTGACCCAGGTCCGCCGCTACACCGAGGAGATCGCCCGCGGCGTGGGGGTGCGCGGCCTGCTCAACGTCCAGTACGCGTTGCAGGGCGACACGCTCTACGTGCTGGAGGCCAACCCGCGCGCCTCCCGGACCGTGCCGTTCGTCTCGAAGGCGACGGCGGTGCCGCTGGCCAAGGCGGCGGCCCGGATCGCGCTGGGCGCCACGATCGCGCAGTTGCGGGCCGAGGGGATGCTGCCGCCGACCGGGGACGGCGGCACCATGCCGCCGAACGCGCCGATCGCGGTGAAGGAGGCGGTGCTGCCGTTCAAGCGGTTCCGCACGCCGTCCGGCAAGGGCATCGACGTGCTGCTCGGCCCGGAGATGCGGTCCACCGGCGAGGTGATGGGCATCGACACCGGCTTCGGTCAGGCGTTCGCCAAGTCGCAGGCCGCCGCGTACGGGTCGCTGCCCACCGCCGGGAAGATCTTCGTCTCGGTGGCCAACCGGGACAAGCGCGGCATGATCTTCCCGATCAAGCGCCTGGCCGACCTGGGCTTCGAGATCGTCGCCACCACCGGCACGGCCGAGGTGCTGCGCCGGCACGGCATCGCCTGCGAGCAGATCCGCAAGCACTACGAGTCGGGTGAGGGCGCGGACGCGGTCTCGCTGATCCTCGGCGGCGACGTCGCGCTGGTGGTGAACACGCCGCAGGGCTCGGGCGCGAGCGCCCGCTCGGACGGCTACGAGATCCGCAGCGCCGCCGTGACGGCGGACATCCCGTGCGTCACCACGGTTCCGGGCGCGGCGGCGGCGGTGATGGGCATCGAGGCGCGCATCAACGGCGACCTCCAGGTCCGCCCGCTCCAGGACCTGCACGCCGCGCTCCGGGCCAACGAGTGACCACCCCGACACCCGCGTCGATCATGAGGTTGGCGGCGGGGATCCACCTCGCCGCCCACCTCATGGTCACCGATTCGGAGGGCGAACGGTGATCTTCGAAAAGGTGGTGCGGCCCCGGCTGTTCGCGCTCGGCGGCGGGGACGCGGAGGCGGCGCACGAGTGGACGCTGGCACGGCTCGCCGCGCTGTCGCGGCGGCCGGCGGCGCTGGCGGCGCTGCGCCGGGCGTACTTCCGGTCCGCGCCGCGCACCGTGTTCGGGGTGCGGTTCCCGAACCCGGTCGGGCTGGCGGCCGGGATGGACAAGAACGGCGTCGCGTTGCCGGCCTGGCCGGCGCTGGGCTTCGGCTTCGTCGAGGTCGGCACCGTGACCGCGCACGCCCAACCGGGCAATCCCCGGCCGCGACTGTTCCGGCTGCGCGACAGCGAGGCCGTGGTCAACCGGATGGGCTTCAACAACGCCGGCGCCGAGGCGCTCGCCGCCCGGCTGGCGGCGTTGCCGCGCCCGCTCGGCGTCCCGCTGGGCATCTCGCTGGGCAAGTCCAAGGTGACAGCGCTGGACGAGGCGGTCGAGGACTACCTCGCCTCCCACCGGGCGCTCAGGGGCCACGGTGACTACTTCGCGGTCAACGTGTCCTCGCCGAACACCCCGGGCCTGCGGTCGTTGCAGGACCGGTCCCACCTGGACGCGCTGCTCGCCGCGCTGGTCGGCGAGAAACCGGTGCTGGTGAAGATCGCCCCGGACCTGACCGAGCCGGCCGTGGCGGAGCTGCTGGAGGTGTGCCTCGACCGGGGCGCGGCCGGCGTCATCGCCACCAACACCACGCTCGGCCGGGACGGGCTCGCCCCGGCCGACCGGGCGCGCGGCGCCGAGACCGGCGGCCTGTCCGGCCGCCCGCTGACCGCCCGCGCCCGCGAGGTGGTCGCCTTCGTGCACCGGGAGACCGGCGGACGGCTACCGGTGATCGGCGTCGGCGGCATCCTCGACCCGGACGACGCGACCCGCATGTTCGACGCCGGCGCGGCCCTGGTGCAGCTCTACACCGGCTTCATCTACCGCGGCCCCGCCCTCACCCGAGCCATCACCACCCGCACCCTGCCGCGTGATCTTGCAGTTTCTGCCCCGACATAACGCTCATGTCCGGCGTGCCACGGGCCGAAAGCGCAAGATCGCGGGATGGGGACGAAGGAGGAGAGTCCGTGACGCCCGAGGAGATCCTCGCCCTGGACCGGCGGCACGTGTGGCATCCGTACGCGGCGCTGCCGCCGGCCGGACCGCCGCTCGTGGTGGAGCGCGCGTCGGGGGTACGGCTGCGGCTGGCCGACGGCCGGGAGCTGGTCGACGGGATGTCCTCGTGGTGGGCGGCCATCCACGGCTACCGCCACCCGGTGCTGGACGCGGCCGTGACCGACCAGCTCGGCCGGATGAGCCACGTGATGTTCGGCGGGCTCACCCACGAGCCCGCGGTACGCCTCGCGCGCACCCTGGTCGAGCTGGCCCCGGACGGCCTGGAGCACGTCTTCCTGGCCGACTCCGGCTCGGTGAGCGTCGAGGTCGCGGTGAAGATGGCCCTCCAGTACCAGCGCGCGGCGGGGCGTCCGGAGCGCCGCCGGCTGGGCACCTGGCGGGGCGGCTACCACGGCGACACGTTCCATCCGATGAGCGTCTGCGACCCGGAGGGCGGCATGCACCACCTCTGGGGCGACGTGCTGCCCCGGCAGGTGTTCGCGCCGCTGCCGCCGGCCGGCTTCGACGCCCCGCCCGATCCGGCGTACGAGGCGGCGCTGGTGGACGCCGTCGAGCGGCACGCCGCCGAGCTGGCCGCGGTGATCGTGGAGCCGGTGGTCCAGGGCGCCGGCGGGATGCGGTTCCACCATCCGCACTACCTGCGGGTGCTGCGCGAGGTGACCCGGGCACACGGCGTTCTGCTGATCTTCGACGAGATCGCCACCGGCTTCGGCCGGACCGGGCGGATGTTCGCCGCCGAGCACGCCGGTGTCACGCCGGACGTGCTCTGCGTCGGCAAGGCGCTCACCGGCGGCTACCTGACGTTGGCGGCGGCGCTCTGCACCCCGGCGGTGGCCGGCCCGATCTCGGCCGGCGGCGTGCTGGCGCACGGGCCGACGTTCATGGGCAACCCGCTCGCCTGCGCGGTCGCGAACGCCTCACTGGGCCTGCTGCGCGCCGGCGACTGGGCCGGTCAGGTGGCGGGGATCGCCGCCGGGCTGCGGGACGGCCTGGCGCCGTTGCGCGGCACGCCCGGGGTGGCCGACGTGCGGGTGCTCGGCGCGATCGGGGTGGTGCAACTGGACCACGAGGTGGACCTGCCCCGGGCCACCGCCGCGGCGGTCGCCGAGGGGGTGTGGCTGCGCCCGTTCCGCGACCTCGTCTACACCATGCCGCCGTACGTCTGCGACGCCGCGGACGTGGCACGGATCGCCGCCGGCGTGGCGGCGGCGGTCAAGGCCGGTTGAGCGCCGACCGGGGCGGTCAGGGGTCGGTCGAGCCGTGACTGAAGGGCCGGCCGGCCAAGTGGCCGGCCGGAGCGAGTTGCCGCGGCGGGAGGGCCGTCGCGGGACACCGAGGCGGCCCGGGGCCGTCGGGAGAGGGAGAGACGCGATGGAGACGTTCGGCGCGCGCCTGCACCGGGCCGTGGCGGAGCGGGGACCGCTCTGCGTGGGCATCGATCCGCACCCGGGTCTGCTGGCCGACTGGGGGCTGCCCGACGACGTCGACGGGCTGGAGCGGTTCTGCCGGACCGTGGTGGAGGCGATCGGCGACCGGGTCGCGGTGGTCAAGCCGCAGTCGGCGTTCTTCGAGCGCTTCGGCTCGCGCGGCGTGGCGGTGCTTGAGTCAACTATCCGACAGTTGCGTAATGTGGGTGCGCTCGTTCTCCTCGACGTCAAGCGCGGAGACATCGGCTCGACGGTCCGCGCGTATGCCTCGGCGTACCTCGATCCATCCAGCCCGCTGTATGTCGACGCGATCACCGCGAGCCCCTACCTGGGAGTAGGTTCGCTCGCGCCGATGGTCGAGACGGCCGCCGCGCACGGTGGCGGGGTCTTCGTCCTGGCGCTCACCTCCAATCCGGAGGGGGCCGCCGTGCAGCGCGCGGTGGGGGCCGACGGACGCACCGTCGCGCAGGCCGTCATCGACGAGATTTCCCAGCTCAACCGGGGTGCGGAGCCGCTCGGCAGCTTCGGTCTGGTGGTCGGCGCGACGATCGGCGAGACCGGTCACGACCTCGGCGGGGTGAACGGTCCGCTGCTCGCGCCGGGGCTGGGCGCGCAGGGCGGCACGCCCGCCGGGCTGCGTGCCGTCTTCGGCGCCGCGCTGCCGTCGGTGCTGCCGTCGTACTCCCGGGAGGTGTTGGGCGCGGGGCCGGACCCGGCCGCTCTGCGGGCCGCCGCGGAGCGGGTGCTGGCCGAGTGCCGGGCCGCCCTGACCACCGCCGGACTGACTGACGGCTCGGTCACTTTACGTTGATCATCGCGCGTCCACGTTGCCGAAAGCTCCGTTGACCGCTAGTTTTCCCCGCGCTGGGAACCACGGACCCCTTTGGTTGCCAGCGACACCACGTTTCACAGCTGCGGTGGGGCTCCGCCCGCCGTACTAGGGACCTGAGGAGAACTGGTGCCGCTCCCGTCACTGACCCCCGAGCAGCGCGCTGCCGCGCTGGAGAAGGCCGCGGAGATCCGCAAGGCCCGCGCTGAGCTGAAGGAGCAGCTCAAGCAGGGCAAGACCACCCTCGCCACCGTCCTCGAGCGGGCCGAGTCCGACGACGTCGTGGGCAAGCTGAAGGTTTCGGCAGTGCTCCAGGCGATGCCGGGCATCGGCAAGATCCGGGCCACCCAGATCATGGAGAAGCTCAAGATCGCCGACAGCCGTCGCCTTCGCGGCCTCGGCGAGCAGCAGCGCAAGGCGCTGCTGGGAGAGTTCGCCGCCAACTGAACGGACCACCGTGTAGAAACAAGCGGTGAGCACGGATGACGAGGCGCGCTCGGCGGCTCGGCTCACTGTCCTGTCCGGTCCCTCCGGGGCCGGTCGGGGCAGTGTCGTCGAGCAGGTCCGGGCGCGCCTTGCGTCCGTGCGGGTGCCGGTGGACGCCACCACCCGACCGCCGCGACCGGGCGAGCGGGACGGCGTGGACCGGCTCTTCCTCGACCCGGTCGGCTTCGACCGGCTGATCGCCGCCGGCGAGCTGCTGGAGTGGTGCCGGATCGGGCCGTACCGCCGGGGGGTGCCCCGGGCGCACGTGTGGTCCCCTCTGACGCAGGGCCGGCCGGTGCTGCTGCCGCTGGACCTGGCCGGCGCGCTCGCCGTCCGCGCCGTCGTGCCGGAGGCCCGGCTGGTGTTGCTCACGCCGCCGGCGTACCGGGCGGACCCGGTCGTGGCGGCGGCGTTCGCACACACCGTGGCGCACGACCGGACCGAGCGTGCCGCGGCCGAGCTGGTAGGATTGCTCGGTTCGTCATTCCTGGCACCGGCCCGACCGCCACCGCGCGGTTGAGCGACGGCCGCCGCCGAGCGAGACGCAGAGGTCAAATTCGTGGGATCCATCGCCACCAACCCCGAGGGCATCACCAACCCGCCGATCGACGAGCTGCTCGAGAAGACCACCTCGAAGTACGCGCTGGTCATCTTCGCCGCCAAGCGCGCGCGTCAGGTCAACGCCTACTACAGCCAGCTCGGTGAGGGCCTCCTGGAGTACGTCGGCCCGCTGGTGGAGACCACTCCGCAGGAGAAGCCGCTCTCCATCGCCATGCGTGAGATCAACTCGGGCCTGCTCACCGCCGAGCCGACCGACCAGCCGTAACTCCGCCCGCGCCGATGCCCGCCGAGATCGTCCTCGGGGTCGGCGGTGGCATCGCCGCCTACAAGGCGTGTGAGCTGCTCCGGCTCTTCACCGAGTCGGGTCACCGGGCCCGGGTCGTGCCGACCGCGTCGGCGCTCCGCTTCGTCGGGGCGCCGACCTGGGCGGCGCTCTCCGGCCAGCCGGTTGCCGACGACGTCTGGTCCGACGTGCACGAGGTGCCGCACGTGCGCCTCGGGCAGCGCGCCGACCTGGTCGTGGTCGCGCCCGCCACCGCCGACCTGCTCGCCAAGGCCGCCCACGGCCTCGCCGACGACCTGCTCACCAACACGCTGCTGACCGCGCGGTGCCCGGTGCTGCTGGCGCCGGCCATGCACACCGAGATGTGGGAGCACCCGGCCACCGTGGCCAACGTGGCCACGCTGCGGTCCCGGGGTGTGCGGGTGATCGAGCCGGCGGTCGGCCGGCTCACCGGCCGGGACACCGGCAAGGGCCGGCTGCCCGACCCGGCGGAGATCTTCGCGGTGGCCCGCCGGGCGCTGGCCCGCGGCGTCGCCGCCCCGGCCGACCTGGCCGGCCGGCACGTGGTGGTCACCGCCGGCGGCACCCGCGAGCCGCTCGACCCGGTCCGGTTCCTGGGCAACCGGTCCTCCGGCAAGCAGGGGTACGCGTTCGCCCGCGCCGCGGTCGCCCGGGGCGCCCGGGTGACGCTGGTCTCGGCCAACGTGGCGCTCGCCGACCCGGCCGGGGCGGACCTGGTCCGGGTCGGCACCACCGAGGAGTTGCGCGCGGCGACGCTGGCCGCCGCCGCCGGCGCGGACGCCGTGGTGATGGCCGCCGCGCCGGCCGACTTCCGTCCGGCCAGCTACGCCACCGGCAAGATCAAGAAGTCCGAGGGTGGCCCCGCGCCGACCATCGAGCTGGTCACCAATCCGGACATCGCCGCCGAGCTGGGCCGGAACCGTCGACCCGGCCAGGTGCTCGTGGTGTTCGCGGCGGAGACCCACGACGCGGAGGCCAACGGCCGGGCCAAGCTGGCCCGCAAGCGCGCCGACCTGATCGTGGTCAATGAGGTCGGCGTCGACAAGGTGTTCGGCGCGGAGACCAACGCCGCCGTGGTGATCGGTGCCGACGGGGCCGTGCACCGGTTCCCCGAGCAGCCCAAGGAGGCCCTGGCCGACGCCGTCTGGGACCTCGTGGCCGCCCGCCTGGACGGGCCGTCCTGACCCTTGGGCTCCGCACGTTTGCGAATGACGCCGGACACCCGGCGACTAAACTGTCGCGAGCGACCTTCAAACGTTTTTACATGCTTAGGAGTGCCGTGACACGTCTCTTCACGTCCGAATCGGTCACGGAAGGCCACCCGGACAAGATCGCCGACCAGATCAGCGACGGCATCCTCGACGCGTTGCTCGCACAGGACCCGCACAGCCGGGTCGCGGTGGAGACGCTGATCACCACTGGCCAGGTGCACGTCGCCGGCGAGGTGACCACCAAGGCGTACGCCGACATCCCGACCATCGTGCGGGAGACCATCCTCGGCATCGGCTACGACTCGTCGAAGAAGGGCTTCGACGGCGCGTCCTGCGGCGTGAGCGTCTCCATCGGCGCCCAGTCGCCGGACATCGCCCAGGGCGTGGACAACGCGTTCGAGCTGCGTACCGGCGGGTCGGAGAGCGCGCTCGACGCGCAGGGCGCGGGCGACCAGGGCATGATGTTCGGCTTCGCCTGCTCCGAGACGCCCGAGCTGATGCCGCTGCCGATCGCGCTGGCGCACCGGCTGGCCCGCCGGCTGGCGCAGGTCCGCAAGGACGGCACGATCCCCTACCTGCGGCCGGACGGCAAGACCCAGGTGACCATCGAGTACGACGGGCTGCGGCCGGTCCGCCTGAACACGGTGGTGGTGTCCAGCCAGCACGCGGCGGACATCTCGCTGGAGTCGCTGCTCACCCCGGACGTGCGCGAGCACGTGATCACCCCGGAGCTGGAGGGCCTCGAACTGGAGACCGAGGGGTACCGCCTCCTGGTGAACCCGACCGGGCGGTTCGAGATCGGTGGCCCGATGGGCGACGCCGGGCTGACCGGCCGGAAGATCATCGTGGACACCTACGGCGGCTACGCCCGCCACGGTGGCGGCGCGTTCTCCGGCAAGGACCCGTCGAAGGTCGACCGGTCGGCCGCGTACGCGATGCGGTGGGTGGCCAAGAACGTGGTCGCCGCCGGGCTGGCCGAGCGGTGCGAGGCGCAGGTCGCGTACGCGATCGGCAAGGCGCACCCGGTGAGCCTGTTCGTCGAGACCTTCGGCACCGAGACGGTGCCGGTGGCCGC
Organism: Micromonospora sp. NPDC051141; assembly: GCF_044455765.1. NCBI lineage: Bacteria > Bacillati > Actinomycetota > Actinomycetes > Micromonosporales > Micromonosporaceae > Micromonospora > Micromonospora sp. NPDC051141. The sequence continues at coordinate 614,624 of NZ_JBITFD010000002.1, forward strand.
GATCGAGAAGGCCGTCGCCGAGGTGTTCGACCTGCGCCCGGCCGCCATCATCCGGGACCTGAACCTGCTGCGCCCGATCTACCGGCAGACCGCCGCGTACGGCCACTTCGGCCGGGATCTGGCGGAGCTGACCTGGGAGGGCACCGACCGGGCCGCCGACCTCAAGTCGGCCGCGGGAGCCTGACCGCCGACACGCGCCGCGACCGGCGACCCGCTGCGGGGTCGCCGGTCGCTCGCGTCTGCGTGGACGTGCCGCTGCCGCACCTCGACCGCCCGTTCGACTACCTGGTCCCGGAGGCGCTGGACGCCGACGCCCGGCCCGGGGTGCGGGTGAAGGTCCGCTTCGCCGGCCAGCTCGTCGACGGCTGGCTGCTGGAGCGCGTCGCCGAGTCCGACCACCCGAAGCTGGCGTACCTGGAGAAGGTCGTCTCCCCGGTGCCGGTGCTCTCCCCGGAGGTGGCCCGGCTGGCGCGGGCGGTCGCCGACCGCTACGCCGGCAGCCTGGCCGACGTGCTCCGGCTCGCCGTGCCGCCCCGGCACGCCCGCGCCGAGAAGACGGCGACCGCCGCCGAGGTCGCCGCGGCGCCCGCGACCGGCCCCGCGCCCGAGCCCGCCGCCGGGCCCGTGAGCGGGCCGCCGGTCACCGCCGGGCCCGTGAGCGGGCCGCCGGTCGGGACCGTCGGCGAGGGCGCCGCCGGGGCCGCCGGCCTCTCGGTCGACCCGCGCGGCTGGCGGGACTATCCGGCCGGACCGGCGCTGCTGCGCGCGCTCGCCGAGGGCCGGCCGGCCCGCGCGGTCTGGTCGGCGCTGCCGGGGGAGGACTGGGCCGACCGGTACGCGGACGCGGTCGCCGCCACCGTGGCCGGCGGCCGGGGCGCCGTGGTGGTGGTCGCGGACGGCCGGGACCTGGACCGGCTCGACGCCGCCCTGACCGCCGTGCTGGGCCCGGGCCGGCACGTCCGCCTCACCGCCGCCGACGGGCCGGCGCGTCGCTACCGCGCGTTCCTGGCCGCCCGCCGGGGTGAGGCGCCGGTGGTGATCGGCACCCGTGCCGCCATGTTCGCCCCGGTGGCACGGCTCGGCCTGGTGGCGGTCTGGGACGACGGCGACGACCTGCACGCCGAGCCCCGGGCGCCCTACCCGCACGCCCGCGAGGTGCTGCTCACCCGGGCGCACCTCACCGACGCGGGCGCGCTGGTCGGCGGGTACGCGCGGACCGCCGAGGCGCAGTTGCTGGTGGAGACCGGCTGGGCGCGGGAGGTGGTCGCCGACCGGGCCACGGTGCGGGCGCGGATGCCGGCGATGGCGCCCACCGGCGACGACCCGCAGTTGGCCCGGGACCCGGGCGCCGCCTCCGCCCGGCTGCCCAGCCTGGCCTGGACCACCGCCCGGGACGCGCTCCGCGCCGACCTGCCGGTGCTGGTGCAGGTGCCCCGACGCGGTTACCTGCCCTCGGTCGCCTGCGCCGAGTGCCGGGTCCCGGCCCGTTGCCCGCACTGCGCCGGCCCGCTCGCCCTGCCGTCGGCGCAGGGCACGCCCGCCTGTCGCTGGTGCGGCCGGGTCGCCGCCGCGTACGCCTGCCCGGAGTGCGGTGGGCGGCGGCTGCGCGCCTCGGTCACCGGCGCCCGGCGGACCGCCGAGGAGCTGGGCCGGGCGTTCCCGGGCGTGCCGGTGCGCACCTCCGGGCGGGAGGAGGTGCTGGCCACGGTGCCCGGCGGCGCCGGCCTGGTGATCGCCACGCCGGGCGCCGAACCGGTCGCCGAGGGCGGCTACGGCGCGGTGCTGCTGCTCGACTCGTGGGCGCTGCTCACCCGGGCCGACCTGCGGGCCGGGGAGGAGGCGCTGCGGCGCTGGCTGGCCGGCGCCGCGCTGGCCCGGGCCGGCGCGGCGGGCGGTCGGGTGGTGGTGGTCGCGGACGGCGCGCTGGCGCCGGTGCAGGCGTTGCTGCGGTGGGACGCGGCCTGGTTCGCCGCCCGCGAGCTGGCCGAGCGCCGGGAGTTGGGCTTCCCGCCGGCGGTGCGGATGGCCAGCGTCACCGGCGTGGCCGAGGCGGTGGCCGACCTGCTGGCCGGCGCCCGGCTGCCGGAGGGCGCCGAGGTGCTCGGCCCGGTGCCGGCCGAGGAGGGCCGGGAGCGGATGCTGGTCCGGGTCCCGCGGTCCCGGGCGGGCGCGTTGGCCGTCGCGTTGCACGCCGCGGCCGGGCAGCGCAGCGCCCGCAAGGCCGCCGAACCGGTCCGGCTCCAGGTCGACCCGCTGAGCCTGTTCTGAGCGGGCCACCGGGCGTGACGGAGCGCACCCGGCCCCTCGCGTACGGTCGTGACCTGGGGTTTGTCGCACACCTGGTCCGGCAATTGGATAGCGGGCGGTGATAGCATCGCCCGTCATGCCCAGGCGCGCGGTATTTTCCGCGCGGTACGCGGCGCGGCGGCTGCTCCGAGCACGTCGGGCCATACGGATTCGATGTCGTCAGTCAGCCGGTGAGCAGGGGTGGACCAGTCGTGACCGTTCGTCAGTCGATCGTCTTCAACGGTGATCTCGGCAGCGGCAAGAGCACCGTTTCCGTCGAGATCGCCAAGCGGCTGGGGCTGCGCCGGGTCAGCGTCGGCGACCTCTACCGGCAGATGGCGCAGGAGCGGCAGATGACCGCGCTCCAGCTCAACCTGCACGCCGAGTTGGACCAGGCGGTCGACGGCTACGTCGACCAGCTCCAGCGGGATATCGCCGCCTCCGGCGAGTCGCTGGTCATGGACTCCCGCCTGGCCTGGCACTTCTTCACCGATGCGCTCAAGGTGCACATGATCACCGAGCCGACCGAGGCGGCCCGGCGGGTGCTGGCCCGCCCGTCCGGCCCGGCGGAGAGCTACACCTCGCTGGAGGAGGCGCGGGCCAAGCTGCGGGAACGCAGCGAGAGCGAGCGCAACCGCTTCATCGTCCGGTACGGCGTCGACAAGGCCCGGCTGCGCAACTACGACCTGGTCTGCGACACCACCCGGGCCACCCCGGAGCAGGTGATCGCGCACGTCGTCGACGTGTACGAGGGCCGGCTCGGCGCCGACGTGCTGCGCGCCGGCCAGCCGCTGCTGCTGCTCGACCCGACCCGGGTCTACCCGACCGAGGACGTCGCCACGCTGCGCGGTCTCTGGGACGCGGAGCCGGCCGGCGAGGCGGGCCGGGCCGGCGACGAGGCGGTGGAGCCACTGAGCATCGGCTACACCGGTGAGTACTTCTTCGTGGTCGACGGGCACCGGCGGCTCAGCGCCGCGGTGCGTGGCGGCCTCCCGATGGTCCCGGCCCGGCTGGTCGCCGAGGTCGACGAGCCGGTGGTCGGCGGGCTGAGCGCCGTCGACTTCTTCGCCGCCCAGGCCCGGCCGGCCCTGATCCACGACTGGGAGGACGCGCACGGCATCGCGCTGCCGCTGCCCGAGCACGCGCTGCTGGGCGGCGGCCCGGTGCTGGCCGGGGAGCCGGGCGCCGGCGTCTGAGAGGCGGGGTCGCCCGAACCGGGCGAACCGGGGGATGATGGGGTCCTTCGATGCCTGGGAGGCCGCCCGTGGATCCTGCCGACGCCCTCGCGCTGCTGATGTCCCCCGCGGGCCGGGTCGATCCCTATCCGACGTACGAACGGCTGCGGGCGCACGGCCCGGTCGTCCAGGCCGGCCCGGTCTTCTACGTGGTGACCGGGTACGCGGAGGCCGACGCGATCCTGCGGGACGCCCGGTTCGGGGTGATGGACGACGCCCTGCGGGACCAGTTCATGCCCGGTTGGCGGGAGAGCCCGGCGGTGCTGTCGATCTCCCGGTCGATGCTGCGCACCAACCCGCCCGACCACAGCCGGATGCGGCGGCTGGCCGCCGGCGCGTTCACCCCGCGGCGGATCGCCGCCATGCGCGGAGTGGTCGAGGCGCAGGCCGACGCGCTGGTTGACGCCATGCTGGCCGCCGGCCGGGGCGGGACGCCCGTCGACTTCATGGCCGCGTTCGCGTACCCGCTGCCGGTGGGGGTGATCTGCGCGCTGCTCGGCGTGCCGGCGGCGGACCGGCCGCTGTTCCGGCGCTGGGCCACCGACCTGACCGGCGTGCTGGAGCCGGAGATCACCCCGGACGAGCTGGCCGTGGCCGACCGGGGCGCGGCGGAGCTGCGTGCCTACTTCTCCGACCTGGTCGCGGCCCGCCGCCGGGTCCCCGCCGACGACCTGACCACGGCGCTGGTGCAGGCGCACGACGCCGACGGCGAGCGACTGTCGGGCGACGAGCTGCTGGCCAACCTGATCGTGCTGCTGGTGGCCGGCTTCGAGACCACCACCAACCTGCTCGGCAACGGCCTGGTGGCGCTGCTGGGCCACCCGGCCGCGGCGGCGGCGCTGCGCGAGCACCCGGAGTTCGCCCCCGGTTTCGTCGACGAGCTGCTGCGCTACGACTCGCCGGTGCAGCTCACCTCCCGGATGAGCACCGCGCCGTCCCGGCACGGCGGCGTCGACCTGCCGCCGGAGAGCTGGATCATCGTGATGCTCGGCGCGGCGAACCGGGACCCCGGCCGGTTCCCCGAGCCGGCCCGCTTCGACCCCTGGCGCCCGCAGGTCCATCCGCTGTCCTTCGGCGCCGGCCCGCACTACTGCCTCGGCGCGGCGCTGGCCCGACTGGAGGCGCAGGTGGCGTTCCCGCTGCTGCTGCGCCGGCTGCCCGAGCTGGCGTTGGCCGGCCGGCCCGAACGGCGGGTCCGGCTCACCCTGCGCGGCTTCGCCACGCTGCCGGTCGCGCCGGGGCGGGAGGCGGCCCCGGTCACCGTTGCCGGTCCGCCGCCGGGAGCGGCCGGGCCGACTCCGTAGACTGGGGGCGCACCACCCGTCCCAGACAAGGAGCCCCGCCGCGTGACCGTTCAGCCCATCCGTCTGTTCGGCGATCCGGTGCTGCGCACGCCGGCCGACCCGGTGGTCGACTTCGACGCCGAGCTGCGCAAGCTGGTCGCCGACCTGACCGACACGATGCGCGAGCAGAACGGCGCCGGCCTGGCCGCGCCGCAGCTCGGAGTGAGCCTGCGGGTGTTCACCTTCGACGTCGACGACATGCTCGGCCACCTGGTCAATCCGGTGCTGGAGTTCCCCGACGAGGAGGAGCAGGACGGCCCGGAGGGCTGCCTCTCCATCCCCGGGCTCTACTTCGACACGAAGCGTCGGCAGAACGTGATCGCCAAGGGCTTCAGCGCCCACGGCGACCCGATGCAGATCGTCGGCACCGGCCTGATGGCCCGCTGCGTGCAGCACGAGACCGACCACCTCGACGGGGTGCTCTTCGTCGATCGGCTCGATGCGGCCGGTCGCAAGGAGGCCATGAAGGCGATCCGTCAGGCCGACTGGTACGACCAGGGCGCCCCGCCCACGGTCAAGCTCAGCCCGCACCCCGTCAGCAACCCGTTCGGCCTGGGACGGTGACCGGGATGCGCCTGGTCTTCGCCGGCACGCCGGCGGTCGCCGTGCCGGCCCTGGACGCGATCGCCGCCTCCGGCCACGAGCTGGTCGCCGTGGTCACCCGCCCCGACGCCCCGGCCGGCCGGGGTCGGGGGCTGCACCGCTCGCCGGTCGGCGCGTGGGCCGACGCGCACGGCGTGGAGGTGCTCACCCCGGCCCGGCCGCGCGAGCCGGAGTTCCTCGACCGGCTGCGCGCGCTCGCGCCGGACTGCGTGCCCGTGGTCGCCTACGGCGCGCTGGTGCCGCCGGTGGCACTGGAGATCCCCCGGCACGGCTGGATCAACCTGCACTTCTCGCTGCTGCCCGCCTGGCGGGGCGCGGCTCCGGTGCAGCACGCCGTGCTGCACGGCGACGAGCTGACCGGGGCCAGCGTGTTCCAACTGGAGGCGGGGCTGGACACCGGGCCGGTCTTCGGCACGGTCACCGACGAGATCCGGCCCGTCGACACGTCCGGCGACCTGCTGGAGCGGCTGGCGGGGTCCGGCGCGGGGCTGCTGGTCGCGGTGCTGGACGCGATCGGCGCCGGCACCGCCCGGGCCGAGCCGCAGCCGGCCGACGGGGTGTCGCTGGCGCCGAAGCTGACCGTGGACGACGCCCGGGTCCGCTGGACCGACCCGGCGTTCGCGGTGGACCGGCGGGTGCGGGCCTGCACGCCGGCGCCCGGCCCCTGGACCACGTTCCGCGACGACCGGGTGAAGCTCGGCCCGGTCACCCCGCTGGCGAACGGCCCCGAGCTGAAGCCGGGCGAGCTGCTGGTGGAGAAGTCCCAGGTGCTGGTGGGCACCGCGACCGGGCCGGTGCGGCTCGGCGAGGTGCGCGCGGCCGGCAAGAAGGCCATGTCGGCCGGCGACTGGGCGCGCGGCGCCCGGGTCGCCACGGGCGAGGTTTTCGCGTGAGCGCGAGGAGTGAGCCGGTGTTGCGAGCCCCGCAGTCGCGAACGAAGGGTGGCTCCGCGTGAGCGCGAGGAGTGAGCCGGTGTTGCGAGCCCCGCAGTCGCGAACGAAGGGTGGTGCCGCGTGACGGGGCCGGAGCGGCCCGTCGAGGGTGAGCGCCCGCGGGGGTTCGACCGCGGCGCCGGCGACCGGCCGCGTGGCGCGGGTCGCGGCGGTGACCGGCCGTACCGGGGCGGCGCGGACCGGCGGGGCGGGCAGCGTCCGGCCCGGCCGACCGTGGATCTGCCCCGGCACGTCGCGTACGAGGCGCTGGCGGCGGTGCACCGCGACGACGCGTACGCCAACCTGGTGCTCCCGGCGATGCTGCGCGAGGCGGGGCTGAGCGGGCGGGACGCCGCGTTCGCCACCGAGCTGACCTACGGCACGCTGCGGCACACCGGCACGTTGGACGCGATCGTCACCGACGCGGCCGGCCGGGACGTGCAGCGGATCGACCCGCCGGTGCGCGACGCGCTGCGGCTCGGGGCGTACCAGTTGCTGCACACCCGGGTGCCGGCGCACGCCGCGGTGTCGTCCACGGTGGACCTGGTCCGCATGGTGGGGCCGGGCGCGACCGGGTTCGCCAACGCGGTGCTGCGGGAGATCGCCGGCCGGGACGCCGACGCCTGGGTGGCGAAGCTCGCCCCGGCCGAGGGCGTCGATCCGATCGGTCATCTCGCGCTGGCGTACAGCCATCCGCAGTGGATCGTGCGGTCGTTCGCCGAGGCGCTCGGCGGTGACCTGGGTGAGACCACCCGTCTGCTGATCGAGGACAACGAGCGCCCGCCGGTGCACCTGTGCGCCCGGCCGGGGCGGGCCGATGCGGTGACGCTGGCCGACGAGGTCGGCGGCGCGCCCGGCGCGTTCTCGCCGTACGCGGTCTACCTGCCCGGCGGCGCGCCGGGTGACCTGGCGGCGGTGGCCGACGGGCGGGCCCACGTGCAGGACGAGGGCTCCCAACTGGTGGCGGACGCCCTGGCGAACGCGCCGGTGGACGGCCCGGACGGCCGTTGGCTGGACCTGTGCGCCGGTCCGGGCGGCAAGTCCGGCCTGCTCGGCGCGTTGGCCGCGCAGCGTGGGGCGCGGCTGACCGCGGTCGAGGTGGCGGAGCACCGGGCCCGGCTGGTCGAGCAGGCGACCCGGGGTCTGCCGGTCACGGTGCTGAACCTCGACGGGCGGGACGTCGGCGGTGACCCGAAGCTGCCGGAGGGGCACTTCGACCGGGTGCTGGTGGACGCGCCGTGCACCGGCCTGGGGGCGTTGCGTCGCCGGCCGGAGTCCCGCTGGCGCCGGCAGCCGGCGGACCTGCCGCCGTTGACCCGGTTGCAGCGCGAGCTGCTCACCGCCGCGCTGCGCGCGGTTCGTCCGGGTGGCGTGGTGGCGTACGTGACCTGTTCGCCGCACGTGGTGGAGACGCACGTGACGGTGACCGAGGCGTCCCGGCGGTGCGGTTTCCCGGTCGACTTCGTGGACGCCCGCCCGCTGCTGCCGGCCGGCATGCCCGGCCTGGGTGACGGCCCGACGGTGCAGCTCTGGCCGCACCGGCACGGCACCGACGCCATGTTCCTGGCGGTGCTCCGCCGCGGCTGACCCGCGCCCACCCTCCACCCCCACCCGTTTCCCGGCGCTGATTCACGGAAAGTGGTGGCATTCCGCGCGGCATGCCCACTCTTTCCGTGAATCAGCGGGGAGAGGCGGTGGGAGTGGCGGTGGGGGGAGGCGGGGAGGCCCGTCGGGTGCATCTCGGGTGGGGGAGGGGGGTGGTGGGATGTGACGGGCCGTTGACTAAGTGATCGATGCATGTAACTGTTCCGATCACCGGTCCTCGGCCGTCACCCCCGCCCGCACGACCCCCACGAGGAGTCTCCATGAGACGCAGTACGCCGACCACGAGCCTCGCGCTCGCCCTCGTCGCCACCCTGACGACGGCGAGCCTGGCCGGCACCGCCTCCGCTTCCGCCGCGCCCGCCCCGGCCGCCCCCGCCCCGGCCGTCGCCGCGCTCGCCGCACCGGACGTCTCGCTGACCAACGTCCAGGCCCACCTCACCCAGCTCAACTCCATCGCCAGCAGCAACGGCGGCAACCGTCGGGCCGGCTCGGCCGGCTACGCCGCCTCGGTCAGCTACGTCAAGGGCAAGCTCCAGGCCGCCGGTTACACGGTCACCGAGCAGAACTGCACCACCTGCACGTACCCGGGCAGCAACCTGATCGCCGAGTGGCCGCAGGGCCCGGCCGACCAGGTCGTCATGTTCGGCGCGCACCTGGACAGCGTCTCCGCCGGCCCCGGCATCAACGACAACGGCTCCGGCTCGGCCACGCTGCTGGAGAACGCGCTGGTGCTGGCCGCGCAGAACCCGACCATGACCAAGCGGGTCCGGTTCGCCTGGTGGAACGGCGAGGAGCAGGGCCTCCAGGGCTCGAAGCACTACGTCAACCAGCTCAGCAGCACCCAGCGGGGCTACATCAAGGGCTACTACAACTTCGACATGGTCGGCTCGCCCAACGGCGGCTACTTCATCAACCGGATCACCTCGGCCACCGCGGCGCCGCTGAAGGCGTACTGGGACTCGTTCGGCATCCAGCCGGAGGAGAACACCGAGGGACAGGGCCGCTCGGACGACTACTCGTTCGCCAACGCCGGCATCCAGACCTCCGGGTACGCGGCCGGCGCCAGCTACACCAAGACCGCCGCCCAGGCCGCCAAGTGGGGCGGCACCTCCGGCGCGGCGTACGACGGCTGCTACCACCGCTCCTGCGACACCACCAGCAACATCAACACGACGGTGCTCAACCGCAGCGCGGACGGCGTGGCGTACGCGATCTGGGCGCTCGCGGTCGGCGGCGGCACCCCGGCCAACGACTTCTCCGTCGCGGTCAGCCCCACCTCCGGCAGCGTCGCCCGGGGCGGCTCCACCACCGCCACCGTCAGCACCGCCACCACCAGCGGCAGCGCCCAGACGGTGACGTTGTCGGCCAGCGGCGCCCCGAGCGGCGTCACGGTCGGCTTCAGCCCGTCGTCGGTCACCTCCGGCGGCTCCGCCACCATGACGGTCAGCGCCTCGTCCACGGCGACCACCGGCACGTTCACGCTCACCGTCACCGGCACCGGCTCGGCCACCCGTACCGCCACCTACACGATCACGGTGACCGGCGGCAGCGGCGGCTGCACCGCCGGGCAGCTCATCGGCAACAGCAGCTTCGAGTCCGGCACCTCGCCGTGGACGACCAGCTCCGGCGTGATCACCAACGACTCCGGCCAGGCGGCCCGGACCGGGTCGTACAAGGCGTGGCTGAACGGGTACGGCTCCTCGCACACCGACACGCTCTCCCAGTCGGTGACGCTGCCGGCCGGTTGCACCAGCTACACGCTGGCGTTCTGGCTGCACATCGACTCGGCCGAGACCACCACCTCGACCGCGTACGACAAGCTGACCGTGCAGGTCGGCTCCACCACGCTGGCGACCTACTCGAACCTGAACAAGGCCACCGGCTACACCCAGCGCAGCTTCAACCTCGCCGCGTACGCCGGCCAGACGGTGACGCTCAAGTGGACCGGCGTCGAGGACGCGTCGCTCCAGACCAGCTTCGTCGTCGACGACGTGACGCTCCAGGTCGGCTGAGCGCGTGGGGCGGGGTGGGCCGACGCCCGCCCCGCCCGCGGCTCAGGTGACCGGCAGCGCCGAACCGCCGGCGCCCCGCACCGAGCGGGTCAGCGTCCGGTCGGAGACCCAGAGGAAGCACTGCACGCCCCGGTCGCCGTCGCGCCACTGCTGCTCGTACGGGTGGTAGACGATGGTGCCGGCCCGGTACTGCATCTTCCCGTCGTTCGGCACCTTGGCGTACTTCGCGATCAGCCCTCGGCACGCCTTGTGCGCCCGCAGCGAGGTGCGCTGGAACTCGGCGTAGCTGATGTCGGGCGCCTGGTAGATCCCGACGAACTCGGCGTGGTGCTTCGCGGTGCAGGCCACCGGCCGCATGGCCTGCACCTCGTCCTTGCTCAGCTTCGGGTTGAAGCAGCCCAGCGCCAGCGGTGAGCCGGGCCTGAGCGCGCCGCGCAGGCTGCCGGTGCGGGCGGCCACGTTGCCCTCGTCCAGGTCGGTCACCTCGGCGACGTCGCAGCGGTACCAGCGGGCGCCGCCGGACCAGGCCAGCGCGGACGGGAAGACCACGGAGAGCTGCAACCGCCCGGACCGCCAGTCCGCGCCGACGGCCCGGGTGACCTGCCGGGCGCACTCGGCGTGCGCGGAGCGGACGCCGGCCGAGCCGGCGCGCGGCGGCGCGGAGCGACCGGCGTCCGGGCCGCCCAGCGTGCCGACGTGCAGCGTCTCGGCGCGGTGCGAGGCGGCGCAGTCGACCGGCTGGTAGCCGCTGAGGTAGCCGACGTCGGCGACGGTCGGGTGGCAGACGTCGGCCGCCGGCACGAAGCCGACCGGGGCGGCCAGGGCCGGCCACTCGTCGGTGAGGTCGCGGTCCACCCCGGCCGGCGCGCTGCACCCGCCGACCGCCAGCACCGCCACCGCGCCCGCGGCGACCGCCGCCCACCATCGCCGCATCGCGACCGACCTCCCGCCGTCCGGAGCCGCCCGGCCGACCGGTACGCCTCGGCGACGCAGCATACGGCAACCGGGCCGGCGGCCGGTCGCACGAGGCGGCCGGCTCCCGGCGCGACGGCGGTCAGATGACCGGCAGTCCCTCCGGGCCGGCGCCCCGCATGGAACGGGTCAGTTTGCGGTCGTCGCTCCACAGGAAACAGCGCACCCCCCGGTCACCCTCCTCCCACTCCCGCTGCGACGGCGGGTAGAAGATGGACCCGGCCCGGTACGGCAGCTCGGCATTGTCCGGCACGTTGGCGAACGCGGCGATCAGCGTCATGCAGCGCCGGTGCGCGGCCGGCGCGCGCCGGGCGAACTCGGCCCAGCTCATGTCGCGTTCGGAGTAGACGCCGACGAACTCGGCCCGGTGCGGCTCGGTGCAGAGCACCGGGGCCATGTAGTTGAGGTTCGCGCCGATCAGCTTCGGGTCGAAGCAGCGGTGCACCAGCGGGTTGTCGCCGACCAGCGCGCCGCGCAGGCTGCCCACCCGGTTGACCGGCCGGGTGTTGTCGATGCTGTCGGTCTCGGCCAGGTCGCAGCGGAACCAGCGCGCGCCGGCCATCCAGGCGGTCGCCGGCGGCAGCGCGATGTTCAGGGTGAGCCGGGCGGCGTGCCAGTCCCCGCCGATCATCTCCCGGGCCCGCTGGTCGCACTCGGCGCGGGCGCCGCGCAGCTCCGGGGAGCCCGGCTCGGGCCGGGCGCCCTCGGCGGCCGAGCCGGTGAACGAGCCGACGTGCACCGCCTCGGCCAGGTGGCTGCCGGCGCAGTCCACCGTCTCGTACGTGGCCGCCTGCACCACCGCGGTGAGCCGCGGCAGGCACGCGTCGGTGGCGGGGACGAACAGTCGGGGCGCCGGCAGCGCCGCCCAGTCGTCGACGAGGTCCCCGTCGGCCCGGTGCGTCGGGGCGCAGCCGGCGAGCACCGCCGTCACGGCGCCGGCCAGCGTGAGCGCGTGGAGCCACCGTCGCATCGTCCGCTCCTTCGCCGGAGAGATGGCAACCGGTCGCCGCGGCCCGCGCGGCGTCCCCCGCGCCCGGGCGTGCAGCATATGTGACCGTCCCTGTAGGAGTTTCGTCATCTTTCAATCGATCGGCCAGTCGCCGGCGACTATTCGTGTCGATTTCCACCCCGGACGGCGGAATTCTGCACCGAAGGTGACGGGATGGTCACAGTAGGTCCTTCGTGGTGCCGCGCCGCAGCCGGGGGATGACCGCGTTCGTACACTGGCCCCGTGACCGTACCGCCGCCCGTCGTCGCGCCCAGCATCCTGGCCGCCGATTTCGCCCGCCTCGCCGACGAGGTCCGCGCCGTGGAGTCCGCCGCCGACTGGCTGCACGTGGACGTCATGGACAACCACTTCGTGCCCAACCTGACCATCGGCCTGCCGGTGGTGCAGAGCCTGCGCGCCGTCACCGAGATCCCGTTCGACGTGCACCTCATGATCGAGGACCCGCGCCGCTGGGCCCCCGGGTACGCCGACGCCGGCGCGTACAACGTCACGTTCCACGCCGAGGCGTGCGACGACCCGGTGGCGTTGGCGAAGGATTTGCGCTCGGCCGGGGCCAAGGCGGGGCTGGCGATCGACCGGGACACCCCGATCGAGCCGTACCTGGACCTGCTGCCCAGCTTCGACACGCTGCTGATCATGACGATCAAGGCCGGCTTCGGCGGCCAGCGGTTCCTGCCGGCGCTGCTGGACAAGGTCCGCGCCGCCCGCCGCCACGTCGACAGCGGCCACCTGGAGCTGCGCATCGAGGTCGACGGCGGCATCGCCGCGGACACCATCGAGCAGGCCGCCGCCGCCGGCGCCGACGCGTTCGTCGCCGGCACCGCGGTCTACGGCGCCGACGACCCGGCCGAGGCGGTACGCCGCCTGCGGGGCCTGGCGGAACGTGCGATGACCGGGGCCTGAGATGGACGCGGCCGGCGACCGACCCGACGTCATCCTGGTCGTCGACGACGACGAGGACATCGCCCGCTTCGTCGAGTTCAACCTGCGCCTGCACGGCTTCGAGGTGCTGCACGCCGCCGACGGCCAGGAGGCGCTGGAGGTGATCGAGCGGCAGCGGCCGGACCTGGCCGTGGTCGACCTCATGATGCCCCGCGTGGACGGGCTGGAACTGACCCGCCGGCTGCGCGCCGACCCGATGACCTCGGCCCTGCCGGTGATCATGCTGACCGCCAAGGGCATGACCTCCGACAAGGTCAACGGCCTCAGCGCCGGCGCGGACGACTACCTGGTCAAGCCGTTCGACACCGCCGAGCTGGTCGCCCGGGTCAGCTCCACGCTGCGTCGCAACAAGGAGTTCCGGGAGGTCTCCCCGCTGACCGGCCTGCCCGGCAACAGCCGCATCCGGCGGGAGATCAGCGACCGGGTGCGCAGCGGCGTGGACTACGCCGTCGGCTACGTCGACATCGACCGGTTCAAGAGCGTCAACGACCGGTACGGCTTCGTCCGCGGCGACGAGTTCATCTCCGCGCTGGCCCGCAGCCTGCACCGCGCCGTGGTGTCGATCGGGCTGCCGCCGGCCTTCCTCGGCCACGTCGGCGGCGACGACTTCGTCATCGTCTGCGCCCCGACCCAGGTCCGGCCGCTGACCAGCCGGGCGGTGGTCGACTTCGAGAACGCCGCCGACACGCTCTACGACCCGACCGACCGGGAACGCGGCTTCGTCGAGCTGAAGGACCGGCGGGGCAACATCCGCCGGGCCGCGCTGGTCACGCTCTCCATCGGCGTGTCGCTGTCCGACAGCGGCAAGCGGTTCACCGACCCGCTGGAGGCCATCGCCGTGGCCTCGGAGATGAAGACGGTGGCCAAGAGCCAACCCGGGTCGTACGTCGCGGTCGACCGCCGCCGCGGCGTTACGTGATCGTGCGGTCCTGCTGTGAGGTAGCTCGCGCGGGTGGCGCGCGCCGCCGCGGAACGTGTAAGACTTCCGGAGTACCCACCACGCGCTGGCGGGGCTCGGTGAAATTCCGAACCGGCGGTGATCCACGGTCCGACCGTGGTAAGCCCGCGACCCGGACGGCTTCGGCCGAACGGTGGACCTGGTGAGAATCCGGGGCCGACGGTTGGGGTGCGGCTCGTCCGCTCCCCAGAAAGTCCGGATGGGAGACAGCGCGCGGAACGGGGGAGGCCCTGCCGGCCGCTGAGCACCCTCAGCCGCGCCCGTGGGCTCCCCGGGGTCGGCTGACGCCGTCCCCGGGTTCTCCGCCGCCGCGTGTCCGCGGCCCTCGTGCCGTCGCTCCCCACCCCGCCCGCGCGTGACCGGCGAGCGGAAGGGCAGGGCGGGCCATGGCGAGCGTCTCCGTCGACGAGGCGATGCGTCGCGCCGTCGCGCTGGCCGCCCGCGGCCTCGGCGCCACCAGCCCCAACCCGGTCGTCGGCTGCGTGCTGCTCGATCCCGACGGCGAGGTCGTCGGCGAGGGCTTCCACGCGTACGCCGGCGGGCCGCACGCCGAGATCGTCGCGCTGGCGCAGGCCGGCACCCGGGCCCGCGGCGGCACCGCGGTGGTCACCCTGGAACCGTGCGACCACACCGGCCGCACCGGCCCCTGTAGCCACGCGCTCATCGCCGCCGGCGTCACCCGCGTGGTGATCGCCGTGCCCGACCCGAACCCGGTGGCCTCCGGCGGCGCGGCCACGCTGCGCGCCGCCGGGGTCCAGGTCGCGTTCGGGGTACGCGCCGAGGAGGCCGAGGCCGGCAACGTCGCGTGGCTCACCTCGATGCGCCGCGGCTGGCCGTACCTGATCTGGAAGTACGCGGCCACGCTCGACGGGCGCTCCGCCGCCGCCGACGGCACCAGCATGTGGATCACCTCGGAGGCGGCCCGCACCGACGTGCACGCGCTGCGCGGCACCGTCGACGCGGTGCTCGCCGGGGTGGGCACCGTGCTCACCGACGACCCCCGGCTCACCGCCCGCAACCTGCGCGACGGCACGCTCGCCATCCGGCAGCCGCTGCGGGTGGTGGTGGACAGCTCGGGGCGTACCCCGGTCGACGCCCGGGTCCGCGACGGCGCGGCCCGGACCTGGGTGGCCACCGCCGCGGAGGTCGGGGCCGGCCCGGACGGCCGGGTCGACCTTCCGGCGCTCCTGGCCGAGCTGCACCACCGCGGCGTGCGGGCCGCGCTGCTGGAGGGCGGTCCCACGCTGGCCGGCGCGTTCCTCGCCGCCGGCCTGATCGACAAGATCGTCGGCTACGTCGCGCCGAAGCTGCTCGGCGCCGGTCCGACCGCGCTGGGCCACGCCGGCGTGACGTCCATCGCCGACGCCGTCGACCTGGAGATCACCGACGTTACGCAGGTCGGTCCCGACCTGCGGATCACCGCGCTGCCCCGGAAGAGGGAGGCCTGACATGTTCACCGGCATCGTCGAGGAGCTGGGCGAGATCGTCCGGAGCACCGAGACCGGCGACGACTCGGCGCTGGTCGCCATCCGCGGCCCGCTCGTCACCTCGGACGCCCGGCACGGCGACTCCATCGCGGTCAACGGGGTCTGCCTGACCGTGGTCGACGTCGACGGCGGCGTCTTCACCGCCGACGTGATGGGTGAGACGCTGCGCCGCACCGCGCTCGGGGCGCTGCGCCCCGGCGACGCGGTCAACCTGGAACGGGCCGCGGCGCTGAACAGCCGGCTCGGCGGGCACCTCGTGCAGGGGCACGTCGACGGCGTCGGCGAGGTCATCGGCCGGGAGCCGGCCGCGCAGTGGGAGACGGTCCGGTTCCGGCTGCCCGCCGAGCTGGCCCGCTACGTGGTGGAGAAGGGCTCGATCACCGTCGACGGCGTGTCGCTGACCGTCGCGGAGGTGGGCGACGACTGGTTCTCGGTCGGCCTGATCCCCACCACGCTCAAACTCACCGTGCTCGGCGGCAGACAGGTCGGCGACCCGGTCAACCTGGAGGTGGACGTGCTGGCCAAGTACGTCGAGCGACTGCTGGGCGGTGCCCGGTGACCGGCCCGCTCGGCTGGCTGCTCGACGCCCAGGTGCACGTCGTCGGCTCGCCGGTGCTGGTCCGGGAGATCGTCGGCAACGTCTTCGGGCTCGTCTCGGCGCTGCTCGGGCTGCGCCGGGTGGTCTGGGCCTGGCCGGTCGGCATGATCGGCAACGGGCTGCTGTTCACCGTGTTCCTCGGCGGCGTCTTCGCCACCCCGCAGGCGCACGACCTCTACGGCCAGGCCGGCCGGCAGGTCTTCTTCTTCGCGGTGAGCGTCTACGGCTGGTGGCGCTGGTCGCGCAACCGCCGGTCCGGCGACGGCGCGGAGCCGGCCGTGGTGCCGCGCTGGGCGACCGGCCGGGAACGGCTGGGCCTGCTCGTCGCCGCCGCCGTGGGCACCGCCGCCGCCTATCCGGTGCTGGCCGCGCTCGGCTCGTGGGGGCCGCTGCCGGACGCCTGGATCCTGGTCGGCAGCCTGCTCGCCACGTACGGCATGGCCCGCGGCTGGGTGGAGTTCTGGCTGGTCTGGATCGCCGTCGACGCGGTCGGCGTGCCCCTGCTGCTACGCGGCGGCTTCTACCCGTCGGCCGCCATGTACCTGGTCTACGGCGCGTTCTGCGCGGCCGGCTTCTACGCCTGGTGGCGCACCTCGCGGACCGCGACGCGGACCCGGATCCCGGCGACGTACTCGGAGGTCGTGGCATGAACAGCTTCGGTTCGATCGAACAGGCGGTGGCGGACGTCGCCGCCGGCCGCCCGGTGGTCGTGGTCGACGACGAGGGCCGGGAGAACGAGGGTGACCTGATCTTCGCGGCCGAGCTGGCCACCCCGGAGCTGGTCGCGTTCATGGTCCGCCACACCTCGGGCTACATCTGCGTGCCGTTGACCGAGGCCGAGTGCGACCGGCTGGACCTGCCGCCGATGCACCACACCAACCAGGACCGGCGCGGCACCGCGTACACGGTGACGGTGGACGCCCGCGAGGGCGTCAGCACGGGCATCTCGGCCGCCGACCGGTCGCACACGATCCGGCTGCTCGCCGACGCCGGCACCGACCCGACCGACCTGGCCCGCCCCGGCCACGTGGTGCCGCTGCGCGCCCGCGCCGGCGGGGTGCTGCGCCGGCCCGGGCACACCGAGGCGGCGGTGGACCTGACCCGGCTGGCCGGGCTGCGTCCGGCCGGGGTGCTCTGCGAGCTGGTCAACGACGACGGCACCATGATGCGCGTGCCGGACCTGGAGAAGTTCTGCGCCGAGCACGGGCTGACGCTGATCACCATCGCCGACCTGATCGCGTACCGGCGGCGGACCGAGAAGCAGGTGGAGCTGGTCGCCGAGGCGCGGATGCCCACGCCGTACGGCGTCTTCACGGCGCTCGGCTACCGTGCCGAACACGACCCGGCCGAGCACGTCGCGCTGGTCTTCGGCGACCTCGGCGACGGCCGGGACGTGCTGGTCCGGGTGCACTCCGAGTGCCTCACCGGGGACGTGTTCGGTTCGCTGCGCTGTGACTGCGGCCCGCAGTTGCAGAGCGCGCTGGCCCGGGTCGCCCGGGAGGGCCGCGGGGTGGTGCTCTACGTGCGCGGGCACGAGGGGCGCGGCATCGGCCTGCTGCACAAGCTCCAGGCGTACCAGTTGCAGGACCAGGGGCGTGACACCGTGGACGCGAACCTCGACCTGGGGCTGCCGGCCGACGCGCGGGACTACGGCACCGGCGCGCAGATCCTGTACGACCTCGGCGTCCGCTCGATGCGGCTGCTGACCAACAACCCGGCCAAGCGGGCCGGCCTGGAGGGGTACGGCCTGACCGTGACCGGCCGGGAGGGGTTGCCCGTGTCGTCGAACCCGGAGAACGTGCGCTACCTGCGCACCAAGCGGGACCGGATGGGCCACCTGCTGGACGGGCTGGACGGGCTGGACGAGGTGACCGAGGCGCCGATGGGCCGTCCGGTCGCCGGTGACGAGATCGGAGCGTAGGACGATGGCGGGTTTCGGGGAGCCGGGCGTCACCGCGGTCGACGCCGCCGGGCTGACCGTCGGTGTGGTGGCCGCGCGCTGGCACGGCGAGCTGACCGATCACATGGTGGAGCGCGCGGTGGCCGCCGCGCAGGCGTGCGGCGCGCGGGCCGTGGTGGCCCGGGTGGCCGGCTCGGTGGAGCTGCCGGTGGTGGCGCAGGCGATGGCCCGCCGCCACGACGTGGTGGTCGCGCTCGGCGTGGTGGTACGCGGCGCGACCGCCCATTTCGACTACGTCTGCCGGTCGGTCACCGACGGGCTGACCCGGGTGGCGCTGGACGAGGGCAAGCCGGTGGCGCACGGGGTGCTCACGGTGGACACCATCGAGCAGGCCCGGGACCGGGCCGGGCTGCCCGGCTCGGCCGAGGACAAGGGCTGGGCCGCCACCGTGGCCGCGCTGGACGCCGCACTGGCCGTCCGCGCACTGGACGCCGCCGGCGCCCACCGCGTGGGCTTCGCCTGACCGCCTGACCGCCTGACCGCGCTCGGTGGCGGGTCGGCGCCCGACATGGCGTGCCGCTCAGGCTACGAACTTGATGGCGTGGATGAGTCGCCCGAGGCCGCCTGCGGTCTCGGGCGTGGGCCTTGGGCGTGGGCCTCGGGGATGGGGCTTGGGCGTGGGCCTTGGGCGTGGGCCTTGGGCGTGGGGCTCGGGCGTGGGCCTGCCTTGGGCGTGGGCCTGCCTTGGGCGTGGGCCTGCCTTGGGCGTGGGCCGGGAACCGGCCCCGCCCTCGGGTGGGCGCTTCGGCCGCTGCCGCTGTTCGTCGTCCCGGCTGACTCGTCCGTGCCATCAAGTTCGTAGCGCACCATCCGCGATATCCGGCCCGCCGCCAAGGCCCTCATGGCCTGCCCCGGCACCGGCTCCGGCCCGACGTCGTCGGGAGCCGCGAACGCGTCGCCCGTCGTCGGGTCCCGCCGGGCGGCCAGGAGCGAGTGAGAGCCAGGCGACGCGGGTGGACCCGGTGGGCACGCGTGCCCGGGGCGGCTGGAAGAATCGCGTTCCGTGAAGACGTTCGAGGAGTTGTTCGCCGAGCTGCAGGCCAAGGCCGCCGCCGGCACCCCGGGCTCGGGCACGGTCGACGCGCTCGCCAAGGGCGTGCACTTCATCGGCAAGAAGGTCGTCGAGGAGGCGGCCGAGTCGTGGATGGCGGCCGAGCACGAGGGTCCGGAACGGGCCGCCGAGGAGATCTCCCAGCTGCTCTACCAGGCGCAGGTGCTGATGCTGGCCACCGGCCTGGAGCTGAAGGACGTCTACCGACATCTCTGAGTGCCCGTCCGCTGATCATCCGATCGAACGAAGGAGCACTCCCATGCTGCGTGTCGCCGTACCCAACAAGGGCGCCCTGGCCGAGTCGGCCGCCGGGATGCTGCGCGAGGCGGGCTACCGCCAGCGCACCGACCCGAAGGACCTGGTCTGCCGGGACGAGCCCAACGACATCGAGTTCTTCTACCTGCGCCCCAAGGACATCGCCACCTACGTCGGCTCGGGCGACCTGGACGTCGGCATCACCGGGCGGGACCTGCTGATCGACTCCGGCGCGCCGGCCGAGGAGGTGGTGGACCTCAACTTCGGGCGGGCCACCTTCCGGTTCGCCGCCCGCCCCGACGACGTCGCCTCCGTCCAGCAGCTCGGCGGGCACCGGATCGCCACCGCGTACCCGGGTCTGGTCGAGCGGCACCTGGCCGAGCTGGACGTCAAGGCCGAGGTGATCCGGCTCGACGGGGCGGTGGAGAACGCCATCCGCCTCGGCGTGGCCGACGTGGTCGCCGACGTGGTGGAGACCGGCGCCACGCTGCGCCAGGCCGGGCTGGTGGTGTTCGGCGAGCCGCTGCTGCGTTCCTCGGCGGTGCTGGTGCGGCGGGCCGGCGCGTCCGGCAGCGCCCAGCAGGAGCAGCTCGAACGCCGGCTGCACGGCGTGCTGGTCGCCCGCCGCTACGTGATGCTCGCCTACGACGTGCCGGCCGGGCTGCTCGACCGGGCCAGCTCGCTCACCCCGGGCATCGAGTCGCCGACCGTCTCGCCGCTGCACCGGGAGGGCTGGGTCGCGGTGCAGGCGATGGTGCTCCGCGACGACGTCCACCGGATCATGGACGAGCTGTACGAGTTGGGCGCCCGGGCGATCCTGGTCACCAACATCCACGCCTGCCGCCTGTGAGGCCGCTGCCGCTCCCGGCCGCGTTGACAGTCGTCGTCCTGGCCGGTGTGGCCTCGGCCGCGCAGGGCGTGGTCAACGCCGAGCTGGGCGCGCGGACCGACGCCCCGGTCCTGGGCGCGGTGGCGAACAACGTGGTCGGCTGCCTGGCCGTGCTGGTCGGGCTGGCGGTGGTGCCGTCGATGCGGGCCGGGCTGGCCGCGCTGCGCCGGGCCGGCCTGCCCTGGTGGTCGTACCTGGGCGGGGTGGGCGGCGCGGTGGTCGTGCTGACCGCGCCGGTGGTGGTGCCGGTGCTCGGGGTGGCCGTGTTCACCATCGCCCAGGTGGCCGGCGGCAGCCTCGGTGGACTGGCCGTCGACCGGGCCGGGCTGGCCGCGGCCGGCCGACTGCGGCTCACCGCGCCCCGGGTGGCCGGCGCGCTGCTCGGCATCGGCGCGGTGGCGCTCGCGCAGCTCGGCCGGCCGGTGGGTGACCTGGCGATCGGTCTGGTGCTGCTCTCCGTGGTCGGCGGGTTGGCGGTGGCGTTCCAGTCCGCGCTCAACGGGCGGGTCGCGGCCGGGGTCGGGCCGGCCGCCGGGCTCGCGGTCAACTTCGTGGTCAGCACGTCGGTGATCGGCGCGGTGGCGCTGCTGGCCGGCGCGTTCGCCGGCCCGCCACGCTGGCCGACCGAGTGGTGGCTCTACACGGGCGGCCTGTTCGGCGTCGGCATCGTGCTCGCGCTGCTGGTCGGGGTGCGCGCCGCCGGGGTGCTGCGGACCGGCCTGGCGCTGGTGGCCGGGCAGCTCGGCGGCGCGCTGCTGCTGGACCTGGCGCTGCCCGACGGACCCGGCGTCCGGCTGCCGGTGCTGGCCGGCGCCGTGCTCACGCTGCTGGCGCTGCTGGTGGCGGGCGTCCGGCGGCGCGCTCCGGCCCGTGTGGCGGCCGAACGCGAGCGCGAGCCGGATGGCAGACTGGTCGGGTGAGCGATTCCGTGGTGACCGTGCGGCCCCGCCGCGTCCGGGTGGTCTGCTGGGCGGCGGCCGTCACGCTGCTGGTGGTGTTCAGCCTCGTCGCGACGTCCCTGACCGGCGCGACCGGCGACGGCTACGGCTCGTTCCAGCGCGGCGACCAGTTCGCCATGATCGGCCTGGGCGTCTTCGGCGCGCTCGGCTTCCTGCTGTTCACCCGTCCCCGCGTGGTCGCCGACGCCAGGGGCGTCCGGGTACGCAACGTGATCGGCTCCTACGAGCTGCCGTGGGAGGTGATCCGCGGGGTCCGGTTCGACCGGGGCGCCCCGTGGGCCAGCCTGGAGCTGCACGACGACGACCTGCTGCCGATGGTGGCGCTCCAGGCCGCCGACAAGGAGAGCGCGGTCGAGGCGGTCCGCGCGCTGCGCCGCCTGCACCAGGCGCACCTGGCCACGCTGGCCGCCGGGCAGTCCGCGCCTCGCTGACCTGGGGGCCCGATTTGGGTGGGCCTGGGCCGAGGGTGTAGTGTTGCGGGGTCGACCAGACTGCCCCCGTCCCTGACGTGCGGGCAGTCGCTGAAGCGGAGCGCCCGCTCCCACCCGAGTCGCCGTCCAGGTGTCCGGGTCCGGTCCCCGGTTTCGGGCACGTCCCGATCCCGGATGCGCGATCCTGTGATCGTGCCGACCGGTCGAGTGGGCCCTGGCATACGCCGGGGCCTTCTGCTTTCCGGGTCGGCTCCCGCCCGGGAGCCCGCGGAGTCGGCACCGTAGGACACTCGACTCGAGGAGGCCCCATCAGCGTCGAACCACGCGTGAACGAGCAGATCCGGGCACGTGAGGTCCGACTGGTCGGCCCTGAGGGTGAGCAGGTGGGCATCGTCCCGCTGGAGCGCGCCCTGCAGCTGGCCGCGGACGTCGACCTGGACCTGGTCGAGGTTGCGCCGATGGCGCGCCCGCCGGTGTGCAAGCTCATGGACTTCGGCAAGTTCAAGTACGAGAGCGCACTCAAGGCGCGCGAAGCGCGGCGTAACCAGCAGCAGACCGTCATCAAGGAAATGAAGCTCCGGCCGAAGATCGACCCGCACGACTACGAGACCAAGAAGGGTCACGTGGTGCGGTTCCTCAAGGCGGGCGACAAGGTCAAGGTGACGATCATGTTCCGCGGTCGCGAGCAGAGCCGCCCGGAGCTGGGTTACCGGCTCCTGCGCCGGCTCGAGTCCGAGATCACGGACCTGGGATACGTCGAGGCCGCCCCGAAGCAGGACGGCCGAAACATGATCATGGTTCTCGCTCCGCACCGGGCCGTCAAGGCCTCCGCGGTCGCCGCCACGGCGTCCCGCGGTGGGCCCCGGGACCGGGCCGCGGAGGAGTCGGCAGCCCCGGCAGGTGGCGAGACCCCGGCGGCCGGCGAGACCGCAGCAGCCGGTGAGACCGGCCCGACCGCTGACACCAGCGGCCAGTAACAGGGAGAGACGTTCCACATGCCGAAGATGAAGAGCCACACGGGTACGGGCAAGCGGGTCAAGGTGACCGGCTCGGGCAAGATCGTTGCCCAGCAGGCCGGCCTCCGCCACAAGCTGGAGAAGAAGCCCTCCACCCAGACCCGCCGGCTGACCGGCACCGTCGAGCTGGCCAAGGCCGACGTGAAGCGCATCAAGAAGCTGCTCGGCCGCTGACGCGCGCCACCTGAACCGAAGAAGGAGTTGAGATGGCACGCGTCAAGCGGGCTGTGAACGCCCAGAAGAAGCGTCGTACCCTGCTGGAGACCGCGAGCGGTTACCGCGGTCAGCGCTCCCGGCTCTACCGCAAGGCCAAGGAGCAGGTGCTGCACTCGATGCAGTACTCCTACCGGGACCGTCGCGACCGCAAGGGCGACTTCCGGCAGCTCTGGATCCAGCGGATCAACGCCGGCGCCCGGGCCAACGGGATGACCTACAACCGGCTGATCCAGGGCCTGCGCCTGGCCGGCATCGAGGTCGACCGCAAGATCCTGGCCGACCTGGCCGTCAACGACGCCGCCGCGTTCGCGGCGATCGTCGAGCTGGCCCGCGCCGCCGTGGCGGCCGAGGGCACCGGTGGCGCCGCGGCCCAGGCCGCCTGACCCACCTGTACGCGGCCGAGGCCGCCTGACCCACCCGTACGGCAGATCGAGGCGTCTCCCATGCAGTCACCGTCGCAGGGGAGACGCCTCGACGCCGTCTCCGGCCCGTTCACCCCGCGTACCCCGAGGGTCGTGGCGGCCCGCCGGCTGCACCGCCGGCGCGACCGCGACCAGGCCGGCCGCTTTCTGGCCGAGGGGCCGCAGGCCGTCCGGGAGGCGCTCGCCCGCGCCGCCACGGTGGTCGAGCTGTTCGGCACCCCGACCGCGCTGGACCGGCACGCCGACCTCGCCGCCGTCGCCGCCCGCGCCGACGTGCCGGTCTCCGAGGTCACCGACGAGGCCCTCGCCGCGCTCACCGAGACCGTGGCCCCGCAGGGCCTGGTGGCGGTCTGCCGGCACCTCGACGTACCGCTGGCCGAGGCCGTGGCGCGCGGCCCGCGACTGGTCGCGGTGCTCGCCGGGATCCGCGACCCGGGCAACGCCGGAACGGTGCTGCGCACCGCCGACGCGGCCGGCGCGGGCGCGGTGGTGTTCGCCGGCGAGGCGGTCGACCCCTACAACGGCAAGTGCGTGCGGGCCTCCGCCGGCAGCCTGTTCCACGTCGACGTGGTGCGCGCCGCCGACCCGCTCGCGGCCGTCGACGCGCTGCGGGCCGCCGGCCTGACGATCCTGGCCACCACCGGGTACGGCGACAGCGACCTCGACGACCTCGCCGACGCCGGCCGGCTCGCCGCGCCGACCGCGTGGCTGTTCGGCTCCGAGGCGCACGGCCTGCCCGAGGAACTGACCGCGGTCGCCGACGCCCGGGTCCGGGTGCCGCTGCACGGGCGCGCCGAGAGCCTCAATCTGGCTGCGGCGGCGGCCGTGTGCCTGTATTCTTCGGCCAGAGCACTGCGTGCCCCCAAGGCCACGCGGCACACCGCAGGGGAGTCCGACTCGTGAGGAACGCGCCACGGCGTTCGTTTAGCCAGCCCGCCGGTGTCGGCGGGCGGCAGGTCTGACCCTTCCCCCTGCACGACTCCCACCGGCGGGCTGCGGCGAAGCCGCGCGTCCGTAGACTCGCCTGGCCGCCTGTAGTCGGGCCGGCGCCGCCCTTGAGGGAGTGCCCGTTCACCATGAGTTACCGCAACGATCCGTACGACCCGAAGCAGGTCGCCCTGCTCGACCCGGACGCCCTGGCCGGGGCCGTGGCCGACGCCGAGAAGGCGTTCGCCGCCGCCGCCGACCCGGACGCGCTGACCGCGCTGCGCCCGGCGCACCTGGGGGACCGGTCCCCGGTGTCCCTGGCCCGCCGGGAGATCGGCGCGCTGCCGCCGGCCGCGAAGTCCGACGCCGGCAAGCGGGTCAACGAGGCCCGCCGGGCCATCGAGTCCGCGTACGCCGCCCGCCAGGAGGTCCTGGACCGCGAGCAGGCCGAGCGGGTGCTGGTCGAGGAGCGGGTCGACGTGACCCTGCCCCACGACCGCCGGCCGCGCGGCGCCCGCCACCCGCTGACCGTCCTGATGGAGCAGATCAGCGACCTGTTCATCGGCATGGGCTACGAGGTGGCCGAGGGGCCCGAGGTCGAGTTGGAGTGGACCAACTTCGACGCGCTCAACATCCCGGCCGACCACCCGGCGCGCGGGCTGATGGACACGTTCCACATCGCCCCCCAGGGCTCGGGCCTGGTGCTGCGCACCCACACCTCGCCGGTGCAGGCGCGCACCATGCTCAGCCGCAAGCCGCCGATCTACGTGGTGGTCCCCGGCCGGGTCTACCGCACCGACGAGCTGGACGCCACCCACGCGCCGGTCTTCCACCAGGTCGAGGGCCTGGTGGTGGACAAGGGCATCACCATGGCGCACCTGCGCGGCACGCTCGACCACTTCGCGCGCGCCATGTTCGGCGAGGGCGCCAAGACGCGCTGGCGTCCGCACTACTTCCCGTTCACCGAGCCGTCGGCCGAGTTCGACGTCTGGTTCCCGGAGCACCGGGACGGGCCGCAGTGGGTCGAGTGGGGCGGCTGCGGCATGGTCAACCCGCGGGTGCTGCGCGCCTGCGGGATCGACCCGGAGGTCTACTCCGGATTCGCGTTCGGCATGGGCATCGACCGGACCGTGATGGTCCGGCACGGCGTCAGCGACATGCGGGACATGGCCGAGGGCGACGTGCGGTTCACCCGCGCGTTCGGCGCCTGAGCTACGGGAAACGGTGGTAGAGGAATCATGCGAGTTTCAGTCAGTTGGCTGCGGGAGTACGTGGATCTCCCCGCCGACCTGCCCGCCGGTGACCTGGAGCAGGCGCTCGTCGACCTCGGCATCGAGGTCGAGTCGATCGTGGACCTGCGGGCGACCGTCACCGGCCCGCTGGTCGTGGGCGAGGTCCTCCAGATCGAGGAGCTGACCGGCTTCAAGAAGCCGATCCGCTTCTGCCGGGTGGACGTCGGTGGCGCGAACGGCACCGGCGAGCCGCAGGAGATCGTCTGCGGGGCGCGCAACTTCGCCCCCGGCGACAAGGTCGTGGTGATCCTGCCGGGCGGCGTGCTGCCGGGCAACTTCGCCATCGGCGCGCGCAAGACGTACGGGCGCAACTCCCACGGGATGATCTGCTCGGCGCGGGAGCTGGGCCTGGGCGACGACCACTCCGGCATCATCGTGCTGCCCGCGGACGTCAAGGCCCAGCCCGGCGACGACGCGCGCCCGGTCGTCGGCCTGGACGACGTGGTGGTCGAGATGGAGATCACCCCGGACCGCGGGTACGCGCTCAGCGTCCGCGGCATCGCCCGGGAGCTGTCGCACGCGCTCGGCGTGCCGTTCCGTGACCCGGCCGACGCGCCGGCGGCGGGCGGGACGGCCGAGCCGGCGTACCCGGTGGAGGTCCGTGACCCGGTCGGCTGCGACCGGTTCGCGGCCCGGATGGTGCGCGGCGTCGACCCGACCGTGGCCACGCCCGGCTGGATGCGGCAGCGGCTCACCGCGGCCGGCGTGCGCAGCATCTCGCTGCCGGTCGACATCACCAACTACCTGATGCTCGAACTCGGCCAGCCGATGCACGCGTTCGACGCGGACCGGATCACCGGGCCGCTGGTGGTGCGCCGCGCCGAGCCGGGGGAGAAGCTGACCACGCTGGACGGGGTGAGCCGGGCCCTCGTACCCGAGGACATGGTGATCTGCGACGACAGCGGGCCGATCTCGCTGGCCGCGGTGATGGGCGGCGAGACCAGCGAGGTGCTCGCCTCCACCACGAACGTGCTGTTCGAGGCCGCGCACTGGGACCCGGCCATGGTGGGCCGCACCGCCCGGCGGCACAAGCTGTTCAGCGAGGCCGCGAAGCGCTGGGAGCGGGGCGTCGACCCGACGCTGCCGCTCGTCGCGCTGGAGAAGGCGGTCCGGTTGCTCACCGACCTGGCCGGCGGCACGCCCGGCGCGGAGGTGCTCGACCTCGACCACGTCCGCCCGCCGGCGCCGGTGACGCTGCCGGTGGACCTGCCGACCCGCCGGGTGGGTGTGTCGTACCCGGCGGACCGGGTGGTGGAGCTGCTGGAGCAGGTCGGCTGCGCGGTCAGCCGCGGCGCCGACCGGCTCGGCGAGGACCCGGGCGCGGTCGGGGTGGCTACCGGCGGGGCCGTCGAGGTGCTGACCGTGACGCCGCCGAGCTGGCGGCCCGACCTGACCGACCCGGCCGACCTGGTGGAGGAGGTGGTCCGCCTCGACGGGTACGACCGGGTGCCGTCGGTGCTGCCCACCGCGCGGCCCGGCCGGGGCCTCACCCCGGCGCAGCAGCGCCGCCGCGCGGTGGCCCGCTCGCTCGCCGAGCGCGGCTGGGTCGAGGTGCTGGCGCAGCCGTTCGTCGCCCCGGAGCTGGCCGACCAGCTCGGCCTACCGGCCGACGACCCGCGCCGCCCCGCGGTGCGGGTGGCCAACCCGCTGTCCGAGGAGGAGCCGCTGCTGCGCACCACGCTGCTCGGCCCGCTGCTCGGCATCGTCCGGCGCAACGTCGGCCGGGGTCAGCGGGACGTGGCGATCTACGAGATCGGCGCGGTCTTCCGGCCCCGTCCGGGCGTCGGCGCCCCGCCCGCCATGGGCGTGGACCGGCGGCCCACCGACGAGGAGTTCGCCGCCGCCGACGCGGTGGTGCCGGCGCAGCCGCGACACGTCGCGGTGGCGCTCTGCGGCGAGATCGAGCCGGCCGGCTGGTGGGGCGCGGGTCGCGCGGCAAGCTGGGCGGACGCCGTCGAGGCCGGCCGGGCGGTGCTCGCCGCCGCCGGCATCCCGGCCGACCGGGTGACCGTGCGGGCCGGTGAGTACGCCCCCTGGCACCCGGGCCGCTGCGCCGAGCTGCTCGTCGACGACACCGTGGTCGGGCACGCCGGCGAGCTGCACCCGGCCGTGGTGGCGGCGCTGGAACTGCCCCGGCGCACCAGCGCCATGGAGCTGGACCTGGACGCGCTGCCCGCCGCGCCGCTGGTGGCCGGGCCGGCCATCTCCACGTTCCCACCGGCGCTGATCGACGTGGCGCTGGTGGTGGACGAGGCGGTGCCGGCGGCCGAGGTCCGGGCGGCGCTGGTCGAGGGCGCCGGCGCGCTGCTGGAGGACGTCCGGCTCTTCGACGTCTACGCCTCGGCGCAGCTCGGCGCCGGGCGGAAGTCGTTGGCGTACAAGCTGACGTTCCGCGCCCCGGACCGCACCCTCGCCGGTGAGGAGGCGGTGGCCGCCCGGGACGCCGCGGTGGCGCTCGCCGCGCAGCGCTTCGGCGCCACCCTCCGCGGCGCCTGAAGGGTAAGGAGGGGCCCCCGCTCAACGCCTACGGTAGAGGCGTGGGCCCCTCTTCACACCCGCACCACCGCGGCTCAGCCCGCGTACGGCAGCACGATCCGGGAGAGGTCGCCGGTCCCGAGGCTGGTCGTGGCCGCCCCGATGGCGTTCCAGACCTCGACGCGTACGCTGCCCCGCACCAGGTCGCCGGGTGTGCCCGAGGTGGTGCGCACGCCCTGGGCCGGGCGGTAGTGCTCCCAGCCGGGCACCGGGTCGGTGGCGAGGTAGTGGTACGTCTGCACCCAGTCGGTGTCGCCGTCGCCGGTCAGGTCGTACGAGATCCGCACCTGCACGCCGTTGCCGACCGCGGTCCCGGCGTCGACGAACAGGTCGAAGTCGATGTTGCCGCCCTGGTAGCGGGCGTTGATCCCGCAGGCGGTGAGCACCAGCGCGGCGGTGGGAACGCCGTCGTGGTTGCCGCCGGCCGCCGCCAGCCGTACCGCGTCGGTCTGCCCGGCGCCGGCGGTGAGCGAGCCGTCGGAGCGTACCAGCCGGGCGGGCTGGGCGAGCCGCCCCTCGGGCTGGGCGCAACCCGGCCCAGGGCGCGGGCTGGACCAGGCCGACCGGCGTGAGGTGGAACGTCAGTTTCGCGCCGAACGCGAAGTAGACCCGGCCGGAGGCGAGGTCGGTGCCGAGCACGTAGAGCCAGGTGGCGTCGGCCCGGCCGGTGTGGTTGGTGACGGTGAGGGGCAGCAGGTCCGGGCCGGTCGCCCGGGCCAGCGAAGCGACCGCGACGACCGAGCCGGCGGTGGTGACCAGGAGCGCGAGCAGGGCGCGCAGGATTTTCGTACGGGTGGGCAAGGGCGACTCCCGGGGGGTGGGGGCACGGTGCGGCGGTCACGCGGCACGGCGGGACGGATCCGTGAGAGCGCTCTCTCAGCACCGGTGGGCAAGGACGACTGTCAATGCGAAGCACGTCGATGCAGCTTCATGCGCCACACTGCATGACCTTGCAGGCGTGGGGATCGGCTGCTAACCTTTCTGCATAGTCATGCGGAGGTTTGTATGGGCATTCGAGTAGCGGTGGCCGGCGCGAGTGGGTACGCGGGCGGCGAACTGCTGCGCCTGCTCGCCGGCCACCCCGAGTTCGAGCTGGTCGCCGCCACCGCGCACAGTCAGGCCGGTCAGCCCGTCGCCGCCGTACACCCGCAGCTCGCCGGCCTGGACCTGGTGTTCGGGGCGACCGAGCCGGACACCCTGGCCGACGCGGACCTGGTCTTCCTGGCGTTGCCGCACGGCCAGTCGGCGGCGCTCGCCGCGGCGCTGCCCGACGCGGTCATGGTGGTCGACCTCGGCGCCGACCACCGACTGCGCGACGCCGGCGCCTGGGCCCGCTACTACGGCGGCGCGCACGCCGGCGCCTGGACCTACGGGCTGCCCGAGCTGCCCGGCCGGCGGGCCGAGATCGCGGCGGCGCGGCGGGTCGCCAACACCGGCTGCTACGCGGTGGCCACCACGCTGGCGCTGGCCCCGCTGATCGCCGCCGGCGCGGTACGCCCCGACGACGTGGTGGTGGTCGCCGCCTCCGGCACCTCCGGCGCCGGCCGGGCCGCCAAGGCCCACCTGCTCGGCAGCGAGGTGATGGGCGACCTCTCCCCCTACAAGGTGGGCGCCCACCAGCACGTGCCGGAGATCAGGCAGGCCACCGGCGCGACCTCGCTGTCGTTCACGCCGGTGCTGGCCCCGATGCCCCGGGGCATCCTGGCCACCGTCACCGCGGTGCCGACCGGCGACGCCGACCCCCGCGCGGTGCTGGCCGACGCCTACGCCGACGCGCCCTTCGTGCACCTGCTGCCCGAGGGGGCGTGGCCGCACACCGCCGCCACCGCCGGCGGGAACTCCTGTCACCTCCAGGCGACGGTGGACACCGACTCGGGACGGGTCGTCGTGGTCAGCGCCATCGACAACCTGGGCAAGGGCGCGGCCGGTCAGGCCGTGCAGAACGCCAACCTGATGGCCGGGCTCCCCGAGACCACCGGCCTGTCCGCCTACGGAGTCGCCCCATGACCGTCACCACCCCCCGCGGCTTCCGCGCCTCCGGTGTCGCCGCCGGCCTCAAGACCTCCGGCGCCGACGTCGCCCTCGTCGTCAACGACGGACCGGACGCCGGCGTCGCCGGGGTCTTCACCGCCAACCGGGTGAGGGCCGCCCCGGTGCTCTGGACCCAGCGGGTCGTGCACGGCGGCGTGGTCCGGGCGGTCGTGCTCAACTCCGGTGGCGCGAACGCCTGCACCGGCCCGGCCGGATTCCAGGACGCCCACGCCACCGCCGAGCACACCGCCGCCGTGCTCACCGGCAGCAGCGCCCGGCTGATCGTCGGCGCCGGCGAGGTCGCGGTCTGCTCCACCGGCCTGATCGGCGAGCGGCTGCCGATGCCGAAGCTGCTGCCCGGCGTCCGGAACGCGGTGCGCGCCCTGTCCCGCGACGGCGGCCGGCCGGCCGCCGAGGCGATCATGACCACCGACACCCGGCCGAAGACCACGGTGGCCCCCGGCAGCGGCTGGACCGTCGGCGGGATGGCCAAGGGCGCCGGCATGCTGGCCCCGGCCATGGCCACCATGCTCTGCGTGCTCACCACCGACGCGGTGGCCGGGCCGGACGTGCTGGACGCCGCGCTGCGGGCCGCCACCCGGGTCACCTTCGACCGGGTCGACTCCGACGGCTGCATGTCCACCAACGACACCGTGCTGCTGCTGGCCAGCGGCGCCTCCGGCATCGAGCCCAGCCTCGCCGAGCTGACCGAGGCGGTGACCGCCGCCTGTCACGACCTGGCCCGGCAGTTGATCGCCGACGCCGAGGGCGCCACCAAGCAGGTCGCGATCGAGGTGGTCGGCGCGGCGGGCGAGGACGACGCGGTCGAGGTGGGGCGCGCGGTGGCCCGCAACAACCTGGTCAAGACCGCGCTGTTCGGCAACGACCCGAACTGGGGCCGGATCCTCGCCGCCGTCGGCACCACCGCTGCCGCGTTCGAACCGGACGAGGTCGACGTGGCGGTCAACGGCGTCTGGGTGTGCCGGGGCGGCGCCGCCGCCGAGGACCGGGCCAAGGTGGACCTCGCCGGCCGCGACGTCGCCATCCGCATCGACCTGCACGCCGGCGCCGCCGCCGCGACCATCTGGACCAACGACCTGTCGCACGGGTACGTGCACGAGAACTCGGCGTACTCCACATGATGAGTGACGAGCTCACCCGCGCCCAGGCCAAGGCCGCCACGCTGATCGAGGCGCTGCCCTGGCTGGCCCGGTTCGCCGGCGCCACCGTGGTGGTCAAGTACGGCGGCCACGCGATGACCGATCCCGAGCTGCGGCGGGCGTTCGCCGCGGACATGGTCTTCCTCCGGTATGCCGGCCTCAAGCCGGTCGTGGTGCACGGCGGCGGCCCGCAGATCTCCGCCATGCTCGACCGGCTCGGCATCGCCAGCGAGTTCCGGGGCGGCCTGCGGGTCACCACCCCGGACGCCATGGACGTGGTGCGGATGGTGCTCGTCGGGCAGGTCGGCCGGGAACTGGTCGGGCTGGTCAACGCGCACGGCCCGTTCGCGGTCGGGCTCTCCGGCGAGGACGGCGGGCTGCTCACGGCGGTGCGCCGACCGGCGTACGTGGACGGGCAACCGGTCGACGTCGGGCAGGTCGGCGACGTGGCGTCGGTGGACGTCTCCGCGGTCACCGACCTGATCGCGGCCGGCCGGATCCCGGTCATCTCCACTGTCGCGCCGGACGTCGACGGGGTGCTGCACAACCTCAACGCGGACACCGCCGCCGCCGCGCTCGCGGTCGCGCTCAAGGCGCGCAAGCTGGTCGTCCTCACCGACGTGGCCGGCCTCTACGCGGACTGGCCGGACACGACGAGCCTGGTCCGCGAGATCACCGCGGACGACCTGGCGGCGCTGCTGCCGTCCCTGGAGTCGGGCATGGTGCCGAAGATGGAGGCCTGCCTGCGGGCGGTGCGCGGGGGAGTGCCCGCCGCGCACGTCGTCGACGGTCGGGTCGCCCACTCCACGCTGCTGGAGGTCTTCACCTCGGAAGGGTTCGGAACGATGGTCGTGAGCGCGGGAAGCGAGCTTGCGGGCCCCGCAGTCGCCAACAGGGAAGGCACGGTCGGTTCATGAGCACGCTGGTGCGGCGCTGGGGCGCGACCATGATGGACAACTACGGCACGCCGCCGCTGGCGCTCGTCTCGGGCGCCGGCGCCGTCGTGGTCGACGAGACCGGCCGGGAGTACGTCGACCTGCTCGGCGGCATCGCGGTCAACGCGCTCGGCCACGCCCACCCGGCGGTGGTGGCCGCCGTGTCGAAGCAGGTCGCCACGCTCGGCCACGTGTCGAACCTGTTCGTCGCCGAGCCGCCGGTCGCGCTCGCCGAACTGCTGCTGGCGCTGGCCGGCCGACCCGGCCGGGTCTTCCTCGCCAACTCCGGCGCGGAGGCGAACGAGGCCGCGTTCAAGCTCTCCCGGCTCACCGGGCGACGGCACGTGGTGGCCACCCACGGCGGTTTCCACGGCCGGACCATGGGCGCGCTGGCGCTCACCGGCCAGCCGGCCAAGGCCGACCCGTTCCGCCCGCTGCCCGGCGACGTCACCCACGTGCCGTACGGCGACGCCGACGCGCTCGCCGAGGCGGTCACCGACGCCACCGCGATGGTGATCGTCGAGCCGATCCAGGGCGAGAACGGCGTGGTCGTGCCGCCGCCCGGCTACCTCACCGCGGCCCGGCGGATCACCGCCGCGCACGGCACGTTGCTGGTGCTCGACGAGGTGCAGACCGGCGTCGGCCGCACCGGGCACTGGTTCGCCCACCAGGCCGAGGGCGTCGAGCCGGACGTGGTCACGCTGGCCAAGGGGCTCGGCGGCGGCCTGCCGCTCGGCGCCTGCCTGGCCTTCGGCCCGGCCGCCGACCTGCTCACCCCGGGCTCGCACGGCACCACGTTCGGCGGCAACCCGGTCAGTTGCGCCGCCGCGCTCGCGGTGATCGCCACGATCGCCAACGAGGGGCTGCTCGACCACGTCACGCGCATCGGTGAGCGGCTGCGGCGCGGCGTCGAGGCGCTCGGACACCCGCTGGTACGCGAGGTGCGCGGCGCCGGCCTGTTGCTCGGCGTCGTGTTCGACCGGCCGGTGGCCGGCGCGGTGTCGACCGCGCTGCGGGAGGCCGGTTTCCTGGTCAACCCGGTACAGCCGGGCGTGGTCCGGCTCGCCCCGCCGCTGATTCTCACCGCCGAGCAGGCCGACGCGTTCCTCGCCGCGCTCCCCGCCGCGCTCGACGCCGTCCCCGCAGACACGACCGTCCCCGCCGGGATGACCGCGACCGTCCCCGCCGAGGCGGCGCACCCCGCCGAGGCGACCGCGACCGTCCCCGCCGAGGCGGCAACCGTCTCCGCGCCCACCCCCGCCAGCCGCACGGAGGCCCCCGCATGATCCGCCACTTCCTGCGCGACGACGACCTCACGCCGGCCGAGCAGGCCGCCGTGCTGGACCTCGCCGCCCGGATGAAGACCGACCGCTACACCCACCGGCCGCTGGCCGGTCCCCGATCGGTGGCGGTGCTGTTCGACAAGCAGAGCCTGCGTACCCGGATCTCGTTCGACGTCGGCATCGCCGAGCTGGGCGGGCATCCCCTCGTGGTGGACACCCAGGTCACCCACTTCGGCCGGGGCGAGACGCTCGGCGACGCCGGCCGGGTGCTGTCCCGCTACGTCGCCGCGATCGTGCTGCGTACCCACGGCGACGACCGCATCGCCGAGGTCGCGGCGCACGCCACCGTGCCGGTGGTCAACGCGCTCACCGACACGTTCCACCCCTGCCAGCTGCTGGCCGACCTGCTCACCGTGCGGGAGCGGTTCGGCGCCACCGCCGGGCGGATCCTGGCGTACGTCGGCGACGCGGCGAACAACATGGCCCACTCGTACCTGCTGGCCGGCGCGACCGCCGGGATGCACGTGCGGGTCGCCGGCCCGGGCGGCTTCCAGCCGGACCCGGAGATCGTGGCCCGCGCCGAGAAGATCGCCGCCGGCACCGGCGGCTCGGTCGACGTGCTCACCGACCCGGTCGAGGCGGTACGCGGGGCGCACGTGGTCGCCACCGACACCTGGACGTCGATGGGTCAGGAGGCCGACGGGCAGGACCGGGTCACCCCGTTCCGGCCGTACCAGGTGAGCGACGCCCTGCTCGACCACGCCGCGGCGGACGTGATCGTGCTGCACTGTCTGCCCGCCCACCGGGGCGAGGAGATCACCGACGACGTGCTCGACGGGCCGCGCAGCGCGGTGTTCGACCAGGCGGAGAATCGCCTGCACGCCCAGAAGGCGCTGCTGACCTTTCTCCTGGAGGCATCCACATGACCGCCCCGCTGACCCGCGCCGCCCGCCACGCCCGCATCGTGGAGCTGATCCGCGACGGCGCCGTCCACTCGCAGACCGAGCTGGCCGACCTGCTCGCCGGCGACGGCATCCAGGTCACCCAGGCCACGCTCTCCCGTGACCTGAAGGAACTGGGCGCGGTGACCGCGCGTGGCGGCGACGGGCGGGGGGTCTACCTGATTCCCGAGGACGGCCACCGGCCGCTGCGCGAGGCCGAGGGGGCGCCCGCCCGGCTGGTGCGGCTGCTGCGTGAGCTGCTCAACGGCGTCGACGCCAGCGGCAACATCGCCGTGCTGCGCACCCCGCCGGGTGCCGCGCACTACCTGGCCAGCGCGTTGGACCGGGCCGGCCTGTCCGAGATCGTCGGCACCATCGCCGGCGACGACACCATCCTCGTGGTGGCCCGCGAGGCCGACGGCGGCGCCGCGCTGGGCGACCGGCTCGCCGCGTGGGCCCGCCGGGACGAGACCGTGGAAGGGAACACCGCACCATGACCGAGCGGGTCGTCCTGGCGTACTCCGGGGGTCTCGACACCTCCGTCGCCATCCCGTACCTGGCCGAGCAGACCGGCGCCGAGGTGATCGCGGTCGCGGTCGACGTCGGCCAGGGCGGGGAGGACATGGACGTCATCCGGCAGCGCGCGCTGGACTGCGGCGCCGCCGAGTCCGAGGTGGTCGACGCGCGTGACGAGTTCGCCGCCGATTACTGCCTGCCGGCCGTGCGGGCCAACGCGCTCTACATGGACCGCTACCCGCTGGTCTCCGCGCTGTCCCGGCCGCTGATCGTCAGGCACCTGGTGGCCGCCGCGCGCCGGCACGGCGGCACGATCGTGTCGCACGGCTGCACCGGCAAGGGCAACGACCAGGTCCGGTTCGAGGTCGGCCTGCACGCGCTCGCCCCCGATCTGAAGGTCGTCGCGCCGGCCCGGGACTACGCCTGGACCCGGGACAAGGCGATCGCGTTCGCCGAGGAGAAGGGGCTGCCGATCGACGTCACCGCCCGGTCCCCGTACTCGATCGACCAGAACCTGTGGGGCCGGGCCGTGGAGACCGGCTTCCTGGAGGACATCTGGCACGCGCCGGTCGAGAACCTGTACGCGTACACCGCCGACCCGGCCGAGGAACGCGACGCCGACGAGGTGGTGATCACGTTCGACGCCGGCGTCCCGGTCGCCCTCGACGGCGAGACGGTCACCCCGTACCAGGCGATCCGGGAACTGAACCGCCGCGCGGGCGCGCAGGGCGTGGGGCGGCTCGACATGGTCGAGGACCGGCTGGTCGGCATCAAGAGCCGCGAGGTGTACGAGGCGCCCGGCGCGATCGCCCTGATCACCGCGCACCAGGAGCTGGAGGCGGTCACCGTCGAACGGGACCTGGCCCGGTTCAAGCGCGGTGTCGACAGGCGCTGGGGCGAACTGGTCTACGACGGACTCTGGTTCTCCCCGCTCAGGCGGGCGCTCGACGCGTTCGTCGAGGAGACCCAGCGGCACGTCAGCGGCGAGGTGCGGCTGACGTTGCACGGTGGCCGGGCGGTGGTGACCGGCCGGCGCTCCGAGGTCGGCCTCTACGACTTCGGCCTGGCCACCTACGACACCGGCGACACGTTCGACCAGTCGCTCGCGACGGGCTTCGTGCGGCTGTGGGGGCTGCCCAGCGCGATGGCCGCCGCACGGGACGCCCGGTGGGACGGGGCGCGATCGTGACCACCAGAATGGAAGACGTGGACGACAAGAGCCTGACCGAGAACAGCGCCGCCGCCAACCGGACGAGCCTCTGGGGAGGCCGGTTCGCCGGCGGACCCGCCGAGGCGCTCGCGCGGCTGTCGGTGAGTGTCCAGTTCGACTGGCGCCTCGCCCCGTACGACATCGCCGGTTCCCGGGCGCACGCCCGGGTCCTCGCGGGCGCCGGGTTGCTCGACCCGGACGAGTTGGGGCGGATGCTGGCCGCGCTGGACGACCTGGAGGCGGCCTGCGCCTCCGGGGCGTTCCGCCCCACCGTGGACGACGAGGACGTGCACACCGCCCTGGAGCGCGGCCTGCTGGAGCGGCTGGGCAGCCTCGGCGGCAAGCTGCGCGCCGGCCGCTCCCGCAACGACCAGGTCGCCACCGACCTGCGGCTCTATCTGCGCGACCACGCCCGTGGGGTGGCCGCCCGGCTGGTCGAGTTGGCCGAGGCGCTGGTCGAGCAGGCGGAGCGGCACGTGGACACCGCCGCTCCCGGCATGACGCACCTCCAGCACGCCCAGCCGGTGACGTTCGGGCACTGGCTGCTCGCCCACGTGCAGCCGCTGCTGCGGGACCTGGACCGGCTGCGCGACTGGGACGAGCGGGCCGCGGTCAGCCCGCTCGGCGCCGGCGCGCTGGCCGGCTCCGGGCTGCCGCTGGACCCGATGGCGGTCGCCAAGGAGCTGGGTTTCCGCACCTCGTTCGCCAACTCGATGGACGCGGTCGGGGACCGGGACTTCGTGGCCGAGTTCCTCTTCGGCACCGCGATGGTCGGCGTGCACCTGTCCCGCCTCGGCGAGGAGGTGGTGCTCTGGACGTCGCAGGAGTTCGGCTGGGTCGAGCTGGACGACTCGTTCGCCACCGGCTCGTCGATCATGCCGCAGAAGAAGAACGCGGACATCGCCGAGCTGGCCCGGGGCAAGTCCGGCCGGCTGGTCGGCGGCCTGATGAGCGTGCTCACCATGCTCAAGGGCCTGCCGATGACCTACGACCGGGACATGCAGGAGGACAAGGAGCCGGCGTTCGACGCGGTCGACACGCTGGAGCTGCTGCTGCCCGCGCTGGCCGGGATGATCTCCACGATGACGGTCCGGGTGGACCGGCTCGTGGCCACCGCGCCGTCGGGCTTCTCGCTGGCCACCGAGGTCGCCGACTGGCTGGTCCGCCGGCACGTGCCGTTCCGCGACGCGCACGAGATCACCGGGAGGCTGGTGGCGCTCTGCGCGGCCCGGGACTGCGCGCTGGACGAGGTCTCCGACGCCGACCTGACCGCGGTGAGCGAGCACCTGGACCCCTCGGTGCGTGACGTGCTCTCGGTGCGTTCGGCGCTCGCCGCCCGCACCACCGCCGGCTCCACCGGCCCCGGGCCGGTCGCCGACCAACTCGCCACCGCCGCCGACAAGCTGGCCGGCTGGCGCGACTGGGCGGCCGAGCAGGTCGTGCCCCGCTGACCGGTACGCCCCGCGTGGTGGTTCGGCCACCGCGCGGGGCTCAGGCCGTCGGCCGCTCCCGCTTCGGCAGCTTGGCCACCACCGCGTCGTACGACCCGTCGGCCGCCTCGATCAGCTCGTCGTCGGGGATGCCGCCGTCCAGCCGTAACGTGTTCCACCCGGACCGGCCGATGTAGGGCGAGGGCCGGGCGTCGGCCGGGAACCGGTGCAGCCACTCGTCGGCCACCTCCCGGGACGGCCCGCACTTCACCCCGAGCCGGGCCGCACCGTCGGGCGAGCCGAGGAACGCGAAGATCCGGCTGCCCACCTTCACCACCTCGTCGGCCTCCCACGGCCGGTCGAGCCAGGCTCCCGGCTTGGCCAGGCAGTAGGCCAGCATCTCGTCGCGCGTCATCGCGTCCTCCCGTGCCGTCGTCGTCCGGCACAGTCTCGCCCGAAGCTGTGACAGCGCGCGGAATCAGTCGCCGGTGCCGGTGCGGACGGTGAGCCGCTCGTAGCGCTGCCGGGCCGCCTGGGCGCTGCCCAGCCCCAGCCCGAACGCGATCGCCTGCCAGGTCATGCCCCGGCCGCGGGCCACCTGCAACAGGCCGGCCTCCAACACGTCCACCTCGGCCCGCACGTGCGGGATCAGGGTCAGCGCGGCCATCAGGTCGGCCTGGTCGACCGGTTCCTCGCCGGCGTCCCGCCCCGCGCCGCCGGCCAGCGCCATCACCAGCGTGGCCGCCTCGTAGGCGTCCGGCACGTCGGGGTGCGCGTAGCGCCGGCGGCGGGCGTTCGTGCCGGCGTGCCGTTCGGCGATCCGCAGCAGCGCCGCGTAGTTGCGGTGGGCCCGGGCCTGGGCAGCATCCGGGGCGGTGAACGGGTCGTTGTCCACGGTGACCATGCCGTCCATCCCACACCCAAGAATGGCCTGTTGTCAACATCCCGTTGAAAGCCATTCATACAACACACCATGCCCTCCCGGCTTCAGACGCGCCCGGAGCGCCACAGGTTGCGAAAACCACCCACCGGCCCCACCCGAACCCCGGTCGATCAAGGAGTTCGCGTCGCCGTGCGGCGTCCGCCGGACGCAAACTCCTTGATCAACGGGGTGGGGGCGAGGGTGGGGTGAGGCGGTGCGGTGGGGTGGGGTGGGGTGTTACGGGGTCGCCGGGTGGCGGCGGCGTGGGGTGTGCCGGCGGTAGACGCTGACGCTCGGCTCGTCGGCCAGCCAGAACCGCCACGGCAGGTCGTGTGCGGCGGCCACGCCGACCCGGGGGCCGGCGACGATCCGCGCCGGGTCGACCGGGTTCTCCGGCGGGGCCAGCAGCAGCGGCCCGGTGCCGTCGACCGCGCTGGTGCCGTTGGCGTCCCGGCCGAGGCCCAGCGCGGTCACCAGCCGGGCCGGGCCCCGGGCCAGGTCCCGGTCCGAGGCGCGGGGCCGCCGCTCGCGGGCCGTGTCGACGCCGTCGACCACCGCGCCGGCGCGCAGCAGCACGGCCGCCGCCTCGCCGTCGCGACCGCAGACGATGTTCGCGCACCAGTGCATGCCGAACACGAAGTACACGTACACCTGCCCGGCCGGGCCGAACATGACACGGTTGCGTGGGGTCGGCCCCCGGTGGGCGTGCGACGCCGGATCCTCACCGGTGCCGGCGTACGCCTCGACCTCGGTCAGCCGTACGCGGACGCCGTTCGCCGACACGGTCCAGCCGAGCAGGGTCCGCGCGGTGTCCGCGATGTCCGCGGCCGGGGCGTCGAGCCAGGGGTACGTCATGGCCGGCAAGCGTATCCGCCGAACCAGCCGCGCGCCCGGGGTCCGCCCCGCAGCGACGCTTCTATAGGTGAGCCGGTTCTGGGAGGGATTGGTATCGGTAGGGTTCGACGTCGGTGATCGACGAGTGACTCATGCAAGATCTGGCCGC